>NZ_LVJW01000003.1:1308658-1962988 GCF_001708965.1 Candidatus Thiodiazotropha endoloripes | reverse complement strand
CGCAGCGCAGCGTAGGCGCCCCGTAGGGGTGAGCGCAGCGAATCACCAGGCGCAAAGCGACGCAGGACGCCGCAGCGTAGCGTAGGCGCCCCGTAGGGGTGAGCGCAGCGAATCAATCCCTGCCCATCAGCAGGCACCCAAACCTCGCGTGGCGAGCACTCTTTAATTATTGGCGGAGAGGCAGGTTTTGGTGCGAACCCTTCGTTCGAAAGGAACGCAGTGACGCAGACGCCGCAGCGCAGCGTAGGCGCCCCGTAGGGGTGAGCGCAGCGAATCAATCCCTGCCCATCAGCAGGCACCGAAAACCTCGCGTGGCGAGCACCCCTATTAAACCGGTGGAGACTCAGGATTTGATTTTAATCCTGACTTCGAATGGAGCCAAGCAACACAGACGCTGCAGAGAAAGCGCCCTGTAGGGATGAACCGAAGGTGAATTAGTCCCTATCCACGAATCCCGTTGTGGTGATCTCTTTGTGAGTAAGCCTATTCATACTCCTCACCGGTATAACAACACCCTAGTCTGTAGCACTTTCGACCTTACCTGTCTCGGCTGCATACCTAAGGCGTTAAGGAAGCTAATTAAATTCAGGTGATGTTTGAAGTCCTTGGGTCATCATTGGCAGCTTCACAACACCCACTGGGTCAGATTAAACCATCAATAAAACGGCAATACATGCCCAGATCGGAGGTCAATCAAATTTGACCATTGAATGACACTTTTAAGTCAGTTGATTGGGACTATGCATCGGGATCTAAGGTACAGAATGTTTTGAGAAAAGTCTGTAGTTCCAGATCATAATACCTCTATCTGATTGCCAATATTCAGTGGTGGGTAAAGTAGTAGGTTCCTATGAATAACCCTGACAATGGATGTGAGCATTAAACCGCTAATAATTTAGGGTTAACCTCTTGGCATTTTTTGGCTTATCCTACTAGCTCATAAATTGGGTGTAGCAGCAAATAACAAGAAAATGGAAAGATCATCTACAGTGGTATCTGGGGGATTGACAGCCTCGACAAACAGTTGTGAGAAAGAAATACCGTCATATCTTCAGAAAGCATACTGGTGGGCTTATTTACACCCCAGGGCTGTACGCTTTTTTGAACAACAGTGGCTGATCAACCTGATACTTTGGGGGAATTTCAATAATCTTAGAGATGCTGCACTCGAGAAACTTGGCCATTCAATTGAAGGGAAAACCCTTCAAATAGCCTGTGTATACGGTGACTTCACCCCGCGTCTTGCACAACAGTTGACGCCAGGTGCGATCCTTGACGTCATAGATGTGGCACCGGTTCAGCTAGACAATACACGCAGTAAGATTGGGAGTAATGGCCAGGTCAGACTTCATCAACAAGATTCGAGCAAGATGGAATTCCAAGATGGTGAGTTTGACAATACCGTTGTCTTCTTTTTGTTACATGAACAGCCTGAAGCAGTTCGCCTGGCGACCATTGCAGAGGCGGTTCGGGTTACCCGCAAGGGTGGTCGTATCGTATTCGTTGACTACCACCTGCCAGCAGTCTGGAATCCCATGCGGTACGTCATGAAAGGTATATTCAAGTTGCTTGAGCCTTACGCTGAAAACTTCTGGTGCAAGGATATCGAGAATTGGGCTAATCTGGACAGAAACCAGGCCGGAATCAAGAAACGATTGTTTTTCGGTGGCTTGTACCAGATGACGAGTATCGATCTTAATGCCGGCTGAGTTCTTCATTCACCTTTTATTGACAAATCTCAATAACAGACCATCACTTGTAAAAAAATATCGACTATAAATACAAGGTAGAAGGACTGTTATAAAAAAAACCTGACAGCTAAGCGACAACATAATCTCAAGCAGTTTCCTGATTCATGACCGCCATCAGCTGTTTTGGACGGTCTGCCTTAAGGCATCTCAGGAGACATTCATGAAAAGCTCTCAGTCATGTTTGAATAGGCTGCTATGTGCAGTTTTGGTTCTGTGTGTTAGCCCAATATGGGCTGCAGATACAAATTCCACAGCAGACCACAGTAAATTCGAACAGCTTCAAAAGGAGTTCGAGACAGGTCCGGAAGTCACCAAAGCCTGTTTGGAGTGCCATACCGAGGCGGCTAAACAATTACACAAAACCTCACATTGGACTTGGGCATTTGAAAACCAACTCACTGGCCAGACTCTCGGTAAGAAGAACGTCCTCAATAACTTTTGTGTTGCCACCGCTACCAACTGGCCGCGTTGTACCAGTTGCCATATAGGATATGGCTGGAAAGACGACAGTTTCGATCTCAGCTCAGAACAAAATGTGGACTGTCTAGTTTGTCATGATACCACCGGGACCTATAAGAAATTCCCGACCGGTGCGGGACATCCCAACTATGAACCAAAAAAGTGGCCGCCTAAAAAAGGCAAGCTCCGTCAGCCTCCCGATCTGCAGAAAGTTGCCCAGAGTGTCGGTAAGCCTGGCCGCAGCAACTGTGGAGCCTGCCACTTCTATGGCGGCGGCGGGGACGGTGTAAAACATGGTCACCTCGACTCTTCCATGCATAAGCCAAACCGGGCTACCGATGTGCATATGGATAATGAGGGATTGAATTTCAGTTGTCAGACCTGCCATACCACTGGTGGTCATGAGATTGCAGGCAGCCGCTATACACCAAAGCCATCGGATGAGCGGGGCGTGGTGATTCCAGGTCAAAAAGATCAGAATCGTGCTACCTGTGAATCCTGCCATGGTAGTGCAGCACATGGCGAAGAGGCGAATCCAAAACTTAACAGCCATACCGATAAGGTTGCCTGTGTCACCTGCCATGTACCCAAGTTTGCTCGTGGAGGCCGCAAGACCAAGATGTGGTGGGATTGGTCCACTGCCGGTCAGAAAGGTGCAGATGGCAAGCCGCTGGTGAAAAAGAAGGATGGCTATGCAGTCTACCACTTCAAGAAGGGCGATTTTACCTGGGAGGAGAATGTCATACCTGAGTATTACTGGTTTGATGGCGAAGTCCGCTACACCCTGTTTGGTGAGCAGATCGATGATAGCGGTGTGGTGCCGATTAATAGCATTCAAGGCAGTTATGAGGATCCTGACTCCCGAATCTGGCCGTTCAAGGTAATGCGAGGTAAACAGCCCTATGACACCAAGAATAAAATCCTTGGTGTACCCCATTTATTCGGAAAGGATCCAGATGCTTTCTGGAAGAGCTTTGACTGGGGCAGAGCCCTGAAGGCGGGTCTGATGGCAAGGGGTAAGGAGTTCAGCGGAGAATACGGATTTGTAGAGACCGAGTACTTTTGGCCCATCACACATATGGTGGCGCCAAAGGAGAATGCACTGGGATGTGCTGATTGTCATGCACGTAACGGTCGATTGGTTGGTGTCAGTGGTTTTTACATGCCGGGAAGGGACAGGAACGAAACCTTGGACCTGATAGGATGGTTGATGGTATTGGGCACCCTGGGTGGTGTATCGGTGCACGGTCTTGGGCGGATGGTTTCTAAAAAAAGGAGGAACAGCTGATGGCAACGATAAAACTCTATGCTGGCTTTGAACGCTTTTGGCACTGGTCCCAAGCTGCACTCATCATCCTGATGTTGATAACAGGCTTTGAGATACATGGCACCTATACCCTGATAGGCTGGGAACAGGCCGCTGAGATTCACCGCATTGCTGCCTGGACCCTGATCGGTTTATGGGCCTTCGCCTGGTTTTGGCACCTGACCACTGGTGAGTGGAAACAATATATCCCATCACCAATGGAGCGCATCCTGGCGATGGTCAAGTACTACGCCTTTGAGATCTTCCAGGGAAAGGGGCACCCCTTCCACAAAGACCGCAGCCATAAGCATAATCCATTACAAAGGTCAGCCTACCTGGGTCTGCATCTGTTCATTGGACCGGCTATCTGGATCAGCGGATTACTCTATCTATTCTATGGGGATCTGGGTGGTATCGGATTGGAATGGTTACCGCTGGGTGCTATTGCATTGGTTCATACCGGTGCTGCATTCCTGATGCTGACCTTCCTGGTTGCCCACCTCTACCTGACTATTACCATGAGTGACCCTGTAGGGGCTGATGTAAAGGCTATGATTACCGGTTATGAAGAGGTTGATGACTGAACTGTATCAGATGATGTGAAGTTGTCAGGTAGTTGATAACAAATCAGCCGTCAATGGCAGCATCTCCTTTAAATGCGTACTTAAATTTAAATAAACGCATTTGCTGTTGCTTATTGAGCAACTGAACCAGGCATTATTGACCTGTACGCTTGGAACTGAAAATTTGCTCCACGATGGTCAATAACTCACAGAAATCCGCCATAACTGCCGACTGTAAGTTTTGATACTACTTTGCAGTTATGGCGTCAGGGATGTGAGCGAATACTTTTCTCACCCTCAGAAATCAGGTACTGAAGAAAGGCACTGGTGACCGCAGATATCCGCTTGCCCCGGGGATAAACCGCATACCACTGCCTGATCAATGGAAACCCCTTCACATCCAGTACCGCAAAAGCGCCCGAGGCTCGATCAAGGGTTAGAGTGTGTTGGGATAGCACCGCCAGCCCAAGGCCACCGGCAACTGCCTGCTTAACCGCCTCGTTACTGCCAAGGGTCATGCGGGTTTTCAGCTCTATCTTGTGAGACTCAAAGAAACTTTCAGCGGCAAGACGGGTACCGGAACCCTGTTCACGCATGACAAAGGACTCTTCTGCCAGCAGCTTGGGGGATAAGTTTTTTCTGTCGGCCAGAGGGTGGCCACTCGGGGCGATCACCAGCAAGGGGTTCTCCATGAAGGGGACCGCTTCAACAGCGAGCGCTTCGGGGTATTTTCCCATGATGTAGAGGTCGTCGAGATTCCGCTCCAAACGGTTAAGACACTGATCGCGATTCGCCACATCCAGGGAGACCTCTATAGCGGGATGGCGTTGGCAAAATGAACCGAGTAACTTGGGTACAAAGTATTTGGCGGTGGTGATAATGGAGAGTCTGAGCCTGCCTTGTTCCAAACCTTGCAGTTCCGCAATCTCCGAGTCCAGTGCCTCTAACCGGTTCAGAATGTCACGGGCGGCCTCTTCGACCCGTCTGCCTGCGTCGGTCAGATAGAGTTTCCGGCCAATCTGCTCATGCAGCGGCATGCCGATCGCATCGGACATCTGCTTGATCTGAATGGATAGGGCTGGGGTGCTCATATGCAGCGCTTTGGCTGCACGGGTCATATTTCCGTGTTGGGCGAGCGCCGTGAATATGGTCAGTTGATGGAGTGTTAAACGCCTGATCAATTGTTTTACCCAAGTTTAACGAAATATTAGTTTAATTTAAATTAACCTAACAGTTAAGCAAGCGTAAAGTTGCCGGGGATAAAAGTTTTCCACCCTATCACCTCTATTGGGAATAAGGAGAGATCCTGTGCCGCTGGTAAATATGAAACAGATGCTCAATCACGCCCATGCCAATGGTTATGCTGTGGGTGCCTTCGATGTGGTCAGCCTGGACTTTGTGACCGGTGTGATGGCTGCGGCCGAACAGACCGCCTCGCCGCTAATCCTCTCCCTGGCCGAGTCCCATTTTCAGCACTACGATTTCGAACTGTTGATGGCCGCCGTCGAGACAGCGGCAAAACGCGCGGCGGTGCCGGTGGCGATCCACCTGGACCATGGAGAAAGCCTGGAATCTGCCATCGACTCAATACGGCTGGGTTGTAATGGGGTCATGGTCGATGCCTCACATACTTCATTCAAGGAGAATGTGGAGACTACTGCCCAGGTCGTCTCCATGGCACATGCTTGCGGCATACCTGTGGAAGGGGAGCTTGGCTATGTACCCGGTGTGGAGGGTGAGGATGCGGAACAGCATCCTGGTGAAATGAGCCATACCTCAGTGAACGAGGCCAGACAGTTTGTTGATCTGACCGGAGTGGATTTTCTGGCCGTCTCAATCGGTACAGTCCACGGTCGCATGAAAGGTGAGCCGAATCTCGATTTCGAGCGTCTGCAACAGATCAACGGAGCACTGGCTATACCGCTGGTCCTGCACGGCGGTACCGGACTCTCTGCTGAGCAGTATAAAAGGCTGATAGAAAATGGCATCGCTAAGATCAACTATTATACGGCTCTGGCCGATGTGGCCGGCGCATGCGTGGGTAAGAATGCGGAACAGCATCGGTTGGGTTATACCGGTCTGATGCAAGGGGTAAGTGATGGGATCCTTGAGGAGGCGGCACGCTGCATGTCACTCTGGGGATCCGCCGGACGTGCCTCGGAAGTATTGGCCGAATGTGATCCCTGGCTGCCGGTGGAGCATCTGATCATCTACAACACCAGTATTGATGATGAGAAGCAGATCAATCATATGATGGAGGAGGGGAGACGTGTTCTCGGCGCCATTCCCGGTGTGCGTCGGGTATTCACCGGTGATGCGGTACAGGAGAGTGCAGGATATCGCTACACCTGGCTGGTGAAATTCTGTCATCCTGCCGTGATAGACAGTTATCGCGAGCATGTGGATCATGTGGCGTTCGCTGACGGGTTTTTCCGCCCTATCGCCGGGGATCGTATCAGTATCGACTACCAGGCTGTCGAGTCTGATCAGAGTTCTGTTGCAACGGAGAGCAGGGCCAAGCTGTCAGCCTGAGAGCACCGGTAGTGTGGTGTAGAAAACCAATTCGAATTTGAGGCTGCAACCTGTATCGTCTTTTTAAGGCTCGGTTTGGTGCCCATGGTGTGTAATTGGGAACTTCAGTTGAAAATCAGTATCAATGATCCCATATTCAGATAGATAAATTTCAGAGTTTAAAACGATCAGGATGTGAAACGGATATGATGAGGATTGCACTCTTTCTCGGCACCAACCTGGCGATTCTGGCCTTGATCAGCATCACCTTCAGAATCCTCGGGATTGAAGGGCTGCTGATGCAGAATGGGGTCGACCTGGATATCAATGCACTGCTGGTCTACTCAGCGGTCATCGGTTTTTCCGGATCTCTGATCTCTCTCTTTATCTCCAAATGGATGGCCAAGCGGAGTATGGGGGTTCAGCTCATCCAGACCCCCGGCAATGAGGTGGAGCGCTGGCTGGTCGCCACCGTTGAATCCCAGGCCCAGCGGGCAGGCATAGGAATGCCGGAGGTGGGAATATTCAATCATGCTTCTCCGAATGCTTTTGCCACCGGGTGGAACAAGAATGATGCCCTGGTTGCGGTCAGCACCGGCCTGATGCAACAGATGAATCGGGACGAAGTCGAGGCGGTACTGGCTCATGAAGTCAGCCATGTGGCCAATGGGGACATGGTAACCCTCTCTTTGATACAGGGCGTGGTCAATACCTTTGTGGTCTTTCTCTCAAGAATCATTGGACATACTGTGGATCGGGTGGTGTTCAAGACGGAGCGGGGTTATGGGCCGGCCTTCTATATTGTCTCGATAATTGCGGAATTCGTGCTGGGTATCCTGGCGATGACGATCGTCATGTGGTTCTCCCGCTGGCGTGAATTCAGGGCAGACAAGGGTGGTGCGGATCTGGCCGGTCGAGGCAAAATGATTGCCGCCCTGAGGCGATTACAACAGGCCCATGAGCCGGAACCGATGCCGGAAGAGATGGCGGCATTCGCCATCAGTGCGGGAAAAGTGCAGAAGCTGTTCGCCAGTCACCCGCCGTTGGAGGATCGTATCGCAGCACTGGAATCTGCGTAGTCAGTTTTACAACAATTTTCAGCGCCAGTTCTGTTGGGATTGGTGGATATCAGGCACTTCTAAGCTGTTTCGATTGCCTGATCCGCTCGATCTCTTCAACAACCTTGTGCAGATTCTCCACAGCCTCATGGGTTGGAACCTCCATCAACTTCCTGGAATCAGCAAATCGGCTGTCAATCAGTTCGATCGCTTCGAAGCTGTTGAGTGGAGTCGTGAAACTGTCCGCTTTGATGATATCCAACCACTCCGCCTCAATGAATGAGAGATGCTCGTCTGATAGTCCCCGGTTGGTATGCAGATGAAAATGGAGTCGCTTTCCGGCGTTTTTCAGAGTCTCAAGGAAATCAAGCCACTCGGATAGAGTCTGGTTGGACCAGACTTTTGCATGGCCGAAATCAAAACAGCAGTGCAGATAGTCGAATTGGTTTTCAATGATCGAGTTGAAGACCTGCCTGTAGAAGCTCAGATCGTGATAGGTATTCTCAAGATAGATCGGGAAACGATGTTTCCGGCAGATACTGTTCAGTAAGTGCAGTTGCTCAGTCAGTTTATCCATCAAGGCAGGCTGATAGGCTTCCCTTCGGCTGAGGGAGAATGCGGATAGATGGTTGATCCCATAGTCAGCACCCCAATTCTGCGAGAGTTCGATCTGACGTTGCAGAAGAGGCACGTTCTCATGCTCATCGAGGCTGAAAACACTCAGCTTACGATGATCGAGATGGGTATTCAGCATCAACTGCTGCTCTGCCAGACGCTTCTCGATGAACTCATGACAGGATGGATCGTTGAAATAGAGACCGATCTCAATGGGCCTGTGTTGTTGCCGGCAACTGACGAGCAGTGGCTCGATCTCTTCACGTCGGCGATCAACAATTTTATGTCCGATAGATCGGATGGGGATTTCACTCTTCATGAAACGCAGTTTAATGCTTATCTGTTACACAGGGGTGAAAGCGGACCGAAATGGAGATCAGGATCACAGACACGTTTCCAGATGGAAAGGTGTTCCGGTTGGGCCTGTTTTATGAAGCAGTGAGCCTTTGACCCGCCTACTTCAGTGGCAGGGGGGCTATAAGATCGAGCGCAATCAGTAAGTTGGACTGATTGGTCAGTAGTCAATTGAAAACGGCAGGCATATCAGCCTACCGTTCTCAAGAATCTTCGTTGTAAAGCGATAAATTCGGAATTTGGTGCTTACCAGCGACCGCCGCCGCCACCGCCACCAGAGTTGCGACGAGGCTTTTCCTGGGCTTCATTAATTCTCAAACTACGGCCTTGAAAATCTTTTCCATTCAGCTCGGTAATGGCGCGCTCGGCATCAGCCTGGCCCATTTCAACAAAAGCAAAACCACGGGAACGACGGGTTTCCCGGTCAAGGATCAGATTAGCAGATTGCACCTCACCGATATCGGAAAACAGTTCCCGGATATCATCTTCTGTGGCAGACCAGGCCAGGTTGCCAACATACAATTTAGTCATCGATTTACATTCCTAAACAGATTATTGATCTTGTTCAGGGTCTGACGGTCCCATGTATAAACCTGCCAGACAGACCTTGAACGCTAAAGCGCTGGCGTTTCGCCTCGCTTGTTAGCTTGGAAACGAAGGATGCCGATTCTCGACCTGAAGATAAATCAAATGAGGAGCGGATATGGGTCTGTTTCTTTGCCTATACAGAATGATACCCATGTAAATAATAATATGCCAATGCTTTCACTTAGAATATTGCCAGTCGACATCACAGCTTACAAAAGTTTGAGATTGTCGATTTAACTTTTCAGTCAAGAATATGTAATGAACTCTGGAAATCCTAAATTAATCAGTGTGTTATTTCACTGCTCTGGATAACCGCCAGTTTTACATTGGATGGATATTAGAGTATGAAAATTGTGGTTTTTCTATGCTCCAGCGCGCAAAGATTGAGTAAGATAATAGTCATGAAAAAAATATCCTTCTCTATTCTCATGCTTCTGTTTTACCAGAGCTGTGTTTGGGCAGCAGAAATGTCTCCAGTACTGTTGGAATTGAGTGAACGTTGGGCGATTTTGAAGTTTGATACTGCACGGGATCAGCGTCGCGAACCTCTGCAGGCATTGGCAGCAGAGATGGAGAAAGTCGTCAACGAGCAACCAGGAAACCCGGCTGCAATGGTCTGGCATGCTGTTGTGCTTTCAACCCTGGCCAAGGACAGCAGCAACATGTCCGGTCTTGGACTCGCGAAACAGGCAAAACGCCTCCTCGAACAGGCGGAATTGATTGAACCGACGGTCCTTGATGGCACTTTGTACACCGTGCTGGGGAGCCTCTACTACCAGGTGCCAGGATATCCATTGGGATTCGGTGATGATGAAAAAGCCGAGCAGCATTTGCTCAAGGCTCTGGATGTGAATCCGGATAATATCGATGCAAACTTCTATTATGCTGAATTCCTGCTCCATGAAAAGCGCTTTCAGCCTGCAATCACAGCTTTTGAAAGGGTTTTGGCTTTGCCCATCAGAAGCAATAACCGGGTGGCCGATGCCGGACTTAAACGAGCGGCTGAAGCAGCGCTTTCAACTGCCAAAAAACAGCTACAGTTAAAGTATGACAATCAACCGGAGTTTCCACACTCATTTTGAATCTCTGCAGCTATAGGCTGTTAACAGACCCTAGCACAGCAGGAAGATGACTCAGAAGGATGAGTCTGCACTGTATAAATTGAAAAGATCGATTCAGGACTTGTTTGATGCGAATTGTTTTGGCGGAAGATGATCGCCATCTTGGCGAGGGTCTCAGTATGGGGCTGAGAGAGTTGGGCCATACAGTCGATTGGTTGGTTGATGGCTCAGCAACTGAACAAGCCTTGTTGAGTGAGAATATCGATGCCCTGATTCTCGATCTCGGACTGCCAACTCAGGATGGCCTGCACGTTTTAAAAAATTTGCGCAGCAGAGGCAATAATCTACCGGTATTGGTACTAACCGCTCGCGACACACTAGATGACCGGATCCAGGGATTGGATCTTGGGGCCGATGATTATGTCGTGAAACCATTCGATTTGCTTGAGGTAGATGCCCGGTTACGCGCCATCTGCCGCCGGCGGGAAGGGCGTGCCGCACCATTAATCGAGTATGCCGGAATTACCATGGATCCCGCATCCCGCAGTTTGCAAAAGGATGGTGTAGAGGTCATATTGGGCGCAAATGAGTTTTCCATATTGGAAACCCTGATATCCCATCCGGGACGAATCATGTCAAGACAGGCGCTGGAAGAATCGCTCTATGGTTGGGATGAGGGTGTGGAGAGTAATGCCATTGAAGTGTATATCCACCATCTTCGAAAAAAGCTGGGAAAGACGTTGATCAAGACCGTACGCGGCGTTGGCTACATGATCCCTAAGCAGAGTCAATCCGATTAGGGCGAGTTAATAGATGACGATCCCATCAATTCGCCGACGTCTTTTAGCCAGCCTGATAACCACCATCATATTCCTATGGTTGATCACCGCACTGTTTGTCTACCAGGTAGCCTCTCATGAAGTTGAAGAGATCTACGACGCTACCCTGGCTCAGGAATCAAGAATTCTTGCAACATTGATGATCCATGAGATTGAAGAGGATGAGGAGGTCAAACAGACTCTGCAGAAACTGATTGCTGAAGTTGCTGAGGATACCGCGACTCGATCTTCAAGGTTCATGAAGATTCTGCAGGACTTTCAATCACATGAGAGTGAAAGTGAACAGGATTATTTGACTTTGGTACCCAGGGATCTGGTAGAGGGACACCGATATGAATCGAAAATCGCCTTTTTGATAAAAGGGGTTAATGGAAAAACCTATTTACGTTCAAATCTGCCCGCATCATTCAACGATTTTAAGATTGGTTACAACAATTTTGTTATTGAGGACAAACCATGGAGGATGTTTGGACTGAAGGAGTCGAGCGGTCAGTTCAATGTTCTCGTGGGTGAGTTACTCTCTGTAAGAGAGGAGATCGAATCGGAAATAGTCTTTAACAGCTTATGGCCAATCATTATCGCACTACCGCTACTTGGCTTCATTATCTGGATGATGGTTGGCAACGGTCTGAAACCACTCAGCACGATTGCGGACAAAGTCGAGAACAGGGATCCAAATTCACTCGACCCGATATCCACTAAGGATGTGCCGAGTGAAGTGGTACCGATGGTGGAGTCGTTGAATCATCTGTTTCTCAAAGTTCACTCTGCATTGGAAAATGAGCGAAGATTTACCGCCGATGCAGCCCATGAGCTGAGAACGCCCTTGGCCGCCTTAAAGACATTGGCTCAAGCCAAATCTCTCTCAACTGAACAGGCACACAAAGGATTTCTTGATCAGGTGATTCGTGGGGTGGATCGGGCTACGCATCTGCTCGAACAGCTGTTGACTCTGGCCAGAATGGATAGTCAGTCCTTCGATGAGTCCCATACCCATCAGGTGGATCTGCAGCAGGAGGCGATCAATGTCATCGCCGCCATAGCTGGTTTGGCCTTGGAGAAGGATATTGAGATCTCCTACGATGGCCCAAATGATACAGTGGTGGTACCCGGGTTTTCACCCGCCATACAGATTTTACTGAGAAATATTATCGACAATGCGATCCGCTATACGCCCGATAACGGTGAAGTCACCGTTAAACTGGTTGAGCTGGACGCCGGCGCAAGGATAGAAGTACATGATACTGGGCCCGGGATCCCCGAATCCAAGCAGCAGGGTCTGTATCAGCGTTTTCGACGGGGTGAAGATACCAAAATCCAGGGTAGTGGTTTGGGATTGGCAATTGTTAAAAGAATTGTCGATCTTCATCACGCAACCATTGAGATGGAAAACAGAGAAAACCATGGTGGGTTGACCGTTTCTGTGCATTTCCCGGGTGCCCTTAGTTAACTCAGTAAGCCAGATAGACAAGCAATTACTGCTGATCGCACGAAGCCTTGACCTGCTCCAGTAGCCTTTCAAGATAGTTCATTCTTTTGATTGAGAGGTTAACCTTATCCGCGAGTTCGGTATCCTCCTCACAGCCATCGATCAAGTGGAAGGTGTCTTCAAAAAAGAAAACAAAAAAACTGTCCAGAAAATGGATATCCCGGTTGGTATCCATGATCAGATTGTCAATGCCGAACAGATCGATGACTTTTGGATTGTCTGACTTGCGCCAGGCTTGAGCCGCTTTGACGAAACGGGAGAGTTGAATCCGCGATTTTGGATTGGCGCACAACAGCTTGATTGCCTCTTCTTCATTCTGCTGATTGGCTATGTTGAACCAGACATTGATTGCCTGGGCCAGCACCAAAACACTTGCGCGACCGTTGATCTTTGTGACGACGAACAAGGCATCCGGGATAATCTCATCAAGGGTATCCTTGAGTTGACGATAGTGTCGGGCCAGTAGTTTTGTCTCATTTTCCGAATAGTCTGTGTAAGGCCATTTGATAACAAATTCGGTATAGGTTGTCTCGATTTCACCATCTACGAGTTTTTCGTGGCGTTTACTACTACGCCATACTTCACAATGGCTGCCAATAGTTGAAATGAGGGTTGCCCGGAATCGCCTGTGATCGAGACAAGCGATATCCACCACCATCTGATCTGTCTCTTTACCACTGGGACCAGGCATTCAAATAGACCTTGAAATAGATAAAAAACTCAGGTTTATCCGCTACAATCGCTTTCAATGTTGTGAGATTGGATTCGGGTTAACTGGCTCTCGGTATCGCGTAGACAGAGCTGGAGTGGATACCTGACCTGATTATCCAAACAGGTTTGTAGAGTAAGGTGTAGATTGTGTCAGTTGGATGATAATTGCAAGTCGTTGTTATTGTCCGACTGATTTTCAGGATTGAGTTGAGCTTTAAGGTACTGAGTGATGCGTTTGTCCAGCCAATACTCTGCTTTGAATGGTAGATTCCCCTGGATAAATCCCACGTGCCCACCATTCATGCAGAGTTCCAGGTCAACCCCCGGGCCCAGCTGATCCAGTGTCGGGGCATTGGCTGGAAACATGAATGGATCGTCCAGGGCATGGATGATCAGGGTTGGTGTGTTGATGTTTTTCAGTTTTGTGCCTGAGCTGCACTTGTTGTAGTAGTCATCCGCATCGTTAAACCCATTCGCCAGGGAGGTTATTTTGTCATCGAACTGATAGATGGTTTGAATGGCAGTGAGGTCAGCCGTTTTGTCGAAACCGCGTATCTGGCATTTTTCCGAATAGCTTTTCTTCAGTTTATCAAGAAGGTAGCGTCCATATATCCTGGAGAGCCCCTGTTCCAGGCGTGTCGCAGCCTGGCCAAGATTGAAGGGTACGGAGACAGCGACTGCCGCACCAAGTGCACTCTTGTGACCTGTTTC
Source organism: Candidatus Thiodiazotropha endoloripes (assembly GCF_001708965.1). Taxonomy (NCBI): domain Bacteria; kingdom Pseudomonadati; phylum Pseudomonadota; class Gammaproteobacteria; order Chromatiales; family Sedimenticolaceae; genus Candidatus Thiodiazotropha; species Candidatus Thiodiazotropha endoloripes. The sequence goes on along the minus strand of NZ_LVJW01000003.1, from coordinate 1,948,972 downwards.
GGACAGGTACTTCAAGAGCAGATTTCCTCCCAGGGAGAATCCGACCACAGCATCCGGAAGCTGGTTCCTGGTGCCCAGCCGTTCCAGGATCTCTTTGAGGTCTTCAGATGCCCCGGAGTGATAGCTGCGATGCAGCCGGTTCGGTTCACCACTGCAGCCCCGCAGATGCATGAACAAGGTGCGGAAACCAGCCTGGTGTAGTGCCTGAAGGGTTGGTGTGACATAGTGGGATCTGATGGAGCCCTCCAATCCATGTATCAGCATCACCAGAGGCCCACTGGAATCTTGATGCCAGGATAGGTCTATGAAATCTCCATCCCTTAGATCGATTCGTTCGAGATGTAAATCGAGCTTGACTCTTGATCTGAAAAGAGTTGGCCAAATAGTCTGAAGATGGGGCGACTTGAGCCACCAGGCAGGTTTGAAAGGAGTGTGGGTCACACTGGCCATGAAGCTAAACGCAATCTTGACTGACTGAATAGACTCAGTGTTTCAAATCACTGCTTGGCTGATAACTGCTCAAGTCGAGTTTTGCGACCAGCATTTGAAGTCGCTCAGCGATGTCGACAGTTTCGACCATCGACTGCTTATCCTCATGGGGTAAGGGGAGGGCGGTGGTCAGGACATTCACCAGCAGGTCAGTAGGAAGTTGTTTCAGCTGTTCGGTATCTGTCTGCAGATCATTGGCCAGCAGATAGCGTTCGAGGGTGAGTTCGATCTGTTTTCGCTCTTTGAGCAATGCGGTGGAAACGGGGTCGTAGTCTGATTCAAACCTTGCCCAGATAGGGGTTATGAGCCGGTAACCACGGGTAGTCTTGAGTTCTTCCCCGACATCGAACCGACATACTCCGGTAAGAATGATCTCAATTCTGCCATCGGGAGTCTCGCTATAGTAGCTTATTCTGCCGGAGCAACCGGTATTGAATACCTTATTTTTGCTATTTTCCGGTTCATCCAAGGGTTGTACCATGCCAATCAGGTGATGACTTGCCATCGCATCTTCTATCATATTGATATATCGGGGTTCGAAGATATTCAGCGGCAGCTGCGCTCCAGGCATCACGATAGCGCCAGCAAGCGGAAATATCGGGATGGTATCGGGTAACTGCTGAAATTGAGTGATAAATGGATTTGGCATTGCACTTCCTACAGGCCGTTCAATATTTATGAGTACAGCTGACAGGCAATTGTTCCTTGGCAATATCAACCCACGATAGACCAGAAACATTACTCATCGATTTGATTAGATATTATAGTTTGAAGATCAGCAATACAGTAATAAGCAGACACTTTGACAAGCCATCTTCAGGGGACTCTTGTAGCCTATAACAGTTTGATTTTCAAAGGCAGATGGGCTTAGACAGATGATGGCCTATCAAGGTGCCGGGTGAATAGTCTGCTATATTGAATTGCGAATGACCATGTTGTGAGAGGAATGATGTGGGTTTTTATTAATGGGATATCGGAAGAGTGTACTGCGCGGGAATTGACCAAAATGGTTAACCGCCTGGTAATGCCGGGTTGGTCTTTTTTTACTGAGAAAGTCAATGCTGTGGACATAACCAGGTCGAAGGTGTTGAGGTTGAAGTTCAATAAGGCCCAAGACTGGGAAATTCATGGGCTTGTATTCATTGATCCATCTGAATCTGCCCACGAAATGATCGGCCGACTTAATGCGGCCTCACGGCTGGGCAGGAGGCTGCATGCTCATCCATATATCCACCGGGAAGCCTCGCGGGATCGACGAAGGCTGGTGCTTGATAAGGCTCACAGGTATCCCGGTGATCGAAGAAGGCAGGATCGACGTCGGATCAGCCTGGCCAGTCAAGTCGTCGACGCGATGAATTAGTGTTAACAGACCCAGGAATGCCTTGATAAAACATTTAACACTTGTTTAGAATTCAGAGCTAAATCAAGATTTATCAGACTCTTATAGTGTGTATTATGGAGATCTCACAGGGATGAGAAGGAGGCGATGGAAAAGCCAGCTTGATTTTTGTACTGCATCATCGTTGTCAGAGGGTTCAGGGGAGAATCCACTGAATCAACAATTACTTCTATTGCCGCCGATTGTGGAAATCTGGAGGCGTATGCCGGTAAAGCGATGATGCAGGATTATAAGCCTTTCAGAGGGTGCATAGGGATGGCAGATGTTGAGTATTGGAACACTCACTATGGAAGAAGAATAACCACCTATCCGAACCAGAGAGAGACTTAAATCATGACTAAGCTAGTCGAAATCGAGGGTATCGGTGCAACCTACGCATCAAAACTGGAAGCTGCTGATATCAAGAACCTGGAAGCCTTGCTGGAGCAGGGGAGTACCAAAAAAGGACGTAAGACACTTGAGGATTCAACCGGAATCAGTGGCAAATTGATTCTCAGATGGGTCAATATGGCCGACCTTTTCAGGGTCAAAGGTATCGGTGAACAGTACTCCGATCTATTGGAAGCAGCGGGTGTGGATACCGTACCTGAATTGGCACAAAGAAAGCCTGAGAATCTGCATTCAAAAATGGTTGAGGTCAATGAAGCGAAGAATCTGGTACGTGCTACTCCCAGTCTCTCCTCAGTTGAGAAATGGGTGGCAGAAGCTAAAGAGCTTCCTAGAGTAGTAACCTACTAGCTGATAATATCCGCCATAACCATGTATCAGTCATGGTTATGGCGTTGTTCTAGGGCCTATTGGATCAGTGTTAACAGGCCCTAGATAAGGACAGAGCGGATGAACACCGCTGGCTGCCTACGAACATCCAGTCCATACAGCAAGGCCACATCTCCGTATCTCTGTCAGAGTTCTGAATAATCAAGCGGTGCCCTCAAACTTTTCCCGCCACTGATCATCATAGTAGTAGGCGAACCGTCTGTTACGTTATAACTATTAAGGTGCCGGGTGAATAATAGCCCGTCAGTTTGAGTCGCCAGGTTAATAACTGCTCAATTCCAAACCAACTCAGTACGGCTATCGGTTGATACAAGGCATGCACTATGTATTTATTTTGACACTGCTGCTGCTTCTCCTGCTTGGTCCACAATGGTGGGTCAATCGGACCATGAAAAAGCACAGTCAGCAGGAAGAGGATAACTTTCCCGGCAATGGCGGTGAATTGGCAAGGCATCTGTTGGATCGGTTTTCCCTGACGAATGTGCGTGTTGAAAGTACTGATTTGGGGGACCACTACGATCCAGGTGATAAAGCTGTCAGGCTCTCCAAGGAGCGAATGAGCGGGAAATCGCTCACTGCCATTACGACCGCAGCTCATGAAGTGGGACATGCGCTGCAGGATGCAGCGGATGAGCCGATGTTTCGCTGGCGGACCCGACTGGCCCGGTTTGCCCAATTTGCCCAACGGCTGGGTTCATTTCTGCTGTTTCTGGCTCCCATTGCCTCGGTGATCTCCAGGGCGCCAGCAATCGGGATGATCAGCGCCCTGGCAGCATTTCTGATCATGGGGACCAATGTGCTGTTACAGTTATTCACCCTACCGGTTGAATTGGATGCAAGCTTTAAAAAAGCCATGCCTCTGTTAAAGGATGGTTATCTGACAACGGATCAATACCCGGCGGCAGAAAAAATATTACGGGCGGCAGCATTCACCTATCTGTCCGCCTCACTGGCCGGTTTATTGAATTTCTGGCAATGGATTCGAGTTCTGCGAAGATAGCCGGGACAAAAACTGGCGCCTGTCAGGGATTTCTGTTTCAATTTTTCAATAACAGCATGTCGGAGGTGTCAATGCTAAAAAAACTTCATGGATTTAGGCTTGTGAAACAGGCCTGGTTGGCCATCTTGCTGATCTCCATACAGTCATCACTGTGGTCACAGGATGCGATGGATCCACCACAAGAAAGCGTGACCTCGGAGGAGGTTGAAGCGGAAGCACAGGAGCTATTGGATTCACAAGGTATTGAAGAGTCTCCCGTACCCGATGCTTATGTCGCCCGGGCTGTGTTCACCACCGCTGTGATTGACAGAGAGCCAGTGGATCAGGTAGTCAGCCTGGATGAGAATGCCACGGAAGTCTCATTTTTTACCGATCTTAGAAATCTTCAGGGTCGTACAGTCGTTCACAGATGGGAATTTGAAGGGGAAGTGATCAGCGAGGTCAATATTCAAGTCGGTGGCCCCCGCTGGCGGGCCTATTCAATCAAGAGCCTCAACCCTGGGGAAGAGGGAAAATGGACCGTTTTCGTGATTGATGAGTCGGGTTGGCCTCTGCATGCCAGTATCTTTCAGCAGCGGACTAGTGGTCTGAGTGAAAATTAAATCCTGATCTGTTTTGCGGAGAATTCAGATCTCAATGCCATAGCAGAAGAGCGGCGCACAATGGTTATGGCTGCTGAGCGTGAGAAGTGAGTCATATATCAGCTGGCTATGGAGAGCCCAGAGGGATTGTTGATTGATGCCTTAGTTGTGGCTTTCGGTGGCAGGATCGAGATCCTCAGAATTGGTCTCTGCTTCAAATTCGGGTAATAAGGGAACTGATTCGTTGACTGCTTCCGATTGAAATTCATAGTCGGTGGAAACTGTTTCGGGCGGATCGAAAAAAACTGGTTCGGCTGTCGTGGTGTTGACCAGACTTCGGTTGAACTCTTCCTCAGCCATCTGACGTAAAGTCAGCTCTTTTTCAAGCCTCAGCTCCTCAGAAATGCTCGGCGCTCTGGTGACGGGGGCCGCTTGCTGATGTCCGGCACTGTTGACTGATGGGACTGTCCTACGACTACTGTTACTTTTGGTTTGCTCTACTACGACCTCTTTGGTCGGCAGGGCTGCTGCACCTTGATTGGGAGAACTACTCGGCAGCGCTACCTGATTTGTGTCAGATACTGGATCATAGGTAGGTGCACTCATTACCGTGTAGAGATAGATGCCGCCAATTACGACGATGGCTAGCATGATCAAGCTGGCAATGGTGAATGAGGAGGGGTTGAAGCCATTTTTGAAGAACATCGGTTCAGCTTCTACCCGAAACGGTGGAATCCTGCTTCCTTTTACCTGCTTCTGTTTCAGATCGACCTGCTCTTTATCTGGAAACAGATGAACCGAGTCGGTTTTACTCTCTTTGACCGGTTTGATTTGTTGTTGCGGCTGCGGCTGCGGCTGCGGCTGCGGAGTAGGTGACAGAGCCAATTCCGGCTTGTACAGCTCTTCCAGGAGATCGGTGTCTGTTTTCAACTCCGAATTTGATTCATCGACTAGAGTGCTGTTTCTTTTTTCGACAGCTTTAGGTTGCTGATACTGTTTTTCCCGCAGTTCGTTGACTTCCTGTTGCAGCTGATCAACCTGCATCTTAAGCAGATTGCTGTTATCCCTCAGGCTGGTTACCAGCTGATTCGATTTCAGGCTTTCGAGTTCTGCTTTCTCTGCTCGGCTTTTGAGATCGCTGATCTGATTCTCAAGACGCTTATTCTCACCTTCGATCAGTTGGTGCGACTGTCTCAAAGAAGCCGTTCTCTCTTCCTCTTCATCAATCAGTCGTCGGTTCTCTCTTTCAGTGGTCTCGGCGCGGTGTGCCAGCTCATTATTGTCCTTTTGCACTTCGCCAAACTTGAGTTTCAACTGTTGGAACTGGCTTTCAACTTCAAACAGTTGCCGGCGCAGGTGTTCAGCTTCGGCGGATTCATTTTTCCAATGTTTGACATCTTCGATTAGCGATCTGTTTTCAGTGGTCAAATCCTCCAGAGCTCGCTTGTATTCAGAAATCTGTCCTGCCTGTGCCTCGAAATCTTTCGCTTGATTCGTGTACTTGGCCTTGATTTCCGCAACCTGTTCCGCCGCCAACCGGTTGATCTCGGAGGAGCCTTTGCTCACTACATGGGGGGAGCTGGGCTGTGTATTGGATATGACGTTGGATATCTCCATGCTGTCGTGCATGGAGACCGGAGTCAGATTTTCGTTACCTTTATCGACAACTTTGTCGCCACCATTCTCAAACGCGGCTTTGAGGCGTCCTTCTGCAAGTTTTATCAGATCCTGCAGGCGGATCCCCGGTTTAATATCCGGTGCTGATATGCCAATACTCGCCGTAACGCTTTCATCCGCTTCACCAAGATAAAACTGTTTTGAGGTGAGATCTTCCAGAATTCTGCGGCTCAGGTATTTTGTTCCTATGGCATTCGAGGCAGGACGTAGAATGGAAAAGCACCCCTCCCCGAAATAGCCCAGGGTGTCATCAGGATGGATGTGTTTCTCAATGATCTCCTTCAGTGCCAGCAGGATATGTTCGATCGCCGCTTCGCTGTAGTGGTCCATAATGCTGCTGAACTGATCCACTTTTATCAGCGCCAAAGCAAGCTCATTCTTGTTGCGAATCGCAAATGAGAGTTCCCGGCTGGCAATCTCCAGAAATTCTGTTTTATCGGTGGTATTGTCGAGAAAGTCACTCTGTGCATTGGCGTCCTGTACTTCTACGGAGAGCTCTTGCTCAGTCTCTTCAGCTAACTCTTCAACGAACTGCCGGATCAATGTTGGATCAAACGGCTTGCTCACCATTCCCGATGCACCAAGTTTCTCAAGCTCTTCAGCGATACCTTCCGTCACCTCATTGCCGGTAACAACGATGAACGGTAGGTTGGATATTCGTCCAGTCGTGGAATTTCTGATATTGGTTAAGAGTTTGCGACCGTCTATCTTCGGCATGGAGAGGTCGCTGAAAACCAAATCGATTGATGGAGTTTGGCATATGACCTGCCACGCCTGCTCCCCATCCTCAACTTCAATAAGTTGACAGGTTTCGTTAAGAATATTCCTCAGCGATACCCGCACAACCCGAGAATCGTCTGCAATAAGAACTACCGGCTTATCACCAGTATGCTGAGTAAAGCGATTGAGTGCTTGTTCTGCCATACCGTCAAAGTCTTGATCGTTAGACATGTTTATTGTTTAGCCTACACATAAAGTCGTCTCATAGTGCTAAAACTTGAATGACCAATTGTTAAATAATATTCTGAAAAACAGACTTAACTTCCTGAAATAAAAAGCATTAATACTTTAGTTATGTAATAGATGGGAAGCGAAAAATGAGAGACAAATCACTAATAATCAAATAAGTGCGTTTCCAGGTCGGTCAGGATCAGCGCAGGGGCAATGGATTTAAGTGGTTCCGGGTTGGATATAGGCCGCAACTCATCAGTGCGTACTATTATCGGCAACAAAACATTTATTTTTTGTGAAAGATTTAAAAAAATTGGCCCGTTTAATTATGAGGTATTCAGACTCAAGAGCCCCATCAGATATCTTCCATGCTGCGTTGTTGGCAATTAAATGGATAATTGTGTGATGCTTGACGCATAGCAACCACTCAACTAGCTTGAAATGATTCAGAAACTGGAGAAACCGGGACTTCTTGCCGATATCTTCTGCAGGTGATTTTTGCTTTGGTCTTTGGGTAATCCCAATGGATAGCAGATAACCTGCTTTGGCTTGATTGTACGGAATTAGTCAGCAGTTAAAGTAAAATATTTTAATAGTGTTATTAGTAACAGATTTTTATAATGTTTAGTGATCGACGGTTTGACCTGGCTGGAGTGCATACGAGCTGTAAACAGAGATTTGGTCACGGTATGAATAGATCTACAATGAGACAAAATAGGCTGGCAGCAATCGGATGACAAAATCGGTTTTTACACTTGCAGATGGTGAGCGGGTAGATACCGAGACCGAACAGGAGCGTGAGCAGAAGCAACTTGAATCTGCGACAACCAAGGCTTTTGTCGACTCGGTAAAAGAGGATCTGCTTGCCAACAATATCTATCTGCCAACCCTTCCGGCTTTGGCGCTGGAAGCGTTGATTATCATTAATGATGTGGATAGCTCTGCATCCGATCTGCAGAGAGTGATTTCACGGGATGCCTCTTTGACCGCCCGGCTCATCCGCTATGCCAATAGTCCTCTCTACCGGGGCATGAACAAGATCGCCACCATCAAACCTGCAATTACCCGGATCGGTTTTCAGCGGGTGAAAAATGCCGTCTATGCCGTCTCCATGAAAGAGGTATTCCGAACCTCGGTCAAAGAGATTGAACGGCGAATGGATAGGCTCTGGAATCACTCTGTCAAAGTGGGGGCTCAAGCGGCGATGTTAGCAAAAACCCAGCCAGGACTGGACCCGGACGTTGCGCTGGTGGCAGGGTTGGTGCATGACATTGGGCATATACCGCTACTAATTAAAGCATGTAAATACAAAGAGTTAATAGATAATCCGGAGTTTCTCGACAAGGTTCTGCGAAAGCTGCATCCCCATATAGGAGGCAGTATCTTGAAGCTATGGAAATTCGATGAGGCGATCATCGAAGTGGCAGCCCATCATGAGGATTTGAGCCGGGATCCGGGTGATGATGTGCCTGTCGATTATGTGGACATTGTTCAGGTTGCAAATATTCTGGCTCATGAGGGCACGGATCACTATATGGCATCGGTGGATCGATCCACCATCAAAGCGTTTGCCAGACTGGAGCATGGTGAAAACGGCAGTGACCTTGATGCCGACACCAAAAAAATTGAGGATACATTGTTTTAGGGCCTATTGGATTGGTGTTAACAGGTCCTAGTGTCGGGTTAATCTTATCGATCTGGGAATCAAACTTCATCCCTGTCTGTCGCTCGCCACTTGAGCCCCGGTCTCCACTGATCGATCAATCTGTCTCAGTCTATCGAGAGCACTCATTGCGCCAGAATATCCACACCTTCCTGTCGGAGCATGGTGTTCAGTCGAATCAACGGCAGGCCAATCAAAGCGTTCGGATCGGCTCCCTCCATATATTCAAACAGGCTGATTCCGAGCCCTTCTGATTTGAAAGAACCGGCACAATTGTAAGGCTGTTCCTTTAACAGATAGTTTTCGATCTCGGATCGATTCAGTGTTCTGAATTGGACATGAAATGGCTCACAACAGGTTTGGTTCCGCCCGGTTTTACTGTTATGGAGAGTAAGTCCGGTGTAAAAAGTAACCTTCTTGCCCGAGGCGTTGAGTAACTGTTCGATCGCCTTTTCATGATTGCCGGGTTTACCCAGAATCTCCCCGTCCACCGTGGCAACCTGATCCGAACCGATGATCAGCGCCTCGGGGTGGCTCTCTGCAACCGCCATGGCTTTCTGTTGGGACAGCCTCAGCACGAGCGCTTCTGCCGACTCATCTTTCAGCCTGGACTCATCCACGTCGGGTGAAGATGTGCTGAATTCCAAGCCAAGTCGGCTCAGCAGTTCTCTTCTGAATGGGGAGCTTGAAGCTAATACAAGCGGTAAATGATCAGACTGGGTTACCTGGGTCATACTGGTTCATGGGTTTTCGGGAACAAATTTCGCCCATTTTACCAGACAGGCGGGTAGCGGATTGAAAAATTCTCGCCATGCAGCCTCACGAAGGTATAGAATCGATTGATGGGCTTAATACTGAATATATATATTCTAAATAAATGGAGTATTATCTATATAAAAACAAAGAGTTAATCGATATTGCTAATACACATGTTGCTTGACAACATGTCTTCACCCAACGTAGAAAGACAAAAATAACCACCAACGAGTAAAAATATCCAATGCCAATTGAAGACTTGTTGCTGTCAGGCGTCAACCTGATGCTCCTTGGAATGGGGATAGTTTTCACTTTCCTTCTTGTGCTGGTTTTTGCCATGAAGGGGATGTCAAAACTTGCTATGGCTGTGATGGAGAGACAAAGGATAGTTGATACACATGCCAATGCGCCAGTAGTGGCAGGCCAGGAACAGGCCGCTATGCGTGGCGACCTGGTTGCCGTAATATCGGTGGCAATTAACCAATATCGTTCGATTCGTCATTGAGTCTGACTTTTTCATTATTTTTGTAACACCTGATACCAGGCTGTTTTATTAACAACGGCGGCTAGCTTATGAGCGAAAAGAAACCACTAGGAATAACAGAAGTTGTGTTGAGAGATGCGCATCAGTCTCTGTTTGCGACCAGAATGCGTATCGACGATATGCTTCCAATTGCAGAAAAGCTGGATAAAGTTGGCTTCTGGTCATTGGAAACCTGGGGCGGGGCAACTTTCGACGCCTGTATCCGATTCCTTGGTGAAGATCCCTGGGATCGTATCCGAATCCTGAAATCGGCCATGCCGAATACGCCGATGCAGATGCTGTTTCGCGGCCAGAACATCCTGGGATATCGGCATTATGCAGATGATGTGGTGGATAAATTTGTCGAAAGGGCGGCGACTAACGGCGTTGATGTGTTCCGTATTTTCGACGCGATGAATGATCTGCGTAACCTGGAGACTGCGGTCAAAGCGACATTGAAAGTCGATAAGCATGCACAGGGCACCATGTCCTATACCGTAAGCCCGGTTCATAATATGGATTACTGGTTGGACATGTGTAAAAGCATGGAAGATATGGGCTGCCACTCAATCTGCATCAAGGACATGGCAGGGCTGTTGAATCCCTACACCGGTTATGATCTGGTCACCCGTCTGAAAGAGAGCATTTCGATACCGATCGCGATGCATAGCCATGCAACCACAGGGATGAGTATGGCAACCGCTGTAAAATGCGCCGAAGCGGGTGTTGATATGATGGATGCCTCAATCTCCTCCATGAGTATGACCTATGGCCACTCTGCCACAGAGTCCGTTGTAGCTATTCTCAAGGAGAGCGATCGGGATACCGGATTGGATCTCAACCTGCTGGAAGAGATTGCCGCTTATTTCCGCGAAGTACGTAAGAAATATGCCAAGTTCGAAGGTTCCCTGAAGGGTGTGGACTCCCGGATTCTGGTCGCTCAGGTGCCGGGTGGCATGCTGACCAACATGGAGAATCAGCTCAGAGAGCAGGGTGCTACCGACAAGCTTGATGATGTACTGGACGAGATTCCGAAAGTGCGTAAGGATCTGGGCTACATTCCACTGGTTACCCCAACTTCCCAGATTGTAGGCACCCAAGCCGTTATCAACGTGCTGATGGGTGAGCGCTATAAGAGCATCGCCAAAGAGACGGAAGGTGTTTTGAAAGGTGAGTATGGTGCGACACCGGCACCGGTCAATGCTGAGCTTCAGTCCAGGGTTCTGAAAGCCGGTGAAGAGGCCATTACCTGCCGTCCGGCTGACCTGATCGATGCCGAGATGGATAAATTGACCGCGGAATTCCGTGGTCTGGTCGATGAGCACGGAATCAAAGTGGCAAAAGATGAAGTCGATGATGTACTTATCTATGCACTCTTTCCCCAGGTTGGCCTGAAGTTTCTCAAGAACAGAGACAATCCGGATGCCTTTGAGCCTGTGCCGGGCACAGAAGCAGATACGGCGAGTACTGCACCTGCAGCCGCACCTGCTGCGGCACCGGCTGGTGGGCCCGAAGCCTATCAGGTGGAGGTCAATGGGGTGACCTACAACGTCAAGGTATCTCCCGCAGGTGCGGTTACTGATGTGGCCCCGGCGGCACCGGCCGCTGCGGCACCTACCGCAGCCCCGGCGCCAGCTGGTGGTACGGAGATTGCCGCACCATTGTCTGGAAATATCCACGCCATCAAGGTGTCCGCTGGTCAGCAGGTAGCGGCCGGCGACGTTGTGATGGTGCTGGAGGCGATGAAGATGGAGACAGAAGTACGCGCCAATTCAGCTGGTACGGTGTCTCAGGTCCTGGTTAAAGAGGGTGATGCCGTACAGGTTGGAACCCCACTGTTGAGTCTTTCCTGATATGGTTGAAATAGGCTTAGAACCGCTATGGCAGTCGACTGGTCTGGCGAATCTGGAGTGGGGCCAGGTCCTGATGATGGGCGTTGGCTGTGCATTGATCTACCTGGCTGTGGTGAAAAAGTTCGAACCGCTGCTGCTGTTGCCGATCGGATTCGGTGCCATTCTGAGTAATATCCCGCTGGCCGGGATCGGCGGTAGTGATGGCCTGCTGGGCCTTATCTACAGTGTGGGGATAGAGACCGGCGTCTTTCCACTACTGATCTTTATGGGGGTCGGCGCGCTTACCGATTTCGGTGCGCTGATTGCCATGCCGTGGACCCTGTTACTGGGAGCTGCCGCTCAGTTCGGTATTTTCGTCACCCTGCTGGGTGCATTGGCACTGAATTTTGTTCCGGGTTTCGATTTTACCCTGGCTGAAGCTTCAGCGATTGCGATCATCGGTGGCGCGGATGGACCGACAGCGATTTTTCTCGCTTCCAGGTTGGCACCTGACCTGTTGGGTGCGATTGCGGTGGCGGCCTACTCCTATATGGCACTGGTACCGATTATCCAGCCGCCAATCATGCGCTTGCTGACAACCGAGGCGGAGCGCAATGTGGAAATGCAGCAGTTGAGGCACGTAAACAAGCTGGAGAAGGTGCTGTTTCCCTTCGCGGTGCTACTGTTATGTATCATCTTTCTACCCTCCGCAGCACCGTTGATCGGTATGCTGACCTTCGGCAATCTGCTCCGTGAAAGCGGTGTGGTGGAGCGACTCAGTCATGCGGCACAGAACGAGATCATCAATATTGTGACGATTTTCCTTGGTTTGGCGGTTGGCTCCAAACTCTCTGCAGACAAGTTTCTGACCATCGATACCCTGGGTATCCTTACGCTGGGCGCCTTTGCCTTCTGTATTGGCACGGCGACCGGTGTGATCATGGGTAAAATCATGCATCGGGTCACAGGGGGCAAGGTCAATCCGCTGATTGGCGCAGCCGGGGTGTCAGCAGTGCCGATGGCGGCCCGGGTGGTCAACAAGGTGGGACTGGAGACCAATCACCACAATTTTCTGCTGATGCACGCCATGGGGCCGAATGTGGCGGGTGTGATCGGTTCTGCGGTAGCTGCCGGTATTCTGCTGGCGATGGTTGGCGGTTAACACCGCTCTCAGGCGGATCCCACCTCTCACGTCATTTTGACATGAGAGGTGCTCTCATAATATTATCTCGCGCTTATGTCGAAGCGCTTTCCTGATCGATTGGATCCCTGGCGCTTCGCTGATCTCGGTAAAGAGGTCAGCGGAGAGTTGCCTGTTGAGGCTTTTGTGAGACTCCGAGATTGCCTGATGCAGGCTGATGGCGAGGTCTTGTTCAATTTGAGCTTCAGTCGTGACGAGCAGCGGCATGCAAGGCTTGACGGGAATGTCCGGACCGAGTTGACGCTTGAGTGCCAACGCTGTCTTGGGGCATTGAGATTTCCTGTAGAGAGAAGGTTCTCGGTGGTCTTTGTTCAAGGACTGAATGAAGCTGAGAGGCTGCCTGAAGATCTGGACCCATGCCTGGTAGAAGAGGGTGTGGTGGATTTCAGGGAGCTGATCGAAGATGAGCTTCTTTTGGCACTGCCTCAAGTGCCGATGCACGACACAGATGTTTGTCAGGTGCCTCATGAGTTCGTCTCAGATGAGGAGCTGCAGGTGTCAGAACCTGAGCAACAGGAAAATCCGTTTGCCGTGCTGTCCGCGCTCAAAAAGGACAGGCATTAGTTTTAGTTTGTATAAATTTTTTCAGGAGATCAGCCATGGCTGTTCAACAAAACAAAAAGACCCCATCAAAGCGCGGTATGCGCCGTGCACATGATGGCTTGAAGGGTGAGACCCTCTCAATTGATTCAACTTCCGGTGAAACCCACCTGCGTCACCACGTGACTGCGGATGGTTTCTATAAAGGCCGCAAAGTAGTCGATACCAAAGGCGAGTGATTCTCAACTCGTCGGTTCAATGACCTGTTTGGAACCCGTATGAGGCAATGGCCTCTGACGGGTTCTTCTTATTTGGGTGAATCTATCTTCAATGAATAGGCCAGTCACAATCTCTCTGGATGCAATGGGCGGAGACATCGGCGCAGATGTCGTGGTGCCTGCTGCATTAGGATATCTGAAACAGGATAAGAAGACTGCACTGATACTGGTCGGTGACGAAGATACGCTTCAGGCAATGCTTGGAAATCATGGATTTGGTGACAGACTGCGTATAAAGCACGCATCTGAAGTGGTTGCTATGGATGAGCTGCCATCCAAAGCGCTGCGAAACAAAAAAGATTCATCCATGAGAGTGGCTATAGATCTGGTCAAATCCGGGGATGCGGACGCCTGTGTCAGTGCTGGTAATACCGGCGCCTTGATGGCTACCTCCCGATTTGTGTTGAAGATGCTACCGAATATCGATCGTCCTGCAATCATTACGGCATTACCATCCATTACCGGGCAGACATTCATGCTCGATCTGGGTGCGAACGTGGATTGCAGTGCCGGGCACCTGTTTCAGTTTGCGGTTATGGGCAGTGAAACTGTCTCTGCAGTAACCGATATCAGCAACCCGACAATCGGCTTGCTGAATATCGGCCAGGAAGAGATTAAGGGTAATGAGCAGGTGAAACAGGCCCATGAGCTGCTACACGCCAGTTCACTCAACTATGTAGGCTATGTTGAGGGGGACGATGTTTTTCAGGGTGGCACGGATGTCATCGTTGCCGATGGTTTTGTTGGAAATATCGCCCTGAAGAGCAGTGAAGGGGTTGCCAAGATGATCCGCCATTTCATGCGCCTGGAATTCAAAAAGAATCTCCTGACCCAATTGGCTGGATTGATCGCATTGCCGGTATTACGCAGTTTGGCGAAACGCATTGATCATAGACACTACAATGGCGCCAGTCTGTTGGGACTGCGTGGGATTGTAATCAAAAGCCATGGCGGGGCAGACAAAATTGCATTTATGAATGCAATCAGCATTGCCCGCAAAGAGGTTTCAAGCGATGTGCCCAGCCGCATTGCGGAACAAGTCAAGGCTCATCTGGATAAAAGGGAAACCGCGTGATCTATTCGCGTATAACCGGTACAGGTGGTTATCTGCCTGAGAAAGTCGTGACCAATCACGACCTTGAAAAGATTGTTGATACGACTGATCAGTGGATCGTAGAGCGTACCGGCATCCGTAAACGTCACATAGCGGAAGAGGGGGAGTTTACCTGCGATCTGGCTGAAAAGGCGGCGCGGAATGCCCTCGATATGGCTGGTCTGAAGCCTGATGAGATCGACCTCATCGTGGTGGCGACAACCACCGCTGATCAAGTCTTTCCGAGCACCGCATGTCTGCTGCAGGCGCGTCTGGGAATCCGCGGACCTGCGGCGTTTGATGTTCAGGCAGTATGTACCGGTTTTGTCTATGCTCTCGGCGTCGCTGACAAATTCATTCAAACCGGATCGGCTAAAAAGGCGCTGGTTGTCGGTGCTGAGACCATATCGCGGATACTCGATTGGAACGACCGGAATACCTGTGTGCTGTTTGGTGACGGTGCAGGCGCAGTGGTGATCGAGGCCAGTAATGAGCCGGGCATCATCTCGACCCACCTGCATGCGGATGGTGCCTATGAAAGCCTGCTGCGTGTCCCTTCAGGTATCTCACGCGGCTATGACAAGCTTCGCGAGAGTGAAGCTTATATGCAGATGCGAGGCAACGAGGTGTTTAAGGTGGCGGTGACGACGCTTGGTCGCATCGTGGATGAGACACTGGCTGCCAACGGGATGCAAAAATCGGATATCGATTGGTTGATTCCCCATCAAGCCAATATCCGTATCATTAATGCCACGGCAAGGAAACTGCAGACCCCGATGGAACGGGTGGTGGTTACTGTGGAAGATCACGGTAATACTTCGGCTGCTTCAGTGCCGCTGGCACTGGATGTGGCGGTCAGGGATGGAAGAATAAAACGAGGTGAGACCATTCTCATGGAAGCCTTTGGTGGCGGCTTCACATGGGGCTCGGTACTGGCAAAATTCTAATTCCTGCGAAAGTCGATTATGAGTGATACACAATTCAGTATGGTATTTCCCGGTCAGGGTTCCCAATCTGTTGGTATGTTGAAACAACTGGCAGATGATTTTGCTGTTGTAACTGAGACCTTCAAAGAAGCATCCGAGGTTCTGGGTTTTGATCTTTGGGATTTGGCTCAGAACGGCCCGGCTGAATCACTGAATCAGACAGAGAATACCCAACCCGCGATGTTGACCGCCGGTGTTGCGGTTTGGCGTGTTTGGCAGCAGCAAGGTGGGCCATCGCCGGAATTGATGGCGGGCCACAGCCTGGGAGAGTATACCGCTCTGGTATGTGCCGGTGCGCTCGGCTTTGAAGACGGGGTGAAACTGGTTGCCCAGCGTGGCAGATTCATGCAGAACGCGGTGCCTGAAGGGAGTGGCAGTATGGCCGCCATTCTTGGTCTTGACGATGAGGTTGTGCGCCAGGTCTGTCAATCCGCAGCATCGGGCGATGTGGTAGAGGCGGTCAACTTCAACTCCCCTGGACAGGTGGTTATAGCCGGCAGTAAAAGTGCCGTTGAACGGGCTTGCGAGTTGGCCAAGGAGGCCGGTGCCAAGCGGGCATTGCCCCTGCCAGTGAGTGTGCCGTCCCATTGTGCGCTGATGAAACCGGCAGCAGAGCAGTTGAGCGAACAATTGGCTACAATAAGTCTTTCCGAAGCCGATATTCCCGTGCTTCACAACGTCAATGTGGCATCTGCGGCAGATGGTGACGAGATCCGATCACTGCTCGCTGCACAGCTCTACAGTCCGGTACGCTGGGTTGAGGCGGTGCAAAAAATGGCTGCTGCCGGTAGCTCCAGAATCATCGAAGCCGGGCCAGGCAAAGTACTGGCAGGGCTGACAAAAAGAATAGACCGGAAACTAACCGGTATGGCGGTATATGACACAAATAGCCTGAATCAGGCTCTGGAGGCTTTGAAATGAGTCTGGAGAATGAAATTGCCCTGGTCACTGGCGCCAGTCGTGGCATCGGTGCAGCAATCGCTGACTGCCTGGCCTCTGCCGGTGCCACCGTGGTGGGTACCGCAACCTCTGAGGGTGGCGCCGAAGCGATCACTGCGCGCCTGAATGAGGCTTCTGTTACGGGATGCGGCATGGTGCTGGATGTGGCAGACCAGGCCTCTATTGATGCACTGATGAGTGGCATTACTGAAAAATACAGTGCACCGACCATACTGGTGAACAATGCGGGAATTACCAACGACAATCTGCTGATGCGGATGAAGGACGATGAGTGGGAGCGGGTGATCAACACCAATCTCTCCTCGGTCTATCGTCTCAGCAAGGGTGTGTTGAGAGGTATGATGAAGGCACGCAAAGGGCGGATCATCAATATCTCCTCAGTGGTTGGCTCGATGGGTAATGCAGGCCAGTCAAATTATGCGGCTGCTAAGGCCGGCATCGATGGATTTACCCGTTCACTGGCCCGTGAGGTTGGTTCCAGAGGGATCACTGTTAATTCCGTGGCGCCGGGCTTCATCGAAACCGACATGACCAATGAACTGCCAGAGGCTCAAAGGAAGAGTCTGATTGAGAATATTCCGTTGCAGAAGCTTGGATTACCCGAGGATATCGCGAACGCGGTCCTGTTTCTTGCCGGTGCATCTGGACGCTATATCACAGGGGAGACCCTGCATGTAAACGGCGGAATGTACATGTCCTAAGGACATTTTCAGATTAAAAACATTATAAGTTAAATGAAGTATGGCTTATAATTGCTTGTTTAGAAAAAGATAATCAATAAATTAGTGGCATTAAGCTGAACTAATGATTACGCTTTTCTCAGAACTTTTTTGTTACTACAATACCGCATCGGCCCTATTGGTGGTCGTCGGTTAATCCAGAGGAAATTAATAAAATGAGCGATGTCGTAGAACGAGTTCGAAAAATCGTGGTAGAACAACTGGGCGTTAAAGATGAAGAGGTGACTCTTGAAGCTTCTTTCGTCGATGATCTTGGCGCTGACTCTCTCGACACAGTAGAGCTGGTAATGGCCCTTGAAGAGGAATTTGAAACCGAGATTCCTGATGAAGAGGCTGAAAAGATTACAACTGTGCAATTGGCTGTTGATTACATCAACGCACATAGTTGAGCTCTACAGCAGATCTAATTTTTGCAGGCCGTCATGCTCCATCCATAACGGGGCGCGGCCTTTTGTTTTTCAGCAATACCGATGAGATTTGGGGGTAGTCATATATGACTGCAAGAAGGGTTGTCGTAACTGGGCTGGGCATGGTAGCTCCTGTTGGACTGGATGTGGCTTCCTCATGGGAGAACATACAGGCTGGTAAGAGTGGGATCCAACCAATCACCCATTTTGATGTTGAATCGTTTTCGACACAGTTTGGTGGTCCCATCTACGGCTTTGAAGTCACAGACTACATCCCGAAGAAAGAAGCCAAGAAAATGGATAAATTTATCCATTATGGTGTTGCTGCCGGTATTCAGGCCATCAAAGATTCCGGGCTTGAAGTAACCGAAGAGAATGCTGACCGGATCGGTGTGCTGATCGGTTCCGGCATTGGCGGTATTACCGGGATCGAGAACAGCTATCAGTCCTACCTCGATGGCGGACCGCGAAAGATCTCTCCATTCTTTGTTCCTTCCAGTATCATCAACATGGTATCGGGCAATCTCTCCATCATGTATGGCTTGAAAGGACCTAACTACTCGATCGTTTCTGCCTGTAGCAGTGGCGCTCACAGTATTGCCGAGGCGGCGATGATGATTCGCTTTGGTCGTACCGATGTGATGATTGCCGGTGGTGCGGAAATGGCCACTTCTCCAGTTGGTCTGGGTGGATTTGCTGCAGCACGCGCCCTGTCACGGAGAAATGATGATCCTCAGGCAGCGAGCCGCCCCTGGGACAAGGACCGGGATGGTTTCGTGCTCAGTGACGGTGCCGGTGTGGTGGTGTTGGAAGAGTACGAACAGGCCAAGGCCCGTGGCGCAAAAATCTACGCTGAGCTGGTGGGTGTGGGGATGAACTCTGATGCCTATCATATGACTGCACCTTCAAAAGATGGCTCAGGCGCTGCCCAGTGTATGGAGATGGCACTCAAGGATGCTGGCATCAACCTGGAAGAGGTTGACTATATCAATGCCCATGGTACCTCTACTCCAGCCGGTGATGTGGCTGAAACCCTGGCGGTCAAACGGGCCTTTGGTGATCATGCCCACAAACTCTGTGTCAGCTCGACCAAGTCGATGACCGGGCATATGCTGGGTGCCGCTGGTGGTGCAGAAGCTGTGTTCACCATTCTGGCGCTGCACAACCAGGTGGTACCTCCGACCATCAATCTGGAGAATCAGGATCCGGATTGTGATCTGGACTACGTGCCCAATACAGCCCGGGAGATGAAGCTGGATGTGGTGATCTCCAACTCCTTCGGATTTGGTGGTACCAACGGCACATTGGCATTCCGCCGAGTCTGATAGCTTCGAAGATCTCTGTTGCTGATTGACGGACTACCAGCAGACCGGATACCCATCACGGATCGTGGTCTGCAATATGGGGATGGTCTGTTTGAGACCATCGCCGTAAAGGATGGTCTTCCCTGTCTCTGGCAACGCCACATGGTGCGGCTGGAAAAAGGCGAACAGGCACTGGGTTTCACTCCCACAGATAAGCAGCTGCTCTGGCAGGAAGCACTCCAGGTAGCGGCCGGACAGACCTCGGCGGTTCTGAAAATAGTCGTGACCCGGGGCAGTGGTGGTCGTGGCTATCGTCCACCTTCTCCCTCTCATCCGCGGCGCATTCTCTCAATCCATCCCTGGCCCGACTATCCGGCGGAGTGGTATGAAAAGGGAATTGAAATTCGCATCTGCGAGACCCGTTTGTCAAACCAATCCCGACTGGCTGGTATCAAGCATCTCAATCGTCTGGAACAGGTGTTGGCCAGAGCCGAGTGGGAAAATCCTGACATTGCTGAAGGTCTGATGCTGGATCAGCAGGATCGGGTAATTTGCGGAACCCAGTCAAACCTGTTTTTACTCAAAGGGGATCAGCTGCTGACACCGAAGCTTTCAACGGCAGGTGTAGCCGGCGTTGTGCGTGAGCTGGTACTCGAATCTGCAGAACAATTCTCTCTGAAACCCAGGCTCACCGAGCTCTCCATCGATGATTTGAAGCAGGGTGATGTACTGTTCATGACCAATGCAATCATGGGGCTTTGTCCTGTGGTACGCTTTGAGCAGACGGTCTTTGAATTGAAAAAAATCCCGGCAGAACTGATGATGTTCATCGGACATACCTATCTTGCTGCAGGATGAAAAGATTAACCGGCCCTGAAATGAGTGGAGCATGAACAGACTGCTAGGCATCACAATCTTTGTATTAAGTCTCCTCATGGCCTGGGGATGGCTTGAATACGATGATTTTGTCCATCAACCTCTGAATCTGCCGCCTTCTGGTATTAACTACCATCTTCAAGCCGGTACCAGTCTGAGAGCCCTGGCTGATGATCTGCAACAAACAGAGATCATCCAAAAGCCGATACTACTCGAGATATTGGCCCGCTGGAGTGGCCAGGCGGGTCAGCTTAAAGCAGGGGAGTACTACCTGCCTGCAGACACCACGCCGACTCAACTGCTACAAATACTCAGCTCGGCAAGAGTGGTCCAACATTCACTGACCATCATCGAAGGGTGGACGTTTCGACAATTGATGAAAGCTGTTCGGGCAAACCCGGTCCTGGTCAAAACCCTGGATGAATTGGATGATCAGCAGATCATGGCGCGTCTGGGTTATGAAAATGATCACCCCGAAGGACGCTTCTATCCTGATACCTACCATTTTCCCAGGGGGACCACGGATGTTGAGTTCCTGCAAAGGGCCTACCGGCGAATGCAGAAGACATTGCAGGATGCCTGGACAGAGCGGGCCTCTGATCTGCCTCTGAAAACACCCTATGAAGCACTGATTCTCGCTTCCATCATTGAGCGGGAGACCGGCCTGCCGAATGAGCGGGAGGAGATTGCCGGGGTGTTCGTCAGGCGGCTCAAACGCGGGATGCTGTTACAGACCGATCCAACCGTGATCTATGGCATGGGTGAACGCTATGATGGCAATATACGCAAACGAGACCTGACCCGCGACACACCCTATAACACCTATACCCGTAAGGGGCTGACACCCACTCCCATCGCCATGCCAAGCGGTGCGGCAATCGAAGCGGCACTCAATCCAAAGGCGGGTAAGTCGCTCTATTTTGTTGCGACTGGTGATGGTGGCCACTATTTTTCAGAAACCCTGAAAGAGCACAACAATGCAGTCCGAAAGTATCAGTTAAAGCGATGAGCAACAGTTTGAAAGGACGATTCATTACCGTTGAAGGCGGTGAGGGCGCCGGCAAGAGCAGTAATCTGGATTATATTCGTAGTCTGCTCAGCTCTGCAGGCAAACAGGTCGTGTTTACCCGTGAACCCGGTGGAACACCGTTGGGAGAAGCGATCAGGGATCTGTTACTGGGCCATCAGCATACCGGGATGGCTGATGATACGGAGTTGCTGCTGATGTTCGCGGCCCGTGCTGAGCATCTGCAGCAAAAGATCAAACCTGCGTTGCAACAGGGGCAGTGGGTCTTGTGTGACCGGTTTACCGATGCCAGCTACGCCTATCAGGGCGCCGGGCGTGGACTTGCCAGTGATCGTATCGCGTCTCTTGAGCAATTTGTGCAGGGCGAGCTTCGCCCCGATTTAACGCTGTTGTTGGATCTGCCTGTGGAGCAGGGGCTGGCCCGGGCCGGACAAAGATCCGAACCGGATCGTTTCGAGAAACAGGAGATGAGTTTTTTCGAGAAGGTCAGAGCTGGCTATCTGGAGATTGCTGCCAGGGAGCCGCATCGGGTAAAAATCATAGATGCTTCAAAACCATTGGAAACCGTACAGCAGCAGATCGATCATGTCGTGACAGCTTTTCTGGAGCAGAGCGGTGGCTGAGTCGGGCTACAGCCCCATGCCCTGGCATCAACAGCAGTGGCAGCAATTACAACAGTCTCTCAACCAGGGGCGGTTGTCCCATGCGTTACTGCTCTGCGGACCTCCAGGGCTTGGCAAACAACAGTTTGCCCTAAGCTTTGCCCAATCCCTGCTCTGCAGTAATCCCAGCGAATCCGGTCAAGCCTGTGGGACCTGTCAGCATTGTCATCTGATCCAGGCCGGTAACCACCCGGATCTGCAGTGGGTCGGTCCGGAGGAGGGGAGTAAGAGTGGCGAAATTAAAATCGAGTCAATCCGGGCGCTTACCAGTTCGGCTGCTCTGACTGCCCACTCTGCTAAGTATAAGATGATTGGTATTCAACCGGCCCATCGGATGACCAACGGGGCAGCAAACAGCTTGCTGAAAACCCTGGAGGAGCCCACTTCCGGGACGATCATCCTGTTGTTGACAGATCAACCCGCCAGATTGTTACCGACCATTCGAAGTCGTTGTCAGTCGGTGCTGTTTCATCCACCACAGCGGTCTCAGGCCCTGGAGTGGCTCTCCGGCAAGGTTGAGCACGGCGATCCTGCTCTGCTGCTTGGGTTGGCGAACGGCGCACCACTCAAGGCCCTGGCGTTGAATGATAAAACCCTGCTTGAGAGTCGCAGTGAGATGCTGAATCAGTTTCTGGCATTGAGCGATCAACGCCTCGACCCGGTCAAACTGGCCGGTATCTGGCAAAAATTTGACTATAAGTTATTGATTGAATGGCTTATTGGTTGGGTTATCGATATCCAGAGACTCAAAGTCTCATCCTCCTCCGGGCCAGCGTTGTCTAATCCGGATCGGGCTCAAGCTTTGCAGAAAACAGCCGACAAGTTAAACTCAAGGGCGATACAAAGCTATCTGAAGAAACTCTATGCAGTCAGGGCTCTAACCGATAGCAATATCAATCTGCAATTGACATTGGAAAGACTACTTATCGAATGGCAGACCTGTTCAAGACAGGGTGCCTGAATCAGGTCAGGTAACTTATGGCTGGTGGACCAAAACAAGGAATTCTCTCGCTAACCATCAAGGATAAAAATGCCTTGTATGCAGCCTATATGCAGTTTGTGGAATTTGGTGGCCTTTTTATACCCACCACCAAACAGTACCGTCTCGGTGATGAAGTCTTTATGTTGCTGACCCTGATGGATGAGGCCGAACGTCTCCCAGTGGCTGGAAAAATCATCTGGATTACACCAGTAGGCGCCGAGGGTAACCGGGCAGCCGGAATCGGTGTCCAGTTCAGTGACCAGGACGGCGGTGCGGCGCGTAACAAGATTGAGACCTATCTGGCCGGTGCACTCAAATCAGATCGGCCTACCCATACCCTCTGATTCCGGCAGTTTGCCACCTCTTTATCGCCATCCCCGCAGGAATTGCCTTTCAAGGATGATGGAGTAGCTATAAAATAGCCACCCCACAGCCAGAGACTCTACAATGCTTGTCGACTCACATTGCCATCTTGACCGGGTTGCACTCGATCACTATGCGAATGACTTCGGTCAGTTCGTCTCATCAACCCTGGATGGTGGCATCAGCCATATGCTCTGTGTCTCCATCGACCTGGAGTCCTGGCCATCGATGGTCTCATTGGTCGAATCCTATCCCCAGATCTCTGTATCGGTTGGTGTCCATCCCAACGACCGTGAGCGGCACGATCCAAGCCCGGCCGAACTGGTCGAGTTAGCTCAACACCCCAAGGTGGTTGCGATTGGTGAAACCGGTCTCGACTATTTCCATGGTAAAGGCGACTTGGATTGGCAGCGCAACCGTTTCCGGCAACATATCGAGGCGGCCAAACAGGCCAAACTGCCGTTAATCATTCATACCCGGGATGCCAGAGAGGATACGCTCAGCATCATGCAGTCCCAGGGAGCTGATCAGGCTGGTGGCGTTATGCACTGTTTCACTGAAAACTGGTCAATGGCGGAGCGTGCGATAGAGATGGGTTTCTTTATCTCCTTTTCAGGCATCATCACTTTTAAAAATGCTGCTGATTTGCGCGAAGTGGTGAAGCGGGTGCCGATGCAGCAGTTATTGATTGAAACTGACTCTCCCTATCTTGCACCAGTGCCCTATCGTGGTAAGCCGAATCAGCCAATCTATGTTCATCAGGTGGCAGAATGTGTGGCTGAGATCAAAGGCCTGGGTGTCGAAGAGGTGGCAGTTCAGACTACAGAAAATTACTACCGTTGCTTTCCTCTGGCAGCTCATTGAGTAGAGTCTTGTTTATCCTTGACGAGGATCAGGGAGGATCACTAAGCAGTTTGATCGAGCATGTCGAGTTGAGCAGGAATAGTACTTAAAAACTTAACAGCCGGGTATCAATGTCACTGTGGATGACTTTGGCGCCGGCTATTCAGCGTTTACCTGCCTTCTCGTACACAATCAGCTGAATTCATGCTCTTCAACGATGAATGCGGAAGATTTTGAGTGATCAACAAAATTCTTCTCATCTTCCAGTAGCGCTGCGCCAAGCTGCTGACCTTCTGGAGTGCTCATGCCTTCCATCAGGGCCTCTGCAGATTCAAACCACACTTCGGCAACACCATCATACTCCGGTTGCATGTTTCTTGATTGCTTGAGTGCTTCATTCAATGGTGAGTTCAGGGTATGGGATTGCACATACTTTTTAGCACCCATAGCCGGAGCATTACGCATGAAAAACGGACCATGTTTGTTCATCCAATAATCTTTGAACTCTGCCCGGCTGATATTCGGGTGTCTGGTTAAGCACATTACGAACTTGATCATTATTCTTCTCTCTGTCTTAACTGAATGCTGAACGCCAGCTTGTGTTTGTTAACACAATCAGATTGGTGTTGATCGATTCGGTTTTCAGTGTCCTTTGTAGAGTTGATCAAGATCCCTCTCATGCTCGCTGTAGATCTTGTTTCTACGTAACTTGAGCGTTGGTGTCATGAAGCCGTTTTCCACGCTCCATGCTTCACTGATCAAAGCCAACCTGACAATCCTGGCATAACCGGGAAAGTTGTCCAGGTGACTGTTTACTCGCTCAAGCAGAGCTTTCTCATCGGTCTCAGTCAGAGTTTCAGGATTGTAGCGTGCAGCTTCCTCATGCTCAGTGTTTAGATGAATCAGTGCGCTGAGATAAGGCTTTCCTTCACCCATTATCAGTACCTGGTCGAACAGGCTGTCCATGGAGATACACATTTCCATATCTGCAGGGGGTACCTTTTCACCATTGGCGAGCACGATGATCTCTTTGAGTCTTCCTGTAATGAAGATGTGGTCGGATTCAATCTTTGCTTTGTCACCGGTGTGGAACCACCCCTGGTCATCGATACACTCGTCTGTGGCCGTTCGATTGTTCCAGTAGCCCAGCATCACGTTTGGTGCACGGCATAAAAGTTCATCCTGGTCACTGATCCGGATCTCGATGCCTGGAAAGGGGATGCCTACACTCGATGGAATATTGTTTTCATGGGTATTGGCAGAAATGATCGGACTGGTTTCAGTCAGCCCATAACCTTGCAAAATGGGTACGCCAAGCCCGATGAATACTTTTGCAATATCGGATGAGAGTGGTGCGCCGCCAGAGACCGCGATGCGTAACCTGCCACCGAGCTTCTGCTGTATCTTTCCGGCAACCACCTTGTTCAGTAGTGGCCAAAGTAGCATGTTGGCATTCCAGGTTTGCCGCCCTTGCTTGTTTTCAAAAACCTGCCAACCGGTCTCGACCGCCAATTTGAAGAGTTTTTGCTTGATCGCAGAATCGGCGGCGAGTTTGTCCTGAATCTTGGCGTAGACCCGTTCGAAAATTCGGGGTACAGAGACCAGTATGGTTGGCTTGATAATCTGTAAATCTTCACCCAACTCCGCAATGGACCGGGAATAGGCGGTTGTCGCGCCAGCGACCATTGCCAGGTAGTAGCCAACCGTCCGTTCGAGGGTGTGAGAGAGCGGCAGGAAAGAGAGAAAGGTATCTGTGGGTAGGATATCGATAATCTTAACACCACTCTCGATATCCCAAAGAATGTTTCTGTGACTTAGCATGACCCCTTTGGATCGACCAGTGGTACCAGAGGTGTATACGATGGTCGCCAGGCTTTCGCTGTCTTGATCGACTAACTCTAGCTCTGCAGCGGTTTCCTTGGGTAGCCACTCATCGATATGCATCAGACGTGGCTGAAGACCCAGTGGGTCTACCTTCTCCATGGTGAGAATACGATTCAGGCCGGCAAGCTGATTACGGATCTGTTGCAGTTCCTGCCATTGTTGATCATTTTCGAGCAGTAACAGCCTCACCCCGGCATCCTGCAGGATATAACCGATATTTTCCGCCCTGTCATTGGTGTAGAGGGGAACGGTGACCAGACCCAAGCCTGAAGCGGCCTGATCGAAGATCACCCACTCCTTGCAGTTTCTCAACATCAGGGCAACCCGGTCACCCCGTTTCAGGGTCTCTTTTTTCAGGGCTGCCTGCCAGAGCGCTACCTGCTGTGCCATCTCACGCCAGGTGCTCTTTTGCCACTGCTCACTGTCTGGATCGTACTGGATGAAAGCAACATCCTCAGGAGTCCGCCTGACTCTTTCCTGAAAAACGCCTGCCAGGGTATCTGCCACCTCGAGACCGATGTAATCTGTATTCGGTTTGTTCATATTCGGATTATCGTTGTTATAGGAGTGTTGTCTTTTTGCTTCCGGTTGATGTAAGTTTTCAAACAATAACATTACACACCTCTTAAGTTAGCCCATCCGTCATCAGGATGGAACTGATTACCGTGACGTTTTTCAAGTAACTCGAGTTGATGGCGCTGAGTATCGAGTCCGCCACTGTGAATGGCATGCATGGGGCCGCCACGGAAGGGAGCAAAACCGGTGCCGAATATCACGCCGGCATCCAAAAGATCCTCATCTTCTATCACCCCTTCACGCAGGCAGGCTACCGACTCATTGAGCAGGCGGAATATCATCCGATCGGTCAGATCTTTCGGTGGGATATAGCTGTTATTGACCTTATCCTTACGGATCTTTCCCTTTTCGTAGGCATAGAAACCCTGGCCGCTTTTCTTGCCCAGATGCTCTGTTTCAACCTGCTGCTTGAGTTGATGCGGAATCTCCAGATCGAACAGCGGGGCGAGTTTTTCAGCGACCGCCAAACAGATGTCCAAGCCAACTGCATCGGCCAGTTCAACCGGTCCCATCGGCATACCGAATTCCACCGCGGCCTGATCGATTACCGGTGCCGGCACTCCTTCATCGATCAGTTTCATCGCTTCAAGCAGATAGGGCATCAGGATGCGGTTGACCAGAAAACCAGGGCTGCTCTTCACCGGTAGAGGCAGTCGATCGATGCAGCGGACAAAGGCGGCGCCTTTGTGGATCAACTCAGCGTCGGTCTGTTCACCATGAACAACCTCAACCAGCTGCATCTTGGCCACCGGATTGAAGAAATGCAGACCGATCAGGCGGCCGGGATTATCCAGAACTTCACTGATGGTCTCCAGCGGGATACTGGATGTATTAGTGGCCAACAGGGCATCCGGTCGCATCTGTGACTCAAGTTGCTTGAACAGATGCTGCTTGGCTTCGATGTCCTCAAAGATCGCCTCGATTGCCACATCTGCTTTGGCGATGCCGTAGCCTTTCGGGTCTGGCATCAAGCGGTCCATAGCGGCGTTTACCAGACGAGGGTTACGCAATTTTCGACTGAACAGGCTATGGGCTCTAGAGATGGCGCGGGTGAGAAACTTGGCTTCCCGATCCTGCAGGGTCACCTGCATGCCTTTCAGGGCACACCAGGCAGCGATATCACCACCCATGATGCCACCGCCAACCACATGCACGTGGTGAGGATGAAAATCCTGTTTGCCTCCCAGGGATTTCAAGCGCTCCTGCAGAAAGAAGACCCGGATCAGGTTTTGTGCCGTAGTGCCGACCAGAAGACGGCTCACCTCACTCGCTTCACTGCGATACATGGCACCAGGATCACCGCCATGCTTTTGCCAATGATCGATCAGAGCAAACGGCGCCGGGTAGTGGTTCTTATTGGCATGTTTGGCCGTTTCACGCCTTAGCAGAGGTGCGGCAATCATCCGACCGGGGAGGGTATTGGCCAGACGGTGGAGCACTTTTTGCGGGCGTGGTTTTGGTGGTTTGTGGATCAGCTGTGAAGCCAGGGCTTTGATCTGCCTCTGTGGGGCAATCTGATCAACCAGTCCCATCTTCTTCGCCTGTCGGGCACTGACACTGCGCCCACTCAACATCATCTGCATTGCCGGCAGAGCGCCAACACGTCGGATCGATCGTACACTACCGCCATATCCGGGGAATATGCCCAAGCGGACTTCCGGGAAGGCGAGTCGGGTTGATGGATCATCCTGTGCAATACGAGTGTTGCAGCTGAGTGCCAATTCCAATCCTCCACCCAGGCAGAAGCCATGAATCATCGCCAGGGTTGGAAAGTCGAGACTCTCGATTCGGGCAAACAACTCATGCACTCCATGGATGTGCTCTTCCGCCTCACGTTGTCGCATACCACTGCGGAAACTGTTGACGTCAGCACCGGCAATGAATCCGGAGGATTTGTCAGAGATGAAGATCAGACCTTTGGGTTGCAGCGCTTCCAGTTCGTCCAAACATTCCGCCAACTCAGCGAAGGCCTCTTGAGAAAGAATGTTGACCGGGCTGCCGGCATGATCAAAGTGTAACCAGCAGATGCCATGTTCATCGGTTTGCGGATGCCAGTGCTTACTCATTTCGCCACCTCCAGCAACATGGCGCCACCCTGGCCGCCACCAATGCATAGACTTGCCATACCCCGGGTTGCACCTCTTTGTTCAAGGGTCTTGAGCAGATGGAGTACCAGACGGGCGCCACTCGCGCCAACCGGATGACCGATACTGATCGCACCACCATCCACGTTCAACCGCTCCTCGGGAATTGCTGACAGGGGCTGCTCCAATCCCACTTCCTGTTGCATGTAGTCGTGATCCTGCCAGGCTGCCTGACAGGCCAGTACCTGAGCGGCGAAGGCTTCATTGATCTCCCAGTAATCGATCGCCTCCCCATCCATCTGCTGTCGTTGCAGTAGGCTGCCCATGGCATGTACCGGGCCCAAACCCATCTGGGTCGGATCGAGAGCTGACCATTGGGAGTCGACCACCCGTCCTAGGATCGGGAGATTGTGCTTTTCCACAGCCTCTTCCGATGCCAGTAGTAACATCGCAGCCCCATCGGTGATCTGGGCACTGTTGCCTGCGGTTACCTGGCCCACTGGTCGATCAAAGGCCGGCTTGAGGGTGGCCAGTTTTTCAACCGTGCTGTCCCGCCGCAGGCCATCATCCGTTTCAAAAAGCTCACCGCTGTTCGTGTAGATGGGTTCGATCTCAGCGAGAAGCCCCGCATCGATCGCCTCTGCGACTCTTTGATGGCTGCGCACTGCGAAACTGTCCATAGCGGCACGGTCGATTTGAAATCGCCAGGCCAGTTTTTCCGCGGTCTGACCCATGGTCAGTCCAGCCAGTGGGTCGGTCAGGCCTCGCAGCAGGGCAATCACCAGTTGCAGATGCTGAGGGCGCAAAGCGGCGAGCTGTCGGCTTTTGGCGCCAAGGCTTTTCGCCCTGTTCCAGTCTGCCAACCAGGCGACCATGGCCTGATTGAGCAGTATCGGATGATGACTCATGGATTCGGTTCCGCCGGCAAGCACCAGGTCGGCTCGGCCCGAGGCGATATCCAGCGCAGCACTGTCGATCGCCTGTAGACCGGATGCACAGTTACGCTGGACGGTCCAGGCGGGCACTTTGTCCCCGCAACCGAGTCGGAGTGCGATGATTCGCGCAATGTTGGCCTCATCGGGACCCGGTGCAATGCAGCCGACAATCACTTCATCCAGCTCCGTCGCTGCAAAGGATTGTCTGGTCAGCAGGGGACGGGCCGCTGAAACGGCTAAATCCGATGCGCGGAAGGGGCCCGGTTTACCTCGAGCTTTGAGAAACGGTGTTCGACTACCATCTACCACGAAGACGTTTCTTGGTACGTAACTGTCCATAACCATGGTGGTTCCTCACTCCAGCTGTTATCCGGGTACATGCCGATACCGAACAACGGCTCAGGCTGCGCCCAATTTATTGATTGTTGACACCTTTGACTGCTGTTTCCCGGAGACTGAGCCGCTCGGCATTAAGCGTTCAAAGGCATTCACTTCAATCACCTGGTTACGCAAGCGTTCAGCTTCTGTCAGCAGACTCTTGTCAGATTCACTCAGGATTCCCAGTTTGATCGCTTCCTTGATCAATTCCGGCAACTCACGTGCATGCAGCTGTCCCGCCCGTTTGGCCCGCTTCAGGGTCTTTTCCAGGGGGATTACTTTTGCAACCACATGCAATGCCTGTTCAAGCTGACCGATACGTTGCTGGGGATCGTCATCGGTGAAAACCCCATGGGTCAGGCGGTCACGCACTTCACCGGGAGAGAGCAGCGCACGAGCGACCTGGTGGTCCAGACGGTCTGTGGGTTTATGGAATGGTAGGCCGGTTGGGAATATCAACACCCGCATTACCCAGGCTAAAGGTCTCACAGGCATGTTGCGCAACAGTCCTCTCAAGGCATGCTGCATACGATAGAGCGAATCATCCAGAGCCCACTGCATCAGCGGCACATCCTCTGGTTTTTCACCCTCTTCAACAAATCGCTTCAGGCAGGCACTGGAAATGTAGAGGTTACTCAGGATATCGCCCAGCCGTGCGGATAAGCGTTCTTTGCGTTTCAATGAGCCACCCAGGGTCATCAGGGCCAGATCCGTGGTCAGCGCAAATGATGCGGACATCCAGTTGAGTCGCTGGAAGTAGCGGCGCATGGGGCCACCCTTCGGGCTCTCGGAGAGACGTCCGTGGGTGAGGCCGAGCCAGAGGGTCCTGGCAAAATTGGTGACCACAAAACCGATGTGACCGAACAGTGCACTGTCGAACTGTATCAGTCCGGCCTGCTGATCAGGATTCTCCGCCGCCTCAAACTCCTTCAGTACAAATGGATGGGCGCGAATTGCACCCTGCCCAAAGATGATCATGCTACGGGTGAGAATATTGGCGCCTTCCACCGTGATGCCGATGGGGATCGCCTGATAGGCCCGGCCAAACAGATTATCGGGTCCAAGACAGATACCACTGCCACCCTGGATATCCATGGCGTCATTGATCACCTGACGATAGCGCTCGGTCAGATGGTATTTTACGATCGCCGAGATCACGGATGGGGTCTCTCCGCTATCCAGTGCACTCAGCGTCAGTTTGCGTGCGGCATCCATTTGGTAAGTGAGACCACCGATTCTGGCCAGTGCCTCCTCAACTCCTTCGAAATGACCGATAGGCTGGTTGAACTGACTTCGAACCGCAGCATAGGCTCCGGTATAGCGACTGGCTGTTTTTCCTGCACCAGTGGAGAGTGCGGGCAGGGAGATGCCCCGGCCTTCAGAGAGTGAATCCATCAACATCCGCCAGCCCTGTCCGGCCCCTTCGGCACCACCCATCACCCAATCGATGGGTATGAAAACATCCCGGCCATAGATCGGACCGTTCTGGAAAGGGATATCCAAAGGCATATGCCGCTTACCGACCTTGATCCCGGCTGTCTCTCTCGGTACCAGGGCAACGGTAATGCCAGGTAGTGGATCATCACTCAGCAGGCGTTCCGGATCTTCCAGTTTGAACGCCAGGCCGATCAGGGTCGCAATGGGCGCCAGTGTGATGTAGCGCTTTTCAAAATTGAGGCGAATACCCAGAACCTCTTTGCCCTGAAAGTTACCATAGGTGACCACGCCGCTATCAGGGATGGCTCCCGCATCGCTGCCTGCTTTGGGGCTGGTGAGTGCGAAGCAGGGTATCTCTTCACCGATGGCGAGTTTCTGCAGATAGCGATCCTTCTGCTCCTGGGTGCCATACTGCAAAAGCAGTTTGGCCGGCCCCAGGGAATTGGGCACCATGATGGTGACGGCCGCGGTGATACTGCGACTGGCAACCTTCATCACGACCTGAGAGTGGGCATACGCAGAAAAACCCAAGCCGCCATAACTCTCAGGAATGATCATGCCGAACATCCCGGATGTTTTGATGAACTCCCAGATACGTGGCGACAGATCCTTATCCTCATGGGTGATCTGCCAGTCATCAAGCATCCTGCAGAGCTCATCAACCGGCCCATCGATAAATGCCTGTTCCCGCTCACTCAGTTGGCAGGCAGGCTGATGCAGCAGATCCTGCCAGTTGGGTTGACCGGAGAAGAGCGCACCGTCCCACCAGACATTACCGGCATTCAGGGCCTCCTTTTCTGTTTGTGACATGGCAGGCATGACACTGCGGAAAGTAGCAAGCAGTGGTTTGCTGATCCACTGTCTGCGCTGCTCTGGCATCAGGTAGAAAAACAGAGCAACCACATAGGGCAGAGCAACCAGCAGGGATCCGACCGGTGTGACCAGTCCGGCCAAATTGAGGGCGATCAGCAGTACCGGTGGGGTGATGATCCAGACAATGGCCCGCGCTGAACCGTAGGCCAGTCCCCAGAAAGTCATTAACAGAAGTATCAGTCCTAGAAGTGTCAT
Source organism: Candidatus Thiodiazotropha endoloripes (assembly GCF_001708965.1). Classification (NCBI taxonomy): domain Bacteria; kingdom Pseudomonadati; phylum Pseudomonadota; class Gammaproteobacteria; order Chromatiales; family Sedimenticolaceae; genus Candidatus Thiodiazotropha; species Candidatus Thiodiazotropha endoloripes. Next base: position 1,916,700 of record NZ_LVJW01000003.1, on the reverse strand, counting down.
CGCTCAGCCTCCCTTAACGGTGGTGTTTGGAACGGAGGGCGTGTTGTCATCAATGGGTTCTGTTTTCTCTTTATCCTTCTTGGTGAATGAGAATATGGTGCGGTCATCCACACGACTCACAGTTTCACCGCGGTTTGCGGCCACAAAGGCCCGTTCGTCGTCGTTATAGAGGATGTCATCGTCACACCAGGGTAGCCGGCGATAGACACCCAGATCATCCAGTCCCAGAAACGGATATTTGATAATGTCGAAATAGGGGGAGTAGTCGAAATCCTTCGGCGTGAAGAGTCTGGGATTGCGCTTGAAGAAGCGCAGGCTGCCGTCATCGTCACGATCGATGAAGGGCAGAATCGGAAAATTGACCCGATTGAAGGCCGATGCGAGCATGGAGGAGCAGACTGTTCGGGTCGGCATGCCCGCGTTGTGTTCGAACAGACTCGATCGCCAGCGTCTCGGTAGGAACCCCCAGGGAAAGAAAAACCGCGCCAGGTCCAGCAGGTGGCGGACATCATAATCCGTTCCGATGTGTTTTATGGCATGAGCCACCACCTTGTGGGCATCTTCCGGCTCCAGACCGGTTGGACGACAGATCCGCAGATGGTCGCGGCGATATTTGGAGACAGGTGCAATGATGGTGCCTTCACCGAGCAGAGCTTCAACCATCAGCTGTTCACTCAGATCACCCTTGTAGGCCATCCTTACCCGCTGCTGCAGATCGGGATCCCGGATATCATAGATTCTGCCGATATAGAGGGCAGAGTGGGTCCAGGTGCTCTGGGTAATGGTCTTGATGACATTGCTGACTCGACTGCGCCCCTCGACTAGCAAAACATCGCCAGCCCGAAGTTCATAAATGAGCCGGTTGAAATCACACAAAGGGGAAGAGGAGGGCGGACCCTCTTTGGTCAGCCACTCGGCTATCCATTGCATAATCCTCTGCCCGATTCTGCGCATACTAAAACCCAGTAAAACAGTATGTATTAGTTAAAGTATAGACACATATTCCAGGGAGCGAGTTTCAAGATCTGTCAAATCAATGAAGTAGCAGTGGGTAAATGTCTGTTCAATCAACTGCTTAGCATAACAACAGTACATATGGAGTGAGGATCGGGAGGTGAGAAAAATTCGATAATAAAATCAGATAATTGGAACTGATGTAACAATTATTTACCTATTTCTTATCGGGGTTGGCTGGTACATTGATCGATATTTGTATCCAGCCGATTCAATCCCCAAATCCGCTTTGAAGCATAATCGATGAAGTGTCTTGAGATAGCCTCATGAACCAGCTGTTGTAAATCTACGCCCTATACCAGGTAACTGTGAAAAACATGATCGATACAGACTCCGATACCGAAAGGCACACCCACAGCAGAGCAGGAGATGGAAAAATATGAACCATCAATACGTGCACTGTTCTGACCAGGTTCCAGCAACGCACTCACCAGTACAGATTGAAAAGTCTCAGCTACGAGTGGATTGCTGAAAATAAAGCACATACCTAGTGAAAAATATAGAAATAGGGTTAAGAGAAGTTCTTGTATTACATAGAGGTAGTCATATGAAGATAACTCTTAAATACCTATTGCTCTAAAATTGATAGGTCAGTGATACGCGATAGGTGCGGGGTTCTATCACATGATAGTGAATATCCTCAGTAGCAATACCGGTCGGTTCTGTCTCCAAACGTGAAGCGTAATAGTAGTCAATATCGTGATCATCACTATCGGTCAGATTCAGAATATCGGCTTTAAACGTCCACTCTTTTTTACGGTAACCGACACGCAGATTCCAGATGGTACTGGCATCGGATTCGACTGAACCGTCTTCGTTCAAGGGCCGTTCACCGAAATAGCGCAAACGCACACTACCGAACCAGCCGCTGTCTAAGTTGGCTGCCACTCCTGCCTGGACGACATGTTCCAGGGCCCCCGGAATCTCATTACCTTCCGGAGCATCATCGGTAAATTCCGCATCGGTGTAGGCGTATTCCAAATCAAGGCTCCACTGATCCGTGAGGCGGTAATAGGTGGTCAATTCCACGCCTTTCCGTTTTGAGCCGCGACTCTCTTCTGTGTTGCCGGCATCGCCAACAAACAACAGCTCACTGTCCACTTCCAGGGCCCATAACGCCAGTGAGGTATTTATCCGATCGCTGATGAATCCCCGTATACCCGTTTCATATCCAAACGACCTCACCAGTGGATCGACAGCGTCTACCGAATTGCCGTCTGCGGGATCGACACGGCTGGTGACGCCACGGGCATCATTGGAATGGAAACTCTGTCCGGCAGAAACATAACCTTCCCATGCATCGTTTAGGGTATAGATCAGGCTGCCTTTCAGGGAAGGCAGGCTGTCATTGGCCGTGCCGCTGTTGACACTCAGATCCACACCATTTTCATTGATGCCCGATCTATCATTCACATCAAAGTCATAATAGTCGTAACGCAGTCCCAACACACTGTGCAGACGATAATTCCAAGTGACACGGTTCTCCCAAAAAACACCAATACTCGTTTCGGTGACTTCATCGCTGCGGATAGTGCCCAGTCGATCCCGCTTTTTTGTATGGTAGAGGGCAACTTCATCAATATCATCGATGCGCAACTCTATCCCGACACGGTTCTGCATATGATGGCCAGCCAACTTATCATTTGAGAGATAACTGAGTTGACCACCATAGATCAATCGACGGTCGACCTGTTCGAATTGATCGCCATCAATCTCATCATCCATAAAGTAGGTAAAGTTTGACCACAGGTTTAAGTCGTAATCGATGATATAGGCAGAGCCATGCAAGCCAGCGGAACGCCAATCGAGACTGAGGCTGTAACGTTCCGATTCGCCACCGACTGTGTTATCGAGGGATCCCAGGTCATCGATCAGAGCTTGATCCACTGCACGTGAAGGGATCTGATCGGCACTGTTCCAACTGTTGTTGTAGGTCATTATCGATATACTGAGTTCTCCATCATCCAGTGAATGAGTATGTTTCAAGAGTAGATTGGTTTTGTCGAGATCTTCCTCGATATCCGACCAGGGGCCATCATAGCGATTACCTTCAAAGGCAAAGAGCGATGTACCACCCGCAAAAGCAAAACTGTTCATCAGCAACACTCGATAGTAGTCATCTTCACCTACGCTGAGTTCGGCACTACCCTGTTCCAAGCGTTTTGCTGTCTCGAATTGCGCACTGCCGGCGCCACTGAAGTCGCCCACATCCGCATAGTAGGCGCCTTTCTTGTAAGTGAGCTGGCCAACGGTTTCCGGGATCAGAAAATTAAGATCGGTGTAACCCTGTCCATGACCATGTGTGCGCATGTTGACTGGCATGCCGTCGACATGAGTGGAGAAGTCGGTGCCGTGATCGAGGTTGAAGCCCCGAAGGAAATACTGATTGGCTTTACCGGTGCCGCTATGTTGGGTTACCACCATGCCCGGCACCAGTTCCAATACTTCACCGGTACGCAGCAGAGGTCGAAGTTCAATTTCCGTCTGCCCCACGATGCCCTCGGATGCAGAAACAGCCTCACCCAGCAGATTCGTCTGACGGCCCTCCACGACAAGGGATTCGATCACGACAGGTTCGTTTGAGGCATCCTCAGCGACCGTCTGAGTACTGATAAGTACCAATAGACTCAACCATCGAAATGTCATATCCTGCGCTCCAGTTTGCGTTTCCTTTGAGGCTGAAGACAACTTGTCAGTCAGCAGTGTTGGCTGCAGTATCCACCACAAATTGAAAACCGATAAGAGATAGGTTTTTGTGAATAAAATGACGACAGAATTAAGTCGTTTTCTTGACGGTTGTCGTAAAAGACAACCCAGTCCTGTGCTGGGAGGACGGGAACTGGAGGTCATGAAAATAGTGTGGCGGGAAGGCGCACTCTCAGCACAGCACGTGCTGCAGAGTATTTCTGACAGCACATTGAGCCTGAGTACCATGCAAAGCACTCTGGAGCGGTTGCACAGAAAATCTTTACTGCATCGGCAAAAATCGGGACGCCGATATATCTACCGTGCCGCGGTAAGCCGCAGTGTCTTCATCAGTCAGTTGATGATGGATATTGCCGAGACCATCGGCGATGGTGAAATGGCGCCTATGGTCTCCGGATTCGTGAACTACATCGACTATGAATTGCCCGAGTCTCTAACCGAGGAGGTGCGTGAGATCATCGGTCGGTTGCCGAAGGAGTCCGATGATTAATACAGTGACAACCATTGCCAATATCCTATTTGCCTGGACAGTCATGTTCCTGGTGCTGTCCTGGATGCTGGCCGGAGCCTACTCATTTTTCTCATCTTTTTTCGCCAGGATGAAAGTAACCCATGGGGCCTGGTTGACCCTTGCTTACGGTCTGATGGCGCCGGTCGCGGCAACCTTGACCCTGATGATTCTCTATATGCCGACGCTGGCGTTTTCCTTGGTCACCGACCATTGCCATGGTGCTTTGTGCACACCACACACCTTGCAGATGACCACAGAGACGTTCAACGGAATGGTCACCGTTACCTTAATCGTCATAACACTGGTGTCTGTGGGTACACTGATGGTCATGCAATCCCTATCGGGAAGGCGTCGATTACAAACCTTGAGCGATTTGTCAGAATCGACTTCCAAGTATTATCGTCTGGTGGATAATCCGGCGGCTATCGCCTGGTGTGCAGGCCTGTTTCGGCCGCAGGTTTTCCTGTCGAGCGGACTCGTCAATAGCCTGTCAGCCCGACAGTTGCAGATCATATTGACTCATGAACTGGCGCATGCCCTGCGCCGGGACAATCTGAGCAAATGGTGTTTGCACTGGGCGACTATCGCCTGGCCCCAATCCCGTAGACAACGGATCAGACAGGAGTTCTTTGACTACACTGAACAAATCAGTGATCTGGCAGCAGCCTATGTCCATCAGGGCAAAACCGATTTAGTTGATCTGATCCGTTTGTTGGACAGTTGTTGCGCCAGTAGCAGTAAACACAACAACTCAGCTCGTCAGGACCACATAATAAAGCGCATCATTGCGCTTGAGCATGAGCTGGAACGGCAAACCGACGGTACGACTACGCAGAAAGAGAGCTTGTTTCCCGGCTACGCTGTTGCCAGTGTGTGGTTGGTATTCATTGTCATGGCCGTACATTATGGTCACCCATTGCTGGAGTGGCTGTCGCGATGAGAGTGGTGCAGAGGCAATAATCTCAGCGACAGCTTCCCAGTACTGCAGTCGCTTGCTAACTGAAAATCAATCATAGAGGCTTGGCAATCCGTTTGAACTACTTTCAAACACATTGATTTCGCATAGTTACTGCCAGGCGGCATGAAGTTTAAATTGCACAGAGATTACAATCTCGAGTCAGGTCATCCGGCATTACCATCACAGGCTGACCAGCTGTCATCAAATTTTCATCGAATCCTCGTTAAAATTCTACCTATCTATCGTACGCACACTTAACATGCAGGATCACTTATGCTTGACGAACGGCAACTGCCACTGGGCTATAAAACCCTGGTTTCCCTGGACAAGAATATCCATGGCCAGTTGGGAATCGCGCGGCCGGATGACTACAGCTTTTCAGCCTCTCAACATGTGATCATGGTGACCTGGATGGAGATGATCAACGCATCCCGGGACTATCCACTGATATTCATCGCTGCAGGCCGGGCTGAGAATCTGATGCCGGTGATCCTGACCGGGGTGAACGACGGTGAAAACCTCTACGTCAACAGTGACGGCAGCTGGCATGAGGAGTGCTACATACCCGCGACGATACGCCGCTACCCATTCTATACCTTTCCCTATCCGGAACAGGAAGAGGATCAGCGCCGGTTGGCGCTGTTCGTGGATGAGACTGCGTTGTCCGATGAAAGCAATCATTTTTTTGATAGCGACGGCAATCCCACCCCTTATTGGCAGGATTTGGAGAACTTCGTTGCCGACCTTGATGGCGAACTGCAGCAAACCGAGAGTTTCATGCAGATATTACAGGACCTGGAGTTGCTGGAGCAGTTCAATTACAAGGTCTCCCTTGACGGTAAGGAGTATACCGGCAAACCAGGCATGCTGCGTATCAGTGAAGCAAAGCTCAATGAGCTGCCTGCCGATAAGCTCAAGGCCTTGCAGGAGAACGGTTCTCTGGCGCGGATACATGCACACCTGATATCGCTTAAGAACTTCGACCGTCTCTATAAACTGAAGACGAAAGCCTATGGGACAGCCTGAGACAGGTGCTGCAAGATCCTGCTGTTGATCGAGAAGGGTTTAACATCGAATCATGGTGGCTGATCATTATCCAAGCCGTCATGTCATAAAAGGTTCACAACCCAACGATCCGGATCGAATATACTCAGGCGACTTGCGGCTAATACCTGACCGTTTTTGATACGGAAACGTTTCCCGGTTTCGAACGCCAGCAAGTTGTTTTAGTGGTAAAAGTGGATATCAAGTCTATGAGTAACATGCACATCGAAGGCCTGTTTCCAATCCCTGTGATGCGGGTGGAAAAGGTATTTAATGACTCCGAACTGGATGCACTTCAGGATGTTATCGACTCGTCTCCAAAGATCGCCAATGCCAAGACCGATCTGCTCACTCATACCGAACCCCTGGGCAGCAACGATATCGACCAACTCGGTGATTTGAATGAACGGCTGCAGGACTATTTCCGTGACTTCGGTTTTTTACTGTTTGGTGAAAACCTGCGTTGGACCATTAAGGAGTTGTGGATGAACGTCTCGGTAACCGGCGGAGCCCAGCTGATACATACCCACGCCAACAGCCTGATTACCGCGGTGATCTACCTGACTGATGTCCATCCCTCGGCACGGATCATCTTTCACAAGCCCATGGGTGGCACCAATTTTGTGTTCTCCAACAGTCATGAGAACAGCACTACCACGCCTTACAATGCGGAGCGCTGGATCCCGGACGAAGTGAATCGCGGTGACATGGTTTTCTTTCCGAGTCACCTGCTGCACGCAGTACCCCCCAATCAGGGTGATCAGACCCGCATCAGTATCGCCATGAACGCGCTTCCCGAACGTCTGAAAAGCTGGGACTATGAAGTGCAGTTCGCTAACTGAGTTTTAATCTACCGCAACAACGGAACATAGCATGAAAGTGGTGTTTGAAACCGAACAGGTTCTGGTGGTCGACGACTTTCTTCCGGCAAAAGATTTTGAACAGATGTGGCGCTGGTTCCAGGTTGCACCGTTCTTTCCAAACGATATGCGGGGTCTGCATGGGGCCTGGCGGCTTGATGACGGTCGTGTGTTCCGCGGACCGGATGTCTACTATGGTTCAGTGGCAAAGCAGGTTGCGTCAGCGAACGAGGGGGCTTTTGCCCATCCCACCGGTACCGCGCTGGATCTGTTGGTGGAACGCTTCAGTGGTGCCTCGGACATTCACCACAAATTGCTCGGCCGTGAAGGCAAGGATTGGCGTACCATCGCCATGGCGCCCCGTCTGTATGAACGGAACAGCGCTCTCTACTGGCATCGGGACACCCCATCGGTGGTGACCGGCACATGCACTTACTACGCCCATCCGGAGTGGAATGTGCAATGGGGTGGTGAGCTGTTTATCGCCCACCCTTCAGCATTGTCGATTCCGGACCGTTGTGGTCCCTCGATGATTGAACCCAAGGAGGTGATGGGCCGGGGTATGGTGCAGCTCTCCGGACACCTGGACAACCAGGAGGTCAATGATGCCCTGATGGAGGCCGGTATGGGCTATTACGTCATGCCTAAGCCCAACCGGATCGCGGTGATGAAAACCGGGAATCCTCACATGATCTCCACGGTCAAACCTGCGGCGGGGGATCATGTGCGGGCCAGTGTCACCATGTTCATGATTCGCCCGGGTCAGGAAGGCGTTGAAGGTCTGCGCTGATCACAACAGTACGTTGAATGCCACCGTGATGCGTTCACCCTCTCCGAAGTAGGGGTGCACCTGATGCTGCATCCAGGAGGGGAAGACGATCATCTGCCCCGGATTGGGATTGAGCAGAAAGCGGCCATAGAGATTGGATGATTCAGCATAGTTGAGACTGGCAGCGGGGCGCGGATCGATCAACTCGAAGCGGCCGCTGAAGGGTTGATCCTCCACATCATCATTGCCATTGACGTAGTAGCATCCAGACCAGGTTGCGTTGGGGTGTGCGTGCATCGAATGGTACTGACCATGGCGCAGCACATTACCCCAGCCCTCGATACGGAAGTTGAAGTTTTCACCCGGTTGGGAAAACTGCTTGAGCAGCGCCTGGGTGAAAAGCCACAACCGCTCACGCAGTTGGGCGATGGGTGCAGCATCCCGGGCAAGCATGTCCAGTTCCGAGTGCCAGCCACCCACAACGCTTTTGTTCAGCCCCTTTTCCGATTTTTCACATTCCAGGATGTAGTCCCGTAACTCGGCATTGAGGTCGTCGCTGTTAGGCCACAGATAGTTGACAACCGGTGTGACGAACACCGGCAGAATGTTGTCGCTCAAGTCCAAAGAACTCATGGGTCTCCTCCAAATAACCGCCGGCGCAGACGGCGGGCTTCCGGTAGTTTTGGGTTGGCCTGCTCCAGCTCCAACAGCAGCTTATGGGCGCTTTGCGGATCCACCCGGTGGACTGCGGTTGCCATCTTCAGCAGCGGATCATAGGCAGGCAGAAAGTCGCTGGAGAGGCGCACCACATCCAGTAGCTTGTGCTGCGTCTGCGCCAGTATTTTTCGAATGTCTGTTGATGGGGCCACACCGACCCCGGCAGCCAGGAATGCATCCCTGGCAAGCCAGTAATCCTGCAGACGCCGGCCAAAATCCCCCTTGTTGGATCGATTGTCGAGCAGGGTGCCGCGATGGGGGGCGGTCAATTGCACCAGCTCGAGCAGGCGCTGCGCAGCGGATTTGGGATCACCATAGACAAAACCGGGGGCCTGAAAGGTCACCCTGGGGTGGTCATCGGTATTCAACGGTACATCAGCGGTGAATCGCCGCAGTGCCTCCGGGCCGGCCAGGTAACCGCCAAACAGCGTAAAGTCGGAGTTCAGCCGGTTGGCGATCAGCTGCCGCTGCAGGCCCCGGTCATGGATACGCTGCTCCAGCCAGTCATCACTGAAGGCGTTCAGGCCTTCACCGCCGAGCAGGCAGAGCAGGGGTTGACGCAGACTGTAGTGGGCCAGGTGCAACTGAGCATTGGGAAACACCTCAAGGTAGCTGCGGGTGATCAGGCGCAGGGTATCCAGATCGAGCTGGAACAGGGGTAGCCACTGGCAGAACAGGCCATCGGTGGCCAGTCGTTGGCGGATCGCACTGAAATGCTCAACCGTGTAGAGGGAACCGGCGCCGTCGCGGGAAGGGTGGAAGACCTCGGCGACGATCACGTCGTACTGTGTCTCTTCGGCAACCACAAAGCGTCGCGCGTCCGCCGCGATGACCCGGGGCGGGTTCCGCCAATGGGGCCCCGTCACATCGACACCGAACCGTGGCATCAACGTCAGCATCTCCGGGATCAACTCGACCCCGGTGGCCTGCAGCTCAGGGTAGTATTGGGCCGCCTGGAAGGTGATACCCGTACCCAGGCCGAGATAGAGGGCGCTGCGAGCTGCGCCGCCATGCCACAACAGGGGCAGGTGGGTCTGCCGGTGATCGGAGAAGCGGCTGGCGGTACCACCCATGGTGAAGCGGTTGTTGACCTTCAAATGACGGCTTTGGTCCGGTTCCTCGATCACTGCGACCGCCGCGATAACCCCCTCATCGTAGGCCAGCATCTCACTGCCCGAGGGTGCGGAGACGAATCTGAGCGGTCCCGGTATCAGCAGCAGGGCGCAAGCACAGACGACCAGTGGCAGTTTGTAGCGCCAATAGGTCAGATCTGAACCCAGCAGCCAGGGCAGTATCATGTAGCCGACAGCCAACAAAACCAGGGTCTCCAGGGCGCCCAGTAACGGCAGCAGTATGACACCGAACAGCAGTGGCGCGAGTGCGGCACCCAGGGTGTTGACACCGAGAGCGGCGCCGAGGCCGTAAGGCCCGGTGGCCTGCTGCGCCAGGTGGCTGAACAGCCCCCCCATGGCCAGGGTCGGTAGCAGGAACACCACCGTCGCGACACTCAGTTCCGCAAGCATGGCGGCCAGGTTGCCGGGGCCGAGTTGGCCGAAAACAGCTTGGTAGATCGACTCGGTGGCCCACAGCAACAAGGTTCCCGTCAGACAGAGGAACGAGACGGCCACGAGCAGCCGTTGGCCGGTAGCCGACCAGCGCTCGCCTGCATCCCCTGATCTCCGGCTGTACCGGTGGTATAGGGCTGCGCCCAGGGTGGTACCCAGCAGGTAGACTGCGAGCACCGCGGCATAGCTGTAGACGGTGCCTTCCAGGACCTGGGCGAGTACCCGCACCACGAGGATCTCATAGCCCAGTCCCAGCAGTCCGGTGAGGAACAGCACCAGCAGCAGCCGCCGGCCTGGGGTTGCCGCATCAGGCCATGAGATCGGCTGGACCTGCCTCTTTGGCATACGCAGCCAGAGCAGGGCCGCGATTGCCAGGTTGATCGAAGCAAAAAGTAGGAGTGTATGGTTGAGGCCAAGCGCCGGCAACAGCCAGTAGGTGGCGATCAGTGTGCCGAACAGGGCACCACCGGTGTTCGCAGCATAGAGCCCGGCAATACCGCGGTTCACGACCGACAGGGATACTGAAACCCGATGGGCGGCGGGCAGGGTCGCGCCCATGGCCAGGGTCGCCGGCAGCAGCACCAGCAGACTGGCGCCGAAAGCGACGCTCCAGTGCCACAGTGGATGGGGCTCGCTGCCAATCAGGTGGGCGCTCCACGGGTTGTAGTGGGGCAGTAACAGCATCAGACACAGCGCCCAGAGGCCGATGGTGATCTCCAGTGCTACATACCAGCGCAGCGGGTAGCGGGTCTGCCGAAGCACCCGGTTGAAGATCAGCCCGCCCAGGGAGAGGCCGATGAAAAAGGCCGTTACCACCGCCAGTACTGCGGTGAATTCGTGGCCAAGGGAGACCGACAGCATACGGGTCCAGGCGATCTGATAGCCCAGACCGGCAAAGCCGGAGAGCAGTACCAGCAGATAGAGCAGGGGGATGGCAGTTGAACCGAATGCCAGTGTCCCGCTTGCGATGCCGGCGGATTTCAGTACCGCGGCGGAGTCTGTCGAGGAATCAGGCACCGCTGACGCCCATCAGTTCGAATCCCCCGTAGATCAGACCGGCGGCCAGAATCCAGCTGCCGAGCGCCCGCAGAGCGATCTGCCCCCAGGCGGCCCGCTCACTGATGGCAACGGCCGCTCCGGCACCCAGCGCCACAACCAGATAGGCTGCGGTGGTTACCCCCGCCACATAGAGTGTGAGACTGCCGTCGGCCAGATCCACATCGCCATTCGCATAGCCGTGACTGATGGCGAACAGCACCACCGCGGTGAGTCCCACAGCCCGGGGGAGCGGGTAGGAGAGTGCCACCAGTCCACCCAGTACCACGAAGGAGAGAATGTTCGGTATCAGCAAGCTCTGCAAACCACCGAAGCTGATACCGAGCAGCACCCCGAAAGCGACAGCCAGGGGGAAGAGCGGCAGGGATCGGCGCGCAAAAGCCTTGCCCTGCATCGAGGCGAACATGGCAAGGGCCAGCCAGGGCACCAGGTGTACCAGTGTGGTCAGCGGATGCAGCAGCCCGCTGTAGAACTCCCCGAAACGGGTTGACACCAGGTGGGCATGAGCTGACTCCGGGACGAGCAACACCAGCAGCGGGAGCCCCGATCTCAGCAGGGTGTTGATTCTGCTCATCAGGCCAGGCCGGTGCTCGAGGCCATGAAGAAGAGGCCGAAACCGGAAATGACGGCGCCGCAGACGCGGATCGCCAGGGCACCGATCGGCCAGCGGATCATAAGACCGATCAGGATACCGGTCAGGTGGAGCAGGCCGGTGGAAATGATAAAGCCGATGCCATAGGCCAGGGGGTTGGCCGCGTCAGGCATCTCAGTGCCGTGGGCGTGGCCGTGAAATATGGCGAACAGGCCGACCAGGGCGGCCGCGATCCACAGCGGTGGCCGCAGATTCGCTGCCACCATGGCTCCCAGTGCCAGGGCCGATAGCGCGATGCCCACTTCGATGAAAGGCAGCGGCATTCCGGCGACACCCAGCAGACCGCCCAACGCCATGACAACCGGAAAGGTGATGGGTAGCAGGTAGATCGCCGGCGTACCCAGTTGTGCGCCCCAGAGACCGACGGCAACCATCGCCAGCAGGTGGTCGGGTCCGTAGATCGGGTGCATCAGGCCACTGAGCAGACCCCCGGCAACCCCCACTTCGGCATGTGCCATGGATACAGCAGACCAGCTGGACAACACAAGCAGGATCATCAGTCTGGCTATCGGGCGGGATGTTGATTCGAGCATGAAATTCTCCGAAATAGTCATATTGCCAACGCTGCAGTGCGCACCAGAAACCAGTAGCTCGCGATTCCGCCGACGGCATAAATGGCTGTGGTTGCACTCCAGACTGGTGGTATCGCTTCCAGCCGGCGGTGTGCGTGATTGAGCCCAAGGATCAGAAACACGAACGCCAGCTGACCGATCTCCACACCGATGTTGAAGAACAGCAGGGCGATCGGCAGACTCTCCGGGTCGAGACCGACGTTGTTCATCGCTCCCGCGAAACCGAAGCCGTGCAGCAGACCGAAACCGAAAGCGATCAGCCAGGGCAGCTTGGCACTCAGGCTGGGCTTGCCTTCCCGATGGCGCAGCACCTCCACTGCGAGTACCACGATACTCAGTGCGATGGCCGCATTGACCGGTCCTTCCGGAACGCCGACCCAACCGAGGGTGGCGGCAGCCAGGGTGATGCTGTGGGCGACGGTGAACGAGGTAATGGTCTTGATCAGCATTGGGGTGGTGCTGACCAGCACGATCAGACCGAGCACGAACAGCAGATGATCGATGCCCAGCATGATGTGCTCGATACCCAACGGAATGTAGGAGGCGGCGATGGAGTGCCAGGGCAGCTTGCCATCGACGGTGAGCATCAGGCTGCGGTTGGCACCGGTCAGGGTGTAGGTGTGCATCCTGCCCTCACGCGGTTTGACCTTGACCACAGCAGCCGAGTACTGGTCGCCGATCTGTGGCATGGTCACCAGACCCACCAGCCCAGCTTCGCCACACTCCAGTTGCGGATAGTCTTCCGTGCAGTGGTCGGGCCATTGCACTGTGGGAGGTTTGTCGGAGCGGGCGGAGTAGTAGGTCCACTCAAGCCACTGGACACCATTACGACCCTCACGGATATCCAGTGATGCCACCGGTGTCTCATGGGCCAGGGCGCTGGGGAGGGTCACTGTGCCGATCAGCGTCAGGCAGAGTATGGCCAGCCAGGCAGGTGAGAAGTTGCGCAGAAGTCCGATCATGACACGCTCAGTTGAGCTGTTCCTTCGAAGCGCCGGCGCGTGCTTTCAGGGTGCGGCTGTCGGCGGTGGTCTGCGCGGGTACAAAATCCCGGGCATCGGCGAGTATCTTTTCAAGCTCGGCCTCGTCGAAATCACGATGCAACTGGTATTTTTCGGCAATCTCGGTGGACATCTCCATCAGTTGCAGATCCGCTGCCACTTCCTGGAACTCTTTGCTGACCCGGATTTTGACCGCATCGAATTCGGCCGGGATCGATGGGTGCTGTTCTGTCACCCGGGCAAGATGCCAGCCCTTGGTTGACTCAACCGCCAACCAGCGTCCAATCGGTGCAGCCACCAGGACGTCACGGCCCGTGTCACCGAACAGCGACTGGATGTTGCTCGCCGGGCGTCGTGGGTAACTGCGCTTGTTCGACGCAAAATGCTCCGGTACCGGTTTGTCGGCCAGATCTACTGCGAACCGTCTGGCCTCCGCTTCACTTTGAATCTCTGTCAGAGGGAACTGCTCGAAGGTGTAGCGGGGCGGGACATCATACTTTTCACGATTGAGCTCAAACCATTTGAGCAACTCGTCGTCGCCAGGTGTCTCCTTCACCACTCGGTTGAAGAGGATGTTGCGCATTTTGAGGATCAGTCGGCTGCGCATCATCTCGTCGCCCTGATCAAGTCCCATGGCTTTGGCTTCGCGGTAGAAGATCTCATTCTGGCTCCACTTGATGATCAGATTGTCGATCTCCTCGGATTCCGGAAGCCGGCCCTGTCCCTGTTGGAAGACCTCCACCAGCCAGGCTATCCGGTCAGCATCGACGAATATCTGTTGTGGATCGTCCCGCTGCAGGGTCAGGAAGTGATCCGCCGCGAACAGCACAGCACCGATCATCAGGAACTGGAGCAGGGGTTCGCGCAGCAGTGTCAACCAGCGGTTGGAAGTATGCATAAATGTAAACCGGAGAGAGAGACGGACTGCATAATGTAAACATGCAATGTTACGTTTTGATTAATTCCAAGCGCGGACTCTGTCAACCTGCTTACATATTTATTTAAGAAGATAAGAGTTTACTCGTTAAGTCATCCAAAATTGATAAATCTGTCATGTAGAAATAATAGCAGTGTTACATAGAACTGGTTAAGTATCCGCAAGCTTCCGCCTAGGAATTCAGGAAGCCTCATTTCCCAGATATTAACTATCAACCTACTCCGCTAATGGAATGGCCTGGGTAGGATTTTTTCGTTGTTTAGCTAAACAAACAAGTTGTTCTAATTTGGAGAAATATAATGAAACCTAGTGTAATGTCTGCAGCGCTTGCAGCGGCATTGGCTGGCACCACAGCAGGTTCGGCTAGCGCTGGTCAGTACCTGTCTGGTGACTTCCATAACCATACGACCTGCTCCGACGGTTCCACCAACGTCGAAGTGTTAACCGAAAAATCCTTGAGCTATCTGGATTGGTTCATTCACGTCGGTCACTCCGGTTCCGGAACCCGTGACTGTCGTGTATCCGACTTCCTCTACCAGGCCGACCGTAGTGGACCTACCCACCCAGGTCTGTGGGCCAACACCATTGGTGACGGTCCGGGTACCGACTCTGCTGCAATCAAGGGTGACTACAACAGTTCCACCCGTGGTTACGACACTGTTGAACGCATGTGGCGTTGGCAGTCCCTGCAGGAGTACAACCTTCCGTCAATCGTCACTGCCCGCGAACTGCCCGGCAATGAAGACAAGGAAGCCTTCCTGGGTCTGGAGTGGGTTGTTCCAGGTCATGAGCACTCCTCCAACTCGATCTCTGCCGGTAACTACGCGGACGTACCGAACTCCGACGCTATCGCCCAGTTCGAATACTGTTTCGCACGTAACTCGGACGACACCTCTCAGGGTGGCGGCCAGGGCTGGACCTGCGAGCTGTCCGATGAAGCCAACGAGAAGATCAAGGCACTGTTCGCCGGTCGTCCGGAAGAGGGCGTTGCAGACTACAACAGCACCCTGGTTGACGGTGTCAACATCGACGATCGTGGTGAGCATGTAAAATCCACCGCCGGTGTTTTGTGGATGGCGGAAAACTACCCGGGTGAGAGCTTCTCAGTGGGTGCCCACGTTGAGCGTCAGGGTGCTTTCATCGAAGACGACGATGAAGGTTTCAACGTTGAACACTTCCGTGACTGGAACACCGTCGCACCTGAAGTTGCTTTCGGCTTTGAATCCGAGCCGGGTCACCAGGCCCAGGCGAATCGCGGCAGCTACCATGCCGGCCGTCCGACCGCAGGTCTCTTCACCTTCAACGGTGTAGGCTGTTACGGTGGTGCTGAAGCAGCCAAGCCGGGTGAGAACTTTGATGGCGAACCGATCACCCAGGCTGACTACGACGAACTCTACAATTCCTATTACCCGGCTGAAGAGCTGGCCATGTACAGCGGTGACATCAACAAGGTTACCCTGTGCCGCCCTGGTGTTCGCACCAT
Organism: Candidatus Thiodiazotropha endoloripes; assembly: GCF_001708965.1. Classification (NCBI taxonomy): domain Bacteria; kingdom Pseudomonadati; phylum Pseudomonadota; class Gammaproteobacteria; order Chromatiales; family Sedimenticolaceae; genus Candidatus Thiodiazotropha; species Candidatus Thiodiazotropha endoloripes. Next base: position 1,900,855 of record NZ_LVJW01000003.1, on the reverse strand, counting down.
GTGGGATGCGATGCTCTCCGAAGGTCGTCGTTTCTGGTACTTCGCTTCCTCTGACTGGCATTCACGTGGTTCCTTCGGACCACTGGACTTCGAAGCCGACAACGATTTCTGGCCCGGTGAGTTCCAGGAGATCTTCGCTTACGTCGAAGACTATGGTGACGATCCTGCGGTCGACATCATCAACAGCCTGCGTAGTGGTAACTCCTTCTCCGTGCAGGGTCAGTTGATCAGCGGTAAAGGTTTCAAATTCGAAGCCTGCACCAGCAAACATAACTGTGCCACCATGGGTGAAACCCTGAATGTCCGCGCGGGTCAGAAGGTCACCGTCAAACTGGTAGCCACGGATCCAAAGGGTGCCAACAACAGTCCCTACAAGTTTGACAATCCGTCACTGCTGCAGGTCGGCATCCATGAGCCGGTCAACAAGCCCAGTCTGCGTCACGTCGACTTCATTACAGGTGTTGTAGGCAAGCAGTTCACACCGGCCGATGAGGAGTACTTCAATCCCCTTGCACCGGAAACCACTGTCATCGCCAAGAACTTCACCTACGAAGCTGACAAGAGCAAGATCAAGGCGACCTACAAGTTCCGTGCAGAGGAAGACAGCTACATCCGTGCCCGTGGCACCAATATCCCGGCAGGTACGCCGAATGTACGTGACATGGATGGTAACCCGCTGCCGGATTTCCTCAACGACAACATCGCTTGTGATGATCCTGACTGCCCACCTCACGTAGAGGGCAGGCTGACCAAGGACCTGGAAGCCTGGGCCAACCTCAATTTCACCACCAACCCGATCTTTATCGAGGTCGAGGGTGGCGCCAAGGATGACGACGATGATGATGAGGATGATGACGACGAGAACAAGCTTGCTTCGAGATAGTAGGATTAAGTGACTATCAAGAACAAGAGCTAAAAATAACTGAATCAGTGATCGAACACAGCGTAGTGTGCTGGTGTAGCTGAAACAGTCATAACAAGGGCCTTCGGGCCCTTGTTTTTTTCAAATATCTTCACTGCTGTTCCGTTAACTTAAAATCAACCAAGGCGATATCAGGAAAGCCCCTCTCCTTCGTTGGAACAGGAGAGTTACTCTCTCCATCTGTTTAGCACGCTGATGAGCGGTGCTTGTTCTGATCTTCATCCTCTGACTGGATATCTCTATTTACATCACAAATCTCAATCGGCTGGTAAAAAACTGATGGAAATCAGCCAGTGAGCATCCTTTCGATTAAAATTACCGGGACAGCCGTGAGTTTTTTAACAAGTGTAGGCAACGGAAGCAGGCATGGGATCACCAAAACAGGGTGATAAAGAGGGGTGCTGCAGGGGGGGCTATTGCTGTTCCTCAGTCGGTGCTTTTGGGGATTTTGCAACGCGGTGATTGATGGCCTTCAGGTGCCTCACCCATGGCGGTATGAAATCGGCTTTCTTCTTCTTGGGGGGAGCGGGCGTAACGGCGCCCTTGAGTACCCTGCCGGTCTTCAGTGCGTGTTCGTATTCAACCGGATAGACGTCACCGTCGGCATTGCTGTCGATCAGGCTGACTGAATTATTCAGGTACTGACGCAGTTCATCCGGTGTGGCTGATCCATCGGCGTTGCGGTCCATTTTGGAAAATGAGACGCCAAGTAATGAACGATTCGGTGCGTAGGGATTGTTCTGCAGCTCTTTGCGGGAGAGAGACCTTGAGCTGTCGATATCACTCGATAAAAAAATTGGTGCGAAGTGTTCGTCCGCCTCACCGGTCTGAATATAGCCCACGTTCTCACAGTCAAGCTCAGTGCGATAGAGGGAAAGAAACTGGGCAGCAGCCCTTATTTCATCGGAACCCTTCTCAGAAGAGGTCTCAGCGGTAGCTGGTGCAGAGCAGACCAGAGCCAGTATCAGCAGTTTGTATGGGACCATGGAGCCAGTCCTGTCATTTTCGCGAATATGCGGGTGGTGGCATCATGAAAAGTTACACGCCAACAGTGACAGGAATATTACAGTGGAATTGCCAGGTGTTTGACCTCAATACAATCATATGGCGATGTGAGCCGGAAATCCTTACAAGCTATCTGTCGGGAGAAGACCAAGGATTGTCTTCAATGTGACTTCATCGTCTGTGAAGCTGATGTGATCAACCTTTCCGCCAGCAAGTTTGATGACTGTTACTTTTTCCTCTTCCCTCGGTAACCAGGCAACCTTTTCTGGCTCTCTGACCAGCAATATCGGAGGTTCTATATCCCTCATTTCTGGTAAGACAAAAAGGCGGGTCACCAGCGAAGGTATGCCGCTGATATCTGAAATGAAAACTGCATTGAGCTTGCTGAATCGATCAGCTGAGACATCAGCTAAGATGTTGGTCATCAGTGATCCGGCCTGTTTGCTTTTGGCAAAAAACACTAGGTTTGTCTGATCTTCCAGATTGTGGGGATGATCAAACTGATCCTGAAACTCCAACCTTGCGAGCCTGTCACCCGGTTTCAGCCGGTCTGCAGAACAAAGACTCGAGTAGAGAGTCAGTGATAGCAGTGCAGTCAGTAAAATAACCAGTCGTTTTGGCATTGTATTATCTCGTTTCCAAAGATAATAGAGAGATTCATGCCATTTCACATTGAGAAACTTCAAGTAAGGTAAAGCAAATTGGCCTGCATTTAGTCATTTCATGGCGATTGAGAGGAGCTATAAAAATGGAGACATCTGAATTAAGTGTCATCCCGGAGAATGCGGGGATATCGATAAGCAATTTAGTCAGAGATTTGCTTGGATTGTGACTACAACCATTCAATCTGGTCTGACTCCTCCACTCCACCAGATTCGACACGCCCCTTCATCGGAGACCATACAGGGTCCAATCGGATTTCTGGGTACGCAAGCAGTGCCATAGAGTCGACACTCATTGGGGTACTTCTTACCCAGGACGACCTGGGCGCAGTCACAGCCAGCCGGCATCTTTCCAGCCCGTTTACGATCCGGTTCGTCATATTCCGGATAGCGGAGTCTCGCATCCCATTTTGCGTAATCCGCGTGCAGGGCAAAGCCGGATTTGGGAATGGTGCCGATACCACGCCAATTGGAATCGACAACCTCCAGGGCGGTGCTCAAATGTGCTCTTGCGCTGAGATTTCCCTCGGGTTTGACAAGCTCCGGATAACAGTTGTCGAGAAAACGCCGATCCTCCAGGGCTTGACGGCAGACCGAGTAGGTTGCCGCCAGCAGGCTATCACTGGTGAATCCGGCGATGGCGGCCGGTAGCTGATGCTTATCGACGACAAATTGCCACTCTTCAGGTCCCATTACCGTGGCGACATGCCCTGGAGCGACCAGCGCATCGAAGCCGGGGGTATCGGACTCTAAAAGCATGGAGACGGCAGGCCAGGTCAGGCGACCCGAGAGCAGAATCGAGAGGTTGTCGGGGATACCTTCCACCAGCAGGGCGGCAACCGGTGCGGTGGTTGTTTCAAATCCTGCCGCGAAGAAGACAAACGCCCGGTTTGGTTCCGATTTCGCCAGCTTCAGCGCCTCGATTGGTGAAGCGATTGGGCGGATGTCGGCGCCGGCCCCATGGGCTTGATCGAGAGAGCGGGGCTCCTGTTTACTGACATTTACAGGAACCCGCAACATATCACCAAAGGCGAGCAGGGTGATCTCTTCATTGAGGGCCAGCTGTATTGCCTGATAGATATCCTCCTCCGGGCAGACACAAACCGGGCAGCCCGGGCCGGGGATGAGTTCGATCTGCGGGGGCAGGGCGCCGCGCAGCCCCGCCTGTGTGATGGAACGTTCGTGTCCACCACAGACATTCATGATTCTGAAACGATCAGATAGCGGAAGCTGGCGAAGCTGTGTCAGCCACTCTTTTGCACTCAGAGACATGTTTGGATCGAACCTGTGCCTTTAGACTGTTGCCGGTTCTGTTGCTGTTGCCTGGCTTAGCTGCGCTTCCAGCCAGTTGAGCCACTCATCCATTCCCTGATCTGATTTTGCTGAAACCAGCGTGATCGGGTTTTTGTAAGCAAGTTGTTGCAGTGCCTGACCCGCATTGTCCGGATCGAAATCATCCAGCAGGGGGAGCAGGTCCGATTTGGTGATCAGGACGTGATCCGCTGCACGGAAGATCACCGGATATTTGGCCGGTTTGTCATCCCCCTCGGTTACCGATAACAGGGTAACATTGAGGTGCTGTCCCAGGTCGAAGCTTGCCGGACAGACCAGATTACCCACGTTTTCAATAAACAGCAGGTCCAATTCATCCAGCGGGGTCTGGTGCAAGGCCTGGTGGATCATGTGGGCATCCAGGTGACAGGCAGTGCCGGTGGTTATCTGAACGGCCGGTACGCCTTTGTCTCTGATGCGCTGGGCGTCGTTTTCAGTCTCCAGGTCTCCCTCGATGACACCGATTTTGTAGCGCTCCTTGAGGTGATCGATGGTGCGTTCCAGGAGACGGGTCTTGCCACTGCCCGGGGACGACATCAGATTGATCGCCAGCACACCATGTCTTTCGAAGTGCTCTCGGTTGTGTGCCGCCTGATGGTCGTTTTCGCTCAGCAGATTCTCCAATACCTCGATAGCGACATGGTCATCGGAAGTATGCGCATGCTTGCCACCTTCCTCGATCAGATGACGGTTGCCATGGGTAACATTACATCCACAGGTGTCACACATTTTACAGCTACTCCCAAGTTAGTTTTTTGTCAGTTCAACACTGGCCAACAGCAGTTCGTCACCACTGATCAGGCGGGTGCGATAGTCTCCACACTTAGCACAAAGCAGGCGATTGGCCTGGGCATCGGAATCATAACCACATTGTAGACAATGGACCCGCACCGGCTGGGTCTGGGTCACCAGTTCTGCCGCCTCGGCTCTGGTTCCGCATCTTGCTATGGTGAAGGCCTGCTGCAGCAGTTCGGGAACCACCCCGGAGAGTGGTCCGATCTGAATCACGATACGCTCAACAGATGTTGCCTGTTCGCGCTGGGCGATCTCTTCCACTTGTCTCAGCATGGATTGACAAACCGACAGCTCATGCATCAGTCTGCGGATCCATTTTGGTTAACATCTCATCATAGATTTCCCAGGCGGATTGGGCCTCCTGAGGGGAGACCTTCTGTATGGCATAGCCCACATGTACCACCACGAAATCATCCGCAGCCAACTCCTCATGCTGTAACATGAACAGGCTGACCTCCCTTTCAACCCCTTTGGCTTCGCAGCGTGCGGTAAAGCCATCAATCTCTTTTATCTGCATGGGTATGCCAAGACACATGGTGTAACCTGCCTGGTGAGGTGATTTAAGTCTGGGCCTGGTGAGAGGTCCAAAGGGAGCTGATGGCTTTGTGTTTACCGAGCCTGACATCTTAATCATCCGGCTGGCTGCCAGGATGACAGTGATACAGGCGTGACATATCACTCCAAGTTCCCTTAAAGTTATTCTCGCAGGGAGTCAGGTGTCGCTTCAAGGTAGAATGTTGATCAAGCACAATAACTCGGTGAATTTCAGGACTGAGCGTATGACGATAGAGCGTGTTTTAATCCTGGGCATTGGAAATACCCTGCTCAGTGATGAGGGTATTGGCATCCATCTGGTGACTGCCATGCAAAAGAAAACCGGGGATATTCCTGGGGTTACCTATATGGATGGCGGCACCCTGAGCTTTACACTGGCGGAACCCATTGCCGATGCGGATGGATTGATCGTGGTGGATGCGGCGCGTATGAAACAGCCTCCCGGTGCACTTAAGGTGTTTCGTAACGATGCGATGGATCGTTATCTGAGTGGTAATCGCTCGAGTGTTCACGAAGTCAGCCTTGGAGATTTATTGGACATCGCTCGTTTATCCGAAACCCTACCGGCAGAACGTTGCCTGGTCGGCATTGAACCAAAAGAGCTGGATTGGGGTGAGTCCCTGAGCGATGCGGTTGCACCAACTGTTGACCAGGGCATCGAAGAGATAATTTCCATACTTAAAGAGTGGGGAATATTTTCATAACAGGATTTTATTTAATCTTCACATAATATTCAGGTCTTTTAATGTCTCATTGATGATCCAGATCAGCACCTGTATCAGAAATAGGTGATATTCTTTCTATAAGTAATTATTTAGGGCTTTCCTGATGCAGCGACTACAGGACATCGCCATAAAAGTTGAGTCTCCCGAAGGCGTTCAAGCCAGCCATGGGAACGCACTCCCCATCTTGCACGAAATCCTCCACGCCCTGCAGCGCTTCTCCACCGAAGGTGAACAGAGTTGTATCGATTTACGATCACTGCCGTTTGGCCCGGGTGATGAAGAGGAACTGTTGCGCCTGCTGGGTCGGGGTGAGATCAATGTGACGATGGACGCATTGGGTGAAAGCACCATCTGGGAGACGGCTTTTTCTGGAGTCTGGATTGTCGATCACCGGAACGCCGAGGGCGAACCTGTCGCTCTGCAGATAGAGATCGGCCCTGTCCCCCAAATCGTATTCTCACAGCAGGAAGATATCGTTGACGCCATTGACCGGCTAGAAGCACAGTTAAATGACCATTAAGTCCGCATTTTGATCGAAGCGGTAGGAGTTGTGATGGCTGATGATCGAAAAAAACTCTCTATGACACTGGGCGAAAGCCTGCGTCAGCAAGGGGTATCCAGGCGGGGATTTCTGAAGTATTGCGCCGCCACTGCATCGATGATGGCACTGCCACCAACCATGGTGCCTGCAATCGCACAGGCACTTGAGAAAGCGAAACGCCCATCGGTTATCTGGCTTTCATTTCAGGAGTGTACCGGTTGCACCGAGTCGCTGACCCGCAGTCACTCCCCAAGCGTGGAAAACCTGATATTCGATCATATCTCACTGGATTATCACCATACCTTGCAGGTTGCTTCGGGTGATGCCGCAGAAGCCGCCAGAGAAGCGGCCATGCATGAGAATGAAGGCAAGTACATCGTGGTTGTCGATGGATCCATTCCACTGGCCAACCCGGGCTATTCCTCAATTGCGGGCATCAGTAATCTGCAGATGCTAGAAGAGACGGTGGCCGGTGCAGCGGCAGTGGTTGCCGTCGGCAGTTGTGCCGCATTCGGTGGCCTGCCTCATGCCAATCCCAATCCAACCGGGGCGGTTTCCGTGGGTGAGATCGTCAAGGATAAACCGGTGGTCAACGTATCCGGCTGTCCACCAATCCCTACGGTGATTACCGGTGTACTGGCCCACTTCCTGACCTTTGGTTCACTACCGGAACTGGATGCTCTGGGACGCCCGATGGTGTTCTTCGGGCAGAGCATTCATGATCGATGTTATCGGCGGCCTTTCTATGACAAAGGCCTATTTGCCGAGACTTTCGACGATGAAGGGGCGCGTAAGGGTTGGTGTCTGTTCAGACTGGGCTGCAAAGGGCCAATGACCTACAACGCCTGTGCCACAGCGAAATGGAATCAGGGCACCAGTTGGCCGGTTGAATCGGGTCATGGCTGTCTGGGTTGTTCCGAGCCCGACTTTTGGGATGCAGGCGGTTTTTACAACGCACTCTCCATTCCCGATAGCGATCTCACCAGAAAGACTGGCTATGTTGTGGGTGCCGGTGTGGCGCTCGGCGCCGCTGCTGGTGCACTCAATCGCAGTACCCGGGCGAAAGCGGCTGCAAAACATGAAACTGTTACCATTGACGACTTGGATAAGAAATCATGAGCACATCTATTGATTTTCTTTTATGGGTAAGAGGACCAGGGTTCGATATCGCTTTGTTCATCTTTGTTGTTGGAGTTCTGATACGCCTGCTGGAGGTATTGATCCTGGGGCGCAAGCCCGATTATTCAGAACCTCGTGGTGCTGAACTGGGAGCCGGACTGTTGACCCTGGTAACCCGCACCGCGCCGGAAGGGGGCAGCTTCAAGCGTTCACCTTTTACCGTAGTGGGGGGTTATATCTGGCACATCGGTTTTCTGGTCAGTCTGTTTCTGTTCGTACCGCACATCGAATTGATCGATTCGGTACTTGGTATCCGCTGGCCCGGTATCGCCAGTAACCTGGTTGATGCGATCGCTGCGGTGACCATTGTGACCCTGGTGGCGATGCTGTTCAGTCGTCTGACCCATCCGGTGAAGCGTTTTCTCAGCGGCCCGGAAGACTATCTGACCTGGGTGGTCACCTTTCTGCCCATGCTCACCGGTTATCTCGCCTACCATCGTATGATCGATCCCTATCCACTGGTATTGGGGTTGCACATACTCAGCGTTGAGCTGTTGATGGTGCTGTTTCCCTTTACCAAACTGATGCATGCCTTCACCTTTATTATCGCCCGCTGGTACAACGGGGCAATGGCAGGTCGCAGAGGAGTTCAGTCATGAGTGAGGCAACTTTGGAAAGAGGCATGAACGCCTTTCGCGAACAGATGAATGCTCCAGTGGCATCCTTCTTTTCCAGCTGTGTGAACTGCGGTATGTGTGCTGAAGCCTGTCTCTTCTATACTGAAACCGGTGATCCAAAATATACACCGATTCATAAGCTGGAACCGTTACGCCGGGTGTGGGAACAGGAGTACACCCTGTGGGGTCGACTGAAATCCATGCTGGGCCTGAGTAAGCCTGTTACCGACGAGCTACTGGAGGAGTGGGAGACCCTGATCTACGACGGTTGCACTCTTTGTGGCCGCTGCTCCATGGTCTGTCCGGTGGGAAATGACATCAGCTATATGATCCGCCGCGCCCGGGAAGGTTTTGTGGCCGCGGGTTATGCTCCCGAAGGTATCAAGGGGGCGAGCAGACGGGCCATAACCATCGGAAGTCCGATGGGGGTCAAGTTTCCTGCCCTGGCTGCACAGATCAAACATGTCGAGGCGGACAGCGGTCTGACCATCCCGGTGGATGTGGAAGGCGCTGACTACATGGCGCTGTTGTCCTCCATGGAGATCATGAACTTTCCTGAATATCTGGAGGCCCTTGCGAAGATCTTCAAGCAGGCCGGGGTAACCTGGACCATCAGCTCGGAGGCATTTGAGGCAACCAACTCGGGTATTCAGATCGGCTCTTCCGATATTGCCCGGGAGTTGGTGAATCGAGTGGTTGTAGCGGCAGAGAAGCTGAAGGTCAAATATGTCATCAGTCCTGAATGCGGACACGCCTACACAGCCATCCGTTGGGAAGGACCCAACCTGATCGGTCGGCCCTATGATTTCAAGGTTGTGCATATCCTGGAACTGCTTGATGAATTGCGTTCAGCAGGGCGTTTGAAGACAGAGGGTACAGAAGATGATCGTCTGACCTTCCACGATCCCTGCCAGATCGTGCGTAAAGGTGGCGTTCTGGAACCGCCGCGTAATCTGCTGAATATGGTTGCAACAAACTTTGTCGATATGAACGACAGCCGTGAAATGAACTGGTGCTGTGGCGGCGGCGGTGGTGTCAGTGCCAATGAGCGCGCCGAAGAGTTGCGCATAAAAGCATTCAAACGCAAAAAGACTCAACTCGATGAACTCAATGTGGAGACGCTGGTGACCGCCTGTGCCAACTGTCGCCTGATCATCGAAGAGGGCTTGGAAGAGTATCGCATGGAGATGCCGGTCGTCGGTTTGACCGAAATGATTGCAGAGCATCTGGTTGAAGATGAAAAGTAACTCTGAAACCTTAGCGCCATTCCTAATGATAGGAGACGAGACAAAATGAGTGACAGAATCGTCGTTGATCCCATCACCAGAATCGAAGGTCATCTGCGTATCGAAGCGCAGATGGAAGGCGATCAGATCAGCAGTGCTTATTCATCAGGCACCATGGTTCGCGGCATTGAGATTATCCTCAAGGGACGGGATCCCCGTGATGCCTGGGCCTTTGCACAACGGATCTGCGGGGTCTGCACCCTGGTGCATGGTCTCGCCTCGGTTCGATCGGTCGAGGATGCCTTGAATTATCAGATTCCGCAGAATGCCCAGCTGATCCGCAATCTGATGATCGGAGCGCAGTATATCCATGACCATGTGATGCATTTTTATCATCTGCATGCCCTGGATTGGGTGGATGTGGTTTCCGCCCTTTCCGCTGATCCGGGCAAGACGGCTGAACTTGCGCAATCTTTGAGTAACTGGCCAAAAGCCTCTCCCGGTTACTTCTCCGATGTGAAGAAGAAACTCAAAGGCTTTGTTGAAGCCGGGCAGTTGGGTATTTTTGCCAAAGCCTATTGGGGGCATTCGGTTTATAAACTTCCTCCCGAGGCAAACCTTATGGCGGTGGCTCACTACCTTGAGGCGCTGAGCTGGCAGAGGGATGTGGTGAAGTTACATGCCATCTTTGGTGGCAAGAATCCACATCCCAATTTTCTGGTGGGTGGGGTTGCATCGGCGATCGATCTCAATTCAGATTCTGCGATCAATACCAAGAAGCTCTCGCAGGTACAGGATGTGATCACCAAGATGCGGGAATTCACCGATCAGGTTTATGTGCCCGATACCCTCGCGGTGGCCAGTTTCTACAAGGATTGGGGTGAGCGTGGCGAAGGCTTGGGTAACTTCCTCTGTTATGGGGATCTGCCCGGAACCTCGATGGATGATCCGGACAGCTTCTTCTTCCCCAGCGGAGTAATCCTGGATCGGGATCTCTCCACCGTTCATCCCCTCGATCTGAACAGTGCCGATGAGATTCAGGAGCACATTTCCCACTCCTGGTATGACTACTCTAGCGGCAAGGATCAGGGTCTGCACCCCTATGATGGTGAGACAAACCTCAACTACACAGGTCCGGAGTTGCCTTACAAACACCTCAATGTGGAAGAATCCTACTCCTGGTTGAAGGCACCCAGATGGAAGGGCAAGGCGGTCGAAGTTGGACCGCTGGCCCGAGTGCTGATGCTCTACGCCAAGGGCCATGAGCAGACCAAAGAGCTGGTCGGTATGACCTTGAGCAAACTGGATCTGCCCGCCAGGGCGCTCTTCTCCACACTTGGACGGACGGCGGCGAGAACGCTGGAGACCAAGCTCCTCGCCGACGCCATGCAGGGCTGGTATGACCAGTTGGTGGCGAATATCAAGGCCGGCGATACCAGGACCTTTAATGAAGCGCTGTGGGATCCTTCCACCTGGCCAAGTGAATGTCGAGGTGTGGGTTTCATGGAGGCGCCAAGGGGAGCCTTGGGCCACTGGATCGTGATCGAGGATGGTAAGATTGCCAACTATCAGGCGGTGGTACCCAGTACCTGGAATGCGGGGCCCCGGGATCCCAGCGGTCAACCTGGTGCCTATGAGGCTGCTCTGCAGGATAATCACCAGTTGGCTGATGCCAAGCAACCGGTAGAGATTCTCAGAACCATCCACAGCTTCGACCCCTGTATCGCCTGTGCCGTCCACCTCTCTGATGAAGAGGGCGAGGAGATGCTGCAACTGAAGGTAACCTGATTCAATTTCAATAAGTGGTGGGGCATTGCCCCACCCATCAATTTACCCAATTTATAAAAATCCTCATTCAATCAGGATTCAAGCTTACCTTATTGGTAAATTCATCCCCTCTCTCAATTTATTATTCCAGCAGCTGAACTTGGCTATTAAGGTGCCAGGTTAATAAATGCCTATCTGCTGTTTCTGATCCTTTTGGGTCGACTTTGTCCGGACTGAATAAATAGTTCACCATTTTCAGCTTGATTTCATTTTGTTCCGCCATGCTTAGTCACATTCAGTTTGTAGAGAGAGTGTGAGGATGGGTAAAAAGCGAACGATAAAGGTCTGGGATCCCTTTGTACGACTCTTCCATTGGTCACTGGTGGGGGCTTTTGCCATCTGCTGGATAACGGAGGATGAGTGGATTGACCTGCATGTCTATGCCGGATACAGCGTGGCTGCTCTGGTGTTGATCCGAATGGTCTGGGGTGTGATTGGTACGCGCTATGCCCGATTCAGTGATTTCGTTAAATCTCCCGGCAAGGTACTGGCATACCTGAAGGATCTGCTCAGTTTCAAAGCAAAACGTTTTATCGGACACAATCCGGCCGGTGGTGCAATGATTGTGGTGTTGATGTTCTCACTGCTGCTGACTGTACTGACAGGCATGCTGGCTTATGGTGCAGAGGGACTGGGACCCCTGGCTGAACCGCTGTTTTCCAACAGACCCTATGGTGGCGAGTTTTACGAGGAGATACATGAGGTGTTTGCCAATCTGACACTGGTGTTGGTTGCAGTTCACTTGGTAGGGGTATTGGTCGGTTCCCTGCTACATCAGGAGAATCTCATACGCTCGATGTTTACCGGCACAAAGCGAGGATAAGGTAATGAAATTCAGTACTAAATTGTTGCTGCTGCTGACCTTCTTTGCTGCAGTGGTTGATGCCGGTCCACTGGAAGAACGGCTTAACAGCTACCTGGAGAAAGGTTCTGGTTCATTCGATCCGCAGCAAGGTCAAATCATCTGGCAGCATAGGGTTTTACACCCAAAAAGCGGTAAAACCCGCTCATGTGGTGATTGTCATGGGGGGGATTTAAGCAAGCCTGGAAAACATCAAAAGACAGGCAAAACCATTCAGCCAATGGCTCCATCTGTTAATCCACAACGTCTGAAAGATGGCAAGAAGATGGAAAAATGGTTCAAGCGCAACTGCAAATGGACCTGGGGCAGGGCATGCACAGCCCGGGAAAAGGGCGACATACTAAGTTATCTGCAGCAGATATGAATAGAGATTCCCAATGAACATGAAAAAGATATGGATAGCTTCGGTTTTTACATCATCATTGATATTCAGTATCGGGGTGGTGCTTGCCGATCGGGATGAGCATGAACATGAATATGAATATCAAGCAGAAGATGGTTATCTCTCTCGCTGGTTTCACTCAAACTCTATGCAGGTTGATGGCAAGGGCAGCTCACGTTACCGGGAAGAGTGCGGCAGCTGTCACTTTCCCTTTCAGCCGGGCTTTTTGCCGGTAGCGTCATGGCGATTGGTGATGTCTGGGCTGGAGGAACATTTTGGAGAAAATGCTGAATTATCCGATTATGAGAGAGATTTCATCTTGAATTATCTAATCCAGAATGCGGCTGAAAGCAGCAATCGTGAAATCTCCCGGAAGGTGGTTTGGTCAATCCGCTCAAAACAGCCGCCAATACGCATAACGGAAACGGATTTCTTCAGGCATGAGCATGACCAGATCGCTCCGCGGATGCTGTATAACAATGGTGACAAGATTCAATTCAGTAATTGTGACAGTTGCCACACCCGGGCAATGCAGGGGGCATTTAATGAACATGAGATCAAAATACCAGGTTTTGGTCGTTGGGATGACTGATTAATGCTCAAAAGCGTCTACATGGTATTGTTACTGGTGGCCTTGATGATAGCCATACCGCTATTTGCAGATGGGGATGTGGATTATCAGGATGTGCGGCGACTTACTCAAAGTGGAAAGATCCTACCGTTAACGGAGTTGCTGAGGCGTATTCAGGCAAGCAAACCAGGCAGAGTGATCGAAGTTGAGTTGGAACGGAAAGGCAAGGCTTATATCTATGAGATCGAGATACTCGATGAGCTGGGTGTGGTATGGGAATACAAGCTCGATGCGGTAAATGGAGAGATTTTGGAGCTTGAGTTGGAGGATTGATCGATGCGACTACTGCTGGTTGAAGATGACGATCTGCTGTCGGCATCGCTCAAAAAGGATCTTGAGCGACAGGGATACGCGGTTGATCTGGCAAAGCAGGGCATCGAGGCGGAGTACATGGGCGATGAGATGGAATACGATCTGGTTGTATTGGATCTTGGGCTACCTCAACGATCAGGCATCGATGTCTTAAAAAACTGGCGCTCAAAAGGAAATGATATTCCAGTCCTTATTCTTACCGCCCGCGACGCCTGGCACGAAAGGGTGGCTGGATTTAAGGCTGGAGCGGATGACTATCTGGGAAAGCCATTCCATGTTGAGGAACTGGTTGTTCGTCTGCAGGCACTGGCACGCAGATCCCACGAAATGGTTGGCAGCAGTCTCAAGGCCGGTGGAGTAGAACTGGATGAGGAGAAGCAGCAACTCATTCTTCCTGATCAGCAACGGCAGGATCTGACCGGAACAGAGTTCAGACTGTTGAGGTTTTTTATTCTCAATCGTGGAAGTATCTTATCGAAAACCCGGCTCATAGAGCATGTGTATGAGCAGGATTTCGACCGGGACAGTAATTTGATCGAGGTTTATATCAGCCGATTGCGTGAAAAACTGGGTAAGCAGGCAATCGAAACCCGCCGCGGTCAGGGTTACATCTATGTCGGTATTGAACCCTAAATCCATCGAGTGGCGATTACAGATTGGCCTGACGATCAGTCTGGCCCTGCTGATGTGTTTGTTATGGATATTTGGTGCCGGGTCAATAGAAAAACTGAGCGAAGACTTTATTGCCTCACGGCTTGAGCATGATGCAGAGTCGATACTGGGTGCAATCGTGACTGAGCCCCGATTGTCAGTTGAAGAGGCCTATATCAATCAAATCTACCATCGACCGTTTTCAGGCCACTACTTTCTTATAGTCAGCGATAACGGGACAGAGGTCACTTCCCGCTCATTATGGGACTACAAGGTTCATCTACCGATCCTCAAGCCAGGGGAAAGCGAACGTCTCTATCGTCAGGGGCCTGATGGTCAACAGTTACTTGTGTGGTTGACCGGCTATCGGAAAAAAGATCAGAATCTGACTATAGCGGTTGCCGAGGATCTCCTACCGATCACCAATCAGCGGCAGACCTTTCTATGGAGTTTCGCCCTGTTGTCAATTTTAGGGTTGGTGCTCCTGTTGATGATTCAGAGCCTGGTGGTAAGACTGGCATTCCGTCGTCTCGAACCTCTGCGTGAGGATGTGAGAAATCTTTCATCCGGTTGCGAAAATCCATTGAATGAGGATGTCCCCAACGAGATGTTGCCTTTGGTCAAAGAGGTAAACCACCTGCTGCAACTGCTCTCCCAGCGCAATCAAAGAACCCGGAGTGCCCTCGGAAACCTGGCCCATGCGCTGAAAGGGCCGCTCAATCTGTTGACCGGCTACTTTGACAGGCAGGTAAGTGATCAAGGCAGTGAGCAGCATCAGCAGGCCGGCCAACAGTTGGATCGGATACGCTTGCTGATCGATCGTGAACTGAAAAGAGCCCGCCTGAGTGGTGAGCGGAGTATCAATCAGAAATTCAATGCAAAGGTTGATTTACCTGATCTATTGGATGTGCTGCGTAAAATCTATCAGGAGCGTGATCTGAATATTGAGGCGGTTAGCAAAGATGAGTGTCCTCCATTCGGTGACCGGGAAGATATACTCGAACTGTTAGGAAATCTCTTGGACAATGCCTGTAAATGGGCCGAGGGGAATGTCATTTGTCAGATTTTTTGCTCTGAGAATCTGAGTTTAGTGATTGAAGATGATGGGATAGGGCTGGAAGGTTCGGATTTACAGAGTCTGATGCAACGGGGCAGTCGTCTGGATGAGTCCACCGAGGGGCATGGTTTGGGTTTGGCCATTGTTCACGAAGTGGTGCAGCTTTACCGGGGAGAGATCTATTTTGACCGTTCCCCTCAATATGGTGGATTACGGGTTAAAGTGGTACTGAAGCATCTGTACTGAGACAACGAGGATCTGATTCATTTTCAGATACAGCCCCCAAATTGATATCACTGTGGAGGCTGAAGCTGATTTTGCACCCAGCATGAATATCCTTTTACTCCTGCAGCCTGGCAACATCAGAGCTATTTCACGGTACCATCGCAGCTGGAAATGAGCCATTTCAGCAGCGTTTTGATAGAAGCACGATCAACAGCAAGGAGGCTGTGACCATGACCAATCGATTGCCGACAATCCATTTAAGACCAGCAGCCTCAAGACAATGGGTGATCTGGCATCGTAGTCTCTATGCCATAACACTTCTGGCAATCGTTACTGCCCCGATTGGAATGTCAGTCAAAATCGTACTGTTGATAGCGCTGATGCTAACAAAACTGCCGGTTTACAGGGTGTTTATCCCTGGTCAGGTGGCAAAAGCTGAGATCAGATGTAATGGTTGGTCGAAGATTGTTCTGACGGACGGAAAGAAACAGACAGCAAGGTTGCGTACTGACAGCCTGGTAACACCCTGGCTGATCATATTACGATTTGATCTCCGGGGGCGTTGGAGACATCCGGTGATGGTATTGTTTCAGGATGCATTACCAGCAGCAGAAATGCGAAGCTTAAGGATACTGCTGAAGCACGGCTCATTCGTCAGGGAGGAGTCAGCTGACTGATACAACTCGCGATAGAGAACCCCTGACCAAGCCGTTACTGAGAACGAACACCTATCAACCACTCAGAGATGGGCCGCAACTCAATAGGGTGAATAGCCCTCCGGGATCAATATGGTCGGTTTGTTCTGCACCCGGTCGTCCCGGTAGGGGAAATCCAGGGTAAAATGGAGCCCTCGACTCTCACGTCGGGATTGGGCCGATCGAATGATCATGTCGGCCACATCGACCAGGTTTCTCAGCTCCAGTAGATCCATGCTGACCCTGAAATTGCTGTAGTACTCGACAATTTCCCGTTGTAACAGGTCTACCCTGCGGCGGGCGCGCACCAGCCGTTTATTGCTCCTGACGATGCCCACATAGTCCCACATGAAGTGACGCAGCTCATCCCAGTTATGAGATACCACCACCTCTTCATCCGGTTCAGTAACACGGCTTTCATCCCAGGGGGCAATCTGCGGAGGTTCAGCCGTGGTGGAATCCAGTTCCTGAATATCCTCTGCGGCAAGCTTGGCAAACACCAGACATTCGAGCAGTGAGTTGCTGGCCATACGATTGGCGCCGTGAAGACCTGTGTAGGCACTCTCACCGACCACATAGAGTCCGGCGACATCGGTACGTGCCTTATGGTCCGCCATTACACCCCCACAGGTATAGTGGGCTGCCGGCACCACGGGAATCGGCTGTTTCGACATGTCGATACCGAATTCGAGACAGCGCTGGTAGATGGTGGGGAAGTGCTCCTGAATGAATTCGGCCGGTTTGTGGCTGATATCCAGGTAGAGACAGTCGGCGCCAATGCGTTTCATCTCATGGTCGATCGCCCTGGCGACGATGTCTCTGGGCGCCAGTTCCCCTCGCTCATCGAAGCGATCCATGAAGCGGCTGCCATCGGGGAGCTTGAGTTGACCACCTTCCCCTCTAACCGCTTCGGAGATCAGGAAACTCTTCGCCTCAGGGTGGTAGAGGCAGGTTGGATGAAACTGGATGAACTCCATGTTGGCAACCCGGCAGCCCGCCCGCCAGGCCATTGCGATCCCATCCCCTGTGGAGACATCCGGGTTGCTGGTGTAGAGATAGACCTTACTGGCGCCACCGGTAGCCAAAACGACGAACCGGGCCCTGAAGGTTTGTACATGATTGCTTTTGTGATCAAGGATATAGGCACCATAGCAGCGTTTCTGGTGCTTGGTCTGCTCTTTTTCACTGGTGATCAGGTCGATGGCGATATGGTGTTCGAAGATTTCGATATTCGAGCGGGCCCTGACTTGTCCCTGCAGGGTGGTTTCCACCTCTCTGCCGGTTGCGTCTGCTGCGTGAATGACCCGTCGGTGGGAGTGCCCACCTTCCTGGGTCAGGTGGTAGCCGCCGCTCGATTCGGCACTGTCGTCCCGGGTGAAGTTAACGCCACCTTTGAGCAGCCAGTCGATGTTGGATGGGCCATTTTCCACGACCAGCTGCACGGTCTCCTCATCACACAGACCGGCGCCGGCATCCAGGGTGTCCTTGACGTGAGAGGCGATGCTGTCCTCTTCATCAAGCACCACAGAGATACCCCCCTGAGCATAATAGGTGTTGGTCTCTTTCAACTCTTTTTTAGAGATGACTGCGATATTCAGCTTCTGATCCAGGTGCAGGGCAAGGCTCAATCCAGCAGCGCCACTGCCGATGATCAGTACGTCATGTTGGTGATCTGTCGTCATAATTTGCGGGGTAGGGTCGTTATGGTGATAATGCGTTTCCAGTTGCAATGCATCCTAGCTTAAAACCGCGTTTGGTTGAACCAATCGCATCGGCAGACTGATATCGGTCAATTAAAGCTGGGATTGCCAGAACTTATCCAATCCATGACTGTCAATGGGACTGTGCACAGGAAGTGCTCGTCACGAGGAGGTAAAAGCCCGGATGGGCGAGCGGTTAATTGATCAGGAACTCGTAGCTCGAGTTCAACAGGGTGACAAAAAGGCGTTTGACCTGCTGGTGCTGAAGTATCAGCAGAAAATCACCAATCTGATCTCCCGCTATATCCGAGATCCTCATGAGGTGCTGGATGTGACCCAGGAAGCCTTTATCAAGGCCTATCGGGCCATACCCAAGTTTCGGGGTGACAGTGCTTTTTATACGTGGCTCTACCGAATAGCCATCAATACTGCGAAAAACTACCTCGTAGCCCAGGGACGACGCCCCCCTTCAGATGATGTGGAGGCAGAAGTGGCTGAACAAATGGATGTTGGTGTGCGTCTAAAGGAGACAGGTACACCGGAAAACCATGTATTGACCGAAGAGATTACCATGACGGTTCAGCAGGCGATCGATGATCTGCCTGAAGATCTGAGAACCGCCATTGTACTGAGAGAGCTGGAAGGCATGAGTTATGAAGAGATCGCCAATGCCATGTCCTGTCCTGTAGGCACGGTTCGCTCCCGTATATTCCGGGCGCGTGAGGCGATTGATAAAAGACTGAGCCCATTATTGAAACCTTAAAATCAGGCATAGCACAAATGACTGAGCAAGAGTACGAAAGATTATCCGCGCTGGTTGATAATGAGATTTCAGAAGAAGAAATCTCTATGGAAATTAATAAGTTGTCGAATAATAAGGTGAACCGGGATACCTGGTCCAGGTACCATTTGATCGGTGATGCCATGCGTGGTGAGACAGGCTCACTGTATAACCCGGATTTGGCACAGGCGATCAGCAAGCAACTGGAAAGTGAACCGGTGGTGCTGGCTCCGGCAGCAATCAAACGTCGTCCAGGTTTGAAGAAGCGTTCCTATACAGGCTTGGCTGTCGCTGCGTCTTTAGCCGCAGTCGCGGTGGTGATGGCCCCTCAGTTGATCAATCCGGAGGGATCCGAAGCACCGCCGGCGAATATCGCCTCGACTCAGGAGCCTGCCACAGAGACCCTCTATGTCGCGGAAGACGGCACTCGCTGGGAGCTGCTGAAAAAACCCGAAGTGGTATCGCGGCTTAACGCCTATCTGGTCAATCATCAGGAAAGGTCACCGTCGAGCAACATCAAAGGGATCATGCCCTTTGCAACGTTCGTCAGTTACGATGAAAACAAACAAAAATAAAATTGAGCTGATCGGATGAATTTTTCGTCTTCCAGAGCTGCTTCGAGACAATACTGGATTGGTTTTCTTCTGCTGCTGTTCTGCCAGCCAATTTTCGCCGCTGAGCAGCTTACCCCCAGGGATTGGCTTGAGCGAATGATGGATGCGGTGCAAAAGCTGAACTACCAGGGAACCTTTGTCTATCTTCATGACAATCAACTGGAGATCATGAAAATCGCCCACGCGGTGAACGGGGACAAGGTCAGAGAGAGCCTGATGTCTCTGAATGGTGCACCCCGTGAAGTAATTCGTGATGAAGAGTCGGTAACCTGTGTCATGCCTGGCAGTAATGAAGTGTCAGTGGACAAGCGCTCCCCAAGCAAGAAATTTCTCAATATTCTGCCTCAGGACCTGGCCCAGCTTGAGGATCACTACAGTTTTCGCATGAGCGGTAATGACCGAATCGCCAATCGCCAGGCTCAGGTGGTGGTGATCATGCCCAATGACCGGCTTCGCTACGGCTATCGTTTCTACCTGGATCTAGAGAGCGGTCTACCGCTCAAATCGGATTTGATGAATGAGCATGGTGAAGCGGTGGAGCAGACCATGTTCACCGATCTGGAGATCGGTGTTGCTGAGATCAGTGAACTACACCAGAGAGAGTCGTTGTTCACCTACCGGTTGAAAAATAATGAAGGCACCAGTCTCTCCAATGAGGCTGACAGTCGATGGGATTTTCTCAAGCTTCCTGCCGGATTCCGATTGAGTATGCAGCACCAGCTGCACGATCCGATGTTGAGTGCGCCAATCGAGCAGTATGTGTTCAGTGATGGATTGGGTTCATTATCTGTTTTTATCGAAGCGGAAACCCGTAGCGAAGCTTTCAGTGGTGTATCCCGATTGGGTGCGATCAATGCCTGGGGTGGTCAGGTCGCCGGCTATCAGGTGACCGCCGTTGGCGAAGTGCCCGCTGTCACCATACTGGGTGTGGTTCAAGGGATGAAGCTGAAGGGCTCGAATGATTGAAGAGACCGCAATGGTCGTGCGTATTGAAGGTGAGTACGCATTTGTCGAGACGGAGAAGCGTGCCGCCTGTGGATCCTGCGAGAGCCAGGGAAGCTGCAGTACCACCGTTCTTGCCGGTTTGTTCAAACGTCGCTATAACCACCTGAGGGTACTGAATACCGTATTGGCGAAACCCGGTGAGCAGGTGGTTATCGGTTTGCAGGAACAGGCTCTGTTGAAACTCTCCATGCTTGCCTATCTGCTTCCATTGATCTTCATGATTCTGGCTGCCATCGCAGCTCAATATCTGATTGGTTTGTTTAACATCCAGTCAGGGGAACTCCCGCAAGTTATCGGTGGTCTATTGGGGCTGATTGGCGGGTTTTTTCTGTTGAGACTACTTGCACATAAAAATCGACATGACCCAGGTTATCAGGCGGTGATACTGCGCCATGCAGATAGAATCTCTGTGCCTTTTGTCTGAGACTCTATTCACCTCATACCTGTTGTCGATCGATCCCTCTTTCCTCCAGGAGTTGTTTCAATGAGAGACAAGAAATTTCAATTTATCATGCTGGCAGCTGTGGCAGTGGCACTGATGACATCACTCCCTCTGATGGCGCGCGATCTGCCCAACTTCGCAGATCTTGCAGAGCATAATGCCCCCTCTGTGGTCAATATCAGCACCAGAACCTCTTCATCCAGAAAACAGATGTCACCCTTCAATATGCCTGAATTGGAGGGCTTACCTGAAGGCAGCCCATTAGGCGAGCTGATGAAAAAGTTTTTTGGCAATCATGGTTATCAGATGCCGGAAAATGATGTGGAAAAGCGCTCTCTCGGATCCGGATTCATCATTTCAGAGGATGGCTATATTCTGACCAACAATCATGTTGTGGAAGAGGCTGACGAAATTCTGGTGCGAATGAACGACCGACGCGAGTTCGTCGCTGATGTGATCGGCAAAGACGAACGCAGCGATATTGCGTTGATCAAAATTAATGCAGATGATCTGCCAATGGTTGAAATCGGTGACTCTGATGGATTGAGAGTCGGTGAGTGGGTATTGGCAATCGGTTCACCTTTCGGCTTTGATCATTCAGTGACCGCCGGTATCGTCAGCGCAAAGGGAAGAAACCTGCCGAGTGAGAACTATGTGCCCTTCATTCAAACCGACGTTGCCATCAATCCCGGCAACTCCGGTGGCCCACTGTTTAACATGGAAGGTGAAGTGGTTGGAATCAACTCCCAGATATACAGCCGCTCAGGGGGATTCATGGGGCTATCTTTCGCTATCCCGATTGAGATGGCGATGAATGTTGCAGACCAGTTAAAGACTCGCGGGCGGGTTACCCGTGGTTGGTTGGGCGTGTTGATTCAGGATGTCACCAAGGATCTTGCCGACAGTTTTGGCATGGATCATCCCCGGGGCGCATTGATTGCCAGGGTTCTGCCCCAGAGTCCATCGGAAAAAGCGGGACTTCAGGTGGGTGATGTGATTCTGTCATTCAATGGAACCCCCATACACACCTCATCAGAGTTACCTCCCCTGGTTGGTCGCAGCAATGTGGATAAGCCCGCATCACTGAAGATTCTGAGGAAGGGAAAAACCAAAATGGTGAATGTCAATATCGGTGAATTACCCTCCGATGATCAGTTGGAAATAGCTGGAAATACCCCTCCCAAGGTATCAGAAAACCGCCTGGGATTGATGGTTTCAAGCGTCAGTGAGCAGGTTCAGCAAGCGTTGCGTCTGCCATCTCGACGGGGTGTCATGGTTGAGTCGGTGACCGGTAAGGCAGCCCGTGAGGCTGGAATCCAGCAGGGCGACATTATTACGATGATCAATAACATGGATGTGGAGGGTGTGGAGCACTTTAACCGTTTGGTCAAAGAGCTGCCCGGGGAGAAAACTGTCGCTTTGCTTGTGCACCGCAACACAGGGCCGATTTTTCTTGCCCTGCATGTACCGGAAAATGATTGAGCTGAAATTCTTCCATCGGCAGGGATGCCACCTTTGTGATGAGATGTGGGACGAACTTTCTACCGTGGATGGATTGGATAAAATTGTCCTGTTGAAGGTCGATATCGATCGTGACTCCGATCTCAAAGCGGAGTATGGGCTGAGAATTCCCTGTCTGGAGGGGCCGAATGGTATCTCACTGAGTGAACACTATCTCGATCATTCCAGACTTCTGAGCTATTTGCGCGACGTATGATTTGGTATCATCACTCTTTTTGTGGCAACACGTTTACGTTGAAGCGCCCCGAAACGGGGCGTTTCTTGTTTTTTCAGTGACAATTCAAGGCTTTATGGCTGATCTTCAACACATCCGCAACTTTTCCATTATTGCCCATATCGATCATGGTAAATCCACCATCGCCGATCGGTTCATTCAGACCTGTGGTGGCCTGAGCGATCGGGAGATGGCTGACCAGGTGTGTGACTCCATGGAATTGGAGCGGGAGCGGGGCATCACCATCAAAGCCCAAAGCGTCACCCTGGAATATCAGGCCAAAGATGGAATCACCTACCAGCTCAACTTCATTGATACGCCTGGTCATGTGGATTTCTCCTACGAGGTTTCCCGCTCCCTGGCGGCCTGTGAAGGGGCGCTGCTGGTGGTGGATGCGGCTCAGGGCGTTGAGGCTCAGAGTGTGGCAAATTGCTATACCGCAATCGAGCAGGGGCTGGAGGTTCTGCCGGTACTCAACAAAATCGATCTCCCATCCGCAGAACCGGAACGGGTCATCAATGAAATTGAAGAGATCATCGGTATCGAGGCCGATCAGGCAGTCCACGTAAGTGCCAAGACCGGCTTGGGCATCGAGTCGCTGTTGGAGCAACTGGTTGCCACGATCCCCCCTCCAGCCGGCGACTATGAAGCACCGCTGCAAGCGCTGATCATTGATTCCTGGTTCGACTCCTATGTCGGGGTCATTTCACTGATCAGGGTAATGAACGGAGAGATCAAGCCGAAAGACAAGATGCGGATCATGTCGACCGGACGGGTTTTCCAGGTTGAACAGGTTGGTGTATTCACCCCCAAACAGCTCAGTCAACCCTCATTGAAAGCGGGAGAGGTTGGCTACCTGATCGCCGGTATCAAAGAGGTCGACGGTGCGCCCGTCGGAGACACTATCACCTTGGAAAACCGTCAGGCCGACCAGCCTCTGCCGGGATTCGAGGAGATGCATCCACGGGTTTTCTCCGGACTCTATCCAGTTAGCTCCGATGACTATGAGGGTCTGCGGGATGCACTGCAGAAACTGCGCCTCAATGACTCGGCACTGCACTATGAGCCGGAAACCTCACAGGCCCTGGGATTTGGTTTCCGTTGTGGCTTCCTCGGTATGCTGCATATGGAGATTGTTCAGGAACGGCTCGAACGTGAGTATGACCTGGATCTGATCACGACCGCACCTTCCGTGGTTTACGAAGTGTTGAAAAGTGACGGTGAACTCATTCATATCGAAAATCCAGCGGCACTCCCTGATCCAGGTAAGTTGGAAGAGGTGCGCGAACCGATTATTGTTGCAACCATTCTGGTACCACAAGACTATCTGGGTAACGTCATTACGCTTTGTATTGAGAAGCGTGGGGTACAGAAAAATCTGCAATATCTGGCCGGACAGGTGCAGTTAAGTTATGAGTTGCCGATGAATGAAGTGGTGCTCGACTTTTTTGATCGTCTGAAGTCGGTGAGTCGGGGCTATGCCTCTTTTGAATATGAGTTTACCCATTTTCAGGCCGCCCCGCTGGTCAAGCTCGATATTCTGATCAATGGTGATCGAGTGGATGCACTTTCACTGATCGTGCATAAGGATCAGGCTCAGTTCAGAGGACGGGATCTGACCTCGAAGATGAAAGAGATCATCCCGAGGCAGATGTTCGAGGTGGCCATCCAGGCCGCGATTGGCAGCAAGATAATTGCCCGTACCACGGTCAAGGCATTGAGAAAGAATGTCACCGCCAAATGTTATGGTGGTGATATTACACGAAAGCGTAAACTGCTGGAGAAGCAGAAAGCTGGTAAAAAACGCATGAAGCAGGTTGGTAAGGTAGAGATACCACAGGACGCCTTTCTTGCTGTGCTTCAGGTCGGCAAGGATAATTAGATGTAACTATTCAGATCAGCCCTAAAAAGTGCGATTTTTAGGGCTGACCAAAGGGGAGAGTGAAACTTCTCCCCTTTGGAAACCCCAA
The DNA here is from genome assembly GCF_001708965.1 of Candidatus Thiodiazotropha endoloripes. Classification (NCBI taxonomy): domain Bacteria; kingdom Pseudomonadati; phylum Pseudomonadota; class Gammaproteobacteria; order Chromatiales; family Sedimenticolaceae; genus Candidatus Thiodiazotropha; species Candidatus Thiodiazotropha endoloripes. The sequence goes on along the minus strand of NZ_LVJW01000003.1, from coordinate 1,876,407 downwards.
AAGCTGGGGAGTAACCATTCAGGTGGCCGCAAAAAAGCGCAGCCTCCTGAATAGTTACAATTAGATTACTATACGGGTGAGGACGCAGGTAAACCATGAATTTCGATTTTCCAACTTTTCTTGTTGTTGCCAGCGCAGTGACTGGTGGCATCTGGCTATTGGATAGCATATTCTTTGCCAACAAACGAAGTGCAATGGCTCCGGATGTGGGTGAAGAGGCCGATGATTCAAGTCAACCGGTTAGAAAAGAGCCATTGCTGGTTGAGTACTCTAAATCCTTCTTCCCGGTAATATTCGCCGTACTCATTTTACGCTCTTTCCTGGTAGAACCTTTTCGTATTCCCTCTGGTTCGATGATGCCAACCCTGCTGGTTGGTGACTTCATTCTGGTGAATAAATTCAGTTACGGTATTCGACTGCCCGTTTTAAATAAAAAAGTGATCGATCTGGGTGATCCTCAGCGAGGTGATCCGGTTGTCTTCCGCTATCCGAAACAACCCTGGATCGACTATATTAAACGGGTAGTGGCTGTTCCTGGAGATAAGCTCTACTATCGTAATAAAACCCTTTTCGTCAATGGCGAACCGATGAAACAGATGCTGTTGGGTCAGTACACCGGTGTAGGGAGTGGCTCCCGTATGACCGGCGCGGTCATGGCGGCTGAGAATCTAGATGGGATTGAGCACAATATTCTGATCAACCCACTGGCACCCGATCTGCCAATGGGGTGTCAGGTTCTGAGGCAAGGACCGATAACGGTTCCTGAAGGGCAATATTTTGTCATGGGTGATAATCGTGACAATAGTAATGACAGTCGCTGCTGGGGCTTTGTGCCCGATGAGAATCTTGTTGGCAAAGCATTTGGTATCTGGATGAACTGGGATTCCAATATCAGCGGTTTTCCACCAATTGCCTGGGAGAGAATCGGTAAAGGCATCGATTAGGGATTTTCGTCGATATTAATTAACGTGAGATTGTTAATTCAAGGTCATGTACAGATACCACTGATGTATCGGATAGGTTGAATTTTCAGCATAGATAGCAAAGTATAAAAATCAGGATGGATAACCAATATCAACTGAATAAGATCGCAATTTGAAAGCGGATGATTACACAGTGATAAGTCCCTATCTACCGATTGTAAAGTTCACCAAACTAGATTAATTCAATATTTAATGAAAATAGTTATTACAATCATGTTCTAAGATTGAAGATGTAAATCAGACAGTATGACTTATTTGAGGAAGTAGATATGCAATCCATCAAAAAACAGCGTGGACTTACATTCATCAGCTGGCTGGTTATCTTAATTGTTGCTGGATTTCTGGTGATGGTTGGTATCAAGATAACCCCGGTATATATTGACCACTTTGCGGTAAAATCTGCTCTTGAATCAATTAAGAATGAACCTTTTGCAGAGAGGAAATCCAAAGTTGAATTACGCAACATCATATTAAAGCGCCTTAATATCAATAGTATTCGCCATGTTACTAAAGATCATATTAGTATTAAGAGCGCACCAGGCTCTAGGACTCTCAATATTAACTACGAGGTTCGTCGGCATATTGCGTATAATGCAGCCCTTGTCATGACTTTTGATGAGACAGTAGAGATAACTGCGAATTGAAGGCTGACGCTGAAAAACTATGCCGAGATCTAGGCTATACTTTCAATCAACAAGAGCTGATTGAACAGGCTTTGACTCACCGCAGTGCCGGTGGAAAAAACAACGAACGTCTAGAGTACCTGGGTGATTCCATTCTGGGATTTGTGATTGCTGACGCGCTCTTCAGCCATTTTTCCAAGGCCACCGAAGGACAGTTAAGTCGGCTTCGCTCCACATTGGTTAAACGGGATACACTCGCTCAGGTCGCAAGGGAGTTCAATCTTGGGGATTATCTGAAACTCGGGCAGGGTGAGCTGCGCAGTGGTGGTCAAAGCAGGGATTCCATTTTGGCTGACAGTTTTGAAGCAGTTTTGGCAGCGGTCTATCTTGATGGTGGCTATGAAGCAACCCGCTCAGTAATTCTGAAAATATTCTCACCCAGGTTGATTGCACTGAGTCCGGAAAACCAGCAGAAAGATCCCAAAACCCAACTGCAAGAGCATCTACAGGCTATAAAGGTCTCGCTTCCCAGCTACACCATTTTGGATGTCAGTGGAGATCCTCATGCCCAGCATTTCAAGGTTGAGTGCGTAGTTGAAGACCTTCAGAAAAAGAGTAAGGGTGAAGGTCACAGTCGAAGAAAGGCGGAGCAGGATGCTGCATCCAAAATGTTGTCGGATCTGAATAATGAGTAAGCAGATAAATCATTGTGGTTATGCTGCGATTGTCGGGCGGCCAAACGTTGGCAAATCCACCCTGTTGAACCAGATCCTCGGTGTCAGGTTGGCAATCACTTCACATAAAGCACAAACCACGAGACATAGTGTTTTAGGAGTCAACAGCCTGGAAGGGGGGCAGATAATCTATGTCGATACCCCGGGCATCCACCAGCGTAGTGATAATGCCATGAATCGCTACCTCAACCGTACGGCCCAATCAGTACTGACGGGTGTTGATCTGCTGATCTTTGTGGTTGAGGCATTGCGCTGGACTGAGGAGGATGAAAAGGTACTCGGTCTGATCAGAGAGAGTGAAATACCAGCGATAGCGGTTGTCAACAAAGTGGATCTGGTTAAACAGAAAGAGGCATTGTTACCCTATCTGTCCAAACTCTCTTCGAATCATGAATTTCTGGAAATAGTTCCCCTATCTGCGAAAAAGGGTAAAAACCTTGCCGCGCTGGAGGGGATGGTATTAAATGCGCTTCCCGAGGCTGATAATGTCTATCCTGACGACCAACTGACCGATCGCCCGGAAAAGTTTTTTGCTGCGGAGATGATCAGGGAGCAGATCACCAGACGCTACGCCAAGGAGTTACCTTATGCTGTTTCCGTGGAGATTGAACGTTTCGAGGAGCAGCAGGGTCTGTATCGGATCAATGCCGTGATCTGGGTGGAAAAGCCCGGTCAAAAAGGCATCATCATTGGCAAAGATGGTCAGGCATTGAAAGAGGTTGCGGTACAGGCCAGAAAAGCGATGCAATCCTTTTTCGACTGTAAGGTTCACCTTGAACTCTGGGTTAAAGTAAAAAAGAGTTGGTCGAGTGACGAGGCGGCGTTGGTCAGACTTGGATATGGTGAGCAGTGAAACCATCCAACCTAGGGCGTATTGGATTAGTGTTAACAGGCGCTAGAAGCCAGACTGCTACTACCATTTAAATTGAGACATCACAGATGTCCCGTATCAACTTCATACCAGCCTATGTTCTGCACAGGCGTGATTACCAGAATTCCAGTCTACTGGTGGAACTGTTCACGCCAAATGAAGGACGTCTTCCGGCGATCGCCAAAGGTGCTAAATCGGGGCGTTCAAACAAGGCAATTCTATTACAGCCCTTTCTGCCTCTACGAGTCTCGCTCAGTGGGCGTGGAGAGATCAAAAGCCTGGTCGAAGTGGAACAGGATGGTCAACCATTCAAACTGTCTGGCGATCGTATCTATTGCGGCTTTTACCTGAATGAGCTGATCGTGAGGTTGATCGAAAGGGGGGATCCATTCCCATCTCTGTTTGTTCACTATTGTCAGAATCTTGCGCAGCTGGCCTCAGCCGAGCCTGTCGGCCAGATACTGAGACAATTTGAACTGCAGCTGCTAACAGAGCTGGGTTATGGGTTGTTACTGGATCACACGGCGGATAGTGGGGAACTCATAAGAGAGGAGTTACTCTACGATTATCACATTGAAGAGGGGCCTGTACTATCGTCACCTGGGAGTTCAGGGATGAAAATTCATGGCAGTACCCTGATCGGTTTGCACAATGGTGATTCATTGGCAAAACAGTCTGCTAAAGAGGCAAAACAGTTGATGCGTTTTGTGCTCTCCCATTACCTGGGAGACAAGCCTTTGAAAAGCCGGGAGCTCTTTACCGGACCATCGGGTGGATGAGGATACCTGATTATGGCAAGGGATGTTAAATTATAACTCCCCAGCTTATAAAATAGTTGCTATTAACACGCTTCATTGGACTGGCGTTCAACTCTCAATGAAGATGTCTGTGAAGTTAGGCAAACAGGTGTAAAAAAGATATATTTACACCATAACGATTTATTGGCGGATTGAGAATCAGCAAGGGGTTTCTGTTACCTATGAATCCAAAGGTAAGGGTATGACAAAGAATGTAATGTTACTTGGGGTTAATATCGACCATGTGGCGACTTTGCGTCAGGCTCGGGGTACCCGATATCCGGAGCCGGTACAGGCTGCACTGACTGCCGAGCAGGCGGGAGCCGATGCAATAACACTACATCTGCGTGAGGACCGACGTCATATTCAGGATCGGGATGTGGAGATACTCTCCGATCTCTTGCAGACGCGGATGAACCTGGAAATGGCGGCAACATCTGAAATGGCAGCCATCGCCACCCGGTTTCAACCCCATGATTGTTGCCTGGTACCGGAGAAACGTGAAGAGTTGACCACCGAGGGTGGTCTTGATGTGGCTTCCAAACTCGATTATATGACCGATTACTGCTCCGAATTGAACGAGGCGGGTATCCGGGTATCACTCTTCATCGACGCTGATTTGAAACAGCTGGATGCTGCCAAGGCATCAGGTGCACCGGTGGTGGAGATCCATACCGGCCACTATGCTGATGCTACCAGTGAAACAGTGCGCCAAGCTGAATTGAAGCGAATTGTCGATGCCGTCGCCTATGGCAAAGGCCTTGGGCTCCAGGTCAATGCAGGGCATGGACTTGATTACCACAATGTGGCTTCAATCGTGGAGATTGAAGGTATCAGAGAGCTGAATATCGGGCACTCCATCGTTTGTCGGGCACTGTTCACCGGATTTGATCAGGCAGTTCGTGAAATGAAAGGGTTGATGAGCCGATAGCCTTATATTCCAACTAGGGCCTATTGGATTAGTGTTAACAGGCCCTAGCCAGTGATCTGTCGAGTCTCGTGACAGTATGTCCGGATTAGCCGTCATAACGGGCCCTCAATGTGTGGACGGGCAATGATTGTCAGTACGACCAACGCAAGGGTGATTGCCCATACCACCAAATAGATAGACATAGCGCGCTTTGCCTTGGCTTTTTCAGCCCAGCTGCGAGGTTGAATCCCTTTGAACAGAAACAGCAGTTTGGCAGACAAGTTAACACAGACGATATTGGCGACGAGTAACAAACCGGCACCCATCGCCAGGTCGATCCTGCCATGACCCAAGGTTAAACCTAATGCTGCCGCTGGTGGGAGTAGTGCCACCGCAACCATCACGCCAACCAATACACTGGGCAGGCCACTGGTCAGGGAAAGTGCTGCCGCGGCGCCTGAAGCCAGTGCCAGAGCCAACGAGTCGAGCCCCACTTCAGTGCGCGCCATCAATTCTGGACTGTTCAGCGCGAACGGCCAGAGTAAGCCGATGATGTAGGCGAGAAATATGGCGATGAATATTCCCGCGAGCAGTGTCTTGAGGGATTTCTTCATCAAATGCATATCACCGAGTGCCGTTCCTAAGCCAAAAGCCAGATTCGGGCCCAACAGGGGAGCGATCACCATGGCACCGATCACAACCGCAACGTTGTTTTTCACCAAACCGATGGCAGCTACCAAGGTGGAGAGTATGACAAGAATAATGAAATTACTGTCCAGGTGGGTATTCTTGTCCACATTGGCATACATCGATTCTCTCGATGAAATGGCTTTATCCTGATCTTTTTCCTTTTCACTCGATGGCTGAGGCAGTGTGGCGTCAATCGGAAACACGATGATTCGTGCTGTAGATTGTGCGCCCAGTACAGTCTGCAGTGCATCCAGTGCCGGCTGAACATTCTCATCCGTTAACAGAATACGTATCGCCTGTCGGCCATCTTCACCCTCCCGGCCGGTACGATAATCCCGTGCTTTGAATTTTTCAGCAATGGCAGTAATGGTGTTTTCACTGCTCGATTTGGCAATAACTTCAATTAACTTCATTTCAGTTCCTGGCGGAAAAAACCTATTTTAACGCAAAAGTTGCTATCACTCCGGCAGCCAGATCAGTTGTGAAATAATGGTTTCTGCTTGGATATTTGCATACACAGGCAAGGCTGCTTTCATCGTGAGTTCGGATGGTTCGGGAAACTGGCTGTTTGAGCAATAGAAAACAATATTTTGCTGCCTTAGGACGTCGAGTAGAGTGACCTGCTCGAAGATCTGTCGTAACCGTACAAGCATGTTCACGATGTGCGCTTCACTCTCTGCCAGGAAATTAATTGCTACCACGCCTTGAGGCAATAACGCATCGGTTAAGTTTTGCAAAAAAGCATCTGTTTCGATCGGATTTGGCTGGCCTGGAGGGCAGTGAATATCACAAATAATGAGATCAAACTGCTGTCGATTGTCATGCAGAAAAGATTCGGCTGATTGATTTCTGACATGATAGCTGCTGTCTAGATAGAAGCACTCCTTGGATAGGGCGATCATTTCGACTTCCGGTTCTATCGAAGTCAAAGCAATGTCTGGATGATGAGACTCCAGATAGCGTTCAATGGCACCTGAACCCAGGCCAAGATTCAACATGTTTCCAGGATTATCAACAAACACCAGGGAACACAACAGCGCTTTGATATAGTGCAGCACCGGATAACTGTGGTCCTCAGTGAAAAGCATGGATTGTACGGCACCGTCGGCTGTGCAGATCCAGCGAAGAGAGTCGTATTCGAAGACCGCGCACCTGTGCTGAACTGAGCAATTGATACGGGTAGCCTGAGGCTGTGCCATTTTAAACCAGGCAAGATCGATAAAGGGTGGTGTGTTACTGGGCATGGGGCTGATTATGTCTGTCAATCAGGTATCGGGACGCCAACACCTTAATTGTCCATGCCCCGGGCTTCAAGTGTCACATCTCGTGATCCGGTTTTCTGCCAAATCGGGGGTGATTGTCAACCATTGATATAGCTTACCAACTGTTCAATCATGAACTGTTGTTCCTCGATGATCGCTTTTACCAGGTCGCCGATTGAGATGATGCCAACCAGCTTGTCATCTTTCATGACCGGCAGGTGACGAACCCGTTTTTCGGTCATGATGGCCATGCACTCCTCAATGCTCTGTTCCGGAGTAACCACCACGACCTGGCTGGTCATGATCTCTTTGACCTTGGTCTCTTTGGGAGTGCGACCTTTCATGATAATGCCTCGAGCATAATCACGCTCTGAAAAGAGTCCCGCAACTCTCTCTCCATCCATCACCAGCAGTGAGCCGATACCGTGATCAGCCATGATCTGAAGTGCCCGAATGACAGTCTCATTGGCATCGACGCTAAGAATATCGAATCCCTTGTTCTGTAACAGTTGATTCACGCTAGTCATTGACCTCTCCTTCAGAATTATTGTTATTTGCACGACATCTTCAGTCGTTGGTGAATAGTAATCGGCACCACTGCCGAGTTTAATTTGTAAGAATTTCTCTCAATAATAGAACAACATCAGGAGTTCGGCTCGGCTAAGGCAGATTTCCTCACGATAATCCCTGCAAGCAGACTGTACACCGGCAGATCTGGATCGTCTCTCGTTCGTCACCTGAGGGGCTATAGCATGTGTTTGCAGCGGGTAGTGGCAGTTGATAAAGGGGTAGCCTTTTTGACAAGCCACGTTTTGTGCCAGGTTATATTCAAAGTCGTGAACGATGTGATCACTCAGCCGGGCTATTAAGCGTGGTGTTCTGTAAAATAGTACTGATCAAATGCCCTAAATCGGGGTAGAATCGTGACCATGCAATATAAAACCATCGAAGACTTCATTGGCAATACCCCGCTGGTTCGCCTACAGCGTATTACTGTAGAGAACAGCAATACCATCTTAGTGAAACTGGAAGGGAATAACCCTGCCGGTTCGGTTAAAGACAGGCCGGCCCTGAGTATGATTCGCCTGGCTGAGGCGAGAGGCAGCATCAAACCCGGAAACACTCTGATTGAGGCCACCAGCGGCAATACAGGGATTGCACTGGCCATGGCAGCAGCGATCAAGGGATACCATATGATCCTGGTGATGCCCGAACACATGAGTCTTGAGCGCCGGGCTGTCATGAAGGCCTATGGTGCCGAGCTGATTTTGACCCCGAAAGAGGGCAGTATGGAAGCTGCAATCGATAAAGCGCGGGAGCTTGAAACTGCCGGCAAAGGGGTGATCCTGGATCAGTTCTCCAATCAGGACAATCCTCAGGCACATATTGAGGGTACCGGGCCCGAGATATGGCGGGATACGGATGGCAGAGTAACGCATTTTGTCAGTGCCATGGGCACAACCGGGACCATCATGGGAACATCAAGTTTCCTCAAATCGAAAAACCCTCAGATCGAGATTGTTGGGGTCCAGCCCATGGAAGGCGCCAGCATTCCGGGTATCCGTCGTTGGCCGGAAGAGTATCTGCCGAAGATCTATGATGCCAGCCGGGTTGACCGGATTATCGATATTTCCCAACAGGATGCTGAGCAGACCACCCGTGAATTAGCGGCAAAGGAGGGTATCTTTGCCGGTATCTCATCCGGTGGTGCGGTGGCAGCTGCGCTGAAGCTCTCACAAACTGTTGAAAATGCAGTGATCGTAGCGATTATTTGTGATCGCGGTGATCGATACCTGTCGACTGACGTATTCCCTGCGAACTGAGTAATGGCAAGAAAGCGTAGGCGTAAGCAGCTGCCGACTGAGCCGGTTGAAGCTCAAATCGAGTCCCTGACCCATGATGCCAAAGGGGTGACTCACATCGATGGCAAGGCCACTTTTGTGCATGGATCCTTACCGGGAGAAAGCGTCCGTTTTCTCTATACCGGTCGTTGGCGTAAATATGACGAAGGCCGGGTGGTAGAGGTCCTCAAACCCTCAGCGGAACGGGTTGAACCCAAATGCAGTCAGTTCGGGGTGTGCGGCGGTTGCAGTCTGCAACACCAGGACAGCAAGGCACAGGTGCAGGCCAAACAGCAGTCGATGCTGGAGAGCCTGCAGCACATCGGTAACGTGGAACCGGCACAGATACTGCCACCTCTGGTTGGTGAGACGGCCTGGGGTTATCGGCGCAAGGCCCGCTTGGGTGTTCGCTTTGTACCTAAAAAGGGGGGTACTCTGATCGGCTTCAGGGAGCGGGGTTCCTCATTCATCACCGACATCGATTGCTGTCACATTCTGCATCCACGGGTGGGTGAGTTGCTGCCTGAGATGAGTCGTCTGATTGACCAACTGTCGATCAGAGACCAGATCCCTCAGATCGAAATGGCTATGGGTGATGAGGTCTGTGTGTTGATCTTTCGACTGCTGGAACCGGCCAGTGATGAGGATTTGGCAAAGCTTCAGGCATTTGCCCCAGCTCATAAAATAACCATCTACCTCCAGGAAGGTGGACCAGAAACCATTCGTCCACTGCAGGGTGAAGGGGTAACACTCAGTTATCAACTGCCCGCATTCGATCTGACTCTGGATTTTCTGCCCAGTGACTTTACCCAGGTAAACAGTGATATCAATCGACAAATGATCCAGCGTGCTGTGGATCTTTTGCAACTGCAGGGGGATGACAGGGTATTGGATCTGTTTTGTGGATTGGGCAATTTTACCCTGCCCATGGCGCGCCATGCGGCACGGGTCACCGGTGTTGAAGGTGATGCCGGGCTGGTGGCGCGGGCCAGGGAAAATGCCAGCAGAAACCATCTCGACAATACCAGTTTCTATACCGCAAACCTCTATGAAACACTGGACAATGAGCCCTGGCTGCAGACCTCATTCAATAAAGCTCTGCTGGATCCACCCAGGAGCGGGGCACAGGAGGTACTGCATCATCTGCCTAAACTGGGTGTTGAGCGCATTGTCTATGTCTCGTGCTACCCTGGAACCCTGGCCAGGGATGCGGGTATTTTAGTAGCTGAACATGGCTACCGACTGATCAGTGCCGGAGTTATGGATATGTTTCCACATACCGCCCACGTGGAATCCATAGCACTCTTTGAAAAGGTTAAATAAATGGCTTTAGAAATAGAGCGTAAGTTTTTAGTTATAAACGATAAATGGAAAGATTCCGTGGTCAGTGAAGCGGTAATAAAGCAGGGCTATCTGGCAACCACGGATCACGCCACCGTACGTGTCAGGGTGGATGGCGATGAGGCCAATATCAACATCAAGGGGCGTACTGTCGGTATCAGTCGACGGGAGTATGAATACCCGATTCCACTCGAAGAGGCCGAGGAGCTCCTCGACCATCTGGTCAGCGGTGCGGCGATCGATAAGGTCCGATACAAGGTCCGCTGTGGTGATCATATCTGGGACCTAGATCTGTTTCATGGTGCCAATCAGGGGCTGGTGATGGCTGAGGTTGAGTTGAGCCGGGTGGATGAGAGGTTCGTCATGCCGGAATGGGCTGGTGAAGAGGTGTCCGGTGATACCCGCTATTACAATGCCAATCTGGTGAAACATCCATTTCGTGAATGGTGAACGGATGCCGAGGGGAGGCCTCCTGACAGCACTCCTGCTATCCTGTTTACTGATCACGGCATGTCAGGAGCAGGAGACGGAGTTGATCCGTATGGGGCTGGCGAATGCACCGCTGAATCTCGATCCCCGCTTTGCTACCGATGCAACATCCGAAAGGGTCAACCGACTGCTTTATCAGCGCCTGGTTGAGTTTGATCCCAACAGTATGCCGAAGCCCGGCATCGCAGACTGGAAAGCGATTACACCCGTCCACTACCGCTTTACCCTGAATGAGCATACAGGGGAGTTCAGCAACGGTGAAAAGCTCAATGCCCGGGATGTGGTTACAACCTATCGTCAGGTGCTCGATCCAGCCCTGGCGTCTCCCAAGCAGGCAAGTCTGCAACTGGTCGCATCGATGGAAGTGATTGATGAACAACGAGTCGATTTTCACCTGAAGCGTCCCGATCCACTTTTTCCCGCTTATCTGACCCTGGACATCCTTCCTGCAGAACTGATTGAGAAGGCTCACAATTTTGCCCGTGAGCCTGTTGGCAGCGGCGCTTTTGATTTGATCGAGTGGCCACAAGCCGGGGAGCTTCATCTGCAGAGGCGCTCTGATGGACAGGGTTTTCAACTCATTACAGTCAATAATCCAACGGTAAGAGCATTAAAGTTACTGAGAAATGAGATAGATCTGCTGCAAAATGATCTCTCTCCTGAACTGATCGGCTATCTGCGCCGTCAACCGGGGTTGAGGGTGGAGCAGCAGCCAGGCAGTAACTATACCTATATCGGTTTCAATCTACAGGACCCCCTGACAGGGAATCTGGAGATTCGACAGGCGATCGCTCACGCCATTGACCGGCAGGCGATTATCCAATCGGTGATGCAGGGGGCGGCGCGTCAGGCGGAGTCTCTGTTTCCACCTGAACATTGGGCCTCAGAGCAGTTGGCCGCCTATGAATACAATCCCGAAAAGGCCAGGAAACGGCTTGCTGCATTGGGTTATAACGAGTCGAATCCATTGAGACTGACCTATAAAACTTCCAGTGACCCATTTCGGATACGCCTCGCCACAGTGATCCAGAGTCAGTTGAAAGCGGTGGGGATCGATATCGATCTGCGCAGCTACGATTGGGGTACTTTCTTCGGTGATATCAAACAGGGTAACTTTCAGCTCTACAGTCTGAGCTGGGTGGGTATCAGGACACCTGACATCTATCGGGATATCTTTGCCAGCGATGCATTACCGCCAAGCGGGGCGAATCGTGGCCGTTATGCGAGCAACAGGGTCGATCATTTGCTCAACCTGGCGGAGCAGACGGACAACCTCTCTGCGCAGGCAGAGCTCTATCACCAGGTGGCTGCTGAACTGCACCGGGATCTACCCTATATTCCACTCTGGTATGAAGATCAATTGTCTGCCCAGGGAAGCCGGATCAAAGGCTATCAACTGATGTCAGATGGTAACTATGATGGTTTGGCGCAAGTAAAACTGAAGCGAGCTTTGGATGGAGACCATGTGCAATCGGCAACTGAGAATTGACCTTGCCAGGCAGCAGCTGAGCTGTCTGGAATCCGCTCAAGAGGTGGCCTGCTACCCGGTCTCCACCGGATTGAACGGCCCTGGTGAATCAACAGACAGTGGTTGTACCCCCCGAGGCAAGCATCGGGTTCGTATCAAGATCGGTGCTGGTTGTCCGCTAAACACCGTGTTTGTCGGTAGGCGTCCAACCGGAGAACGCTATAGCGAGTTGTTGGCGAAAAAGCAGCCGGATCGGGATTGGGTATTGACCCGCATCATCTGGTTATCAGGCATTGAATCCGGTTTCAACCGCGGTGGTCGGGTGGATACCCTGAGACGATACATCTACATCCATGGTACCCCGGATCTTGAGCCCATGGGGGTAGCGAGATCCCATGGCTGTATCCGAATGCACAATCGGGACCTTATCGAGCTGTTCGATTGGGTTGAGACAGGCATGTTGGTGGAGATCAGGGAGTGATGGGACGCTTTATGTTCTCCAGGGTGGTGACTGCGCTTGTCTCAATGTTCGGAGTTGCCTGCCTGGTCTTTCTGCTGATTCATCTGGTGCCTGGAGATCCTGTGGATGTGATGCTGGGGGAATCTGCACGACCTGCAGATCGGCAGGCATTACGTGCCAGTCTCGGTCTGGATCAGCCGATTGAGACTCAGTTGGTGAACTATTTCAGTGGCTTGGCTCAATTCGACTTTGGGCAATCCCTGCATAGCAAACGACCTGTCAGTGAGTTGCTGACAGAGCGCATCCCGGCCACCCTGGAACTGGCCTTTGCGGCGCTTTTTGTAGCCCTGCTGATAGCTGTTCCGCTAGGTATTCTGGCTGCTGTGGAGCGGGGTAAAGCCTGGGACTGGGGAGCGATGGGTTTTTCCATGCTCGGGGTCTCAATACCGAATTTCTGGTTAGGTCCGATGTTGATACTCTGTTTCTCGCTTTGGCTGGGATTGACCCCGGTCAGTGGGCGAGGGGGCTTCACCAGCCTGATCTTGCCGGCCGTGACCTTGGGCACAGGATTCGCCGCCATTCTTGCCCGTATGGTCCGGAGTAGCTTACTGGAAGTCCTGGGGGAAGATTTTGTCCGCACGGCGAGGGCAAAAGGGGTTGCTGAACTACAGGTGATCTGGCGTCACGCGATGCGTAATGCCTGGCTTCCGGTAGTCACCCTGCTCGGATTGCAGCTCGGTGCACTGCTGGGCGGCGCAGTTGTTACCGAGGTCGTGTTCGATTGGCCCGGTATTGGTTCACTGATGATCGAATCGATTCAAAAACGGGACTATCCCGTTGTGCAAGGATGCGTGCTCTTTATCAGCCTGATGTATGTGCTGGTCAATACACTGACCGATCTGGTGTATGGATTGGTCGATCCGCGTATTCGGCTGGATGGTTCAAAATGATCAGGTATTGGTTTCCACTTGGCATCCTTGCAATTTGGACTGTGGCGGCCATCACCGGAGGTTGGGTTGTGGATTCAGCCAACCAGATCGACCTGCAGCGAATTCTCATGCGACCGGGTGATCTGGGATTGATGGGTTATGACGACCTGGGGCGTCCGATTCTGCAACGCATCTGGGTCGGTGCCCAGGTATCCCTGTTGGTCTCATTTGGCGTGGTCTCACTCTCCCTGTTGATTGGTACAGCTGTTGGATTGATTGCGGGCTATCAGGGCGGCTGGCTGGATCTGATCCTGGTCAGGGTTATGGATGTGTTTCTGGCATTTCCCGGAATACTCCTGGCAATTGCACTGGCCGGTATCATGGGGCCAGGTGTGGATAATCTGATCATCGCACTCTCTGCCGTGGGTTGGGTGGGATTTGCCCGTTTGACCCGGGGGCAGGTACTGTCACTCAAACAGCGGGATCACGTTACCGCAGCGATTGCCCTTGGAACACCTCGTCATTTGATCCTGTTACGTCATCTGCTGCCCCTGTTGTCAGCTCCACTGATCGTAGAAGCGACCTTCGGGATGGCAGGCATGGTGATTGCCGAAGCTGGACTGTCCTTTCTGGGATTGGGTATTCAGCCACCAGATGCTTCTTGGGGGAGTCTGATCAGAGATGGGGCCAGCTATATGTTGATGGCACCCCATATGGTACTGGCGCCAGGGGTGGCGATTATGCTGGTGGTACTGTCCCTCAATATGCTCGGTGACCGGTTGAGGGACCGCTTGGACCACCGCTCTTCCTAGGGCCTGTTGACACTAATCCAATTCGCCTTACTGAACAAAAAATGTTGTGAAAAGCAGTGCCTCGACGGCATCATTGCCGGTTGCTTCATCAAGAATTTTTTTGACTTCGGTAAGCGCAGCTTTACGAAGTGCTTCTTTTCCGTCTGAGGATTTAAGGGTTTTTCCATCCTGTTCGGATAACAACATCAACAGTGCGTGACGTATCGCCGGCCCATGCAGAGTCAAGGATTCGAGAAAAGCCTCGTCTTTGGTCATCAGCTGAATGTCGCAACGGATGTATTTCCCTCCCTTCGCCAGATTGGCAACCAGTGAAGGCTTGATCTGATAGTAGCTGATTGTTGGTGGAGCCTTTTCTTCTTCATCCTCAGCCCAGACAAGTTGGCTTGGAATGAGCACTAGGAGACAGATAAAAAAGAGATTTCGCATGATTCAAACCCTGATTTTCACTTCATCTATGTTTGCGGCATACTGAGGTAAAAATTTATAGTATTAAGCAAGCTTAGTTGATTGATAGCCCCTCGCGGACAGTATTTAAACTCAATGATAATAAAACTACCAGGAAACAGCATTCGACACTGTATAAGGGTAATTTTGCACCCCTTTAAGGCCATCCTTAATGCCAATTTGAATCAGGGAGAAATGGCATGAGTCTTGGGCCGGTGATGATTGATCTGGAAGGGCTGGAGATGACCCCTGACGATCAGGAGTTGCTCAAGCACCCAGCGGTGGGTGGGGTTATCCTGTTCTCCCGGAACTATCAATCGATGGAGCAACTCAACCAGCTTTGTGCCGATATTCATGGTGTCAGAACTCCTCAACTGCTCATTGCTGTGGATCATGAGGGGGGACGGGTTCAGCGTTTCCGACAGGGTTTTTCAGAACTGCCACCTGCGGCCTGGTATGGGGAGCAGTATCGTAAACACCCGGAGCAGGGATTGAAGCTGACAGAACTTGGTGGCTGGTTGATGGCGTCAGAGCTCCGTGCCTGTGGTGTTGATTTCAGTTTTGCACCGGTGTTGGATCTTGGTCTGGGGATCAGTGAAGTGATCGGTGATCGTGCCTTTTCCGCTAACCCGGATGAGGTTACCCGCCTGGCACACGCATGGATGCAGGGCTGTCATGAAGCCGGTATGGCGGTGGTGGGTAAACACTTCCCCGGTCACGGTGGGGTGGCAGCTGATTCCCATCTGGCCCTACCGATTGATCAGCGGCGTTTCGAGGATCTGAAAATGGAGGATCTGCGGCCTTTTGAAAGTATGATCGAAGCCGGTATGGAAGCAATTATGCCAGCACATGTCATCTATCAGCATATTGACAAGGATCTGGCTGGTTTTTCAGGATTTTGGTTAAAGCAGGTACTCAGGCAGCAGCTGGGTTTTCAGGGAGTGATTTTCAGTGATGACCTGGATATGGCCGCAGCCAGTGAAGCCGGGAACTATGCTGATCGTGCCATGGTTGCACTTGAAGCGGGATGTGACATGATCCTGGTCTGTAACAATCGACCTGCCGCAATACAGGTGTTGGAAAGCTTGAAATCCTATAACGATCCGGCTGCCCATGTCCGCCTGGTAAGGATGCATGGCAGGAAGCAGCGCTCTCTTCAGCAGATTCACCTGGACAGCCGCTGGAAACAGGCCGTCAATCAACTCTCCGTAATCCCTCAGGAAACTCCACTAAATCTGGGACTCGACCATGATGATTAGTGCACAACAGGCCGCTGAAGTATTGGCCACAGCAGATTTGATCTATGACAATCAACAGATTTCACAAGCCCTGGATCAAATGGCGCTGGAGATCAGTGACCGGCTCGCGAACAGGGATCCGCTGGTGTTATGTGTAATGAACGGTGCTTTGATACCGGCTGGACAACTTCTTACCAGGCTGAATTTTCCACTGCGTCATGACTATATCCATGCAACCCGCTATCGGGGGGGGACATCAGGCTCTGAACTGGAGTGGAAAGGGCATCCCAGTGCCTCACTGAGCGGAGAGACGATCCTTATCATTGATGACATCCTGGATCATGGCATTACCTTGGCAGCGATTGTTGAAGCTTGTCAGGAGGCGGGTGCAGAGGAAGTATTGAGTGCGGTTCTGGTGGAAAAGAGACATGACCGGGGTATCGGATTCAAAGCGGATTTTATTGGATTGCAGGTGGAGGACCGCTACGTTTTCGGCTATGGAATGGACTACAAGGGTTATCACAGAAACGCTCCTGCCATCTACGCAATCCCGGAGAGTTAGTAATTTCCCTTATATTGAATAATGCTATACAAGGGTAAACCCTGTCTCGATTTCCTAGAAAAATAGTAGAGATATTAAGCACCTATTGCTATTTACCTACAAATAGTACAAGCTTGTACCATCATGGCGGAACCCGGCTTCAGACTGGGGAGCCCTGACAAATTCAATTGAGTTCGCGTCTCTCCGGCTGACAGTCGGAGTTTGCACCGTTAAAGGAGGGTATAGTGTGAGCACATTGGAAAGTATGAAAGGTAGCCACACTGATATGCAGCAGATTATCAGTGATCTAAGAGCTATGATGACCAGGGAGCAGTTGAGCATAAGGCCAAACGCAATGACAACTCACAAGATGATTTGCGATCTGGCGGAGATGATGAAGGGTCATATGTCAGACCAGGACCGGGGTGTCTATCCTGACCTGCTGACACATCAAGATCCGAAATTGAAATCCATGGCCTGGGGATTTCTGAATGGGCAAAAACCCATAAGAAAACAGTTTGAGCGATATCATAATAAATGGTTGAAGAACTGCGACTTCAACTTCTCAGATGAGTTTATCGCTGAAACATTTGAGATCTTTGACATGATTGAAGATCGAATTCAGCGCGAAGAGACGATCCTGATACCAACGTTAGAAAAGTCAGGGGTATTTGCCCAGGCTGTATAAAATCAGGATCATTGGAGGAGAAGTGTCGGGGGGTAGTAGTTTGACCCCCTGTTTTTTTGCCTGGAAGAAAGTCCATTCCCTGCCAAGCCGCGCAGATCAATCGATTCAGCCAACCACTTTTATCATCTGCTTTTCTTCTAACTTTCAATTAGATACCTATTTCATGCCTCAATCCGCCTGAGCCACAGGTGATTGTCGAACTTGCTGCGAGGAAATTGCGACAAATCGTAGCATCATGGGTAAAGAGTCTCTAAGATAGCGCTCAGATTTTTTCACATTCGAATTTTCATCAACTCAGGCAAATTTATCAGGAGGTTCATTGTGGGCGTACTTGTTGGACGGGAGGCACCGGATTTTACTGCAGCAGCGGTGCTTGGTGATGGCACGATCGTTGATGATTTCAATTTCAGTAAGACGATCAAAAACAGATATGCAGTATTGTTTTTCTATCCTCTCGACTTCACTTTTGTCTGTCCCTCGGAACTGATCGCATTTGATCATCGTCTGGAGGAGTTTAAAAAACGTCAAGTCGAAGTGGTGGGGTGTTCCATCGACTCGCACTACACCCACAATGCCTGGCGCAATACACCGGTCAACGATGGCGGCATCGGCCAGGTAGGCTATCCTCTGGTGGCTGATATGAATCATGCCATCTGTAAAGCCTATGATGTGGAAACAGCTGATGGCAATGTGGCGTTTCGCGGCTCCTTCCTGATCGATAAATCCGGTATTGTCCGCCATCAGGTCGTCAATGATCTGCCTCTGGGCAGAAATATCGATGAAATGATACGCATGGTCGATGCACTTCAGTTCAATGAGGAGCATGGTGAAGTCTGCCCGGCCGGCTGGAAGGATGGTGATGCAGGGATGAAAGATACTCCCGAAGGTGTGGCAAACTACCTGGCGGACCACAGTGAAAGCCTCTGAGTAGGATTCACTCTGTTGTGGCCGGTGTCGATGCCGGCCACAATAGGGTATGGATCATCGAACAATAAAAGACCAAACTAAGAATGACTAAACTGGCCATCATCGGCGGTACCGGGCTGAATAAAATTCCGGACCTTGAAATCACTCACCGGGAAGTCTGTCATACGCCTTTTGGTGAGCCTTCCGCAGCGCTTACCCACGGCAGAATTGCCGGAAGTGATGTTGTATTCCTGCCCAGGCATGGGGCAACGCATACCATCCCGCCACATCGGGTCAACTACCGGGCAAACCTATGGGCTTTACACCATATCGGTGTGGACAGTGTGATTGGTGTGGCCGCCGTGGGGGGCATCACATCGGAAATGGCCCCGGGCAGGATTGTCATTCCTGATCAGATTATCGATTACACTTTTGGCCGCGACCACACGATTTATGAGAAGGATCTGCAGCACGTCACCCATATCGACTTTACCTACCCCTATTGTCAACAATTGCGGCAACGCCTGATCGATGCTGCCAACAGCAGCGGTGTAGGTTGTGTTGACGCAGGAACCTATGGGGCAACCCAGGGACCGCGTCTGGAGACCGCCGCAGAGGTCACTCGGATGGAACGGGATGGTTGTGATATCGTAGGCATGACAGGAATGCCGGAAGCTGCCTTGGCCAGGGAGTTTGAGCTCTGTTATGCCTCCTGTGCCGTCGTGGCTAACTGGGGGGCTGGTATGCAGGAGGCAACAATCAGTATGAAGGATATCGAAAAAAATCTGATTCTTGGGATGGAGCACGTGAGAAAGTTACTGACGATACTGCTTAGGGAGACTGTCTAAGCCGGATCCAGAGACTGACATAAGATGACGATCAGACGTAATAATATTTTAATAACAATATGTTATAGATCATTACTACTTTTGATTCTCATGAATAGTCGTAACCTGTATGGCGGAGCTTTCGAGCTTGGCATGACATCTTTGAATGATGGTGATTTCGCAGAAGCATTCTGTCTCTGGCGGCCATTGGCAATGCAGGGTCATGTGGAGGCTGCCTACCATCTGGGCTGGCTCTATGCCAATGGTAACGGTCTCAGGGTTGATATCGACAAGGCGGTCTACTGGTGGAAGCGATCTGCCGCCCAGGGACACAACGAAGCCATGTTTGCCCTGGCATTGGCCTACACCAATGGAGAAGGCATCAAAAAGAACAGCCAAGAGGCGTTCAAATGGTATCGTGCTGCGGCCGAAAGGGGGCATGGAGATGCTCGCGAGATCATAAAATCCAAGCTTCTGAAACCTGAAAAAGTACTGATAAATCAACTCAAAGCAGTACTGCAGTCAGATTGGCTCAGTGAGCGGAGAGTGGTTGAGGCTGATGTTGTCAATCTGCGTGCCGGCCCGGGAACAGAGCATCCGGTGGTAAAACGGGTCGAGGCGGGGGCCAGACTATTTATCATCGATCGCAAGGGAAAATGGTTGCTTGCTCTCGATCCGGACGATCTGAGTCAGGCCTGGATTGCAGACTGGTTGACAATGGTCAGTGAATAGAGATTTTGATCGTATCAAACCGGTGGTAAATGAGTGGCATTAAGGGCATGCTTGATGCCCCTAACATTTTGATTATTATAGAGTCAGCCTTGAAACAAGCTGCTGCGGGCATATTCCAACGTCGATTGGATGCCTTACTGCAGGCAGGCTGACAACAGCTGAAAGCAAACTGTTTGGTCGCCGGGTTAAAATTATCGATTCAATCAGTTTACAGGTACAATGTTGCGGTAATTATGTACGTCGTTAAAGGGGAGTGAAGATGGCTGATGAGACTAACAGCGCTGATGAAAGCGTAGAAAAACAACCTCAAAAGACAGAAACAACAGTCAAAAAGAAAGCTGCGAAAAAGAAAGCTGCCAAGAAAAAGGTAGCCAAAAAGAAAGCAACAGCAAAGAAAAAAGCCACTGCCAAGAAGAAAGTCTCAGCCAAAAAGACAGAGAGTAGTAAAGCTGCCAGCGCGAAAATCGCAACTGCTTCACAGAGTGACAAGCCGGAAGCCGGCGCTGAAACGAAAGCCGCCAGCGCGAAAACCGCAACCGCCTCACAGAGTGACGAGCCGAAAGCCGACACTGAAGTGAAAGCAGCAACACCGACAACCGTGGCTGCGGCAGGGGCTCAAGCCTCCACTTCAACCGCAGCCGCTGAGAGCAATAAGACACCATCATCAAATGTGGTCGTACAGAAACAAATAGAAGATAAAGATAAAACTTCGGAGGAGACACCCATGTCGACACAAACAAAAAGCTCAGGTGGCTTTTGGATAAAAATCATTTTCTGGCTGGTTATCATCATTCTTGGATTCATGTATATCCGTTCACTGGCGAAAAACCCGGTTGACGAGTCTACAGGCGAAGTCTCAGATTCTGCTCAGGTTGAGGTCACAGCCTCGGAATCAGATGCTCCATCCTCAACTGATCAGGCTACCGCCTCATCCGCACCGGCTGCGGCAGCCACCGAGGTTGCCTCAGACAGTAGTCAGCAAGCGAGTGTGGCTGAAAATGAGAGTGGACAGAACGAGGAGTCGTCAGCAGCAGGTGCCTCTGACGGAGCTTCCGGTAATCTGGTCTCAGGATCGAGCATGTCACCAGAGGTCAAGGTGTTAAGCGAACCAGCAGCAGCTGCATCTGGCGAGGCGGATCAGTCATCTACCGAGACAGTGGCAGCGGCACAACCAACTGAACAGGAAACGGCTTCTGCTCAAGAAGATCAGCAGAGTGTCCATGATATGCACACAGAGTCTGTGACAAAAATCCTCAAAGAGTTCGATGAGTTGAGAGATGCGGCACAAGCAGAGATGGAAGCCATGCAGAACAGAATGCAGGCCGAGAGAGAGCTGCACGAAGCCATGATGCCACCACCACCACGTATGTACCGTAATCCTAATCCAGGTTACGGCCCCTACGGTCCTGGTCCAGGTCCTGGACCATATCAAGGCTACTACAACTACAGATAATTTCTGAAAGCATAAAAAAACGGGCTAACAGCCCGTTTCTTTATTTGCACACAACTCTCAGTGTGCTGATTCGATCAGTGACCAATCAGTCGAGATGAGCCAACGCCGCATCATAGTCGGGTTCCTGAACGATTTCAGGTACCAACTGGGTGTAGACTACTTTGTTGTTCTCATCCACCACAACCACAGCGCGTGCGCAGATGCCAGCGAGTGGACCATCGCTGATCAAAACACCATAGTCTTTGGCGAAGTTGCGGTTATGCATCATGGAGAGTGAAACGACATTCTCCACGCCCTCAGCACTGCAGAATCGACCTTGAGCGAAGGGGAGGTCAGCAGAGATAACCAGAGCGACAGAATTGGACTTGTCAGCCATGGCTTTGTTGAAGGTGATGGTTGAGGTTGCACAGACACCGGTGTCAAGACTGGGAACGATATTCAGCAATTTCTTTTTACCGGCGTAATTCTGTAAAGAGACATCTGACAGATCACCAGCCGTCAAAGAGAAATCCGGTGCATCAGAGCCGACTGCCGGCAGCTCGCCATTGGTGTTGATTGGGTTGCCTTCTAGAGTGATCGTTGCCATTTCTTAATCCTGTTATTTGAGTTGAATTCTAAGAATAGCGCAGATTTTAGGAAGAACACTCAGTAAGATAAACCCTATTTTATTTATAGTAATTATTAAAAAGCCTGAATTGAATCGAGAGTCAGGTCAGGGATTGATCATCCGTTCGTACCCTGGTCTTTGCTATGGGGAGTCAGTGGCGAAAGTTGATCGGTGCTCAGTTGATCAGTGGATGTCTCAGCTCTCCAGGCTGAATGGAATTGGTTTCGTGATAGTAGGTCCGACGGCAGAGTCCTGAAGAGGAGTAATTATCCGATACGGATGATTACCCCGTCGATTAAGAGACGAGTTCCTGATAGATCTCAGGTGTCACCTCCCGGGTAATCCCGAGCAGTGTTTCCCGAAGTGGATCTGACATGACACTGATGTCATTGATTTTGATGATCTCTTCAAATGATGGAATACCGGAGATTTCCGTATTTTGAATAATTACATCATCTGAGGGCAGTTCAGTGGAAACCGGACAGGAGATCAGCATCACAGGCAGATCACCCAGGCTATCCACATGAATCGTCTCCAGATTAAAGCGCAGATCCTTCAGCAGATTCCTCAGGCCGGTCTGTTTCTCCAGCACTAGGTTCAGTGTCATGCACTGCAGTAAGGTATGTGCCAACTCATCCTGAATCTGGCTTCTGATGCCTTTCAACAGATCGGTTATCTGATTCGGTGCCATGCCAGGATAGGAGAGTATCCACTGCAGGGGTGAGGTGACCGTCAGTTCTGCGGATTTTCCCTCATTTTCGGCTTTGTAGGGGTATGTGACCGGTGTCAGTGCGGGGGTGGCCGCAAAAATATCCAGCGGTGGTGAGATATCACTGTCCAGTGAAAACGGCTTTTGCCTGGCAATGGAGAGGTAGTGCTTTTTCAGCTCTTGAAAATTCTTCTCTGCACCCTTGACGGAGGATTTGGAGCCCCCTCGGATGTACTCACCAAGGATCGGTTGAGGTGAAAAAAGTGGTGCCAGGGTAGACAAATAGGACTTGAGTTGTGTCTCGATCCGTTCAGATACTGAGCGGGTAAGCTTGCGGAGTTCTATCAGTCTTGGAATGTCGAAAGAGTCTGTCATGAGATGCCCGCTTATTATTTGCCTGAGAACCAGGATTTTCAGGCTGTTTATCCAAACGACAAGGCCTTTTCAAAATGTGTCGTCCTAGGGCCTGTTAATACGAATCCAATATACCCTGCTGGGGTGGTCTGATTTTGTGTCCAGCAAGGCACAACAGGACGTATTCGATTCGCATTCACAGCCCCTTGGTAAGAAAGCTAATCAAATAAATGAGTTACGTCAATAAGTTTTTGTTGATTTGCTACACTCTTTCAGGAAAATGGACGATATTGTATAGTGAACTAAGGCAAGAACCGCCACCATCAGGTGGCTGCAGGATATGAAGTAAGATATTGGGTCCATTGGCGTAGCCACTGAAGTTTGAACCCGGTATTTTACGGCTCCGCTTAGCCATGAGTGATGTCTGCCTCATAGGGCTCGGAAGAAGGCCTTCCTGTGTTTGTTAGCGCAGTTGTAGGAGAGGTGATTTGGATAACCAATATCCTATGCCGGAATCGATCGGAAGATTCCAGTTGGTGGAAGAGGTAGGCGAAGGCGCAATGTCGATTGTCTACAAAGCTTTCGATCCCGAAATCAATCGGCCTTTGGCCATCAAGCTGCTCCGTGGAGAGTGTGCTGTTGATCCGGAATACCGATATCGCTTTCTGCAGGAGGCCAAAGCTGCAGGTAAACTGACCCATCCCAATATTGTCACGATTTTCGATGTTGGCGAAGTTGAGCAAGGGCCATATATCGCCATGGAGTTTCTCGAGGGACAAACCCTTGAGGAGATCATGGATAGTGAGCAGGATATTACAACCCGTGATGTGGTGATCTATGGGATCCAGTTGGCCGAAGCGCTCGACTATTCCCATGCCCGGGGAATTGTTCACCGGGATGTCAAACCAGGAAACATCATCTCCCCCGGTTATGGCCATACACTGCGTATAACGGATTTCGGCATCGCCAGAATGGATGCTCCGAATAAAGAGCATAAAACCAGGATCGGTTCTGTTCTTGGTACGCCTCAATATATGTCACCGGAACAGGTTGAGGGACAGCAAGTGGATGGTCGATCCGACCTGTTTTCACTCGGTGTGATTCTCTATCAGCTGCTTACCGGTGAGAAGCCGTTTGTATCGGAAACCCTGACCTCTTTGTTGATGAAGATCGTGCAGGAAGAACCTGCACCGATCGATATCAAAAAGACAGACATACCTCAAAGCCTGAAAGCGATCGTTGAGAAGCTGCTCAACAAGAATCCTGATCATCGTTTTCAAACCGGTAAAGAGCTTGCCAATGCGTTGCGCCAGGTGATCCATGAGATCGATGAGAAGCAGCAGCATTTCAATGAGTCAAAGATCCTGCCGTTGCGCATCAAGTGGACAGCCGTGATGGCAATGGTCGTTTCGCTGGCAATGGTTTTAGGTTCCTATCTGGTCTATCAAAAGCAAGTAGATACGATGACGGAACTGACCCTGGACTCAGGTGGCTCTTTGGCGGATTTCATCGCTATTGAAAGTGCGGAAGCCGTATTGATACAGGATTGGGTGGCGGTTGAGACCTTCGTGCAGGAGATAAACGATCGTCAACAGATCAGCTATCTGAAGATCTTTGATCACAGACGGGTTTTACGGGCAAGTACATCACCGGATGAGGTAGGCGAAACTCTGGAACAATCGCTAACTGGCGAGGTGTTGAAAGAGGAGGGGGGGATCGTCATCTCCGAAACCGAGTGGCAGGGAGAGGAAGTCTTTGATTTTCAAGCACCGTTGATCTTTCAGAATAAAACAATCGGCGGCGTACAGTTAGGTCTGTCTCAAACCCCATTGATCGCAGCAGCAGATCTGACGTTCTATACCATGCTCGGTCTTTTGCTGGCAGTTGTTATGACTGTGGTAGTGGTGGCCTATCTCTTGGCAACCGGTATCACGCTGCCGATAAAAATCCTCAGAAAGGCGATGCGGCATATCAGTCAGGGTAACTACGCGTATCGGATACGCCAGGAACGTAATGATGAATTGGGCTTGATGTTCAAGGATTACAACAGGATGGCAGAGGAGCTGCAGAACAAGCAGCAGGCTGATGTGGTGACTGAGGATCAGACACAATCCGATCTCAATACACAAACAGCTGCTCAAACCCAACCGCAATTTGAGCCTGAGACTGAGCATGAGGATGATGATGAGACTCGGATTGCGCCAGTAAAGCAGCCTTTAGATGCTGTAATTGGCGTGGATGATAGTCAGGAGCTAGACGATGATATGGATGATGCGACTAGAATCATAAAACGAAACTAGGCTGTTATGAGAATCTCTCTTCGGCATACGGCCACAGTTATCGGCGCTCCGTATCGGTATCAAACTGACAGATTGCAGACAGCCGCAGCAATAAGCCTCGATAAACGATCAAAGTTACTCATCGCCAGTTTGTTTCTCTCTCTCTTTGTTTTGTTGGCTGCAGGGTGCTCGTCCCGTCCTGTGACAACTGAAATTCTGGCCCGGGATAGCGAGTTTATTGTTCTCAGAGTGGGAAATGAGGATGCCAGTGAACTTGCGCGTCGTTATCTGGGTGATGAGAAGCTTGGTTGGCTGATAGAGGATGCCAACCATCCTCGATCCATTGCATCCGGAAATGAGATCATTATTCCACTGCAGAATAACAACCCGATAGGCTTCGAATTTGAAGGTTATCAGACTGTTCCCATCCTGTGCTATCACCGCTTCGGCAATAAGGGGGGGCGGCTGGAAATCAGTGCTGAGCAGTTTGAACGGCAGCTTGCCTACCTCAAGCAGCATGACTACAGAGTGATTCACCTTGATGAGCTATATGGTTTTTTGAAAGGTGAGCGTGCCTTGCCTAAGCGATCGGTGGTTTTAACCATAGATGATGGCCATCGGTCCATCTATACAATCGCCTATCCACTGCTTAAAAAGTTCAATTTTCCTGCAACGGTATTTGTATATAGCGATTACATGAATAACGGCGGATTGAAAACAAGTGAACTGAAAGCTATGAATGCCAGTGGCTTGATCAGTTTGCAGCCACACTCCAAGACTCACTCGAATCTTGCGCTGAATGGGGTTGGGGAAAGTAAGTCTGATTATCGTAAGAGAGTCAGGGATGAAGTTCGTATACCCAGCCGTAAATTGGAAAGTACTTTGGGAAAGGCACCAAAATACTATGCTTATCCATTTGGTGATACCAACACTCAGGTGATTGATGAGTTGAAGGCAAACGGTCTGTTGCTCGGTCTGACAGTTCAGCCCACTGCCAATGCTGCATTTACCTATCCCTACCTTCTGAACAGAAGCATGATCTTTGGTGACCGGGGCATGGATGATTTTATTGCAAAACTGAAAACCTTCCAGGCCCGGTGATGATGTGATCAGTTTTCTGCGCACTTTTTCGTTTTTACTCGTCACTCTGTTTATTTTAGCCAGTCTGGGGTGTGCGAACAGACAAGTTGTAAAGAGTGGTAGTACAGGAAGTTACTCCAATCCAAATAGTTTTATGCTAGCGGCAGCCAAACATGAACAGAAAGGAGATCTCTACAGGGCACTGATGGAATATCGTCTTGCCCGTACAATATCATCTGAAAGCAGCGAGCCAGCCAGAGAGGTCAAGAGGCTGGAAAACCTGATTGCAGAAAAAACAGCTAAGTTGATGGCGATAGCCGAAAAGAAGTATGAGCGAGGTAAAACAAAAAGTGCTGAGGTGCTGTATTTGAAAATACTGACCCTGGATCCACACTATAGAGCTGCCTTTGACAGACTGCGTGATATCAATAAAAAACAACTTCAAGGGAAAATGCAGCAGAAGGTGGCGCTCTCCCAACGTTATCGAAAGAGCATACGTAAGAAGAATCGGCAGACTGAAGATGAGGGGTATATCTATTCCCGTCAGGCCATATTAGAGGCGGAAAATCGTGCTAAGGATGTGGCGGGTTATGTTGCCGAGCTTGAAAAACATATAACTAAGTATCCAAATGACATGGAGCTCAAAGAGATGCTGTTGAATGTTCGGATTGTCCAGGCTCGTGCTGCATTTGGGGCCTCAGATTACAACAAGTCACTGAGCCATCTGGCAGCAGCAGAAGAGTTGCTCAGCAACGATGAAAAGCTACTGAAAAAGCTATCGGGCGCCCGTAAAGATTTTGGTAAAGAGCTCTATTTGAAAGGATTGAGAAGTCTCCGTTCCGAACCGGTCAATGCGATAGAGCTTTGGCGGACAGCATTAAAGTTTGATCCCCATGATAAGCGTACTCAACTGAGGATCGATCGTTTTGAAAACCGCTAGACTTCTGGTTCTGGATACAATTTACTCTGAAAAATTTCTACTTACTGCGACTCTTTACTGTTCCAGGGTACGCGAAGGAGCTTCAAGGTGCCGAATGGAATTACCAGCAGCGCGAGTATAATGAACATTTCGTACCAAGCCAGGCTGGTGAGTTGAGTGGTGGCCGGGTAACGGGCTTCGAGGTAATGAACAAATAGCAGCAAAGGCAGAAACAGAGTGCCTATGGCAAAACTGGTAAGTGCTATTTTGTAGAGTCGTTCCATCATATTTGATAGCCAAAGGTCAAACAAACTTCAGTTACGAATCAGCTTACACTCCTGTAACAACGTAACCAGTGACATATCCATCTGTCTGAGTTAGCGACTCATTTCAGAGCTTCTTAAGCTAAAGGACTTTAAAAAACAGCATGATGCGAATAAAATTCCGTGTAAGAATGATAATTTGTGAACGGAAATCTTTTTTCAGGATTTCTAATACCCAGTTACAACATCAGTGATCGCGCACAGGTGCATTAGATGGATCAGGACCATGGTGTTCACACAAAGGTCTATTTCTGTTAAATCAGCTTGTTATGCCTGTAACTTAAAGCTGGAAGTGTTGTAGGTGACGATTCTGGGTTGGATCTATTTGATTAGGGATATGGATTATGGAGTTATGGGTCAGGTTCGAGTATTTGGGTAAGCAGGGATTTGGCACTTTACGGAATGATCATATTGCTGTTTATCAAGGGGATATGTTTCAGGAGTCAAAAGCAACGGGTGAATTTCTACCGGTTGCGGATATTAATCTGTTAATTCCCACTCGGCCGTCGAAAATGATCGGATTGTGGAACAATTTCCGTTCAAGGGCTGCCAAAGAGGGCTGGTCTCAGCCTAACCATCCACTCTATTTCATGAAGGCCAATGGCTCCTTTCTGGCAACCGGACAGACGATACGACAACCGGAAACCTATGATGGGCCCGTGGCATTCGAAGGTGAGCTCGGCATAGTGATCGGTGAACGTTGCTGCAACATCAACGAAGATGAGGCTGACAGGTACATTTTTGGATACACCTGTGTCAATGATGTTACCGCCAGAGGGTTGATGAAGGAGGATCCGTCATTTGTTCAGTGGACCCGGGCCAAAAGTTTTGACACCTTCGGCGCTGTCGGGCCGGTTGTTGCAACGGGACTCGATGTTGACTCATTGACTGTCAGGACACTGGTCGATGGTGTAGAGCATCAGAACTATCCGGTTGAAGATATGTTTTTCTCACCAAGAGAGATTGTAAGCCGGCTCTCGAAGGATATGACACTCAATCCCGGAGATGTCATTGCCTGTGGTACTTCATTGGGCGCAGGACCTATGTCTCAGGGATCCACAGTTGAAATAAGAATTGATGGAATTGGCTCTTTGGTAAACCTGTTTGAGTGATTGTCAGGTTATTTCAACAACAGGGAAATTCCACTGATGATGAGCAGTACGCTGATCCCCCGTTGAAAGGTCTGCTGGGAGAGGTTGCTGTGTATTTGTCCACCAATATACATACCGATAGCCATCAGAGGAATTGCAACCGCAACGACTTTGAGTAACGCAAGGTCGAAGAAACCGGTTGCCATGTATCCTATTAAGCGTCCAATACCATCGATTAGAAAAATGGTTGCAAATGTCGCACGAAATTCTGTTTTGTTAAGTCCTCTGAGTTTCAGATAGAGGACATAAAATGGTCCACCGGTTCCAAAAAGAGTGCCAATAAAACCTCCCAGAGTGCCACCAGGGGCTGCCCATAGCAAAGAGGGTGCGGCGTTCGGGGTTACGCTGAAGAGTGAATAAACAGCGAATAACAGCAGAAAGACACCCAAGCCATAACGGAGTACCTGAGCATCAACTGAATTGAACAGATAGAGAGCCATCAGAACCCCGACGATCGAAAAGGGGACTAGTGGCAAAATATCCCGCCAGCAAATCGCTTCACGGTGCTTTACACCATGGCTTGCAGAAGCCATGTAATCCAGTAAGACAATCAATGGCACTGCAACTGTCAAGGGAAGCATCAGTGCAAGTAAAGGGATAGCAATAAGACCTGAGCCAAAACCTGCAATACCTCTTACCAGATAGGCAGAGCAGATAATGATTGCAGCAATTATTATATTTGTTGTCGAAAGTGCTTCAAGCACATTAAGTCCGTTTTGCTAGATATCAATATCAAATCTATTGCTGCGAACTGAGGGTTCCATTTAAGATTACATACCGATAAGCAAAACTCGCTTTCAGCCAGATTCCGTTCGAGATTATCCCGCAAACAATTCCCAAAAATATTGTTCAATCCAGGAGTTTATCCAATAGATCACAATATGTGCAGCGCTATTATTCATGCTCTATTAAAGAAGTCAATTGAGCAATGTCAATAGAACTAAAGCATAGCTCATCGCTACGAAAAATTGTGATTAAAACCAGTTTGTTTCAAATATATTTAGTAAATATAGGAATTTAATTCATGTTGTAATTATTGAATTATCTCATCCCAATTGAGACATGGATAAACACAGGAATGCGTTACATAATAACCTAAAGTGGAGTGCAACAGGCAGCCAATCCCAGATGGGTTGTTACTGCTGAAATAGGTTTTTGTTTTAGCTTTGGGTTGTAAGCATGAGCGGCGGGTGATTTTCGGCCTGATGTTGTTGATATTATAAAATAGAGTTGTAGAGAAGTAACTTGATCAGCTTTGATCAACGTTAAAGGGGCTGCTTAAGTATAGAAAAACAAGACTAAGCTACAAAGCTTTGCTGTCAATAAAATGCGTAGCTGATCATGACATTTTCAGTTACTGGCTGAATCAAATACTCCAGCCAGTCACATCGCTGGATCCTTTCAATTGGGCTTTGAGTCTATCCGCTGAATCTGCTGTTTCATCTCCAAGGCTCGTGCTTTGTAACCCGGCGCGAGTGAATGGTTTGGATCAAGTTCCAAGATCTTATTCCAGAATCCGATGGCTTCATCAAGCTCCTGTCGGCGAAACAGTTGCATGGCCTGACGATGGTAATTGTCAGTGAGTTGATTTCTTACCCTAACTTGAGACTCTTGTGCTGACAGGTTGTCAGGGTCATAGGTCAATACCTGTCCATAGGTGCGATAAGCGGTTTGATACTCTCCGCCACGCTCTTCATTCGCTGCTTTTTGTAGCAGCTTCCGGGCTTCGATCTTGTCTTCCACATAGATCAGTTGATTGATTGCGCTGCTATCGGAGGCATCGAGGATGATAAGCTTTTCCAACGTATCTCGAGCATTTTCAAGATCATCCTGTCTGATCAATTGGTTTGCATACTCCGTGTAATAGCTTGCCAGCTGGCTACGTATCTCTGCTGCTTCGGGGTTACGGCTGTTTTCACTTTCCAGTAGATAGATGGCAGCAGGCAGGTCTTTTTCGGCATGCAGCTGCCGGGCAGAGCTCAGTGTGTCATCACTACTTGGGGTACGATCAACAACTGTGGTTGCCGTCTCTTCCGGCTGTTCGAGGTCAGCTTCAGGCTCTACCACCACAACTGTTTCCGAAGCTGGTTCAACATCCGTAACCGGTTCAACTGTGGTTGTCGGCGTTGGCTCGTCCAGCTGGGAAGTCGCTGTTTCCGGATCGGTAGAAGCGTCGGTTTCTACCAGGCTCTTTGTGGGTTCTTCAGTCAAGACCACTTCAGGCTTCTGCTTGGGTTTTGCCTTGATTTTGACCCTCTCCGGCATCACCCCTGGTACACGAATTCGCTGCCCTGGTGCCAGTTTACTGGGGTTATCCAGCTTGTTGTATCTGGCGAGAATGACAAATTTGTAGGCATCGTTAAGAAAATTCTTAGCAATCAGGGAGAGCGAATCACCCGGCTGCACATCGTAAAAGAAGTTTTTAAGTCCGAGATACTCGATAGGATCTGCATCCATCTGCTCCAGCAGATGGTTGGCCCGGCTATGATCTGGATCATCCATCAAGGCCCAGTTCAGCTGGTTACGGGCATTCTCATAGTCACCCTGCTGCAGATGTTGCAGCGCTTTTCGTACCCGCTGATTGGGCGTCAGTGAATCGGTAGGTGGAGGGATAGCCTCTTCGATTGGTTCCGGCTCCATGGCCACCGGTTGCGCCTCTTTTTTAGGGCCGGTCAACTGACAGGCACTGAGAGCCAGCACTGAAATGACAATGAATAGGAATTTGTAGAAATCCCGAAAGCTGGCTACCTCATTCACTTCTTAGATTCCTTTTGGCTGCTTGTGGCAATTAGCTGGATTGTCATGTCGATCAATATAGCAGATTAGGTTTCATCGGGCTGCTGGTTTTGCACGGCTTTCGCTTGCACCATGACCAGGGTGACATTATCTCTGGCACCTCTCTCCATGGCCAGGCTAATGAGTTGCTGCATAGCATCCTGAAAGCTGTAACGTCCTAGAATTTCGGCGATTTCTGCATCCTTGACCTCTTTATTCAGGCCATCACTGCAGAGTAAAAACAGGTCGCCGTCACAGGGTTCCACCATTTCCGCATCCAGCTCCAGAAGCTCTGCAGCACCGACTGCCCGGGTGATGTAGTTGGCGATGGATGACTGTTCGGCTTGATCGGAGGTGACCAGGCCTTGTTCGATCATCTCTTCAATCTGGCTGTGATCGCGGCTGAGTTGCTTCAGATTTCCGCGACGATAGAGATAGATGCGGCTGTCTCCAGCCCATTGATAAATGCAGTAACCATCATAGGCCAGCAGGGTAACTACCGTTGAGCCGATGATCTCTCCACCCCGCTGATGGGATTCCAACAACAGATGTTGATTGACCTGATGCAGGCTTTGCTCAACATTTCCGGCAAGTTCACCGATTGAGTTACCTGGATTGACTGATTTTAATTCACTGACAATCATGCCAGAAGCAAGATCCCCGGCTGCATGCCCACCCATTCCATCGGCAACCACCCAGATTCCCAAGTCAGCCCGATCGAGGCAGGCATCTTCATTGATGCTGCGCACTTTACCCTTATCAGTCAAGTGGGCAGAGACCCAATAGAATCGATTCTGGGTCATAAGGATTCTGGTGTTTCTGAAGTGGCGAACCCCATGCTGTAGGCACCGGTTTCTATCTCTTCCCAGCCATGTTCTGTCCAGGCGCCATCGATCAATGCACTGGCTCCTCTTATCTGTGGCAAACCCTGACAGATCAACAGTGAGGGGGAGATCCGCTCTGAACCCTGTGTCCACCAAATACTGTAGGCAAATAACAGTTTTTTCATCAGGTGGGGCATGAACAGGGGATAGAGGCCACGCAATGCGGACTGTTCCTGCAACTGAGCATGCCAGGCATTGTTCAATGGGGTAACGGGTGCATCCGGTTGAGCCTGCTCTTCACGCTCTGCCGTCGGTGCGCCGAGCTGACTCAGCTGCTGTTCCAACGCCTCCATCTGGAAACCATCATCCAGGCAGGAGAGGGCAAGTTCTTCCAAACGGGCAAACCAACTCTCCGATTCCTCCATGAACAGAAAAAGATTGAATTTCGGATCGAGTTTTGCTGCCAGCGTAAACGGATAGTAACGACCGACCCGATCGACGCTGGGCATCAGGATTCCTGCCCACCCCTGTTCGCCGCAGATTCCTGGCGAGAGTGCGAAACGCCACATGGGACTGGTCAAATAGTTATCGAGCCAGAAATCCCCCAGCTGCTCCCGACTGTTGGCGATCGCCTCCTGCATCCAGGTCTCCCAAGGGGCAATGAAGCCGCGTGGAAGCCGGCGGGTGACAAAATCCCCCAGTGAAGGAATTTTACCGTAGAGGCCTGGAAAGTCCTCGTTTTGCAATGAGTTCAAAGTCTGTTCGGACACCGGAAGTCTGCCAATTCTTTTAACTGGAATGGATTGAGTGCACCACTAGCACGTAGTGCAAAACGGGATTTACGACCACCCACATCAAAGCTCACATTGATGGTTTCAGGGGTGTTGGTGGCTTCGGTTGCAGCCTGATCGATCATGCGGAACCAGCCCCAGGGTCCATCCTCAGTCAGACCTGAGGGTTTATTCCCTGCGGGCGGCGCAAGCAGAATCTTGGCATCGCTGATGCCGGAATCATCCGGCCAGGTGAGTCGGTTCCAGCGGGTCGGACCATGGTTGTATCTGACCCGCTGCTGATTGATCAACAGGGTGATCTGGGTGATCGTGGTGTCCATGCTCAGCGGTTTGATTTCGAAGTTTATCTTCGGCTCCGGACTACTGCCGCTGAAGAAGGCATCCCGGATAACCGCTGCCCGCTGAAACTGTCGCAGGGTACTGGTTGGTATACCCAGGGTTTTATTGCCCGCCGCATTCCAACGCCAAACTCTGCGTGAGGTATCGACAAAATCGATCAGGTAGGTATTGAAAAAGTTCTCCATCATCCCGCCTGGGCCGAAGAAGCGTCCAAAATCACTGATCGTCACTTCACGTACGCTGTTACGCTCCAGTGGATAGCGTCCCGCCAGACTGCGCTGACAGAAAGGCAAGAGCCGGGTGTTCCAGACTGAATTGAGATGGCTTCTGACCCCTGAGACGGTCAGATTGGAACTGCCGTCCGCCAGGGTATTGATCATGTCGGCCAGTGGACCGGGTTGACGCTGTGCCTCCAGTTTCAAACGGCTGATCACGCCACCGGATGCAGGATCTCGTGCAGCGTTGAATGCCTGACTCGACTGATTACCGGCAGAGGCAATGGAGTTCATATGGGCATACAGTTCGTTGAGCATCTCCAGGGTTCTCTCCAGCGGAGCCTGCTCACCCTCCTGGGCATTGATCATCCGGTTCAGTTCGGCGAAATGTTGATCCACTGGTGTGGTCAGCAGCTGCCTTTCTGGCTCCTGCTGGCTCTCATCCGGTGATACCTGAAGGATTGATGCCAACTGCCGGGTAATGCCAGATCCGTGCTCAGCCGCCAGCTCCGCCGCCTTCTGAGCGCCTCCCGGCAGGCGGGAGAGGGTAG
This sequence comes from Candidatus Thiodiazotropha endoloripes, assembly GCF_001708965.1. NCBI lineage: Bacteria > Pseudomonadati > Pseudomonadota > Gammaproteobacteria > Chromatiales > Sedimenticolaceae > Candidatus Thiodiazotropha > Candidatus Thiodiazotropha endoloripes. Next base: position 1,842,451 of record NZ_LVJW01000003.1, on the reverse strand, counting down.
TCTGCTCCTGTACCAGTTTCAGATAGCGGCGTAGCGGCGATGTAGGTCCGGAAAGAACATTCAACACCTCTACCGCCTGGCGCATGTTGTTGAAAGGTTTCACCCGTATATCCGCCAGCTGTTGTTCCCAAATACGGATGTACTCGGCGTAGTAGAGATCTTTGACCCGGCTGCTGAGCCTGGTCAGGTCGGTCTTGCCGATGATCCTTTCCAAATCAGGGCCGAGTATCCACTTCTCCTCGAGCAGTTTATTGGCAATCGACAGGTGATCCTTGAGGAACAGTTTATGATATCCCTGATAGGTAAACAGGCTGGGAATCTGCTTGTCCAGCGGTTCACCGGAGCGTCGACTGAAGACCAGTTCCGCATCAGGGCCGATCTCCTGAGTCAGTCGCAATGCGGCTACCGAGCCCCCTGCGGTGGTGCGTTTCATCCGATCATAGACCCGATCGGCGAGCGGTACTCTTAACAGGTCGTTGCGCACCCGGCCGATCAGTGCCTCATCCAATGGAATGGTTGGCGGCATCGGCATCTGGCTGAGCAGGGCGTCCAGATGACCCGCCAGGGCCTGACGGGCCTGGGCATTTTCCCCACCAGGCAGGCTGAGTTGCCACTGTAACAGTATCCAGGCCTTCACAGTCTCGGCATCGTAATGCTCTTTATCATCGAACATCAGATAGACCTTGAGCGCCTCGTACAGATAGTCAGGGTTGTTACCCTGCTGTTTCAGCTGATCTTCAAGACTGAGAATAATGCGTGGCAGGAACAGGTTCTTTAGGCTGTTGTGGTAGGCATTGATCGCCTCGCTGCCCAGTTTGTCACCCTGGTAGAGTCCGAGTCCCATCAACCAGGGGATCTCTTTCTCCTGATCCTCATAGCCACCTGGGATCCGTCGCACCAACTCCAGGGCGGGCACCACATTGGTCAAGGTCAGATCATCTGCGGCAACCCCGTTGACTTTTTCATCTGCGGCATTGGCCTGTATGGCTACCTGATCGATATAGCTTTGATTGCGGCTGTAGCTGGTAAACCAGGCAATGCCGGCCAGCAGTGCCAGGGAGATGGCGCCTACATAAGCAATACGCTGTAGCCATGCCCGCTGTTTCTCAACCCGGGTATTGATACCGGCCAGATGGGATTCGGCAAATATCAGATCCTTGAACAGCCTGTTGATGAAAAAGCTGCGGCCGGTACCGGAAAAGGCTGGGGCAATCTGACGGTTGAGGCCGAACTCCTGGGCCATCGATCCAAGCAAGCGGTCGATCGGTGTGCCTTCCTGAGTACCGCTGGTGAAGTAGACACCCCTGACCATTGGGGTCTCTTGAAAACGGTTCTCACTGAACGCTTCCTGGAGAAAGGTCTCCGCCGCTTCACGCAGTGCGCTGAACTGTTGTGGAAAGGAGTAGATCAACACCCGACGTTTGACGTCCCGTTCCTGTTCAAGCCGATCCATCAGGCGGGCATCGATACGCTGCTCCAGGGCCTTGAACTCTCCCTTGAAGTGGTTGATCACATCATCCTGGCTGTCTTTTTCGTTGAGCGGAAAGGTCATTCCCCAGACCTGGTTACGCTCATCACGACTCAGGTTTTCGAAAAATTCATTGAAACCCGCCAGCAGGTCGCACTTGGTGAACAGTACATAGATTGGAAAGCGGATACCGAAGTGGTCGATCAGCTCCTTGACCCGCAGACGAATCGCCTTCGCGTGATTGATTCTCTCGATGTCGGTCAGCTGCAGAATATCCTCCACGCTGATGGCCACCAGGGCGCCGTTGATCGGTCTGCGCTTGCGATGTTTTTTCAGCAGATCAAGAAAGCCCATCCAGGCTGCCCGGTCCACCTCTTCATAACTGTCCTGGGTGGTGTATCGGCCTGCAGTATCGAGCAGTACCGCATCATCGGTGAACCACCAGTCACAATTGCGTGTTCCACCGATACCCTGTACCGCATCGTTGCCCAGCTTGTCCGCGAGAGGAAAGTGCAGCCCCGAGTTGAGCAGGGCAGTGGTTTTACCACTTCCAGGTGGGCCGATGAACATATACCAGGGGAGCTGATAGAGATATTGGCTATCCTGTTTACCCCCCAGTTTCGACTCTTTGAGAATGCGGATGGCGTCGTCCAGACGTTGCCCAAGAATCTGCACCTCTTCCGCCGACTCCTGGGTCGATACGGAGGTCTGCTCTTTCTGACCGACCACAGACTCCAGCATCTGCTGGTTTTTCTTGCGTGCCGCAAACAGTCGTCTGGCCTGATTGGCGGCCCAGAGCAGGACGATCACACCGATGGTAATCAGTCTGGCGGTGGGCGAGGCAAGGGGCTCGCTGCCGGCAAAGGCAAACAGGGGACCGATCAACCAGATGATCACCGAGATCGCGATCAGTCCCAGGATGGCGACAAACCAGCGGTTTTTTATGATTCTCAATATTGCCTGCATGGTGTACGCAATACCTATTGTTTTACAAGAGTGATCTCCACACGTCTGTTACGTGCACGTCCCTCTTTTGTGTCATTGGATGCCAGGGGCTCTGCCGAGCCGCGCCCTTCACTCTGAATTCTTGCGGGTTGGCTTAAATCCAGTGCCAGCAGTTTGGCCACGGATTCAGCACGTGCCCTCGAGAGGTGCCAGTTGGAGGGGTAACGAAGACTGCGTATGGGAATGTTGTCGGTATGACCGACCACCACAATCTGTCCCTCAAGTTTATCCATTGAAGCGGCGATACGATTCAGTAGTGGCAGGAATTGACTGTTGACTGCTACTTTACCGGAAGCGAACAGGCCGTCCCCGGCAATTCTGACCGTACCCTCCAGATGATTCTCCGCGACGCTGACCAGGCCTTGCGTGATCTCATTGGCGAGCAGAATTCTGAGCGAGAGTTCCGGTTTGGGCGGCGGTGGCGGGGTACGCTCAACCACCGTTTGCACATTGCGGGCAATGTTGTGCAGTTCGGCGTGGACCGGATCGGATTTGACATTCAGGCTGAGACTGAATCCGGAGAACATCAACATCAGTACCACACCGGATATCGCCATCACCACCCACAGCGGAACATACTGAACCAGGGCATTCTGTTTCAGCGGATCTCCCTGCCAGTGTGCGGAGAGATCCCGTTCATACTCATCCCGGTGGTTGCGAAGGGTTCGGTATAGATTGTCTTTCAAGGTCTGCAGTTGTGCGTAGCCATCTGGAAGTGGACGATAACGCCCTTCAAATCCGAAAGAGAGACAGACATACATCAACTCCAGCAGCTCAAGATTCTTGGCTGGATTCTGCAGAAGTTTTTGCAACAGTTGAAAGAATTTTTCCCCACCCCAGGCCTCCTTGTGCAGGGTGACCAACAGGCTTTGATCGCGCCAGATGCTCTGATTGCCCCAGGGGGTGGTGAGAACTAACTCGTCAGTTACCGTACAGAGTACATAGCGAGCCCAGAAGGTGGTCTCCTGTTCCACGCCTTGTGCCTGAGCTCTATTCTCGAACGCCCTGATCTTGTCGATGATGGAATTTTTCAGCGACACCGGATCCGAGTGAGAAGGGGTGTCACGCAGTCGGCCCATCATCGATAACAGCGAGGAGGCAGCGACCTCAAGCTTATTCGCCCCATGACGCATCGGCAGACTCGGGGCGGTGCCCAGAGGACGCTGTGGCGGCGGCTGACTGGTCGGTGCCGCTTGGGGTTGAGGAGTGGCAGGGCCCTTACCACCCGGTCTTGGCCGGATGACAGTGCGATCGCCGGATTCGTTGGGCTTCATGCCAAATGGGTCATCGTGATCCATGGTCAATTACCTTTTATCGCCCAAAGTTCAAGTTCCAGGCCCGGAAATTCACCTCCTATATGTATGGCACATCCGCCTGAGGTTTCAAGCAGGTTCCAATAGTCGTTATTCTTGTCCAGCTCGAAATAGCTGAAACCTGCATTGTAGGGAATTTGTCGTGGGGCTACGGAGAGTATGCGCAGCCCGATACCGGGCAGTTGAAGATTGACCAGATCGCGGATTTTTTCCACCGGGCCAATCTTGGTTTGTGAGGGAAAGCGTCGTTGCAGCAGATCCGCCGTCATGCTGGCATTGACCGCCAGGACGAAGACCGCATCGCTCAGCAGGGAGCGGTCCGACACGGTTGCAACGCGGATGCCGTATTTGCGCTCTTCCAGAGGTATGGATACCGCTTTCTGTTCCAGCACCATGCTCAGGGATCGTCGCAGCTCGCGGATCACCGGCAGAAAGGTCTCATGCAGAGACTGGTGCTGATAGAGCGGAAAGGTTGGTGGTCGCTTATTACTGCTGGTGAAGGTTGCCAATTCACCGGCCAGCTCCAGGGCTGCTTCATAGAAGTTCACAGGATGTAGCGGCACCCGATTGCAAAAGTGGGTATAGAGCGGTTCATAACGGTTGACCACCTGCAGCATCAGGAAGTCAGCTACTTCCGCAATCCCTTTACCTCCATCCACCAGTCTGGAGGCAATAGCATCGGCACGGTGATGAAGCAGGCCTTCGATCTCTTTGAGGTAACCGGCCAGTCTTGGGGATACCTGACAGTCAAGACAGGGAGGAATGAAATCCTCATCCAAAACCAGCATATCGTCAGATCGGCGCTCGATAATTTTGGCCACCGCAAGATGGGCAAACTCCTCCAGCTCGGCGTCTCCGATCAGCAGTCGCATGGTCGGTTTGGCAACCTGCAGGGTGGAGCTGTTGGAAGATCCGGCAATACCATCCTTGATGTCGATCTCATCCACCAGATAACGCTCCAGGCCCGCTTCCTGATCGGAGAACCTCACCTGAGCAGTGCCTGGCCTCGAGAGGGGCAGTGCCAGGTAGATGATGGCGCCTTTATGCGCTGCCGGGACCTCCAGGGGTGGTGGGGGATTGTCGTGTCCCGGGATATCGAAGGTGGTGCCATCCGGCAGTACACCGCGACAGGATTCTATGGCCAGGCGACCGAGAGCCAGGGCCTGGCGATCGATTTTCAAATGGGTGAAGCCCCAGCTGAAGGGTGTAAGATCAGCACATCGGGTTTCGATGCGGTGCTCTAAAAACCGCTCCTGCTGTTGAAAGTGGTGAGGTCTGAGGAACATTCCCTCCGACCAAACGATCCTAGACATCCAAGACATGGGCTTCTCTTATTTGTTTTTCAGGATGTTGATGCCGCTTTTACCGAACTCTATCACAAAGGCTGTTTCATCGTTCACATCGATCTCGATGGAACGGCGCCATGTGGCGTTTTCGATATCCCGGTAGGCACCAATGACGCCAAGGTATCTGGTGTCAGGTTGCAATTCACGCTCAAGCAATTTGCTCTCTCCAGGTTGAAAGTGAAGTTCATCGCGCATCAGCAGCTCATCACCCAACAGAGCGACATCCTGCTCGAAAAGATTGAAGAAATCCGCATTATTGAAAACACTCAGCGACTTCAATTCGTAGATTCTTGCAACGATGGGTGATGGCCTTCCATTGATATCCGGGTTCACTCCCTTATCGGCATTCAGAGAGGCCTTTACACTGGATACACTGGAACAGCCTGATGCAACAAAAATTGTCAGTAGTCCGATAACGAGCAAGAGTTTTTTGATCATCTCTTTGTTAAAACCTTTTATCTAAATTGGGATCCGTGTGTTTCAGAGCTTCCAGGCGTCGGATCTGCTCTTCATAGGCCTGGGAAAAAGTGCGACCGAACAGCTGGTGGAAGTCATCTTCCGCCTCTACGGCGATTTCGCTGTACAGTTCGGTAAACAGATCCCAGGTTTTTGCATGGCGATAGAGGGGCAGTTTTTCCAGCAGCGCGGATTGACCAAGCCGTTTTTCCAGAATCTCCGGTTTGAAGCGCTGTAACACCACCTGCAGAGCTGCCTGCATTCCCACCATCACAGCCAGCATGTGGGCTTCAATATCCTCGTGGGCCTCTTCTATGGCATTCAGGGGTGGAAGATAGCCACTCTTCTGACTGGGGTTGACCAGATGTCGCAAGGCCTCTTCGGTGTTGATCGAGAACTTGAGTGGATTATTCTCCACCGGTTGGATCATGGTTTGCGACATGCGAAACTCACCCTTCATCTCGGCTCGGGCCCGCAGAATCGACATCGTGCCCTCCACGTTGGCCCGCATGGCACTACCCAGGTTGCCTAACAGCTCAGCCAGCGATACCCCTTCCAGATAGGATTCAGGGACACCCAGCCCCTCTGCCAGCGCCTGGCGTAAACCTGCATCATCACTGGTCACGCTGGGCTTGGCTGTCACCGGCTGAGTGGCTGGTGGTGGAGTGCTCTTTTGCGCTGGCTCTTTCGCCTTCAGGCCAGGACGCGGTATCGATTCCTGGGCCAGTGCCGGCGCTGCCGGTTGCTCTTCTGCAACGGTTTGGGAGTCGGGAAAAGGGGCCTGGGGGACAAGTTGATCATCCAGCGGCGGCAGGATCTCGGGTGAGGCTTTCGGCTCACCGGCCGGTATCGCATTAGCGGATGATTCATCCAGGTCCCAATCTTCCGGAATCGGTGTCGGTTGGTTGAAATAGGCGTTCAGATCTGAGGTATGATCCGTTTGTGACAGCGGAGCAGGGGATAGCTCGTCGGCTGACTGTTCGACCACCAGTTCAGAAGGGTCCGGTTCATCGAGTGTATAGACGGGCTCCTCAGCCGGCTGGTCCAGCTCAACCGGTGTCTCAATAAGCTGCGGCTCCCCGCTTCCAGGTTCACCAGCAAATTGCTCTGACATCTGTGCAAAGGGGTCATCCAGATTGTCAAACTCCTCCCTCGCAGGGGTTTCTGCCTGTGGCAGGGATACAGTGATCTCATAGTCACCGATTCCGATGGTGTCGCCATCTTCGAGCTTGACGATATTGTCCTTACCCAGCGCAGTGGCGGCACGATTGATAAACACGCCGTTGGAACTGGTATCTGTCAGGTGAAAGGCGTTTTCACTGTAGAAAATCAGGGCGTGACGTCCGGATATGAAGCGCTCTGGGTCTGGCAGCACCCAATCATTCTCATCCCGACGACCAATGGAGCCACCCTGTTGGTCAAAGGTGGCCGATATGGGCTGCGCAGGCGCAGAGCCCGCTTTGAGGCTCACCGTCAAGGTAATGGTTGCACTGTTACTGTCAGAGTACATCGATATTGCCGCTTCTATCTTCTGTTAAATGGCCCTAGGAAAAGTTATAGCTGAATTCATCATTCTCCACACCGATGCGGATATTGCCAATTGATCGGCCCTCCATCTTTTCGACCAGAATATGTCGGCTGATTTCGGGTAACATGGTATTGGTGAGAATCGCATCCACCATTCTTGCGCCACTCTCCACTTCAGTGCAACGGCTGATGATCAAACTGATCACCTCGTCATCGACCTGCAGCGGTATCCCATGATTTTCAAGAATGCGGGATTCGATTCGGCCCAGTTGCAGGCGTACCACCTTGGCCAGCACTTCATCGCTTAGCGGATAGTAGGGGATGACCACCAGCCGCCCCAGCAGTGCGGCCGGGAACACCTTCTGCAAAGGGTCCCTTAAAGCGGTAGCGATGGCACCGGGCTCGGGCATCAGTTCCGGGTCTTTACACAGGTTGTCGATCATCTCGGTGCCGGTGTTGGAGGTGAGCAGAATCAGGGTGTTTTTGAAGTCGATATGTCGACCCTCACCATCTTCCATCCAGCCTTTATCGAATACCTGGAAGAAAATCTCGTGCACATCCGGATGAGCCTTTTCAACCTCATCGAGCAGCACCACACTGTAAGGTTTGCGTCTTACCGCTTCGGTGAGTATGCCGCCCTCGCCATAGCCAACATAACCGGGAGGTGCACCTTTCAGGGTGGATACGGTATGCGCTTCCTGGAACTCACTCATGTTGATGGTAATGACATTCTGTTCACCACCATACAGCGACTCAGCCAGTGTCAAACCGGTTTCCGTCTTACCCACACCAGAGGGGCCGCACAGCATGAATACACCGATCGGTTTATTGGGATTGTCCAGATTGGCCCTGGAGGTCTGGACCCGGCGTGAGATCATCTCCAACGCGTGATCCTGTCCAATCACCCGTTTGGCCAGGGTGTCACTGAGGTTGAGGATGGTCTCGATCTCGTTCTTCACCATTCTTCCTACCGGAATTCCGGTCCAGTCACCGACCACGGAGGCGACTGCCTGGGCATCCACACTGGGTAGGATCAATGGGGTTTCACCCTGTAGCTGATTGAGGTTGTTCTTAACTTCATTCAGGCGCTCCAGCAACTCCTCCTTGGAAGCTGCTGGCGCCTCTGGTGTCTCGGCAGATTCCTCTGATGAAGCGGCTTGATCCTCACCACTGTCGGCCGTTTGATCACTCTCAACCGCTTCCCCTTTGAGTTGCTGCTGCACCTTGAGTAGCACTTCAACCAATCCCTTCTCTTCCTCCCAGCGGGCGGTCAACTGTTCGAGTCGCTGTCGCTCCTGGTCGAGTTTCTCCTGAGTCTCCTGCTCACGCTCTTCGGTGTCGAGTCCAATGGCTTTTTCCCGGCCGATGATCTGTAACTCGGTCTCCAGCGCCTCGATACGGCGGCGGCTGTCATCCACCTCGGCAGGGACTGCGGCCTGACTGATGGCCACCCGGGCACAGGTTGTGTCGAGCAGACTGACCGATTTATCTGGTAGTTGGCGAGCCGGGATATAGCGGTGGGAGAGCCGTACCGAAGCATCCAGTGCTTCATCGAGTATCTGTACCTGATGGTGATCTTCCAGCGTTGATGCCATGCCGCGCATCATGCGGATGGCCCGATCCTCATCGGGTTCATCAACCTGCACGACCTGAAATCGGCGTGTCAGGGCGGGATCCTTCTCGATATATTTTTTATATTCCGCCCAGGTGGTGGCGGCGACGGTTCTCAGGGTGCCGCGGGCGAGAGCGGGTTTTAACAGATTGGCAGCATCACCGGTACCGGCACTGCCACCGGCGCCGATCAGGGTGTGGGCCTCATCGATAAACAGAATGATCGGTTTTTCCGAGGATTGAACCTCTTCAATCACCTGTTTCAGGCGGTTTTCAAACTCACCTTTCATACTGGCGCCCGCCTGCAGCAGACCCACATCGAGTACTCGCAGGCTGACCTCTTTCAGTGGAGGCGGGACATCACCGCTGGCGATCTGCAGAGCGAAGCCTTCAACTACTGCAGTTTTACCCACACCGGCCTCGCCGGTCAGTATCGGATTATTCTGTCTTCGACGCATCAGGATATCGACGATCTGACGTATCTCATCATCCCGGCCCACAATCGGATCGATTTCACCATTTCTGGCCCGTTCAGTGAGATCCACCGAGAACTGTTGCAGTGCCTGTTGCTTACCCATCTGGGCCGGCGCCATGGCATCACTGGCCTCACCAGGGGCGGCGCCACCGCCCACCTGAAAACCGTCGTTGGAGCGCATCGCCTCTTCGGGTGATCCCTCCACCACTTCGTTAAAACGGTCGGTAAGGGTTTCGATATTGAGCTTTTTGAACTGATCTGAGATCCGTAACAGTGCATTGTGCAGGCTGTTGGTCTTCAGGATACCGATCATCAGGTAACCGGTTCGAACCTGGGAGTCTCCGAACATCAAGGTTCCGTAGACCCAGCCCCGTTCCGTAGCCTCTTCCACATGGGAGGAGAGATCGGATATCGAGGTGGATCCCCTGGGCAGAGTGTCGAGGGTTTCGGTAATGTCTTTCGCCAGATGGGAGGGCTCCAGATTGAACTGCTTGATGATGCGGTGCAGATCGGAATCCTGCAGTTGCAGGATCTGATGGATCCAGTGAACCAACTCCACATAGGGATTACCGCGCATCTTGCAGAATACGGTTGCACTCTCAATGGCCTTGTAGCCCAGACTGTTCAGCTTGCCGAACAGGGCGGCACGATTAATTTCGCTCATGAGGGAAGACCTCTAAGTTCAAGGGGTTGTAGGAACAGGTCATCACCATCCCGCCCCAGTGGTTGTTGTGCTAGCCAGCTGGTCCAGCCGAGACGACTTGCGCCGTTGAGACAGAGTTGTGGTACCTCTGGCTGTTCAAGAATCAGGTTCAACTCCCAATCCTGTTCATCACCAATATAGTTTTTTACCACGGAGATCAGCCGTTTCAGGCTCTCTCCGCCGGGTAACATCCGTTGGTAATCCTTGAAGCTCAAGGCGCCCAGTACGATGCGGAATTTCTGCTGTGCCTGCCAGACCCGGTCACCCAGGATGATATTCGTGCCAAGCATGCTGATCTCCAGGGAATCACCCAATCGACAGCGGCTGTTCTCGGGCAGGTCGATCCAGGCGCCGATGAACTCATCGATGCGCACCGGTAGCTGGAAGAAATCCTGCAACACCGCTTCCAGACCTTCAGCATTGCGGGGGTGACTGGCGAAACGGCCGGCATAGTGGAGTTTCGCAAGATCCGGCATCGCATCCCGCTCTCTGAGATGGGGTGAGCCGATACCGACCATCGATCCCAGATAGTCGCCGAACCGGTCATTCTCAGGACGATCAAAACTGACGGTGGGTTGACAGTCTGCCCAGACTCGATAGAACAGGCTCAGCAGGCGGTGATGAAAATGATCGAGAAAGGCAACCTGGGTCGGATCATGCTCGTTGTGCAGACGGTCATGGACGAATTCTGTCAAATGCAGAGGCAGTGGACCGTTGGGGCCGAACAGGCCGAAAAAATAGACCCCCAGGCGGGGTGGCAGGCTCCCTTTACCCTGTCGAAATGAGTTGAGGGTAGAGGGTTGAAAGGCCATGGTTGGGTCCTGACCAAGGCGGATTTTATCCCGTTTGGCATGTCTGGAGTGTGCCAAACGGGGTTCATCCGGATAGGCGCACTCCAGGCGTCTCATGGCTTGATAGAAATCGAAGCGATAGGGTGCCTGTTGCAGTCTGTCAAACAGACTCAAAGGGTTTTTCTCAGACCCAGCCTTACTGGCCATCGTTTGATCTCTCCCCTCTGTTGTGTGACGACTACGGTTTCGGTAAATGAATTGATTGCAGTGTATTTTCGGAAAAACTGCTCCATGACAGCGCCGAACAGAAAAGCACCACTACCCTCGAATGCCTGATCATCGAGTGTCAGGGTGATCTCAAGACCGTGGCCGAAGGCGATCGGGCCAGGGCTCGGCAGGCGTCGGTTCACCGGCTTGGAGTCGATGGATATCACCCCCTCGATCAGCTTGCGCATCGAAGGATCGTTGGTGTCGGCATAGAGCTGTAAAAAGTCTTTCAGTGCCGCTGTACTCTGTTCCCGGTCCTCACTGGCCAGGGAGAGATAGTTGAGTGAAAGGTGGTTGATCAGGCGCCAGCTGATTGATCCCGGCGGTGTTGTCGGTTTCGGTCTGGTCGGCGATCCGATGCAGCGAATATGATTGACCGGCGTACTGCTCTCCAGGGTGAATGGGGATCCACTCTGGCCCAAAGGGATATGCATTGGCAGATCACGGTTTGTACACAGAGTGCTTACCGCAAGCTGTCTGAGATCGGTGTTAAAAGGTGCTTCATCCGCATCCACGATTGCGATGTAGATTTCACTGCCGATATAACCGGAGCGAGCCCCTTCACGCTGCTGTTTGGACGAGAGCAGGCGGGGTTCCCGCCGGTTGGTGTAGTAGGCGCGAGGTTGATCCGAGGCGATGAAATCATTACTGGCATAGAAGGCCTGAAATGTCTGACGCTGCTCCGTATTGGTGCCAAATCCAACCACGTTGTCTATCTCATAGACCTCATAGTCCATCGGGCGTGTACGGTCGGGCAGAATGTGGTATTCCGCCGCTTTCTCGTTGAGATGAATTCTATCCGCCCGTTTGGGAAACAGATTGATCGCCGGTGTACAGTTGAGTAAAAAGTTGGCGTCACTGATACTGCTCTCCAACTCCGGATCGCTCTCATCCAGCAGAAGCAGTAACTCGAGTTGCTGCTGGTCACACCCTTTTATCACAGACTGCAGATCATTCAGCTCCACAAACATGAAACGTTCCGGCAGGGTGAAGTACTCAGACAAAAAGCGGTAACCCTGAAAGGAACGCAGGCCATGGGGCAGCAGGGATTCATTTTCCTCGAAGCCCATGATCCGGATCGGCGATGAGGTCGTGGTTCTGTATTCATCCGAATCAACCGCCCGGCCGACAATCTTCATGGTATGGCCGGCTACGGCTTCAAACGCACGCATACCGCTGTCACCACCGGAAAAAAAGATTGGTAACTTATCAATATTAAGATGGTTGAAGGGGATATCACCGGAGGTCTTGAGTCTGAGACGGATTGCCGCTCGGGCGCCGCTCTGTCTTCCAACACCTGCCAAAGCGATGGCTGCTGGTGTTGGCAGATAGTCGACGCTCTGGATTTCGATCGGCCAAAGGGTGACATCCTGGGCGGTACGGTAGATACAGGCGGTATGGCTGCCTTTGCCTACCCGGCTGCGCATGGTGGAGTGTCTGGGCAGTAGAAAACCTTCACACAGTGAGGGTTCCAGCATATCGACCTGAAACTGCACCACCATCATCGATGGAGTGGGGCAGAGATAGTGGGGGAAAACCCGCTCCATCAGGTGTTGGGTGAAACGGGGAAACTCTTCATCGAGTTTCAGTTGAATTCTGGCAGTCAGGAAACTGAAACCTTCCAGCAGACGTTCAACATAGGGATCGGCACACTCAAACTCATCGAGCGAGAGACGACTGGCTATTTTCGGATAGGCCTGGGCGAACTCTGCGCCCATCTCACGCATGAATTGCAGCTCCTGGTTATAGTATTTGAGCAGGCGAGGATCCATCCGATTACTCCATGCCTGTGCTGAAGGCGTCAGCAAGGGTAACGCCACCCTCTTCGAGATCTATCTGGGTTTTGATCAACAAGTGTGTCGGAGTGGGTACAGCCCAGAGTTGTCCTTCGATCTCAAACATCAATTGATTATGGCTCTCCTTACTGGCATCCCGGACCGAACGCACTTTGACTGAATTGGGCAGAATGCGCGGCTCGAAATCCTGAACTGCCTGACGCACCATCCTCTCCAGTCTGGTTAAATCCAGACCGGAAACCAGATGCCCGGATAGCTCTGCCAAGCCATAGTTGAGGACCGAATGACTGACTTCCGGGTAAGCCTCCAACTCCTCGGTGGTTTCCAGGTTGGTGGTGTTCATCAGCCAGGCCAGGTCGCGTAATACGGATTGGCGCAGACGGCGCATGGAGATGACCCGCTTATCCTGGGACTCTTTGGTCTTGCCGGGTTCATCATCGATTAACCGGTCAAGCAGGGATGGTTGCAACTGTTGTTGGTTACTGGCCTTCAACTGAGTGGTATCTCCGCCTCATTGACTCATTCAGTTTCGCTGTCCGTTGCGGATTGGAACTCTATCTCCCTGACATTGAGCAAGGGGTAATCATCCTGGTCGGTGGCCAGCATCCGTTGGCCAAGTCCAAGGTAGACACCTTCAGCCGGTGTCTGCCACTCTGTTTTGTGAGAAAGCTTAAGTGCCGGTTCCGAGGCATTCTCGGTACCTGGATAACGGCTTGGGATCAGCGCCACGGCTTCACCTTCATTTTCAAAGGTCAGTTGGGCTGGTGTCCAGACCATGTCACGCAGATCCTCTGGTGCCTCCATCGTTACTTTTTTCAGTCGCTGCATCGGGATCCAGTAGTAGCGACCGTTGACGATGGCTTCGATCATAGGACCGAGGCGTGAGTCCGCATCGGCGATCCATTCGAATGCCTGCCCATCGATGTTACCCGGCGTGGCTGGCGCCAGCTCGAACGCCTGGTTGCGCAGACTTTCAGCTTGACTGTATTCCCCTTTACCGGAATGTTTCAGAGCTTCAACCAGAAACGCCGTCCATTCCGGGGGATCACCGAAAATCAGTGGCGACTTGTCACCACTGAAGACTTCCTGTCGGAACAGTTCGCAGCGAATTGCTTCGCGATAGGTCTGGGCCATGGGTAGATTCAGCGAATCCATGTCACCGGCAACCTGCAGCTGACTCAGTGCCCGTTCCCAGGCACCCATCACGCAGAGCAACTGAAACAGGAAGACTCGCAGTTTGGTATCGGATGGTGCGTTGCGTATCGACTGCTGTAGTGTTTCCAATGCCTGGTCTAGTTGACCTTGTTGTAATAGTTCTTGTGCGCCCGTCATGGTGTTTTTGTCTTCTCTGTGTTTTGAGGCAATCTGTAATATCTTTAAGAAAAAACTACGGTTGCCTGCAGATCAATGTAGAGCGGATCAGTTCGATGTTACTGAAATTGAATGTCTCCAGTGTCTGATCTGGATCTGCGCAGCAAAACCTATATTTACCGCGAAAATACCGATTAAAGTCAGAGATTCTGCATTCAAAACCCATCTCTCATCGTGCATGAGAGATGGGTGTGTTGAAGCATTGTCCTGCGCAAGAATCAATCCTGCTTGTTGGTTTCCAAGTTCCAGGTTCTGTCAGTAGAACCACCAGGTTTACCGTCTTGCCCCAGTTCTGTGTACTCCCATTTGATTTTGCCATAGGCGAAGCTTACGGTTTCAATAGGCTTGATGTCACCTTTACTGCAGGTGGGCATGACCGCCTGAACGATGATGTTTTCCATGGTGTATTTCATGAAAATATGCTTGTCTCCGGCGGCTTCGCAAAGATGGACTTCAATCTTCGGAATGTGCTCACCCTTGGCACACTTGATGTTCAGATCGGGTGTGCCTTTATCGATCTCCTTCATTGCGGTAAACGGTTCGAAATCGGCTCGTCCACCAGTACGACCACCCGTGCCGCTGGCACCGGATGTCGGTTGTGTCACGCCGTGACTGATACTAACCAGTTCAATCCAGCCTTTGTGTTGGTCATCGGTACTTTCGCCATCGATGCCATCAATCTTCATAAACATATCAACTGCCATGATTTATTCCTCCAATAAGTGAGATTTTTGGACCTAAGCTGTTTTTTCGGATGGCAGCTTAGAGACCAGACGTAACGAGACTGTCAAACCTTCCAATTGATAGTGGGGCCGCAGGAAAAACTTTGAAGTGTAATATCCTGGATTCCCCTCAACTTCAGCGACAACCACTTCAGCCGCTGCCAGCGGTTTACGTGCTTTGTCTTCTTCTGAAGCTGTCGCCGGGTTCGGTTCGACATAGTTCATAATCCATTTGTTTAGCCATTTTTCCATGTCATCACGCTCTTTGAATGAGCCTATCTTGTCACGCACAATACATTTCAAGTAGTGTGCGAAGCGGCAACTGGCGAACAGATAGGGCAATCGGGCAGCTAAATTTGCATTGGCTGTTGCGTCAGGATCGTCATATTCCGATGGTTTTTGTAGTGATTGCGCGCCGATAAAGGCGGCAAAGTCGGAATTCTTACGGTGCAACAATGGCATGAAGCCATTTTTTGCCAATTCGGCCTCACGTCGATCGGAAATTGCGATCTCTGTGGGACATTTCATATCCACACCACCGTCATCGGTGGGGAACGTGTGAGTCGGCAATCCTTCGACGGCACCGCCTGACTCCACACCGCGGATTCTTGTTGTCCAACCATACAGCTTAAAGGCCCGGTTGATATTGACGGCCATGGCATAAGCTGAGTTGGACCAGGTGTACTTGTTGTGATCTGCTCCTTCCGTGTCTTCTTCGAAGTCGAACTCTTCCACCGGGTCGGTCTTGGCCCCATAGGGAAGGCGAGAGAGAAATCTCGGCATCGCCAGACCGATGTAACGGGAGTCGTCGGACTCTCTGAGAGAACGCCAGGATGCGAACTCCGGTGTCTGAAATATTTTGGTCAGGTCCCTTGGGTTTGACAGTTCCTGCCAGGAATCCATCTGCATCACTGTAGGCGCTGCACCAGCGATAAACGGGGCATGTGCAGATGCGGCAATTTGTGCCATGCCATTGAGCAGCTCAACATCCGGTGGCGAATGATCGAAATGGTAGTCTCCTACCAGGCAACCATAAGGTTCACCACCAAACTGACCATACTCTTCCTCATAGACCTTTTTGAATAATGGGCTTTGGTCCCAGGCTGTACCTTTGAACTTTTTCAGGTTTTTGCCCAGCTCTTTTTTCGAGATGTTCATCACCCTGATCTTCAGCATCTCATCGGTCTCGGTGTTATTGACCAGATGGTGCAGGCCGCGCCAGCTGCCTTCGAGTTGCTGAAAATCCTCATGATGGAGGATCAGGTTGACCTGCTCGGTGAGCTTTTTGTCGATTTCGGCAATGATCCCTTCAATCGTCTCAACAGCATCATCCGAGATGGTGCCGGACTCTTTCAGGACCTGCTCAGCAAGGGTTTGTACCGCACTGGTAACGGCTTCCTTGGTGCGCTCGGTTTTCGGTTTGAACTCTTGTTGCAACAGCGCAGAAAATTCATCCGGTGCTACACTCTCTGCCGCTTCGCCCGCTGTTTGTTGGGTATCTGTTTCAGCCATGTTTTACTCCTCGCCGGTTGAATCTTCAGATGATGCATCGTCTGCGTTGGGAGAAGATGCCAGGGACTGAAGCAGGGTTGGATCGTTCAAAGCTTTGGTAATCAGCTCTTCCGCACCGGCCTTGCCATCCATATAGGTCAGCAGGTTGGCCAGTTGAGTACGTGCATCCAGCAGTTGGCGTAGTGCACCGACCTTTTTGGCGACCGCAGCCGGTGAAAAGTCATCCATACTTTCAAAGGTGATATCGACACTGATGTTGCCCTCTCCGGTCAGTGTGTTGGGCACCCTGAACGCGGTACGGGGTTTCATGGCTTTGAGTCGCTCATCGAAGTTGTCCACATCGATTTCCAGCATCTTGCGATCAGCGACGGGGGGTAGCGCCTCTTCGGGTTTTCCCGAGAGGTCTGCCATAACGCCCATGATAAAGGGCAACTGAATCACTTTTTCAGCACCATAGAGCTCCACGTCATACTCTATCTGTACCCTGGGGGCTCGGTTTCGGGCTACGAACTTCTGGCTGCTCTCTTTTGCCACGGTCTACCTCTCTTTAATGTGCTCTGTACCTTAATCGGTATGTTTGTTATCTAATTGGGGCTTATGCCCGGATCATCAATCTATCTATCTTCCTGTTTCCACAGGAAATCGAAATGGGAAGAACCACCTGGTGCCAGGTCCTGGACAATTTCATAAAAATCCATTTTTACCAGCCGCTTCGCCCGGTCGAGTAGCAGTGGGATCGGGCTGGATGGTTCATTTTTCTCGTAATATTGCGTAATACGCTCAAGTGTCTTGATTACGTCATCGCGATTGTTGATCGTACCTGGGGCGGCCGGTTGGTTCTGCGCTGCCGCTACAGAACCGTCAGCTGCGGTTTCGGATGCTTCAGAAGCACTCTCCAGGCCGCAGCGCTGCGCCACTTCATTGGCAATCTCCTTCAACAGCTCAACGAGGGCACTGAGATTTGGTGCCTGGTCAACTCCGACCAGTTCATTCAGGCGGGATTCGATACCCACCACGGTCTCTGCTGATGCAGTGATCAGGTCCAGCGTCTGTTGGTTATCTTCATCGCTGGACTCCCGGAAAGCCGCATCGATCTGGTCGAGAGAGAGCTCCTGTGAATCGCCTTCAGAGGTTTGTAGATTACCGCTGGCGAGCTGTATATCCCTGTAACTGAATTTTCCCATGATAGTGGATGAGACCACGGGGATCTTATTAATGCCGGCCAGGTAGTCGAAGGGATCGCAGATATTGATCAGGGTATTGATTCTCAATGTTGGATCGTTATCGTCATCCGGATCGAGTTGGGGATGGACTGAATCCCAGTACCCATCCAGATAGCCTTTGACCAGTGCCAGGCCATCGGCCAGGCCATTGAAGCCGTCGGTATGAATCAGTGCCCGGGTCAGATGAATGGCAGCTCGCAGATCACGGCTCTTGCTCGCCACTTCGAGCGACTTTTTCTTCAGCTCCCGCCAATCCGGGTCTTCGGCAGGTATGATGGTATCGCCGAACTGCTGCTCCTCTTTACCCTCAGCAGCTCTTTCCATCTCTCCAAACAGGGGGTCGTACTCTAAATCGGAACCGGCTGGCTCATCATCAGATACTACACTGAGAAGTTGGTCTAGATCGAGTGTACCAGTCAAGCCTTCATCCCCCGTGGGTTAGCACAATAATGCCTCTGCAAACCTGAAACTGAGTTGATATATAAAGTAAACATACCTGTCTAACTTATGTTTTGGTTATTGTTGCCTGACTCCAACTCGGTCGGTCAGGTTGTTTCGTTTTGTGATCTCACCCTTTCATTGGGTAGGTTTAGCACAAAACCCTTGTACTTGATACTACACGATAAATATGTGAACACTAGTGAAATAATACCAAGCTATGTTGTTGAAACTACCCCCAATAGTGATTAGTTCATCGACTCCCTGGATTTATGATTTGTTGTCGCTGATCAATACAGCAACGATTATAGTCGCCGGTACCAGGGTATCCTGACCTGATTACTGCGCCGGCTGCCTACGATTGGCACCAGTCCAAGCTCAACCAGGGTCTCCAGTTGTGTATCCGTAAACAGGCACTCTGTACAAGGTTGCAGGATGCTCTCACGGTTTTTGCGATAGGCAAAGGAGGGGCAATCGGCGAGTGCCGCGGCGTCCTGCTGCCGATCCGACTGAGTATCTGCTGCCAATTGGATTGCCAATGCAAAAGCGGGATTGCCCCAAAGCAGTTCATCACTACACCATTCAGCATCGAGCTCTTCGAACTGGAATGATTCCACAGGATCATACTGTTCTCCATAGGGCAGGCGCATCAATATCCGCGGCAGAACCATGCTGACATTCATTGCTGTACCGCTTTCCCGATACGCTTTCCACGGTTCAAGGGTCTCCGTGCCGGAATCCGCAGCAGAGAGGAGGGTGTCTGCCGTTGCCGCCAGAAGCTGGGCATCCAGGAGATTGCCCAGTGCCGACAAACTTTTCAGTAGATCTAGATCTTCAGTTGAGGAATTAAAATAATGATCACATATTAGAATAAACTTCTGTTCTGATGGTTGCTTTTCGCTGAAACGTTCTAATAGGTATTGATAGTATTCTGATTGTTTGAATCCCAGCTCACTCTGAGTAGTGCGTTGCCACTCATTCCTGGGCAGATCAACAATGAAAACCTCATTCAATTCGTCAGATTCCAGACTGCGAACCAGCCAATCCAGACCACGCCAGTTCGACTCCAGGGTTTGAAACTCGGGATGGTGGATGACTTTTTTGAGCAGACTGCCATGGGGCTCACTGTGATCAGCATCCTGCTCAGAACTCTCTGCTGTCTGCTGCTTGAGTGACCCATTAATCAGGTGTCCAACCACGGACTCAACCACTGAACGGTTCGCCTTGGACTCCCCACTATTTGATGATGGGGTTGTGACGGCGCCATCTCCCAGTAATCTTGACAGAGTCTGTTGATCAGACTCCTGTGCCCCATTGGACGCAGAACCTGCTTTCGTATCGGTTTGCTGTAGCTGATTCAACTCATCAGATGGGCTATCCTGCGATTGAGGTAGTTTATTGTGGAGCTGGTCTGGATGAAAATCGTCCAGGCTGCTGAATCTGAGCTGCAGTGGATCTGCCAGCTCACTCATCTGAATTGTCAGACAAGGTTGCATCTCACTGAGCAGATCGTCGAAATTGTCGAGATCCACCTTGCATATGCCAGGGAGTCTGTTGAGTTGCGGCTCGGACGAGTCCCGGTTGCCAGAAAAACAACCCAGGAGTATGAATTTCAGTTGCTGACTGTCGCCACTGCTGCCATCTCTGCCATGATGCTTTTTTCCAAGTTCAACCGATAGATTTAATCGTTGCGCCATATCGATTACACCTTAAGTAAGCTGATCCTGTCATTTCGGCAGGTCTTGAGGCTTGTCTACACTCTCTATATGTACGTCTGATAGTAATGGCTTGTGATGCCTTTGGGTGCAAAGCACAAACCATGGCAACAGGCCTGGTATCACCCCAGTCTGAGAGACCAGATCAACCCCTGTGACAAAGTACCGTCAGGATTTCATTGACCACAGTGGCTCTGACACACATACTTTATCTCAAATAGCTACAATTACCATCTCGATTTAGCCGTGACCGATAAAACGTTGAACCGGGGTGTTTACTTACTAGTAGTATAAGTTAAAGCCTGTTTTCAGAAGAGTGTCTTTTTCTTTGCTATGATATTTCGATTGGGTAGGAGTCTTGAATGGCGTTTACACAGAGTAACCGGCAGTTACAGATAAAAACCCCGTTGGGTCCAGATGAACTCTTGATTCTGCGCATGGAGGCGAGAGAGGAGTTGGGGCGACTGTCTGAGTTTACAGTAGATCTGCTGAGCGACAATGAAGAGATTGCTCACGATGATCTGCTGGGTAAACAGATGACCGTGCAGATGGATCTGGTGGATGGTGGAAAACGATACTTCAACGGCTTTGTCAGCCAGTTTACCCAGATAGGCCATATTGCCTATTTTGCCCACTATCGGGCCACCCTGCGTCCCTGGCTGTGGTTTTTGACCCGTACCTCCGATTGCCGCATATTCCAGAATAAAAAAGTCCCCGATATCATCAAAGAGGTGTTTCAGGATAATGGCTTCAGCGATTTTGAAGACAAGCTGAGTGGTTCCTACCGGGAGTGGGAGTATTGTGTTCAGTATCGGGAGACGGATTTTAATTTCATCAGTCGGCTGATGGAACAGGAAGGCATCTACTACTACTTCGCCCATGTGGATGGCAAGCATACCTTGGTGATGTGTGACGGATACAGCTCGCACAGTCCTCTCGAAGCTTATGCAGAGATTCCTTATCTGCCACAAAGCGAACAGGGAAGTACCCGCTGGAAAGACTATATCCACGCCTGGAAATTTACCAAATCCGTGCAACCGGGCAGTTTCGCCCATACGGATTACAACTTCACCAAGCCCAAATCTGATCTGTTTGCCACCGCGCCACTACCCAGAAGTCATGCCCATGCAGAGTATGAGATCTACGACTATCCGGGTGAATACGAAGAGTCAGGCGATGGAGACAGTTACGCCCGTCAGCGAATTGAAGAGCTCCAGAGCGGTCACGAAGTGCTCGAAGGGGAGGCGATTGCAAGAGGGGTCGCCAGCGGTGGACTGTTTACCCTGATTGAACATCCCCGGGGCGATCAGAACAGGGAATATCTGATTACCGGAACCACCTGTATCCTCCATTCCGATGCCTTTGAAACAGTGCCGGAAGTTGCCGAAGAACCGATCTTCACCTGCGAATTCAACTGTTCCGTGAGCAAGGAGAATTACCGCAGTATCCGTAGCACTCCGAAACCGATTGTCCAGGGGCCACAGACCGCTGTGGTTGTGGGCAAGGCTGGTGAAGAGATCTATACGGATGAGTATGGGCGGGTGAAGCTTCAGTTTCACTGGGACCGCTACGGTGGCAGTGATGAGAACAGCTCATGCTGGGTAAGGGTATCCCAGGTCTGGGCCGGTAAAAACTGGGGTGCCATGCATATTCCACGGATTGGCCAGGAAGTGGTGGTGGAGTTCCTTGAAGGGGATCCGGATCGACCGATTGTCACCGGGCGAGTCTACAATGCCGATCAGATGCCACCCTATGGACTACCTGCGAATATGACCCAAAGCGGTATCAAGAGCCGCAGTACCAAGGGTGGCTCCGGAGAGAACTTCAATGAAATTCGCTTCGAGGACAAGAAGGGGGATGAACAGGTCTATATCCATGCGGAAAAGAACCAGGACAACGTGGTGGAGAACAATGAGACCACCAGTGTAGGTGTGAATCGCAGTGAGACTGTTGGCAATGATGAAACCATCGATATCGGCAATGATCGGACTGAGACGGTCGGCAACAATGAAAATATCACCATAGGTGTCAACCGAACCGAATCCGTAGGCAGCAATGAAACGGTCTCCATCGGCAGTAATCGCAGCGTCAATATCGGCAGTAACAAGAGCGAGACCATCGGAGTTAACAAGACTGAAACCATAGGCGCCGCCAAAGCACTCACCATCGGTGCCGGATATCAGGTGACGGTCGGTGCCGGGATGAACGAGACTGTCGGTGCCTCCAAGGCAATGCAGGTAGCAGCAAGTGTCACTGAGGATATCGGTGGTGGCCATGGCGTCAATGTCGGCAAGGATCAGAGTGTCACTGTTGGCAAGAACCAAGCCGTTACGATCGGTGAAGATGGTTCAATCACAGTGGGTAAGAATCTGGTGATCGAGGCGGGGGATTCGATCACGATCAAAACAGGCAAGGCATCCATCACCATGAAAAAAGATGGCACGATTGCTATTCAGGGTAAGGATGTTTCAGTCAAAGGATCGGGTGCGGTGAATGTTAAAGCCTCTAAAAATGTTGTTGTGAAGGGCAAGAAGATCTTGCAGAACTAAACCGATCAGTTTTTCAAATGATGCAAAATGACAATACGTGGAGGGTGGAGCCATGCCCAAACAGAACAATGAGTTAGAGCCAGTCTCAAAACCCCGTAACCAAGCCGCAAAACTCGATGGTGTGGTGATCGGTATTCTTACCGGATTGAATCAACAGTGTGAACCACTGGTTGTCTATCCGGGGAATCCGAATCGTGAAAGCACAGTTGCCAAATCCACGATTCAATTCAGTGAAGAGGATTTCGGTTGCGAGGTCGCTCTGCTGTTTGAAAATGGTGATCCATTGAAACCAATGGTGATCGGGCGTATTCAACACCCCGAACGCAAAAACAGCGATGCTAAAGAGCAGTTTGCCGAGATCGATGGTGAGCGCCTGGTGCTCTCAGCCGAGCGAGAGATCGTCCTGAAATGTGGCAAATCAAGTATTACATTGACCCGTTCGGGAAAAATCATACTCAGAGGCAACTACCTTTTGAGTCGCTCATCGGGAGTCAACCGTATTAAAGGCGGATCGGTGCAGATCAACTGATGCGCGGTAAAACCAACTCCGAGCCTTCTCAGTCAACAGAGTGGATCGTTTCACCACTCCAGCTCTGCGGACTAACGACAGTCCGAAAATAAATAGAATAGTGAAATTCCAGTGATTATCGAACATATTGTCTCGCAGCATGCCGAAGAGTCAGCCTTCCTATGGCTGCTTCGCGACTCAGCCATACGCGAGCCACACTATGACCTTGCCGATCTGAAAGAGCTGGAATCGAGGGTTTCGGCCCATTTGGACGGACTCCATGTGGCCGGAGCCGAAGCCTGGCCATTCTGTGAGGCCGGGCTCAATCAGGCGGAATCCGGTGAAGTTTTTACAGCGGCTTATGTGGCACTGGACCAGGCTAACAATGAATGGCTGGAACAGACTCTGGCCGTAGTCGCCGAAACCCCGGAAACCCTCAGGGGACTGGTCTCCGCTTTAGGCTGGCTGCCACAGGAGAAACTGCAGGGCTTTGTCGTCAACTGGTTGAAGTCCGATCAACCGATGAATCGACTGATCGGGCTGAGTGCCTGCTCCATACAGCGTGTGGATTGTGGTGGGTACCTTAAGCAGGGAATAGAGGACAGTGATGTTTCAGTCTGTTCAAGAGCACTGCGCAACGTGGGTGAGATACGACGCCGGGATCTGTTGCCTCTGGTTATTGAAAAGTTGAACAATGAGGATCCCTGCTGTCGATTCTGGGCCGCCTGGTCAGCAACCCTGTTAGGTGATGAGAAAGGGTTGAATACGTTAAGTGAATTTTATAGTGAAGTCAGTGAATTTCAGCATCGCGCCCTGTCACTTGGTCTTCGTGCGATGGATAAGGAGCTGGCAGTCAACTGGGTTCGTGAGCATGCCAAAACGGAAGGTTATGAGAGAGCGATCATCGAGGCAATCGCCACCATCGGGGATCCGGTGAGCATTCCCTGGCTGATCTCGATGATGGATAAACCTGAGTACAGTCGATTGGCCGCTGAATCCTTTGCGGCGATTACCGGTCTGGATCTGGCTTATGAGGATATGGAGACAGACCAGCCAGCCGGCTTCGAGTCTGGTCCAACTGAAAATCCCGCTGACGAAGAGGTCGCCCTGGACCCGGATGAAGAACTGGTCTGGCCCGATCAACAGAAGATCAGCGACTGGTGGAGCAGTCAACAGGGCAGATTTCATGCAGGAGGACGATATTTGAATGGAGCACAAATTACCCGGGAGCAGTGTATTGAGGTGCTGAAAACCGGCTATCAGCGTCAACGGCGTGCAGCGGCAATGGAGCTGGCGATTTTTGATCAGCAACAGCCTCTTTTCAACACCTCAGCGACTGCGATACGCCAGTCTCAACTGCTTGAATGAGAAACTGAGGCGATGGCTTTCTGGATGCCCATAATTATTGCCGCTCTGGCACTGCTCAATGGTCTGCTGGCGATCTACAGTTATAAGCAGTATCAGTCATGGGGCCATCCGGCAGTCAAGGCCCGTATCAGAGTGACCGGTGTGATGCTTCTGGTCAGTCTGTTTTTGTTTATCTATCTCTAAACAGGTACTGAACATCTCATGAATCGATATCTTGCCGTCAAATTGGACCACTTCAACTTGGTAGAACCCGCTGAGTTCTCTACCGGGAAGCGGCACATATTAGTCGACACTCTGTCTGTTCCAGACCTGTTCAGCGCTCTATCTAAGTGACTTTGCCATGTGTGATACCCCTTCGCCTGCCCGTAGAAATCGACCGGTAGCCAGCGGTGCTAACCCGGATACACCTCATGCCGGTTTTACTGCGGCACAACCTGCCGGAGGAGGGACAACTCCCCAGGGTGGTCCACGCCTTAGCGGTTGGCCCAGACAGCTCACCTGGTCAGACTTCACTGATATTCAGAACCGTCCCAGTGGGGAATCCGAAGATGCGACCATCGCAATGGCGATGCGTCCTGGCAGTTTGCGATTCCTGGAGGAGGGCGGTCAGCACCGGTTGGGAGAGGTGGAGTTTCAAATGGTCTTGAACGAAGGCGGTACCTGGGTGGTTACCTCGGCCAAGACGGCAGAACTGTTACGACATGAACAGGGTCATTATGACATTGTCGGTCTCTGCTACCGGGATATGGTAAATGAGATCAGGGCATTGAGGGAACGCTCCCGAAACCGACTGGTCCGGGCTATACGCCGGGTGATGAGTGCCCATGATCGACGTGCTGACAGCCTGACAAGAGAGTATGATTCCGAGCAACAGACCAATCATGGTCGCAATAGCGCCAGACAACAGGCCTGGTCGCGTCAGATTGAGAGCTGCCGCCGTAGTGGTGCCAGGATGACAGTTCCAGATTGAGCTGTTTACAGAGTCTCATATAGTCTGATCAGTAATCATTTCCCCTGATTGAGCTAGGGTAATCCCGGCTTGGTTCTTCGTGCAGGTTGGACTATCTTTTGCACAGGCGTCAATCAACACTTCATAACCTCGGGTTGATTCACTTTAGTTTTTTCCATCGAATGTCGGTTTCCTGGAATATCAAGCACTTCTGATTCAGGATCTCGCGAAATGGGAATAATCCGGGGTTGCTTAATAATACTAATAGACCTGGGCAACAGATGACATCTGGCGCATGACAGCAATCCACTGTTAAAGTTATTGTTTTCGGCGATGAAGGAATGAGGGGAGATATGAAAAACAGAAGCGTTGCCGTTTTGGCAATGGGGCTTTGTTTTACACCGATCACCAATGCTGCAGAAACCAATCTTGGCCGCTACGGAGAGACACAGCTGCAACAGGATACTGGTGATTCGGTTCAGCGAACCTGCATCGGATTTGTCATGTCAGGTGCTATACCCGGCACAATTCCCCTGTTCGATACCTGTAGTGCCATGGTTCAGACTGCCAATGAACTCTCGGATATCGGTTCATTTGACAGCAGTCTTGGTCTGAACGCCGATGAACTGGCCGATGCCTTGCAGCAGATTGCCACCGAAGAGTATACGGCAACTGGAACCCTGGCGAATGAGGCGGCAGGTACACGAATGGACCCTCTGATCTCGCGTCTTACGGAGTTGCGATCAGGTGCTAGAGGATTCTCCATCTCCGGGCTGAACATCAATAACAGCGAAACACTGGCCAACAGGCCGGGTTATCCGGGGCAGGGGGGCGGTGCCGGAGACCCTTTGATGGATAATGCGTTGAGCGGATTCGCCACCATAAATTCAGGGATAGGCGAGAAGGACGCCAACAGCAGTTCTGCTGCCTTCGACTATGATAACTACCGCCTTACCGCGGGTATAGATTACCGTCTCAGCGAAAACCTGGTGTTTGGTGGGGCGTTGAGTTACAACCGGATTGACACCGAATTCGATAACACCGCAACCGTTTCAGGTGGTGATTTGGAGACCGATGGATGGGGTGGTGCTTTGTATGGAAGCTTTTACAAGGATCGGTATTATCTTGACACGATGGTCAGTTACGCCACATCGGACTATGACATCATACGGAATATCTACATTCCATCAAATACCGCCGTTCCATCGATCAATGAATCAGCCAAGGCAACTACCGACAGCAGTGATTATGCATTCAGCATCGGTGGTGGATATACCATCAATCAAGGTCCCATCTCATTCGGTCCTTATGGGCGTGCAACCTATATGCGAGTCGATATCGACAGTTATGAAGAGCGTGGTGCCGATACTTCCGGCTTGAATTTTTCAGTTGATGATCAGGAATGGACCTCGTTGACCTCAGTCCTGGGAGCGGAATTCTCCTATGCGATCAGTAGTCAGCAGGCGGTTATTATTCCCCAGGCCAGATTAGGTTGGGTCCACCAGTTTGAGAATGATCAGAGCGAAGTAACGGCGAGTTATATCAGTGATCCACGTAATAATCGGTTCAGAGTCCTAACGAGTGAGCCTGACAGAGACTATTTTGAGTTGAACTTGAGCGTCTCTTCCGTGTTACAGGACGGTCTCCAGCTGTTCGTCAACTATGACACCCTGCTTGGGCTGGAAGATCTGACCGACCATCAATTGACGTTGGGTGGGCGTTTGGAATTCTAGGGCCTGTTAACACTAATCCAGTGACGCCCAACTAACTGCTCAGCGGTTGCTTAAGATCAGTCAATCCTTCATCAGCGGTTTAGTCATACGATAGAGACCTGGATCAGAGTCAGGTATCTCAATGATGGGAGCAATTCTACGATAGAAGTCGCTTGAACTTGGCATACCAACGATTGCATAACCATAGCCTTTGAGATGCATCTCCTGCAGGCAGTTGAGTGTCAATCGTCGCCCAACTCCCTGGCCTTTCGCGGCTTCGGTGACACCCAGGGGGCCAAAGTAGCCCAATGCTGTTGCATCATAACAGGCAAAACCGACTATTGAGGCGTGTTGTTGTGCGATATAACAGGAGCAGGGTCTGTTTGCCAACGCGGTTTCGATTTCACTTAACCATACATCGGGATAGTGTTGTTGTGCCCATTCGATCAGCAGTCGTCGATCAGTTCCGATCGGTTTACGTACAACGATATCTGGACTTATGCTGTTCGATACCAGTAACTGGTCAAAATCCATCTCATAGAGTTTGATCAGAAGATCATTGTTTGCCATCAAATAACTCTCTTTTAAGGCTTGATTCAGTATTCAAGAAGCAGTAGGTTCCTGTTATCGATTTGGCAACAATTGAGATCACTCTCAGGCATCAGGCATGTTATCTGGTGCACAGGTAATTGTTGATACCGAGTTCATCATTAGCATAGCGGAAAAAGCGCTTCATCCATATGCTCGAAGAATCAGATAAAGGATTGAAACATTGAGTGAGCCTGACCAATCAACTACCGAATCCATCAGCGCAGAATTGCGCATCGGTAGTGAGAATATAAGGTTTTCAGTGGAAATTACCAATGAGCCTGTGCATATTCATGATCTGCTGCCATTTTTTCAACGAATCACAGACAAGGTCATCGAGATTGGTATCAAGGAGGCTGAGCGGCAGGGAAAATGCATCTCCTGTAAAAAGGGTTGTGGCGCCTGCTGTTCTCAGCTGGTGCCTGTCAGCAGAGCTGAAGGTTATAGATTGCTCAATCTGATTGAATCCATGCCAGCAGAAAGGCAGCAGGTTATCCGAGAACGGTTTGCGCACAATATCAATGCATTGAAAGAAGCCGGTATTCTTCAGATGATGGAACAGGCGGTCAATAACAACGACAGAAAGCAGCTGCGTGAAGTTGGGGTCAACTATTTCAAGCTCAATCTGCCTTGCCCGTTTTTAGAAGATCAATCCTGCTCCATTCATCGGGATCGTCCACTCAGCTGTCGTGAATTTCTGGTTACCTCTGATCCAGTTCATTGCGCTGATACCAACCCGGAGACTGTTGAGAGTCTGAGCCTGCCAAAGCGTATATCACCCATCATTTACAAGATGAGCCGCGATCTCAACGAGGCAGGCAGGGGTTATCTGCCTCTGATACAGGTTCTGGACAGTGCTGAGGCGTTAAGCTCGCATCAGGCCAGTGAACCTGCCATCGATCTGATCAAGCAGTTCCTGCAGAATCTGACACAAGCCTGAGGCCCGAAAGCAGGCCCTGGTGACTGAGAGTGTTGTTTGTGCCCGCCAATCGGCGGGCACATGTTTTTGAGCGAATCAGAACTCGCTGCGCAGACCGATGTTGATGGTATGGGCAGTCCAGTCGTCGTGGGCGAGGATGGTGCTGTAGTCGATGAAGCCGACCACGCCGTTCTTGAACTGGGCGGAGGAGCCGAGTCTGAGACGCAGGTAGTCCCGATCAGGGTCATCACTTTCGATACGGATCGCCTGAGCGTTGGGATCGCCGGCCAGATAGGCGTTGATCACCTGGGCATCATCCTCGAACTCATGCAACCAGTCGAGGCGGGTGTAGGGGATCAGGATGCCCCAGTCGGCGCTGTGGGTGTAGGCCAACCGGCCACCGAGCTTGAGGGTCAGCCAGGTCTGGTCGGTATCGTCCACCCGGGTGGCCCAGCCACCACCGTCGGCATCCGGGTTGGAAACCTCCTCGGTGAAGCCGTCCACATCCGACTTGATGTACTCCAGATCGGCTCTGGGACCGAAGCTCCAGGGGCCGTTGCTGAAGTCGTAGCCTGAGCCGATGAACAGGCTGACCATGCTGCCGTCATAGTCGGCGGAGAGCTTCTGATCCACATTGGCCAGTCCATCGAGCTGGTAGCTGATGCGCCGGCTCTGATCGAAGTTGTTGGCCCCATAGCCGAGTGAGAAGTCGACGAAGTAGTTCTGCTCGGCGTAGTAGGTGCCGTAGAGGTTGAGGCTGTAGCCCTGGGTGTCGATCTCAGCGGCATCGTTCTCCAGTTCGGTGGTGGTATCCACATAGCCGAGCGCACCACCGAGGATGAAGTTCGGGTTGATACGATAGTCGAGGCCCATGGTGAGGCCGAAGGTATCGAAATCGAGGCCGGACTCCAGATCGGTCTCATCCTTGCTGCCGGTGGCGATATCGCCGGTGATGAAGAAGCCCAGACGGCTCTGCATCAGCGGATTGTCGCTACTGGCGCCGCCGCCCCGCTGCCGATAGGCCTGGGCGATGGTATCGATGGAGAAGGGCTTGTCGTCGATCAGCAGATCGAGTCCCTGGAAGGAGATACCGGAGGCCCCGGCGCGCAGTGCGGCGATGCGTGAGCCGAGATTACGGATCTGTGCCTGTCCCCCCTGCTGGGAAGAGTTGTTGGCCTGGGTTGCCGTTTCCGGGTTGACCTGGTTCAGGGCGGTGGCGGTGTTTGGATCGCCACCGATGGCAGCGCCGACCACGGCATTACAGTCCTCCTGCAGGCGGTCTTCGAGGCGGCCGCTCGGGCAGGCCTCACCGATCACTTCGGCGAGAGAGCCGAGATTGGGGTTGCCGCCGGTGTAGGGATCCAGCAGGTCGGCTACCGGATTATCTGAAGCCGCAGCGTTACCCGTCAGGGGGACCGTATTACTGCCGGAATCGGTGGTGATCAACAGATTGCCTGTTAAGGTGCCGGTCGCTTGAGGCGAAAACACCACCTGAATCTCACAACTGTCACCGTTGTTCATGAGTTGCGCTGGACAATTATTGCTCTGAGTGAAGTCACCATCGATGTCAATCGAGAGCAGGGAGACCGGAGCATCACTTTGATTCTGTACTGTTACTGTCAATGGGTCGCTTTGCCCACCTGACACAGATTGTGGAAAACTGAGACTTGAAGGAGAAACGGAGGTTGTCGCCGGTGCCCCGGATACCAATAAAGGAATAATACGTTGCAATGCGCCTGATTGGTTGGAACCGTTTATTGTCAGTGAACCACTGATGTCACCTGAGCTATCCGGTTTTACCGATACAAAAACTGCACAGCCTGCACCGGCATCCAGGGAATCCGGACAGTCATTGGTCTGTGTGAATGGTGCTGTGACTGTGATTGAGGTAATGCTCAGCGGTGCATTGCCAGTATTGGATATGGGGACTTGAACGGGGTCACTCTGGGCGTTCACGGAAACAGAGCCAAAGTCGATTTCGGTGGATGGTACAGAGACCTCACCCTGTAGACCGACACCGCTTAGTGTCGTAGTGAAAGTAAACAGTCTTGCGGCCGTAGCAGGGCGGGTTGCATCGAGAGAAGGGTCATCACCCGCAATGGTCAATGCGCCGGTCAATTCTCCAGATGATTGAGGTGAAAAGGTTACATCCACGGTGCAGGTGGCGTTAGGCGCAAGAAAATCGCTGCAGTTTGTCGTGAAATCGAAATCACCGGTAATATCGATGGAAGTGATACTCACGCTGTAAAAGCTGCTGGAGTTGCTCAATGTGACTGATCTTGGTGTGGTGCTACTACTGCCAACATCAACATCCCCAAAAGCCAAGTTACTCGGCGATATGCCTAAGGTGGCTGAAGCATTCGTGGAAGTGATTAACAGCAGAGCAAAAAGCAGTTTGTCTACGATATAGCGTCTACTGATGAGCGACATCACCCTTTGGTAGATAAGGCGCATGATAAGTCTCCCCAAGCGATGATTTTGATGATGATTTTTCGGGCCATGTTAGCGAGCGTCCGTGCAGATGTCGATTACCAGAACTAGGTAGTGTCCAAGGTATCGAGTCCCGGTGGCTCAATGAAGGAATTTAACTGAGTACTTTCCGATTGTTAGACGCAGGTATTGAAAACAATTAGAGATCATGAGGGATCTATGAAGCCGATAAAAAATGCCCGCCAAATTGGCGGGCATTTCAATAGGCTGATCAGAACTCGCTGCGCAGACCGATGTTGATGGTATGGGCAGTCCAGTCGTCGTGGGCGAGTATGGTGCTGTAGTCGATGAAGCCGACCACGCCGTTCTTGAACTGGGCGGAGGAGCCGAGTCTGAGACGCAGGTAGTCCCGATCAGGGTCATCACTTTCGATACGGATCGCCTGAGCGTTGGGATCGCCGGCCAGATAGGCGTTGATCACCTGGGCATCATCCTCGAACTCATGCAACCAGTCGAGGCGGGTGTAGGGGATCAGGATGCCCCAGTCGGCGCTGTGGGTGTAGGCCAACCGGCCACCGAGCTTGAGGGTCAGCCAGGTCTGGTCGGTATCGTCCACCCGGGTGGCCCAGCCACCACCGTCGGCATCCGGGTTGGAAACCTCCTCGGTGAAGCCGTCCACATCCGACTTGATGTACTCCAGATCGGCTCTGGGACCGAAGCTCCAGGGGCCGTTGCTGAAGTCGTAGCCTGAGCCGATGAACAGGCTGACCATGCTGCCGTCATAGTCGGCGGAGAGCTTCTGATCCACATTGGCCAGTCCATCGAGCTGGTAGCTGATGCGCCGGCTCTGATCGAAGTTGTTGGCCCCATAGCCGAGTGAGAAGTCGACGAAGTAGTTCTGCTCGGCGTAGTAGGTGCCGTAGAGGTTGAGGCTGTAGCCCTGGGTGTCGATCTCAGCGGCATCGTTCTCCAGTTCGGTGGTGGTATCCACATAGCCGAGCGCACCACCGAGGATGAAGTTCGGGTTGATACGATAGTCGAGGCCCATGGTGAGGCCGAAGGTATCGAAATCGAGGCCGGACTCCAGATCGGTCTCATCCTTGCTGCCGGTGGCGATATCGCCGGTGATGAAGAAGCCCAGACGGCTCTGCATCAGCGGATTGTCGCTACTGGCGCCGCCGCCCCGCTGCCGATAGGCCTGGGCGATGGTATCGATGGAGAAGGGCTTGTCGTCGATCAGCAGATCGAGTCCCTGGAAGGAGATACCGGAGGCCCCGGCGCGCAGTGCGGCGATGCGTGAGCCGAGATTACGGATCTGTGCCTGTCCCCCCTGCTGGGAAGAGTTGTTGGCCTGGGTTGCCGTTTCCGGGTTGACCTGGTTCAGGGCGGTGGCGGTGTTTGGATCGCCACCGATGGCAGCGCCGACCACGGCATTACAGTCCTCCTGCAGGCGGTCTTCGAGGCGGCCGCTCGGGCAGGCCTCACCGATCACTTCGGCGAGAGAGCCGAGATTGGGGTTGCCGCCGGTGTAGGGATCCAGCAGGTCGGCTACCGGGTTGTCCGATGGAGCGGGGGACCCGGAATCATCTGCGGTTCCCGATAGATTGATTCTGGAAATACCTTGATTGGTATCGATTACCAGTGTACCGGTTGCATCTCCCATGGATTGAGGCGTAAACACCACCTGAATATCACAACTGCTACCAGCGGCCAGTTCAGAGCCGCAATCATTGGTCTGGCTGAAGTCTCCTTCAGTGGAGATGCTGTTGATGGTCAGCGGTGCGCTGCCCTGATTGGTCAGGGTTACCGTTTGAGGATCACTGCTGCTGTCAACAGATGCGTCCGGAAAGGTGACATCCGTATCGGAGGTTACCAGATCGGCAATCGTACCAACGGCACTCAGAGAGACAACCTCCATCAAACTGTGTGTACCGTCGGTCGCATTGAATCCAAATGAGCCGCTCAGTTCTCCGGCACTGGTCGGTACAGCAGATACGGTAACCGTACAGCTGCTATCGGGGCTCAGGGTGGTGGGACAATCATTGGTCTCGGTGAAATCACCACTCAGTGAGAGAGTGATTTCTGACAGGGTAGTACTGCCCCGGTTGGTAATGGTGATGTCTTGTCCAGCACTTTCGCTGCCAACCGGTGTATCAGAGAAACTCAGACTGGTGGGAGAGACATCAAGCTGTGTGACCAAAGCGGCCAGCCCGATTGCACTCAGAGCGGTTGCAGAACTGGTGGGGCCTTGTGGTCCCGTTCCGCTGGCTGTCAGGGTGCCGGCAATGTCTCCGGTGACCGATGGAGTGACATTGACCATAACGGTACAACTGGCACCGGCTGCGAGAGAGGCAGGACAGTCATTGGTCTGGGCAAACGGCGCCGTAGCATCTATCCCTTCGATGGTCACGGCTGCGTTGCCGGAGTTGCTCAAAGAGACCGATTGGGAACTGCTGGTTGTGCCAATGTTGATGGAACCGAAATCCAGGTTGTTACTGCCAAGAACCAGATCGCCACGGATACCGACGCCGGTCAGGGATACGGTTGGTGAGATGGGCAGGTAGCTGGCACCGAGTACGATCGAACGATCGAAGCCGGTGATGTTGATGGATCCGTTTCTTGTGCCAGTGGTGGATGGGGTGAAAGTGGCCGTGATGGTACAGCTGGTCAGTTCATCGAGCAGCAGCGGTGACATCGGGCAGTTGTGGGTAATGGAATAGTCACCGGTAGCGGAAATCGATGTAAACTCAATAGCGGAAGTGGAGTTGTCGTTATTGAAGGTCACACTCATTGGTGTGCTGGCGACACCCACCCCGACATTACCGAAGTCGAGCGACGCCGGGGCAATTGAGAAGATTGCGTGCGCCCCCATTGAGTAGAGCAGTAGAAATGTGGCGATGAGGTATTTTTGCCACGTCATAATAGACCAGCGCTGCACAGTTACTGCATTACCAAGGTAAAACATCAAGACTCTCCCCGTTTTGATTATTCATTATCAATCTAAGGAAATATCTGAAAATCCACGCATGTCCCCCCTCTATCCGGGTGTCGTCGGTTTTTTGCGCTTTACCATGCCGTCGTATGCCGGGATCCAGGAAACCAAGTGCCTGGGTTCCGGCATATTTCTCGGAATGGGGATTTATCAGATCTCCCCTAAATATCCAGCTTAGTGGCTGACTATCCTTGCGGTATGAAGAAAAATTCTCCTGCTTCATGTCCGCCATGCTTTATTGGAGCATATTCAGGTATTTGGTCAATACCGAATTTAGATGCTGTCTGCTGTACCTCTTTGGCCAGTCCACGAAACAGAGTATAGGCCTCCAGTACGGAGTTGTTTTCCGACAGTGTCTTCAGGAATGACTTTGCGAATACTGAGTGCTTGCCACCGCCCTGGTCGAGTACCGGTTTCAGTCCCCCGGAGGTTAGCACGGTACGGGAGCGGGTCTTGGCCATGACTTTTAACCATTTTGTCTTAATCTCGTAAGACATGCCCACATCCAGTCTTGCCATGGAAGAGCGGGTCAGAGAACCGGAATAACAGGAATCGGCTACCACCAGTATGTGTTTCGCCGACATGGCATTGAGAATATCTGTGATCGCGATATTCGATATCCAGTTTGCCGTACTGTTGGGTTCTGCATCGACAGGTAACCAATAGCCACGCAGGTTGACCCGGTCGAGTTCACCATGACCGGCATAGTAGATCAGTAGGTTGTCCTTATCAGTCAGCTCCTCTCTCAGCTTGTTCAATGCTGAGAGCATATCGTAACGAGTGGCATCCATCAGTACCGTGGTTTTGAAGCCATACTTGTCTCTCAGCAACTCGGCCGTCTGTTGTGCATCGGTACTCGCACTGACCAGATCGGGAAAACTGCTGTATTGATTGTTACCGATCACCAGCGCGTGATACTCACCAAAGTCAACCTCTCCGATCAGTCGCTTTGCGTCAGCGACAGGATCGACAGCTTTTTCGGATATCAACTGCGGTTGTCGCACATTGCGCATCTTCGGAATCAGCAGAAACTCCAGGCTGGTGCGTTGTCCCTTCTTGTCCACCGCAACCATTTTGACCGGTGTCTGATCGTTATCGACTTTCACCTTGGTGGAAAAGATACCGAGTGGATCAGGTGCCTGGGTTTGATCGTTGACCGTAAATGAGACCAGTCCAGCAGGTGCCGACACCTTACCGGTGACTATTCGTTCCTTTGAGGCGGAACGCAGTCTGACACTGGGGATGCCACGTGTCAGCGCGATCGGCGGATCGAGAATCTCAATGGTCGGTCCGGATAGCGCAGCCGTCTGTCGCTGGTTACGCAGGTCCGCCAGCTGGGTTCTGTAGCGCAGCGCCTCTGCCTGATAGCGATCGATCTTGACCTGTTGCTCCTGGATTTCATCCAGATAGGCTTGCTCGGAATCTCTCAGTTTCTTCAACTCAAGTTCTTTGCGTGCCGCTGCGGTTTTGGTGGAGACCAGCTCTTTCTGGGTCTGAAACAGCAGTTTCTGCTGGCGGGCCAGATCCGGATTGAGTTGACTGATCTGCTGTTGACTGAGTTCCAGCTGTTGCTGCGATTGAGTCAGTTTCGTTTTCAGCCCGCTGATCTCCTGCTCTCTGCTGGCGATGTCCTGTTTCAGGGTTGAGCTTTCAGACAGCTTCGCCTGTTCCAGTGTCTGCAGACGTTGTTCATACTGAAGTAACTCTTTTCTCAGTTTTGTAACCGCAACGCCTTGTTCACCCATAGCACTCTCTTTGAGTTCCGTGTCTCGCTGCAGATTCGCAATCTGGCTCTCAAGCGTGATGGTCTTGTTGGTTGCTTCCAGCAGCGATTGCTGAGCCTGTTCCAGCTGGCTGCGTTGTTGCGCCAGTTTTGGCTGATTTTTGGCGATCTCCTGGTTGGCTTTTGTCAGCTCACTCTGCGCTTGATCATATTTCCGCTTCAGCGCTGAGGCCTGGCTGGTCTGTTCGCTTAATGCCTGCTCCAGAGCCTGTTTCTCCTGGCTTGACAGCCGTAGTGCGACCGACATCTCCTGATGCTGGGCTGTGAGGCTGGTCTCCAGTTGCAGAATCGCCTGTTGCTGGGATTTTACAGCCTGTTCCTGCTGCGCCAGTTTATTGCGCAGTTGTTCCAGTTCTTGCTGATTCGATGGAACTGACGCGGCTGGGGCTGTCAGCACCGTGCGTGTCTCGATCTCTTTTCGGAGGCTCAGCATGTGCTGCTCGGATTTCGCCAGCTGTGAACGTTCTGCACTCAATTGGCCTTTGGTGCTCTTCAACTGTTTACTTAAGCGATCGGTCTCGGCTTTCTGCTGTTGGCGCTCCTGTTTGAGCAGACGCAGTTCGTTGCGTTCCGCCTTGGAGATCTCAACCGAGGAGGAGAACTGCAGATTGTCACTCTCCAGACCGGAGGCTTTACGATACCAGTTGAGTGCCTGTGCCAGATCCTTTTTGACGCCGAAGCCCTTTTCGTAGAGGAAACCCAGGTTGATGCGCGCCCGTGAATTGCCCTGATCTGCGGCTTTTCTGTACCAGGCTGCAGCAGTCTGATAATCGGGTTCAATGCCCAGCCCCTTTTCATAGATCTCACCAACGTAGTTTTGTGCCTCGGGATCACCTTGCTGGGCCTGGGGTAGCCATACCCGCAGGGATGTCCGGTAATCGGCTCGGTCGAAGGCTACATACTCACCACCACGTATCTCACACTCTGATGCCGTCGTTTTGACCGGCCTTCTGGGCGACACATAGGTCAGATTGGAACCCAGTTTGCGTACCTGCCCAGGGAGCAGACAGTCTACGATGAGCAGTTTATCTGTATTACCGGCCAGTTCTGACAGGGATTGCTGGGTCTCTGCCTTGGTTGCCTGAGACTGACAGCCGGCAAGACCGAGCCAGCCGCTGATCAGCGCGGTGACGGCAATGGTAAGTGGGCTGAATTTGGGGGTTTGTTTCAGGGTGGGAAGTTGTAACATATCATTTTCCAACGGGGATTTTATACTCTCTGCGATTAAGGATAGACAAATTGCATGAGGCTGAAAACGAATAATCTCTCGACTATGACATATTCACGTTTATTTTGCGTTGCAGCATTATTGCTTATGGCAGCCTGTGCGTCGCCGAGTAAGCGATTCGAACGGCAGGCGACCGAGTTGGGATTCGACAAACAGGAGAGGCTTGGCGAGGGTTTTATTCATACATTGTTTAAAAACAGGGTCTCCCAACACTCATCCCGATTGCATGTCTATCTGGGAGGGGATGGTACACCCTGGTTGGGGGGTAAATTCGTCGCATTGGATCCCACGCCGAGAGATCCGGTTGGGCTGCGTCTGATGGCCCTCGATGCCAATCCAAGCGTCTATCTGGGGCGACCTTGCTACCATGGGCGATATAACACGCCTGCCTGTTCACCACTGCTCTGGACCCATCAGCGCTACTCGACTGCTGTTGTGGAGAGCATGGCTGTGGTCATAGAGAAATTACTGGAGAGCGGTGGCTATCAGGATCTGGTTATGGTGGGATTCAGCGGGGGAGGTGGTTTGGCCATGCTGCTGGCGCCGAAACTGCCACAAACCCGCCAGTTAGTGACTTTGGCCGGCAATCTGGATATCGAGGCATGGAGCGATTTCCACGATTATGATCCATTAGAGGGGTCGATCAATCCCAGTGTGCAACCACCACTTGATGCCGCGATTCAGCAGTTCCATCTGGCTGGAGGAAAGGATACGAACATTCCTCCCTGGATGGTCGAGGCAGCGGTGGGGAAACAGCCCAACGGTCAGTTCATTACCTTCGAAGAGTATGGCCATGGTTGTTGTTGGGAAGAGATCTGGAAATCGATGTTGCAGTGTCTGGCCGAGTCCTGTGAATGGAGTCATCAGCAATCCCCGGCAATTTCCGCCCATCCATAAACGCTTAAAATGTCTGGCGTAGCGCTTTCAATCCTTCATGTTGAGGCAGTTTTTCCAGGCCTCTGCTGATCAAAATTTCTGCCTGATCCTGTTTCCCGTCATCTAGCAGTTTGTTGATCGCAACCACCAACTGATCTCCCAGGTTGTGCAGGCCTTCCCAGGCCTGTTTGTTGTTTTCATGCAGCGCCAGAACCTGTTGATAGGCATCGTAGGCACTACTGCCCGAGGGTTCGATGAAACGACCCACCAGCCCATGAACCTCGGCCACTTCCAGTAAATCCTCAATGTGTGTGCGTTGCTCTTCGGCCAGAGTCGATGTGTCTTCCAGCACGATTTCCGGTTGATCCTCTCCTTGACCAAAAAACAGTACCGTGACTAGCGCTATGGCCATCAACAATCCTGCTGCCAGCGAGAGTGTATAGGCCCACTTGGGGAATCTGCTGTCCCGTCCTACCCGTGGGCCGGACATCTCCTGTAGAAAATGTGTGGCATTGATAGTCCGATTTTCCCTTTCGAATTCCAGTCCATGAGAGATTGCCTGCCAAACCTCTTTTGAGATCTCCTTGGGCCGTTCGGGCTTCATACCCAGGTCTCTGGCATAGGTTGCGGGCTTGCGTTTGAAAGGGTGACTGCCCGCTAACAATTCATAGGCGACTACCGCCAGGCCGTACACGTCATCCCGAGGATCGGGGGTGCCGTATTCAAGCATCTCGCAGCTGGCATAGGTGGGAGTCAGGGCGCCTAGAGAACCTGGATCGAATATGGTGGCATCTTCAACTACCCGGTCTGATCCCTTGGCGGCCCGTGCGATGCCGAAATCAACCACTTTCACCACATTCTTCGAAGTCAGGAACACATTACCCGGTTTGAAGTCTGAGTGGACGATATTTTCCGAATGGGCATAGGCCAATGCCCGGCTCATCTGTTCAATGATCGACAATGCCTCTTGAGCCGGCAGTGCCGAGGGGCGGATGCGTCTGATCAGATGATCCAGAGGTTCACCTTGCAGAAGCTCCATGGTCATGTAGACATTGGGTCCATCCCGGTCAAAGTCATAGACTGTCACAATATTGGGATGAGCAAGCTGTTGGGCTTTTTTGGTCTCTCTTTGCAGGGCAATGAATGAGTCGGGGTTGGCCTGGAAATCTTTTGACAGCACTTTGACAGCGATATACGGATCTCTGTCCATGGCTTCGACCTTACGCATGTCTTGTGCTTTATAGACCACTCCCATACCGCCACGTCCCAGCATCTCTTCGAGAACAAAGCGGTTTTTCAGCACTGAGCCAACCTGAACAGCCTGAATGTTATCCGTATTGAACTCTTCGGTTATTCCGGTATAGGTCGGTGAGGTAGTACTTGCGGGATCGGTTGTCGAACCAGTGATTTCACCCGGATCCGCGGTGTTTGGCGAGTTCGTCTCTGCCAAACGGGTTGTATCATCTGAGGGGAGGGAGTGGTTATCTTTTGTATCCATAATCCACCATGGTATTAACTGGCCCGGAAATTGACCGAATCACCGTTGACCTGTGCGGCATTAATGGGTTGAATATTATCCATAATCATCAGTATGTTATGCCATTTTCCCGCGAGTAGGACCTGGAAATCGTCCAGCTCGAATGATTCTGAAATTTCAAGCTCACTAAGAGTACCTAAAAACAGTCTATGAAGCACGTTGCCGGGTTAATAGCACGAGTGACGCAAAATTTCCGATTTGTATGAATTTAGTTCCGATCCGCTGGTATTGAGCAACTTTCTCCCGCTGCTTGAACACAAAAATGATATGAGAAATGTGCCGATATCATGCAGTACAGCATCAAAATTCGGGTTAAACTGAAAATATGCATTTACCGGATTATCATGGTGGCAGCATCGTCAATCTGATGGCCTCGATCCAGCAGGGATTGGGTGGTGAACCTCACATCTACCCACAACACCGTTTGCTGCCCACCGATCAGATCGGTCAATATCAACAAGTACTGCTGTGGGTTATAGACGGGATGGGCCTCAACTATCTCCGCTCTCAGCCTAAAGCCAGTCATCTAAATGCCAATCTGCTGGGAGGTATGACTTCCGTCTACCCGCCAACCACGGCGAGTGCGGTAACCAGTTTTCTCAGCGGACTGGCGCCTCAGCAACATGGCCTGACAGGCTGGCACATCTTCTTCGCCGAACTGGGAGCGATCCTGGCCATTTTGCCTGGCAGACCAAGGTATGGCGGCGTACCCTTAAGTCAGGCTGGGATTGATCTAAGTGCTTTACTCAATATAAAACCCCTGACAGATTCAATTCCCGGTTCAACGGCATGTCTGGTGCCGGACAAGATTGCCAAATCAGATTTCAGCCAATATTTCCTCGGTAGTTCAAAACTGCTGACTCACAGCAGTCTGGATGAATTACAACAGAATATGGTCGAGCGGATGAAGCGGGGAGAAGAACGCTATCTGTTCGCCTACTGGCCGGAGTTGGACACACTCGGTCACCATCATGGGATATGGAGTGATTTAGCTGAGCAACACTTGTTAGCGCTAGACCATTGCTTCAGTGAGGTAGTACGCCAGTGCCATGAAACAGGTACTCTTGTCATCGTCTGCGCAGATCATGGACAGATTGACAGTCATCCACAACGGCGTCTTTCATTGGATGATCATCCACTACTGGCTGACTGTCTTGCCATGCCTTTAAGCGGAGAACCCAGATCTGCTTACTGTTATTTGAGGCCTGATAAAAGTGAATGTTTTGATCAATACGTTACTGATCATCTTGCACAGCAGGCAGAAAATTATCGATCCGATGAGTTAATCGAGCAGGGTTGGTTCGGCATAGGTGAACCCAATCCTCAACTGAAACGCCGGATTGGAGACAGGGTGTTGTTGATGCGAGAGGATTATACCTTTAACGACTGGTTGCTTCAGGAGCATCGCTATCAACTAGTCGGGGTACACGGTGGTTTGAGTGAAGATGAGCTACTGGTGCCTTTGATCGTAGTAGAGCCTTGACAATCTCAGATTAACTCGTTGACCTACAGCTTACCGTCGTCATAGACCGCTCTCCCATCACAGATCAACTCAAGACCAAACTCACACTCTCAAATCCCATCAAAATCCGTGCATTCCGATCAAAATCTGGTGGATCAGGGGCTTTCAGGGGTATCTGCTTGAGTTGTGGCACAGTTGACATCACAACTGTCGGAAAATTTTACAACTGGCTGGAGTATTTACTTCAAAAAAAATTCATAAAGTTTTTATTTACTGAAATAAATAGAAACATGGCTCAAGTTGTGCATTAACTTATTTTTAAGTTGGCAACGGCTTAAAAATAAACACTGTAAGGATAGTGTTATTTGACTTTCGTTAAGGATGACAGAGAATGAAACCAAGAACAACGATCACAAGACACATTGCCTGTATGGCAAAACTTTTACTGGTAACGCTATGCGCTTTCTCAAGTGGCGTACAGGCTGCGCCAATGCAAAAGGAGAACGCCAGCAAAGCATCTGCCGAAGATCCATCCAATCTTTGGCGCTGGTTGTTTCATGATTCGGCACAACAGAGTATTGCAGTTTCCAACGAACTGCACTGCCTTGCTTTGAATATCTACTTTGAGGCTCGCAGTGAATCGGCTCAAGGTCAATATGCCGTTGGTCATGTGGTCATGAACCGGGTAGCTCATCAGGGATTTCCCAACACAATATGCAGTGTGGTCAAGCAAGGTGGCGAGAAAAGATTGAATCGTTGCCAGTTCTCATGGTGGTGTGATGGACGTTCCGATAAGCCGATCAACCGGAAGGCTTGGCTGAAATCACTGACCAGGGCCTATGAGGTCTATCTCGGTCAGGTCAAGGATCCAACCTCTGGTGCGCTTTGGTATCACGCGGATTATGTCTGTCCTAGTTGGAGCAAGGCATTCACTGTAGTTACAAAAATTGGTCAACATCTATTTTACCTGGAGGGCAAGCAGCCCAGCCTGGCGCTTAATCTCAATACTGGACTCTAGTCTGATTTTCACAGCAGACGAACTATTCGTTTGGTGCAGCCTGACTCGATATCAACCATTCTGTTCGAGTATCCAAATGCTAATTTACGTCTTTTCTTACACATAAATACCCATGGCTGTGTGGTCTAGGGACTACTATCGATGATTCGTGTCATATAGCTATGAAGTAGGGATTTAAAAATACAATCTCATCAATAGGGACAAGAGCCACAAGAGATGATTTATCATCGAATAAGCCGTTTATCAGTCAGTGAAGATCTGTTCACTGTGTAACAAAGTTGCGGTTATTACATGAAATTCCGATTTCAACATAACACGCAGCATTGTGAACTGGAGTAACTGACACAGCTTATGGTGGGACTAAGCTGGATCTAACGGTTCTATTGATATGCTCAATGGCAGGTTATCAGGCTGAATGAATTGTTTTAGAGTTTACGTTGTAGCCACAACCAGCTTCCTGAGAGAGCAAGTAGAATCATTGCCAGTGCCACCAGATCATTGAACAGTGCACCAGGCATTTGTAAAATGCGACCGCTGTGTAGATCCAACAACAGCCGTTCAATGGTAATACTGTGACTTTTGAAGTTCAGGTCAGCCTGTAGACTGGCGGGCAGGAGGGTTGCAATGCGAGCAGTTGTATTTGTAACGGTATCTGGTTTAAGCTCCAAGGTATCAGGGTGCAGTGTCTGCGTTCCAGTCTCGGTGGCAATGACCAACCAATCATCGTGTACGCCAGACAGAGCGCTCGTATTATCGGGCACCACATCATCCAGGATTTCGATCAGTTCACCATCGCTAGTGAGCAAGGTCAACGAGGTGTCACAGAGTACAAACCAGATCCCCGCAACCATTTCTGCACCTTTCAGGGGCTCAGCACAAAAGCCGACAGATTCACTATCCCAGTAGAGTTTTCCTTGAAAAGCACTAATCCAACTCTCCGCTGTGGCATAACCTTTAATCTCTCCTACGAATTCGACCCCATACCAACTCAATATCCAGGGTGAAGTAATGGGTCTGGTATCCAAGCCGAATCGATTGGCGTGATTAATGACAATACCGGTTATAGCGATCAGTATCACAAACAGTGACAGTATGAACCCGATGCGGTGGTGCCAGCGCAACATAAACAGGCGCAGACTACGCTTGAAACTTCTCATTAGCCTGAACTGTCTCCATTCGGTTTAATACTCACAGCAGGGGAGGTCAGTCTCACCTGCCGACTAAGATAGAGTGCAGCCCTGGCAACTTTTTTCATAGCAATAACCGAGAGGGTTGCACCACTGATACTGTCGATATGTCGATTGAGTCTCAATCGTTCAGTCAGCGAAGCACCTAGAAACTGGTCGGTGAAAAAGGTCTGTTTGATTTCCCAACCTCGGCTTTCACGAAATGTAAGCACATAGATCGATTCGATCTGCTGTTTGTTTATCACCACACCGAAGGTGATGGGTTTAACTTTGCCGATTTCGTTAAGAATCCAGGCTGTTTGATCCTTGTTCTCATCATTCGTCCAATAACGAATTCGCAATCCCGGGTATTTATGGCCAAAAATCTTTTTTAGTTTCTGCTTTACAGGTTTATTCAACCAAATCTTACCGCCAGTATAGCTGGCGCCTAGGTTTTGACTGAGGAAATCTTCTTTGCTTAGGTAGGTGCCTTGGGCCCATAGCTGTGTCGTCGCAGTGAGTAACACGGTAAAACTACAGCAGCCTAAAAGGAGCAATAAACGATATAGACTCATGATGGCAATGAAATCCTCTGAAGCTCTCCCGGTGCGGTATTACCGCACCGGGTTTGCTGTTAGAACTGGTAGCCTAGACCCAGGTTGAAGCCATCACTGTTGCCAGCATCATCATTCTGTAATTGGTAATCAAACTTCAATACCACATCACTGTGTGGATAGTAGTTGAGTCCAAAGTCCGTCTGGGCCGCATCCACCTCGGCCTCCTGAGACCAGGCGCTCTGGCGTACAAAGAAGCCTAGCGCTTCCATGGGGCGCCAGGCGAGTTCGAGATAACCGCCATCCTGTACATCTTTACCCGCCGCTTCTGCGGCATCGCCACCCAGGTCCCAGCGGGCATACAGACCTTTGGCCGTGAATTCACCCAACTGGTAGATGATATGACCACCGATCAGCGTGGCTTCTTCAGCATAGGAGTCCTCTGCACTTTGATCCAGGTCAGGCTGGTATTGTGCATAAGCGGC
Source organism: Candidatus Thiodiazotropha endoloripes (assembly GCF_001708965.1). Taxonomy (NCBI): domain Bacteria; kingdom Pseudomonadati; phylum Pseudomonadota; class Gammaproteobacteria; order Chromatiales; family Sedimenticolaceae; genus Candidatus Thiodiazotropha; species Candidatus Thiodiazotropha endoloripes. Next base: position 1,798,588 of record NZ_LVJW01000003.1, on the reverse strand, counting down.
CACCTCCAGGCCTGCCATGCCGGTATAGGTGGCACGACCTGTCACAGCAAAATCGAAGGCATCAGCGAATGAGCCTTTCTGTTTGCCACCCTTGAGATTGAAAGGATCACTCTCGCCGGTTTTCAGGCCTTCGGAAAGCATCAAGTCGAAGCGTAGGGCATTGTTAGTTCTGTAGATCAGATTGACACCGTTAGACCACCAGGTGGTAGGGATAATCGTAGTCTCCACAATAGGACGCTCTACACCATAAAAAGTCGGCGGCTCATGGGTCTCATTAATTATGCCTATTGGCATCAGTATCGCACCAACCTGAGCCATTGTGCCCTCATATACATCAAACTCGATGAAGGCCTGCTCAAGTTCCACTGCACCACGCCTGGAGGAGCTGGCGATAATGTGCTCAACTTCAAGTTCGGAAACGAACCGGATTGAGTCAGAGAAGTCATACCCAAAGAAGATTACGAAACGGTGAAAGTCCAACTCTCTATCATCGACTCCATCCACATCCAGGTGATTGTAATGCAGTTCACCATAACCGCCGAGATGGACCTGGTTAGCCATACTCTCGTCCGTCTGTTGACTTTCCACGCTGTCGGCCATGGCTTCCAGTTTGGCATCCAGGTCTTGCTCCAGTTGATCGATACGTTCACGAAGTGCTTCGATTTCAGCTTGGTCATTCGCGTTCTCGGCAATCGCCGCACTGCTGAACAGGGTTGCGGCTAGCAGCAGAGTGTTTCCGATATGTTTCATGTCTATTTAGCCTGTCTAATAAATGTATGTTGTGCGATTGACGGTCAGTCTCCGTCACTGAAGTTGATCCCCAGTTCCACATCCAAGCCGTTGGGTATCTCCCGCTTGAAGTGACCGTCTAGATTGGCGATGTTTGTTTCCAGTAGCTCGGCATCCCGGGTATTGATGGCGGTGCGGATTGTGGCAATGGTCTCCCTGACAGCTGCTACTGAATCGCTAAAACCGCCAGCTTCCATCAAGCCGAGAAAACTGACTTCTGTATTCCCCTCCAGTAGTATTTCGATCTCATCGATTGCGGCACTGAAGCCGTTCCAGGCGACCCCGGATAGGGTCGCACTGGTGGAAAGTACGTTGCGTTTATTCAAGTAATCCAGGTGTTCCTGAACCGAAACCAGGAGCTGGGTGAGATTGTTGCTACCATCATCGAGCTGGTCATCAAGAAACAGGGTACGGTAAGACAGCTCTGTATCCTTATGCTGTAATTGCCAGCCCTGCACTACATAGTCTGCATTGCTGGCCAGCTGACGAGCTATGCCCGTGAGAATCTCACACTTGCGAGGGTTGTTCTGAAAGCCTTCGATGATATCGTCCACCAAAGCGCTCTGAGCACCACCGCTCGCTTCGAAGGAGAGGACTTCCAGTGCCAACAGGCCAACTTTGTTAAAGGTCAGCTGTTCAAAGAAAGTTTCATCCAAACTTTCTGATCCGGTAATCAGGTTGTCGATCTCATCTCGTACCGTATTGATGTAGTTGGTGCCACGTACCCGTAGACTGTCGATAAATGTGTATTTGGCAAATACCAGATCATCATTGAGGGGGCCAAAATTGTAATTCGCCAAGTGAAACCACTTTTCATACAGGTTAATCCAGGCGCTCTGCAGAACTTCCAATTCTGCGGTATTGATCTTGCTGCAAAAACGAACGGTTGCAGTGTCAAAGGTCATAGCCTGGGTATTGAAGGCTGTAGCAGCAGGAATGACCGACTGATCAACCGCATATTGCAGGGCTAGATTCAGGTTATCGACTGTCAATTCCGGTGGGTCATTGGGGCGACTGCCACTACAGCCGCTGAGTATCAACAGGCAGAGAATAATCAGACTGGTATTTCGCATGGCGATAAACATCATAGTATTGAATTGGAGAGTTACCCTGTTGTGAGAAGCAGATGGTTATCCCATCTGAAATCAGGGTGTTGGCGATGTGCTCGATCTTCTTTAAGGGTCTGCGCATCAAGCAGTCTCATCTGACCATTCGAACTGGTCAGGGCAAAATAACGCTGATCTTCTGTGACTGCGATACCGCACACATCGTGCAGTTGGTGATATCCGAGAAAGGCCCCGTTATTCAGATTCCAAAAAAGTGCAATACTGCCTTTGGGGCTGGTGAATCCAACGACTCGACTTCTGTTATTGATCGCGACACTGCCAATATAATCGCGCAATTGCATCACTATCGCCGCTGGTGCTTCGAGCAAGCGTAGCGGATCACCGAGTCGATGAGTTGCGGTTAATGGCACCAGTGAATCGTGAGCAGCAGCCTCTCGCTGAAACTGCATTCCAAAGGCAACGGTATCATCATCGGCCACATCAAGATGACGAATGCTGGCTTTTGTCTCAGTAAGTCGATGTAAGGCTAGCCTTTTACCGGAGTAACTATCGATATAGCAGAGGTTTGAGGACATGCTGTCTAGATTGAGTTTTTTTCTACCACTATCGGGATGGGTGAGTATGCCGCCATTGGCGACAACCAGTGTTTTTCCATCATTGAGCAGTTTCAGTTCATGAGGCCCAATACCGTGGCTGGAGATCTCAGCCAGTAATTCATAGCTGTTTGCATCTCTGATGGCGATCAGGCCTCGACCCGTATCGATCTCTGCTTCGGTGGTGTACAGGAGTTTTCCATCAGGTGAAAAACTGCCATGCCCAAACAGATGCCGGTTGTTTTTACACACAAATGCCAGTCGATGATCACGGCTCTCCAGGTCAACCTCTATTGCCTCTGTTCCTGGACGACGGGCAAACATCACGACTCGGTTATGTGATGGATGCAGACTGACACCATGCCCACGGAACCCAGAGGGTATCTTTAGACTGTTGGCGTTATCTGAGAAAAACAAACCAATACCGTAAGTTTTGGCTTTATCCCCTTGTGCTGAAAGCCAGATATTACTTCTACCCTTATTCAGATAGGCGCCTGCAGCAAGAAGAGAGGAGGGCATAAGCGTCAGGGTTGCCATACCTGATATGAGTGCTCTACGAGATATTCCAGTTCTATTAACCATCTTCTAATACCGCTTAAAGGGATTTCACAAATTCAATTAACAACTGACGTTGATCCGCCTTGAGATTGACGAAATGTCGCCTGACTTGTTTGGCCTCACCGCCGTGCCAGAGAATCGCCTCTTCAACCGTTCGGGCGCGGCCATCATGTAGCAGGTTGTTACTGCCATTAACTGCTTCACGTAATCCAACACCCCAAAGTGGAGGCGTTCGCCACTCACTCCCACTGGCTTGGTAATCTGGTCGACCATCAGCTAGATCAGGCCCCATATCATGTAGTAACAGATCTGTGTAAGGCCAAATTTTCTGTTTAGAGAGGTGGGGCAATTGGCTTGATTCAGCTGTGGTGTAATCCGGGTGGTGACATTGCTGACAGCCCGATTGGTAAAAGAGCTCCCGCCCTGCCAATACTGGCTCACTGTTCCAATTACTGCGCTTGGGAACACCAAGATTGCGTAGGAAATCAGTTACCAGACTCAATAGATTGTCTGGGATTTCCACACCTTCTTCGCCGTTCCCATTAGCGGTTTTCAAACATCGGGTCTGTGCTTCGGTACAGGGTTGCTGTGGGAAAAGAGGGTTGGTAATGCCTACATCGCCAGTAAAGGCTGCAGCGGTAACAATACGTAGGTTATTCGCCCGATTGGCCTTCAATCCAAATCGTCCCGGTACAGTCCTGGCTTGTTCAAAGTCCCAAACATGATTGACTCTACCTGAGATTCCATCACCATTGCTGTCCTGTGGATCGGCAAGTTTATCGATGGCGGTTTGGGGGATCAGTTCCAGCAGGCCTGTACCATGGATAGGTGGGGAATTACGTAAGCTGAACATGGTGTCAGCATTCAATTCACCATACGCAAGTTTTGTGATACGGGGTTTCGGCCAGCGCAGATTAACCTGTGTCTGGTCCGGGTAGGTGAAGGTCGAATGTTGCCAGTCGATATAGATATAGGCCTCGGGTTTAACCTCCTCGGCTTTCAGGCTCACCTTTTTCAACTGGCTTACCTGACGTAGTTGATGACTCAGAGCAACCGACTGGGTATGTAGTTGGTCACCGTATACCGGTTCAGGCACCACGCCTTGGATTTTGTCTTTGCCTGGTATACTGATGCGTACGAAAGGTCCGATTAGCTCTCGATCCGGGCTCTCCGGCATCTGGCTGCGACCACCGTTGATATGGCAAAAAAGGCAGGTTCGTGCATTGTAGAGTGGGCCCAATCCATCCCGGGCGGTCGTTATGGTGGGAGCACGCACCCAGGGCTGGTGAGCCAGGGCCTTGCCAGCATGAAAATCCGGATGTTGTGCCTGAGGAAGATTTTCAGCAGGCAACTGAAATGAGGCGAATGGTTGGATTGAAACCGAAGCTTCACCTCCAGGTAGTGATTCTGACGACGACAGGGTGGGCGCCGCTGAATTGCCGCAACCGCTAACAATCAGCAGCAAGCAAGAACCTGTCGCAGCGCTTGTCACACTTTTTGGGATAATGTACATGATTGACAATTGATCGTATGAAGAGGCAAAGCCGGCTTTGCCCGATTACTACCGGTAGACAGATCAGCTGTAGCGGCTGATCTGTCTATTTACAACTACTGATCAGCATTCAGCGGATGGATCGCTTGTATCACACCCCGATGCATCGTCATCAACCACATTGCCCAGATTCAGTTCATCAGCAATTTGTTGAATCAAAGATGATTGGCTATTCAGGGAGATGATTGCCGGATACAGGGGATTATCACTGGTTTTTGCCTCAGTGATCAGTACGTCTACCGGACGACCTGCCCGAGCGGCAGCATCAATCGCCACATAAGCGGATTCGGTGTCTGTCAGGGCGGTTTCGATATTGTTCTTCAGCGTCGTGAGCCCGGCATCCTGGAGGTAGTCATCAATGCCATAACCATCCACTGCATTGGTGGTTTCATCGTCAATACCATCCAGGTCGCTGTCATACCCGGCATAGACACCGTAATAACTGTTGGAAACCCCTTCCGCATTCAGCCAGATATCACGGTGAGTATTATCGGAAAAACAGGAGTGTTCATCTTCCTGGGAGTTGGTGCTAAATGCGATCTGCATTCGCTCACCTGCCAACTCGCCTTCAGATAAGGTCCCCATCCCAGTAAGAATCTCAGCCAGCTTCTGTTTCGCTTCGGCTTCATTGGCCACCGAGGTGAAGGCAGTACGGTAACTGGCACCTTCGATCCAACCATCTCTAACCTGTTGCAGGTCAGCAATCAACTTATCTACTGCAACTTCCAGGTACTGGTGTCGGCGATCTGCAGCATCATTAGACGCCGTGCTGACAAAGTCGGATATGGGGCGTTGCCCCCCTGTTGCCAGATTGGAAGCGTCATGGGTTTTAACTGCCTGAGTTCTATCCTCCGGGACTGTAATCGTGGCGTTGTTATTGAGATCCTGACCCCATAGCAGGAATTCAATGGCATGGTAACCGGCAATAACATCATGTTCGTCATCGGCAGTAGCCGTATTGGCCAACAGATCTGCGTTGATGGTAATACTGGTATCACCAATGATGTTGTTGCTGCTGTCGGCTTCGGCATCGGCTTCAGTAAGCGCACCATTACCATTGATGCCTGCAGCATTTGCAGTCACACCCACTTGGTCATCGCCAAAATCATCGGCACTATTACCAGTATCCACATTGACATAGTCGATCAGTGCCTCTCCAAGAGGCCAGGCATTGATGTCACCTTCAGGGCCGTCTTCATCGCTGTAGTTTGTCGAGTCGATGGGGCTGAGGCGGAAACGGTAAACTTCGGTCTGACCGTAGGGCTCACGGGCTGCCAGCCAGGCATCCTTAGCTGATTGCAGGGTTGTCTCCGTGGGATCGGCACGTAAGGCGGTGAGGGCGATTTTCAATGCTTCAGCTGTCGTAATGGCATCACTGTAAACAGCTAGAGCGATATCTGCGTTGGTCTCCAGTACTTTTAATACATTTTCTATATTAATCAATGATGTAGACGAACTATTATCGTCGTCACTACTGCCACCACCACCTCCACAGGCAGTGAACAGGCTAGCACTCAGTAGGGCCGCGGCAATGGGTTGCAATCTCATTCAGATACTCCTATTCAAACTCAATTTAATACAGCCCGAAGTCACACAATCGAGAGAGGTTTCCAACAGGCCAGGAAAGTCTGGAAAAGATAGTAATGCAAATAAGAATAATTATCAATAGTATTATTATTAATTTTAATTTATACTCTGAATTTCCTGGTATTTGATGTGTATATAGCAACCTGGCCGAAATGGCTGATGACTTTAAACTATGAATATTTCAAGAGATTTTACGAAATTTACGGTTGTGATGACCTGTGGCCTTTTATTTTCGGCATGTGGAGGCGGTGGCAGTAGCAGTGATGGCTCTGATGAAAGTGAGGCAACTTTTACAAGCAAAGAGGCATTGGGAGAAGCGCTTTTTTCCGATGTGAATCTTTCTGGAAATCGTACCCAGGCCTGTTCAACCTGCCACAATCCGGATCGGGCCTTTATCGATGATCGCCTGGATGCTTTTGGTGAGATCGGTGCGGTTTCTATGGGTGATGACGGAATATCATTAGGCGACCGCAACACACCTTCAGCTGCCTACGCTGCCTTCAGTCCCGATTTCTTTGAAGGAACTCGTGATCGTCTCAACAGTGATGCAGGTCAGTATCAGGGATTTATGGGTGGCCAGTTTTTGGATGGCAGAGAAGCCGATCTCAAAGGTCAGGCTGGCGGACCGCCATTGAATCCCATCGAGATGAACATGCCTGACAAGGCGAGTGTCGTGGCTCGAATACAGGAGAACGAAGACTATGTTGAAGCCTTCGAGTCACTCTACAGTGAGACTGTTTTCGATGATGTGGATGCTGCCTACGAGGCCATGACCGAGAGTATCGCTAAGTTTGAGAAAACCGAGGGTTTTGCTAGCTTTGACTCTGACTACGATCGCCATATAAAAGGTGAGTATGATGAGTATATTCTCACCAAAGCTGGCTTGGGTAAGGCACTGTTCTTTTCTCAGGAATTCACCAACTGCGCAACCTGCCATCAGCTGCAGCCCAACAGTCATCCTCAGGAGACCTTCTCCAGTTACGAATACCACAATATTGGTGTACCGGAAAACACCGCTGTGCGGGCGGTTAACAATACAGCTGAAGGATTTATCGATAATGGCTTGCTAGATAATCCTGCCACCGCTGATACCTCCCACCAGGGTAAATTTAAAGTGCCCACATTACGAAACGTAGCGGTTACCGAACCCTATATGCACAATGGTGTGTTTCGTGATCTTAAGACCGTGATTTTGTTCTACGATCAGTTCAATAATGAAGATCGCAGCTTGAATCCTGAGACGGGGGCCGCTTGGACGGAGGCTGAAGTTCCAGAGACGATCAATCACAGCGAACTCGCTGCCCCGGCATTGACCGATGAGGAGGTGGAAGCGTTGGTATGCTTCTTACGTTCTCTAACAGATGCCCGCTACAAGCATCTCATTGAGGAAAAGGGCATTCGTTGTGAATGATAGCGGCAGATTCTGCCACTGTTTCCAACCGGTGGCAGAATTTAGCAGTGACTTGGTAATTTTCTGTAAACCATTGTATTTATAGAAAATATCAGTATGGGTATACTCATTTTCCTCGGTTGAAAAATCGGTTCATTGATCGCAGGAAGTGCGGTTACTCACCTGTTATTCAGGCGGTAGACTGAGTCGAGGCATCTGTGACCTTAAAAAACGGCTCTTCAGGTGGGTGAAAAGTGGCCGAGTTGTCTATTTTGTTGTCTATCTAAATAAGAATAAGAATCCTTAAGAATTAGGCCGGCAACAGAGTCAAAGTTAATTTACATCGTTCGAGAGTCAAGGTTTTTGTCAGCCACCAACCAATCTCCTGAATAAATTACTAAATTAACAATAAACAAGGAGTTAACTCATTGTTATTAAAATGATTTAATTCGAAGTATTAGTGTTTATTAATTCAGCTAATCAGCTAACAAGGATTACTGATTTGTGAATATCATTCCAAGTTATTAGGATTGCTCGCTCTAAATAAACCACGGAGATGAGGAGACGATGTTTACCACAAATCCCTTCAGCGAGCTTTCCGGAACTATCTCACCTGAGACCATGCAGATTTACGTAATCCTGATGGTCATCATGGTGGTCGGTGGCACTATCATCGATTTGATCCACAAGAAAAGTGCTCAGTACTTTTTCGAGAATTCCAAAAAAGCTGAAAAAAACGCCAAGCGTACCGTTAGCAGCGGTGAGAAAATGTCGCTTGCAGTGCAGACAGTTGCCAGCGAGGTACTGACCTCATCTGAATTCTGTAATCCGCAGCGCCGGCTTTCACACCTTTTAACTATGTACGGTTTCATCATCTTCGTTGTCTCCACGGCAACGCTGATTTTTGCCTACCCAACTGAGGCTTCGGCTGGCATCTGGCCTATGCTTTGGCATATTGGCGCAGCCATGCTCTGCATCGGCGGTTACTGGTTCTGGTTCATTATCCGTGTTGATGTATCTGCCGAGGGCAAGCCCTGGTACAAACTGGCGAAAGCCGACATTTTCATCGTCTCTCTGCTGACTACCGCCACTTTCGGTTTGCTGTGGTCCGCAACTCAGGGCGGTGGCCTTGGCTGGTTGTTCTTCGCACTGTTCATTATCTCGAGCACATCGCTTTTCGGTACTGTGCTTTGGTCGAAGTTTGCCCACATGTTCTTCAAACCTGCTGCGGCTTATCAGAAGAAAATCACCAAAGCGGACGGCTCGCAAGAGAATCTGCCAGATCTGGGTGAATTGTCTGATCCTGCACTGCAGTCACGCTATCCGGATATCCCCGAGTACATGGGTACCAACCCACCGAACATGGGACTTGGCATCAAGCGTGAAGCGCCTCAGCACTACTAAGTCGTTTCAACCGAATTAAGAGAGAACTGTTATGCCAACATTCGTATATATGACCCGTTGTGACGGCTGCGGACACTGTGTCGATATCTGCCCTTCAGACATCATGCACATCGATCCGACTTACCGTCGTGCTTACAACATCGAACCCAACATGTGCTGGGAGTGCTACTCCTGCGTCAAAGCATGTCCGCATCATGCGATTGACGTACGTGGTTATGCTGACTTTGCTCCTCTCGGCCACTCAGTTCGAGTGATTCGTGATGAGGAGAAGGGTGTTATCGCCTGGCGGATCAAATCCCGCAATGGCGAAACCGACCTGAACCTGCTGGCACCTATCACCACTAAGCCTTGGGGCAAGCACATTCCTCAACTCTCCAGTGTTCCTGCTCCTACTCAGGATCAGCGTGACAGCCAACTGCTGTACAACGAACCGAAATACATTCGTCTCGACGATGGTGATATCCACACTCTCGAGTCCAATGGCTTGCATATGGAAAAAGGGGTGTACTACTAATGGCCTACAAAACTATCGTAGAAGACAATATCGATATCCTGGTCGCTGGTGCTGGCCTCGGCGGTACCGGTGCGGCTTTCGAAGCGCGCTACTGGGGTAAAGATAAGAAGATCGTAATTGCTGAAAAAGCCAACATCGACCGTTCCGGTGCTGTGGCCCAGGGTCTCTACGCGATCAACTGTTACATGGGTACTCGCTTCGGTGAGAACAACCCGGAAGATCACGTACGTTATGCCCGTATCGACTTGATGGGTATGGTTCGTGAGGATCTGTTGTTCGACATGGCTCGCCACGTAGACTCGGCTGTACATCAGTTCGAAGAGTGGGGCATGCCGATCATGCGTAACCCCAAGACCGGTTCCTACCTGCGTGAAGGTCGCTGGCAGATCATGATTCACGGTGAGTCCTACAAGCCGTTGGTGGCTGAGGCTGCCAAGAAGTCTGCAGACAAGGTCTATAACCGTATCTGTGTTACCCACCTGCTGATGGATGACGCCAAAGAGAACCGGGTTGCCGGTGCTGTTGGCTTCAACGTACGTACTGGTGATTACCACGTATTCAAATCCAAGACTGTTGTCGTAGGTGCCGGTGGTGCTTCCAATATCTTCAAGCCTCGCTCCGTTGGTGAGGGTGCTGGTCGTGTTTGGTACGCTCCTTGGTCCTCCGGTTCAGCTTACGGTCTGATGATCGGCGCTGGCGCCAAGATGACTCAGATGGAGAATCGTATCGTACTGGCACGATTCAAAGACGGTTACGGCCCTGTTGGTGCTTACTTCCTGCATCTCAAGACCTACACCCAGAACTGTGACGGTGAAGAGTACGAATCCAAGTGGTTCCCGGCTCTGGAAAAAATGGTGGGTAAAGCCTACCTGGACACCGAAGCGTCCCACGTTTCACATCGTCCGATTCCAACCTGTCTGCGTAACCACGCGTTCATCAACGAGGTTGCTTCCGGTAAAGGTCCTATCCACATGGTCACCATGGAAGCCTTCCAGGACCCACATCTCGAAGAGATCGGCTGGCATAACTTCCTGGGTATGACCGTTGGTCAGGCTGTTCTCTGGGCAGCTACCGACGTTAACCCCAAGTATGAGAACCCCGAGCTGACCACCTCTGAGCCTTACGTCATGGGCTCTCACGCCACTGGTTGTGGCGCCTGGTGTTCAGGTCCTGAAGATATCTCTCCTGATGAGTACTTCTGGGGCTACAACCGTATGACCACCGTCGAAGGTCTGTTCGGCGCAGGTGACGCGGTTGGCGGAACTCCTCACGCTTTCTCCTCTGGTTCTTTCACCGAGGGTCGTCTCGCAGCCAAGGCTGCTTGTAAGTACATCGACGACGGTAAGGCTCAGGGCATTCGTGTTTCTCAGGAGCAGATCGATCGCCGTAAGGAAGATATCTACAAACCGATGGAGCACTACAAGATCTATCGTAATGAGATCGTTGCCGGTTCGGTTAACCCCAACTACATCAACCCACGTCAGGGTCTGGATCGTCTGCAGAAACTGATGGACGAGTATGCTGGTGGTGTTACCGTTCAGTACATGACCAATGAGAAGTTGCTGCACATCGGTCTGAAGAAGATGAAGACCCTCGAAGAGGATCTTGAGAAGGTAGCCGCTGAGAATGTCCATGAACTGCTGCGTGCATGGGAGTTGAAGCATCGTCACCTCGCTTCCGAGGCCGTTATTCATCACACTCTGTTCCGTGAGGAGACTCGCTGGCCTGGTTACTACTACCGCGGTGACCACATGAAAGTGGATGATGATAACTGGCATGTACTGACTGTATCCCGTCGTGATCCTGTTTCCGGCGAATACACCATGGAAAAAGCACCTCTGTATCACCTGGTTGGTGATATCGAAGATAAGGCGCTTGCAGAACTGAAGGCTACCGAAAAATAGTTAGCCGATAAGCTACCGGACAGGAGTCCCTGAGTGGGGCTTCTGTTTGGCTTTTAAGAGAGGGGCCAATATACTTGTTGGCCTCTTTTTTTATTTGTAAGTAACTGCATTTCTTGTATAAATAGGTATTTGCCAATTAAAGTCCAGTGTGAAGATATTAAACTAACTGGTAGAAATTAAAGGTTTTTACCCTATTGTGAATGCGCATTGTTTGTGATTTTTCCTAAACACAGAGCAGCAGATGAATATTATTGACAATACAGACGAAGAGCTTCTGGCCATAGGTATTCCCTGGTGGGAAGACCTGATCAAGTACTCCAACAAGGGGCAGTATGGAAAATTCATCCGTAATTTTTCCTATGATCTACTGCTCGGTCTGAATGAAGTCGAAGTGGGTAAACAGTTTGCCAAAAGCGAACTGACTCGTAGTCTGGATACCAAGTATGACTTCCTGGGATTCATCCGGCGTGGCGAGCATGTCACTTTTCTGTTCAGAGTTCGCAGTACCAAACGAGAAGGGGAGTGGCTCGGCAGAATGGTGGTTGGTTACGAAAGAGGTGAACCGAAAATTTTTGCCGCCTCCATTTTCTGAGGAAGGTCTGAACAGTTCATTTCGTTATCCCTGCGCATGTCGGGATTCAGCAAATTTGTTCCGTTTTTCGCCGGGACAGCGACTGCATCAGAGGTTGCCTAAGCGATCATGAAAGAGATCATACAACATCATAAACTCGTTGAACTGAACTATAAGGTTCTCGACGAGAAAACCGGCCAGGTTCTATCAACTGTTGAGTTTCCGATCAGTTATGTACATGGCGCTGATCAGGTTCTCGCCACTCAGGTTACGGCACAACTTGAGGGCAGGGCAGAAGGTGAGATCATTGAAGTACTGATCGACGGTAATACGATCTACGGTCCCCGTGATGAGGGACTGGTTTTTACCGATCATATCGAAAACGTGCCGGAAGAGTTCCGTGAGATCGGTACCAAGATTCTGATGGAGAACGAAAAGGGCGAACCCAGGGAGTTCATTGTCACCCGTATGGATGACAAAACCCTGACCGTTGATGGCAACAACCCCTTGTGCGGTAGAGATCTGATCTTCAAGTTAGAGATCCTCAAAGTCAGAGAGGCTACTGAACAGGAAATCGAAGCCGGTACCAAAGTGGTTAACGGGCCGGATATCGACTTGGGCAGCGATAAGATTGTGCCAATCTAGAGAGTAGCGAATAGCAGGTCAGCCTAGCCGCAAATCTACGTAATTCGCCGTGAATCTGCATCAATAGAAGCTGCTAAGTGAATGATAACCAAAGTAATTTGTAGTGATTGGTGCGCATTCGCGGTTAATTTTCTTATATGAGTGCTGGTTTTGATTGACCGCTACATATTGCTGAAGGGGTCGTCGTAGAGCAGGATGCTCACATAGGGCGCGTAGGTCAATACCGCTCCTTGATAGGAGCCCAGTTCATTGAAGGCATGCAGTACGCCAGCCAGATTCTCGTCACTGTTTGTATCGGCTTTTAAACGCTCCAGTGCCGAGACCAGGGGCTCGATGTCTCGCAATTCCAAATGCTGTTTCAATAACTCGATGGTTTCGTCGATTCGCTCGACTTGAATATGTTCCCGATTTTGTGTCAGTTGTGCTTCACCCCCTTCGCCAAAATCTACTGGAGCCTCATCTGTGTTGGTATTCCCAGCAGCCGATCGGCTGCTGGACTGAAGTCCGGCAAAGGCATTGAACTCCTCAAATGCCTTCTGTTTTATGGCATTTACAAAACCGTTGAACTCGTCAGTATTCGGTTTTCCCAGAAATAGCGAAATTAACGGTTCGCCATTCACCCGGCTATTGAAATGCAGGGCTGACTGGCTGATTACTGGCTCCGGATCGAGTACGGTGAGCATCACCGTCAGAGTCTCCTCTTTTTTAAACGGTGCCTTGATTCGAATGTCGATATGGTCATCGACCAACTCAAACTCCTGAGTCCCTTTAAAAAGGTCTTTCTGTATCAGCTTGGTAGTCATATCCGCGCTTTGCCGTTAACTGCTGAAGACTTTCTTCATGATGTCGGCGACAAACTCATGGGCATATGAGTTTTCCCCGCAGTGGATGACCTCGTTCTCTGTGCCGATAAAGGCCAGATAGGGGTGAACTTCGACTCCATCGTGTTCGATATTGGCCTGATCATCCAAGCTGCTGGCCACGCTGAAGGCGATTTCGCCCGTCAGCTCTCTTAATTGGTCACCAGTAATACCGCCTTGGGCCAGTTTGAAACGAATCTGCTCGATGATTTCTTGTACTAGTATCTCTTGCAGCTGTTCAAATTTCTCGATATCAATAATTTGTTGCATCTTGAGTTTCTTTTATCTTTTCCGAATCAACTATTATACACTTTCTCTTTTAAGCTTTTCAGCTTAACCCTCAGCGCACTGATAGGATTGATCCCCCTGGCTGTCTGGGGGTTATTGTCGATACAGCTCAATCGCCAGCGTTGACGGCGTTGCGACATCCAATCCTGTTTGTAGGCATCGTTACCTGTGAGAAAGTCAATCTCTTCAACTTTGTCTCGGTCGATGACCTGTTCCATCAAATAGGCAAGTAGAATTGTGCCGGGTGAGTAGCGTTTCCAAGCTTCGTCATAGACCAGCTTAAAAATACTGGCCTTACCGTGGGCGACGAACCAGAACTGTGCGGCAGCCGGATGGTTGTTGATATAGAGAATCGCGAGCCTCAACCAGCCTGATTCAGACAGATTTTTGGCCAGACCCTCAACAAAAGGTTCAAATACCTCATTGGCCTTCCAACTGGCATCATAGACCGCTCGATAATCGGCCAGAGCCTGATCCAAATGGCCTTTGGTGAAGAGTTCAATTCGGTAATCCTGTTCCCGTTTGAGCTTGCGTTGTTTACGTCCGACAGTGTTTCTCACCCTTGATGGGCGGGCAGCCAGATAATCGGAAAAAGACTCCCCGTTTGTGCGGTGATACCAATTATAAAAACTGAAGTAGCGATGACAGGTGTAGCCGTAAGAGGTCATGGTTTGTTCTAGCTCATGCAGGCTCAAATCATTCTCGGCAACAGGCTCCAGTTGCAGCGAATGGAGTGGCAGCGCTCTTAATCCTTCAATCAAGCACGCCAGAATCTGTCTGTTACCACTGTATTCAATCAGCAGGGTGTAGAGGGACGTATAGAGGTGCTTTACCGGATAGGCGTGTTCGCCACCAGTTTGCATCAATGGAAGCAGGGCAACCACCTTTTCCCCATCAACTACACAGGCCAGTAACAGTGTCTGGTCATCACCGAACCCATGTTTGTGTAGGTTTTCAAACCAGGTTCGGGAAAAAAACAGGCTCTCCTTTTCCGTCAAGGCAAACAGCTGATCGACGCTGGCCGGCAATTCAGACCAGTCAGCGTAACAGACAAATTTCATTGCTGAGTTTAATTGGCTTTCTGACTGCCGTCCTGGTCAGAACCACCGCTCATCTCGATCATTTCAGACACTTCCAGGGTGCCGTTGATCTCCAGAAAAGGGCAGCTTTTGGCAGCTTCGAGGGCCTGTTCCATGGAGTCGGCCCGGATGATACTCATACCGGACATGGCTGATATGGTACCAGGGGAGGCCTGACCACCGGGTTGTACAGTGTGAGTATCCTTAAAGGGAATGGCAGGACTGACTACCGCATCACCGAGGGAGATCAGCCACTGTTGATACTGCTCGAAATGTTTCTGACCTTCTTCAGGACTCGTGGGGTATTCACCCCCCAGATAGACAAAGATATATTGTGGCATTTTTTGTGGGGTCTCTATCAAGAAATACGGTATTATTGAGTAAGTTACGGATTTTACCCAAAATTCCCCCTAAAAACAGAAATAAATCTAATATATGCAGTCACAAAAAATTAGAATCATCATAGGGGGTGTGATGACTGGTCAGCAAAAAGTCGCTGCTATATAATCCAGGCTCTATGAATTATTCGTTGTCGTGAGAGTTGCGATATAGGATTCTTACGCGAACTATTTCGACTGCAAAACAAAAGGTGAATTATGAGCGGACAGCCTAAAACCAGACCTAAAGTGCCTGAGGGTAAATCACGTTATCTGACCACTCGTCAGAAAGAGGCTAATGAAAAAGGATTTGTCGGCTACGATACCATTTGGGAATCGTTTCAGAAAGTGGCTGAGTACACCACTCCTAAGCGCCCCTGATTCAAGTGGTACCGCGAACCTTCTACGGTTCGCGGCCACTTGAAAATAATAATAATTAATACCTGCTGATTGTCAGTTTCGACAGACTATTGGTAGATCAATCATCTGCCATACCCCTCCCTCAGTTCAGTTTAGTAGGCGCACGACGTCTCCTAACTGTTATCCCTCTTCAGGATAAATACGCTTAACATTTACTGATCCCGATGCTGATCTTCGCATTGATTAGCGAGAGATCTCAGAAGTTAGTCCATTTGATTGCCAGCACTCCTTAAGCTGTTCAAGTAGAAAAAGATCGAATATTCCGATCAGTACCATCAACAGTGCGAGGGGAGGACAACAGGCTGACTGTCAGTTTCATAGTCTTTACCTCATGGTGAAATCTAAACATCAATCCACTTGGCAAGGTAATTACCTGGCTGATCTTTAGTCGGAAATGATAATCAATAACAATTAATAACTCTAAATCAGACAAAACTGTTGACAGACTCATCGACTGAACAGCCTTCATCCAATGCTCGGTAGTGTGGTATTTCATATCGATTCGATGCGTTATAATTGGGTCACTCCAATCTCAAATTACAGGCTGACCCATGAAGCATTGCCAACCGGGTATCCTTGCCCAGGTACCCCGTCTTGCCCGCTATCTATCATTTACCCTGAAACCCGATATCGATTCGGACACCATCAGAAGGCTGGTGCGAGAAAAGCTCAATCATGAGGAGTGTGTGGTGGGTTTTGGGCTCGAGCTGGTATTGGCCCTGGGGAAAGATATCGACGGCTTGAAGCCATTTCCTGTTCTCTGCGGACCGGGCTTTACCGTACCGGCGACGCCCTCCGCATTATGGATCTGGCTGCAAGGGGATGACCGGGGCGAACTGCTACAGCGCTGTCGAGGCTTGACACAGGAATTGAGTGAAGCCTTTGTACTACAAAAGGTGATCGATTCCTTCCAATATCAGGACAGCCGGGATCTGACCGGCTATGAAGACGGCACAGAGAATCCTGAAGGTGAGGAAGCCATAAAGGCTGGTCTCGTTCAGGGGGCAGGGCCCGGAATGGATGGTTCCAGCTTTGTCGCTGTACAGCAGTGGATACACGACCTGGATCACTTCCAATCGCTGCCTCAAACGGATCGGGACAACATCATTGGCCGACGTATCAGTGACAACGAGGAGTTGGATGAAGCGCCCCCATCCGCCCATGTCAAACGTACGGCACAGGAGGATTTCGAACCGGAAGCCTTCATTTTACGTCGTTCCATGCCCTGGGCCGATGAGCATCAGGCTGGCTTGGTGTTTGTTGCCTTCGGCTGCTCCCTGGATGCTTTCGAAGCACTGTTGACACGCATGACCGGTAAAGATGATGGGATATGTGACGCTCTGTTTCGCTTTTCCCATCCGGTCAGTGGTAGTTACTACTGGTGTCCTCCAGTCAAGGATGGGGAGCTCGATTTGAGCCTACTCGGCCTCTCTTAATATCAGTCTGATGTGGTGGTAATCAGTGTCGATCTGACCAGGTTTATCTGAGTTTACATAATGATCATGTAGTTAGTTTTCCACTCAAGTAAGACTGAACTGACTATCAGAGTATTAACGACGGTTTTAAAAACAGGCAGCGATTCTGGCAAGAGCCCGCTCGATATCGTCATTCCATTCACAGGCACAGGAGAGCCGCATAAAGTTCTGGTATTTGGCGGTAGCGGAAAAGATCGGTCCAGGTGCAATACTGATTCCTTCGTGCAGCAGATCCCGAGTCATGGAAAAGCTGTCACGCTTGTCCGGCAGCTCAACCCAGATAACGAAACCACCCTGAGGTCGGGTGATGCGGGTACCCTCCGGAAATAAGCTCTCCACCGCATTGCTCATGCGCTCGACAGCCTGTGCATAATCATCTCTGGTTTTACGCAGATGTCTTTCATACTGGCCATTCTCCAATAGTTGCGCAACCGCCAGCTGGGGCAGGGTGGGGGTGGCCAGGTTGGTAACAAATTTTAAGTACTCCACCGCCTGCTGATACTGTCCAGGCACGATCCAACCGACTCTCAAGCCTGGTGAAAGGGTTTTCGAGACCGATGAACAGTGCAGCACCAAACCCTGCTGATCATGGCTTTTACAAACCCCGGGGCGTTGTTGACTGAATCCCAGGTCCCCGTAGACATCATCCTCAATCAAGGGAATCTGATGTGAAGTGAGTAACGCCACCAGCTCTTGTTTGTGCGACTCGCTCATACAATAGCCGAGCGGATTGCTGTAATTCGGCACCAGGATACAGGCCTTGACCGGCCACTGCTCCAGGGCCATCTGCAGGGCCTGGAGTGAGATACCATCCCTTGGGTGAGTTGGTATTTCCAACGCTTTGAGCCCCAGGGATTCGATTACCTGCAGCAAGCCATAAAAGGTGGGTGATTCAATCGCCACCACATCACCAGGCTGGGTCGTGGCACGCAACGCCAGGGTGAGCGCCTCCTGGCAGCCATTGGTAATGACGATATCATCGACGCTGACACTGCATCCGATCTCACCCAATCGGCGGGCGACCTGACGGCGCAGTTCCGGCACCCCTGGGGGGAATTCATAGCCGGCACTGCGTTGGCGTTGCAGCCGGTTGGCCTTGGCCATCGCCTTTTCGATCTGCCGGGTTGGCAGGTAGACAGGGGCTGGAACCGCAGCCCCAAGTTGGATCATATTGGATTGGTTGGAAGCCTTAACCAGTTGTAACGCCAGATCCTGACCGGTTACCGGTGATGGGCGGTTTTTCGGTTTCGAGATCTCCGGCTCTGCACTGCTCAAGGATGGGCGTAGACGCACATAGAAACCGGAGCGGGAGCGGGCCTCGATATAACCCTCATCCTCCAGCTTGCGGTAGACCGCCACACTGGTAGCCGTACTGACCCGGTGTTGGGCACTGAATCGGCGGACCCCGGGGAGGCGCTCTCCTGGGCGATAGTGGCCGTTGGAAATCTGATTCACAAGCTGTGCTGCCAGCTGTTGGTAGAGATAGGACATGTTGAAACCACTACAGTTGAGACATATTTAAATAGATACAGATTGTGTAACTTTCAAACTGTAACGATACAAAAATGTAAATATGACTCTGTACTGCTTATTTGTAAAGGCTTAGACTTGATTTGTCACATTCAGGGAGGTCATTTATGAGCAATTCAATCTACATCGTAGATGCATTCACATGCCAGCCATTCAAAGGTAATCCAGCGGCGGTATGTCTGCTCGATCAGCCTGTCGATACAGCATGGATGCAGTCCGTAGCGAGCGAAATCAATCTATCTGATACAGCATTTCTACTGCCGATGGACGACGGTGAGTGGAACCTCCGTTGGTTCACACCTCATACTGAAGTCGACCTCTGTGGTCATGCAACGCTTGCTGCAGCTCACATACTCTGGAGTGAACTGGGGCAAATCCAGAAGCAATTGGTTTTCCATAGTCCCAGTGGTCTGTTAAAGGCCTCCAGGGAGCCGCAAGGGATAATGCTCGATTTTCCGATAGATCATCTGATCGAGCAGAACATTGATCAATCCTTGATCGATGCATTGGGTATTCGACCAGAAATGGTGTTCAGGGGTAGGGAGGACCTGTTAGCTGTTTATCCAAGTGCACAACAGGTCAGAACGCTCAGCCCGGATCAAGCCGCATTGTCTAAGATTGCTTGCCGCGGTTTGATAGCGACAGCACCTGGAGATGAAAACGGGGTGGACTTCATATCTCGCTTTTTCGCCCCGGCCCTTGGCATTCCGGAAGATCCGGTCACAGGCTCAGCACATTGCACACTGGCCCCATACTGGAGTAACCAACTTGGTAAGCAGACGCTCAAAGCCTACCAGGCCTCACAGCGTGGTGGTGAAATCGAAATTAGGATGCGTGATCAACGGGTTATGCTGATTGGTCAGACAGTTACCATCATAAAGGGTAAGCTTCATGTCTGAATCACCTCAATGTTGGATAAATGGAGAACTGGTCACCCAAAACGAAGCAAAAGTATCTGTGTTCGACCATGGATTTCTTTATGGCGATGGTGTTTTCGAAGGAATTCGGTTTTTCAACAAACATCCATTCATGTTGTATGAACATCTCATACGATTACAAAAATCCGCCAAAGCAATCGCACTTGAAGTGCCTTATGACAATCAGGCGATTCTTAACGCGATCGAACAAGTCATCCATAATTTTGCTGAAGATTCCGGTTACTTGAGATTGATTGTGACACGAGGTGTGGGGCCATTGGGGTTAGATCCTACAGGCTGTACAGAGCCAAGCCTTTTTATCATGGCGGATCAACTGGCCATTGTCAGTGAGCGGATCAGAACAGCTGGCGTGAGATTAATAATCGCATCAACACGACGCTTACCGAATGACGGCCTCGACTCCAGGATAAAAAACCTCAACTACCTGAATCAGATTCTGGCAAGAATGGAAGCAAACGAGGCAGGTGCAGATGAAGCCGTATTACTCAATCAGGCAGGCCGGGTTGCTGAAGGCACAACGGAGAATATCTTCATCGTTGTGGAGGGTAAACTGCTGACACCACCGGTTACTGAAGGGGCCTTGGATGGTATTACACGTAATCTGGTGATTCAGTTAGCGCAGCAAAATGGGATATCGGTGGCTGAAAGCCCGTTAACCTCCTATGATCTCTACAATGCTGATGAGTGTTTCTTAACCGGTACTGGAGCTGAATTGATTCCTGTTTGTAAGATTGATGGGAGGCGTGTGAATGCCTGTCCTGGTGCTGTTTATAAGCAGTTAGAGGAGTACTACAGAAAAACAATAGTATGCCAGAGTGAAAATACACAACGGTTCTTGTGATCACTGTGATCAACTCAGTTACTCTTGGCATATTATAGATGAGGCTATCTAAATGAGGTTTATACAAACAGCAGTTTTATACTAGGTCGATGTGAGTTTGACACATCACATTCTGATACAAAGGAAATATGTATGTCACCGGGCACGATTCAGGTTATTCAATTCTCCAGCAGTGACCTGCCAGGCACAACTCTCTACCTTTAACATCGCGAAAAATAGCTGGAGTGGATGCAGGTGTACCCGAACCTTTTCAGGTGAGGAATGGTGATAAAGAGGGCATCATGTGATGGAGTCGAGGACTTAATAGTTGCCGCTATAGGGATTGAAAATAGCAGTGTTGAAGCCCTCACTTTCGGTTTATTACAGGTGCTTTATTGGATTTTGTGCCAATGAAACCCGCTGTTTTAAACCTGCGTAATGGATGAACACCTGGCTATGGAGTTAATCTATACAGTTATGTATGAAGATGGTGAGTTGGTTCGGAAAGTGATTATTTACGTGTTCTAGTGCCTTTACATGTTTTCAGATTAAGAACAGGGGATGTTCGTGGTTTTGCAGGTTTTCGGAATTTAAATCATACCAATCCTGTTATTACTATTGAAAAAGGAAGTCATATGCTACTACAATCAGTTACCTATAAATAATCGTTAGCTAAACTTAATTTTAGTTGACTCTTTATTTATAAATATTAAAGTTAATCAGTAAGATAAGTATAACTGGCTATCTTGCCATACTACTGGTCGACTGGTTGTATATTGGGAATGGATTGATAGGGATTTTTTATGATTACTTCTCATGGATCTCGTAAGCGCTTACTTCTATTGATATTACTATTTCTGGCATTGGTATTGTTTTATATCACTGGTCAAAATAATTATATCGAACAAATAAATAGTAACACTAATCTTTCCGTAAGTTCTGCCCACAAGAAAAAGATTTCCTATCCTCGTGCAGTAGATCCCAATGCTGAAAAACAACAGGCATATCCAGTTCCTGTTGTAGAAAGGCGGATAACGAGTAAAAGTATAAGAACATATAACAAGTTAATCACAACGACTAAGTTAGATGATTTTTACCAGCTATTTTCTGATGCGAACGATTTTGGACCTTTTGATATTCGAAGAGAGGAGCACTCAGAGTGGGAATCAGAACAGAGTAACAAGCACTATGGTCATTTAGCAGAAAAAAAGTACGATCTGATTGTGCTTCCTGTGCAGCTACGAGAGCACTGTTGTGACAGGGTTAGCACCATGATGTCAGCACGATGGATGGCAAAAGAGATTGAGTCTCTGACTGATCACAAAGTCATGTCCCCTGAGTTGGCACAGAGATTACTTGGGGAACGAAAAAGGAACTTTGATGTTGAATCCATTACAAAGCTAGCCCAAGAATCAGATGCTGATATTGTTTTAACCTATCTTTTTAATAAGTTTAAATATGATGGGGATGCAGAGGATAACAAATTACTCGTAGTATTGGTTAACAGTGCTGGTGAAATATCTAAGCTATCTCATCACGATCTTCAAAAGGTTACACCGGAGATGCCGCTAGAGGATATCATAAGGCAGATGTCACCGAAAATAGCAAAAGAGTTGTTTTCAGAAAATCATAGCAATGAGCCGGAACCAAGCTTTTATAGTTCAAACCATATTGCCACCTACAATCTTCCTGTCAATCTGGATCGCTTGCTAGATCGACCCTTGTCTCCAATAGAAAATGCGGCCTATTTACAACTCTTTGCATTACTATCGCCATCCATATTGAGTTATGAGAGAGATCGGATCTTTGAAAGATCATTAATGGCACTCGATGATGTGAATCCTTCAGTCCAGAATTATAATCTACTGAAGGCGAGAGCTCTGTTTTATCTCACGAGAAAGCCCCTGGCTGTAAAGATACTTGAAGATCCTTTGACGCCTTCAGAATTGGGATTTATGGCCTATATGAGTGGTAATTATCCCGATTTAAAGCACTATGTTGAACAGATTAATGAACCACTATTGAAGTTGATGGGGTTTATTGAACTTAAGGAGGTTCAATATGAATACAGTATATCGGATGAGTATGATATTAGCGATAGTCTAAAGGAAGAGTACTGGAAAAACCTGGTTCGCAGAATTGCAAGGGATAAGGATAGATGGTTTGTAGAAGACAATATCTCATTCTTCTCTTCCATACGGGGCCTTTATAAGGAGTTTGACGGATTTTACGATAAGAGTATAACAGCACACTTTGTCAGTGGTGAGATGGATTATTCGGAAAATAGTGATCCGATTTTAGAAAAAGTGCTGTACTATGGAAACCTCGGCTTCGCACAAACATTTTGCTGCTTGGAGTATACAAAAAACCTGGAAATAAACGATATATGGAGATTGTATCGAAATCTGGCACTTTCAAATACTCTTCGTAGCTTGGAGCGCTCTATAAATGTACATGCAAGCTACAGTTCAGCATACAAAAAGGCCACTAAACTGGAACCGATACTAAGTGGTCATCCGATATTTACAAGACTCTACGCTCAAGCTACTCAGGGAATGGCCTCAAAAAAAACTGGAAAGGAAAAAGAGTTTTACTATGAAAAGGCAATATCACTTGCAGATAAAGTCATTGCCTATTCAGGTGCGGCAGATTTTGATGTGTTGAGTTCA
The DNA here is from genome assembly GCF_001708965.1 of Candidatus Thiodiazotropha endoloripes. NCBI lineage: Bacteria > Pseudomonadati > Pseudomonadota > Gammaproteobacteria > Chromatiales > Sedimenticolaceae > Candidatus Thiodiazotropha > Candidatus Thiodiazotropha endoloripes. The sequence continues at coordinate 1,775,558 of NZ_LVJW01000003.1, read as the reverse complement.
GAGCTAGTTAAAAAGGAGATACTTGAAGTAATCCCAAAATTCAGAGAAAAATATAAGTACTCTTTCATGGCAATTGAGAGTATGGATGTTCCGAGGGGAAATATAGTACTTGCAAAACGTGTGTATTCTGCCAATTCTGCAAAAGCACTACCCTATGATCATACTAATTTTAATATCTTAAAATATACAGCACATAGTGAGGAATGGAGTGATGAAAAGCTAATAGAGTTTTTAGTGCAACGATACAAAGGACATCCTGAGCGTGCTAGTTTTCTGGCCAACAAAATGATAGAGAGTAATCGCTCGAATGAGGCGATTAATCTACTAAAATCAGTAATATTAAAGGATAGTACAGATTGGAATGCACACGATACCCTAGGTAAATTACTGATTCGGAAGAGTGAGTATATTGATGCAGAGAAGGTGTATTCAAGTTATTCAGGTTTTCTTTCAGATGCTGGTTCTCAGCGTGTAGATCTCAGTAACAAAGCTTATGATGCGGGTAACCGATTTTATTGGCGGGGTAGGCATGAAGAGGCTAAAAAGTTTTATTCAATAGCTGGGTCCATTGAAACAGGTGCAGAAAGTGGTTATGCATCTTTACAGCGACTTGCAATGATGAGTCACGATTACCAAACTGCATTGAGATATTCTTTCAGAAGAGGTAAAAGATACAATAGCCGATACGGATATAGAGATTATCTGGCAATGCTGCATTTACTTGGAGAGCATGAGGAAGCCGTCTCAGGATTTACATCACTGGTATCGCGTTATGATTCGCCACCTGTATGGACATCTCTTCTGATTGGACAGCGTATCCAAAACAGTTCACAGGATATTTACCGCAATCTAGTTGGAGATGTTTTAAAAAATTCGCCTGAGTTCATGCAACTTCAGGCAGCAAGATATGTCTTTTTAAGTAAAGTTACTGACAGATTACCTTCTGAAAATGATTTACAAGAGTTTCCAGAAATACTAAGTGATTCCAAACAGTATCAAATTGCTAATAGTATTATAAAAAAAATTAGAGAAGAACATGAACTTGGAAACCCTTCTCTCAATTGTGAAAATGGCATACTCAATTGTGGAGGAAATACCAATAACTCTTCAGATATACCTGCGAATATTAGTCAGTTTAACAAGTATAAAAACTATCTTGAAGCATATATTAGTTTTAAAAACAGCAAATATGAACAAGCCTTTAATCAATATCTAAAAAACGACGAAGTTGATTCTATATTGAGCAGTGATACTGAGTATAACAAGAACGGAAAGCTAAACTCGATATTAATTGTTAATCACAGTTTGCCGTATCTTGCTATGTCTGCGTTAATGAGTGATAAGGATGATTTTCTAGAATCCTTGAAAAAAAATATAAATGGAAAACATCTTACTAAAGAGAGTGCATTTGATATCCTGTTGACTGAGTCAATAATATCAGCATCTGAAGAACAGTGGGACAACAGCCTGGATTTTATAAAAAAAGCGTTCAACAGAAGACCTCATACAAAATGGCGGCCAATGTACAGTTGGTATCAGATTACAGAAATTACTGAATGGTTGTACTTGTTGAGCAAAGACAGACGTTTTATTGACTTAGCGCTAGAATGGGTAAAGGATTATCAAGTTATACAGCCGCAGTTCTCCTGGGCTTATGCATTTGAAGCTTTATACGGTACTAACAGACAAGATAAAATCAAATCAGCTGCCTTCGCCTTTTATTTAGATCGTGATTCATATTGGCTTTCAAAGGTTCCTTATGATATCAAACGACAGGGAATAGAGTGGTGGAAGACAAATAATCCATTTAAAATTCGCACTATGAATCAACAAGGCGCGGAATCAATATAGGTTCATAAAGCTACAATTAAAGTAATTTACATGTGTAGCATTGTTTCAGTAAAGATGTATTTGTTGTCATTGGTGTGATGTACTCAGTCGTCCCTTCGTTCAACCAACTCAGGGTCGGCTGTTATTTCACGGTATACCTCGATCCTTGAGCCTTCCTCTACGACTGCATCAAGTTTTGCTATTTTACCAAATATACCCACTTTCTGTCGGGATAGATCAATCTCAGGAAATTGATCTAGCAGCCCAGATTTTTCGATAGCCTGACGTACAGTTGAACCATCAGGTACATCAAGTTTTAGCCACAACTGTTTAAATTTATCTGCGTAAGCAACACCGATATTCATCTGTAATCTTACCTATCGTAAACAATCATCAGGATTCGGGTTGAAATTCTGAAATTGAATTGATGGCCTTTTGTTTTCTTTCAGCAAACTTATTATCAAGCAGGCGCTTAAGGGCCAGAATAAAACCCAATACCAAAAAACCTCCGGGCGGCAATATAATCAATAGAAAACCTTTGTAATCCTCAATCAATGTGAACTCAATGAAACGGGCCCAACCACCAAGTAGTTGAGCAGCATTATCAAATAATGTGCCACTGCCCAATATCTCCCTTGCTGCACCAAGTAATACCAATGCAAAGGTAAACCCTATACCCATCATTAAACCGTCATACATGGATTTCATAACGGTATTACGGGATGCAAAGGATTCTGCGCGGCCAAGAATGGCACAATTCGTTACAATTAATGGTATAAAAAGTCCCAATACTTTATGCAGGTCATGCACCCAGGCATTCATCGACATATCCACCAGTGTCACCAGTACTGCAATAATCAGCACAAATACCGGAATCCGGACCTGAGGGGTGATAATGCCACGTAACAGAGAGATCATCAGGCCGGAAGCAACCATGACGACAGTTGTTGCCAGTCCCATTCCCAGGCCATTTGTTGCAGTACCGGTTACAGCTAATAGCGGGCAAAGCCCCAATGCCTGTGCAAAAACAATGTTGTTATCCCACAAGCCATCTTTGGTGATACGTCTATATTCGCTACTCATAATCGGCTTACTCAGTTATAGAAGCACGTTGCAGAGGTTCATCATCTAAATTGATTACAGGTGGTTGAAGCAATTCATCCGTATGTTGTTGGAAAAAAATAAGACCTTCATGGACCGCTGTTACGATAGCGCGGGGTGTGATGGTTGCGCCACTGAACTGGTCAAACTTTCCGCCATCCTTTTTGACGCGCCATTGTTGATTCGAGGTGTTGTCTAAAGAGTGTTCGTTAAATCCTAAAATCCAGTCATCCTTCGCCACCTCGATTTTATCACCCAGACCGGGTGTTTCCGCATGTGACAATACTCTTACGCCCAACACCTCACCCTTTGCATTGATCCCCATAATAAGTCGAATATCTCCAGCATATCCCTTACCGATAACTTCCCAGGCAAGTGCATTGACCTGCATACCCTGTAACCCTCGGTATACGGTCAGATTATCTCCACTATTATCGGTAATGCTCAAGGGCTGTTCGAGTAGATCACTGTCATAATACTCAGTGGGAACAACCTGATTCAGGGAATACAGCAGATCCTCTTTTTGTCTTGCCTTGATATCGTCCTTGGTGGCGATATTGCCGGCCACCAGAAGCGCGGTTGCAAGGGTGGAGAAGCCACCAAGCAGTACTGCCTGATAGCCAACCCTTTTACGATATTTTGGTTCCTTTGGGGTGCTCATTTGATATCAGCTCCCTCATCAGCATAAACCAATGGTTCACCTTTGCTGTCACGCCCGTAAATTCTTGGCTTCAGATAGTGATCGATCAGTGGTGTGCAGGCATTCATCAACATCACAGCAAATGCTACCCCTTCAGGATATCCAGCCCAGGTTCTGATTGCATAGATGAGTAGACCGCAACCTGCACCAAATAACAGTTGTCCACGAATCGATACAGGTGATGTAACGAGATCGGTGGCAATGAAAAAAGCACAGAGTATTGCGGCTCCACTTAACAGATGTGTTGCTGGGCCAACATAATTGTGCGGATCGATCAGGTGAAACAGGCTGGCGAGTAGTGCCAGGGTTGCCAGCGTGGAGACTGGAATATGCCATGTGATCACCTTCTTGTAGATCAGAAACAGTCCACCCAAAAGCAGTAGCAAGGCTGAAGTTTCACCAAGACTGCCTGAAGTCTCTCCCCATAACTGCTGCCAGAATGAAGCTGTAGTCGTTGTTGCCTCGGGCAATGCGATACCCCGACTAAGCTCAGTTTTAAGATGCCCCAGAGTGGTTGCACTACTCACCGCATCAATGGAGTTGGAGCTGCCAAAAGTGATAGCCAGGCTCTCCATAAACCCAGGAGCCTGGGCGGAAAACAGGGGTAGGGGGTGATTGAATAGTGTCATTTCCAATGGAAAAGAGATCAGCAGGGCAACCCGGGCCACCATGGCCGGATTGAAAAGATTCTGGCCGATACCACCGAATATCTGTTTGGCGACAATGATCGCCAGCAGCGCACCCACCAGGCCAATCCACCAGGGAGCCCAGGGAGGCAGCGTCATTGCCAACAGCCAACCCGTCAGAAGTGCAGAGCCATCCATCAGATAGGGTTTGATGGGTTTACCGGCAATCTGTAAAGAAAAAGCTTCAGCTGCAACACAGGCCACAACTGTAGTGAGAAAAAGAAAGATTGCAGGCCAGCCATACTGATAGAGGCCGAACAGAGTCGCCGGGAGTAGACTGAGCATAACCAGTCCCATGGTCCGGCTGATACTGTTCTTGGCATGGGTATACGGTCCGAAAACTGTTGTCTCTTCACTCATGACTCTGCTCCTGCCAGTGCCGCTTTCTCAGCTTCTCTTTTTTTCTTCTCCTCCATCTCTTTTTTACGTTTTTGCATCGCTTCCCGTTTGGCACGCTTTATTCGCTCCATACGCTCGTTTCGGGCTTCAGCAAGGCGTTTTGTCTCATTCTGTTTATGTTGTGCTCGTTGTCTGGAGGCCAGTTCACCCTTGGCGTAGTTAAAATATTGCACCAAAGGAATATGGGAGGGGCAGACATAGGCACAGGAGCCACAGCCTATACAGTCGAGCAATCCTAGTTTGACTGAGCTGTCCAGACTGCCGGACCTGATATGGTTAGCCATTTCCAGAGGAACAAGCCCACAGGGACAGGCATTGACACAACTCGCACATCGTATACAGGGCATCTCAGTTGCGGCTTTATTTTCCGCACCCGACAGCGCCAGTAAGCCATTACTGCCTTTAACAGCTGGAACTCGCAGGCTGGGCAGTGGCTGCCCCATCATCGGCCCTCCACTGATCAGGCGTTCCGGCATCACAGAGAATCCACCACAATAATCGACCAGGTTATTGAGTGGCGTTCCAATCAGCACTTCAACATTTTTTGGCTGTTCAATGGCTTCACCTGTGACAGTCATCACTCTGGAAAGCAGAGGCCTGCCTAATGCAATGGCATCATAGACAGCTCGTGCTGTGGCAACATTGTGTACCACGACACCAATATCCGCTGTAAGCCCTCTTGCAGGGGTCTCTTTACCGACCAGTGTCTGTACCAGATGCTTTTCAGAACCCATCGGATAACGGGTCGGTAAGCCGACTACGTTGATCATCCCGGAATTCTGAGTGATTTCTCTGATCGATGCCTGTGCTTCAGGCTTGTTATTCTCGATGGCGAATAAAACCTGCTCCACGTCCAATGCGCGGGCCATCAATTTTACGCCTTCAACAACCTGCGTCGCTTGTTCACGCATCAAACGATCATCACATGTTAAATAGGGTTCACACTCGGCACCATTGATCACCAAAGTGTTAAGGGCATATCTTTTACGTAAATTCAGCTTCACCGCAGAAGGGAAGGTGGCGCCACCCATACCGACAATCCCAGCACGGGCTACCCGGTCAGCAATCTCCTCAGGGGATAACTGCTCGTAATTATCACAAGCCTCAAGACTATCCAGCCATTCATCCTGACCGTCCGGTTTCAGGGTGATGGTTCTAACCGAGAGACCTGAGGGGTGGTGCGCCGGATAACCACCAACTCCCATGATGCGCCCGGAAGTCGGCGCATGTACCGGTGCTGAAATTGCACCTTGATTACGTGCCAGCAACTGACCTTTCTTAACATCATCACCCCGTCTAACCAATGGCTCGGCAGGGGCACCGATATGTTGCTGCAGAGGGATATGCAGAAGCGAAGGCAGTGGTAGTTTCTCAATAGCTTGGCCAGCACTTAGCTTCTTTCTGTCATTCGGATGAACGCCACCCCTGATTTTGAACAGTTTGAATAGTTTGCTTCCAGCCATGACTATGCCACCTTAGCCGGTTCAGGCCAGTACCATGTCTGCAGAGTCAAACTGAGTGGACGCATTTCAATACACTCAGTGGGACAGACGTCATAACATTTCTCACAGCCTGTGCAGGCATCAGCAAATACGGCATGGATCTGTTTAGGGCCACCTAAAATGGCATCTGTAGGGCATCGTTTAAAGCACTTTGTGCAACCGACACACAAATTCTCATGCACGAATGCAACCATCGGTGCTTTCTCTTCCACAGATGATAGATCGATGCTTACACCCAATTTTTCTGCCAGCGCCTCCGCCAGGGCTTTGCCTCCAGGAGGACACATGGTTACCGCTGCCTCGCCATTGGCTACAGCCTCAGCAGCCGGACTGCAACCCGGGTAGCCACATTGCCCACATTGGGAACCAGGCAGTAGACTCTCAATCTCCTCCTGCAGGGGATTACCTTCAACAGCTAGGTATTTAGCAGCGACTCCCAACATGGCCCCCATGGTGATACCCAGTGCTGTCAATACGAGGATTGCCGAAACCATCATTGCATCTCCAACTGTCAATACAGATCTATACGAATCACACAGCGTGATTTGTAATTGAAATGATCTGTTTCCATCGGTTTTCCAAACATTGAGCTCTCCATTTAAACAGTCTCTGTACAACTACTGTGTCACTGGCTGGTTAATCCGGCGAAGCCCATAAAAGCCAGTGACATCAATCCGGCAACCACATAAGCTATCGGGGTGCCGCTGAAGGCCTGAGGTACATTGGCTAACGCAAGACGTTCACGTAACCCGGCAAACATCACCAGTACCAGGGTGAATCCCAGTGCAGAACCGAAGCCATACAGAAGACTGGCGAAAAAGCTGTTTTCCTGTTGCACATTGAGTAGAGCGACTCCGAGTACAGCACAGTTGGTGGTGATCAGCGGAAGGAAAATACCAAGCACTTGATAGAGAGCAGGGGAAGTTTTGCGTACCACCATCTCAGTAAATTGAACGACTACTGCTATGACCAGGATGAAGGTCAGGATTCTTAAAAAGCCCAGCTCCAATGGCCGTAACACATAGAATTCCAGCAACCAGCCTGCAAATGCTGCCAGAGTCAGGACAAAGGTCGTGGCCAATCCCATTCCCAATGCAGCGTCAAGCTTGTTGGAAACCCCCATCAAGGGGCACAAACCCAGGAACTTGACTAAAACGACATTATTGACCAGTGCCGTTGAAAGAATGATCAGAATATATTCCATAAATAGCCATCAATTCAGAGTAATGGCTATTACCCAACAAAAAATATGCCAATCAGCCATAAAAAGGGTAATCAGAACGAATACCTATCGTGCCGTAATCTCTCAGGGCCCAGAAATAAAGGCCTCAATCAAATAAGACCTAAAATAGTGCGGAAATGCACCGGAACCGGGCATAGGCAGGTTTGTAGTCTTCGTTACAGATTCTCCTAACTCATTTGTAGATTACGTAACAAACAAGACATTATGCAGGATCAAGCACCTATCTGGAGTGGTGGTATGGGAATTGCAGAAGCATTCTTATGTTTCGAGATTCACAGTGGAATGAAGGTACAGCTAGCTATGATCCAGCGCAAAATACAATCTACAAAAAGCGACAACCTAGTTGACAGGATCAATGATTTTCTGGCTTCACCTCCAGAGGGTACGCCGACCGAAGTTCTGGAAGCATTCAGCAGTTTGGACAGTAATCAGTTTTTACCACCCAAGCTTTTCTATGAATTGGTCGAGCAAGCACCTATTGCTATCTCTATCACCGACCCAACAGCCCGAATTCTCTATGTGAACTGCGCATTTGAGACCCTGACCGGGTACGCAAGAGAAGAGGTTATCGGAAAAAACGAGTCGGTACTCTCCAGCAAATCGACACCTGAATCGGTCTATCGTGAACTTTGGGAGACTATTCATAGTAACAAGGTATGGCAGGGTACATTGGTCAATCATCGGAAATCTCAAGAGGAGTATCTTGCTGAGCTTACCATCTCTCCAGTCAACAACAACAAAGGGCAAACGGCATATTTTTTGGGGATGCATCGGGACATAACTGAGATGCATCAGTTGGAACAACGCTTGAAATTTCAAAAAAATCTGACTGAAGCGGCGCTGAACGCCGCGCCAATGGTGGTAGCTGTTGTTGCAGCGGATCGTAAGGTTTTACTGGATAACCACGCCTATAAAGCCTTGATAGGCGACTTTAGGGGTGTGGAACCGGCCTCTCTGTTTCTTGAGGCACTGGAACAACAGGTCGGTTTTGATCTGAGTACGGTATGTCAGGTTGGCAGCGGCTTTACCAATGTTGAGATCAGATTGGACCCTCCGGGTGGTGCGGCACCCCGATGGTTTGCCTGTTCAGGAGTCCATGTTCCGGAACTGGATGAGGCGGCTCATAACTATTTCAAGCAGGCTGAATCAACCAGATGCTGCCTGTTGTTGATTGCCAACGAAGTCACCGGAAGCCGCAAGCGTATACAGGAAGCGCGTCTCAACATGATTCGCGCGAATATGGCGGAACAACAGATGGTACAGACCATGCGTGAGGCGATATCCGGCGCCATATTTAAAATCCAGGCACCGCTGAATGTCATTAAAGCAGCGTTGTCAATGCCGGCCGCAGGTCAAGAAAATATGGGGATGAGGATTGTACTGCAGCAAGCCCTAAAAAGTGGTGATGAGGCAATGGAGAGCCTGCATGAAGCGTTACCAAGTCCGGTAGTTGAGAAGACTTCACTGGTCAATATCAATGAACTGCTGCATGAAGTGGTAAAGCTCTCCACCGAAAACCTGCTGTCTGCCGGGATCGTGGTCGACTGGCGTCCTGCGCCGGTTCTGGCAGAAGTGAATGGCCGTATCAACGCACTGCGCGGATTGTTCAAATACCTGATAGACAATGCCATACAGTCCTTGATTGAAGCCAAGCAGGACTATCGTGAAATTCGTATCCAGACCAAACAGGATAATCAGGATTTGTTAATTGAGGTTATGGATAACGGGGTGGGTATTCCAAAAGCCCATAGATTGAAAGTGTTCGAACCTTTTTACTGCGGTTGGGAACAACCAAAGGAGCATGCTGGGATGGGGTTGACCATGGCTCAAGAAGTTGTCATTGGGCATGGTGGCAATGTTGAGATTGATGCAAATTTTTATGGTGGCTGTCGAGTCTTTGTCAGGCTGCCCCTAAACGGCATGGAGGAGACGCTTTTATGAGTTCGACTGATATCAACATGGACAATATGGGAGCGGAACACAACAATATTGTCCTGGAGTCGGAGCTGGAGAGCCTCTACCAAGTCAGTCAGGTTTTAAGTCGTTCCCTGGATTTCCGGGAGACACTGACTGAAGTGCTTAGTCGGCTGAGTGATACCGCCAAACTGCGTTATGGCATGATCTGTCTGCAGGAGGATAGCAGTGGTGAACTGCTGGTCACCGCTTTACATGAGAATCCTGCACCCTTCAACACAGTACGGTATAAACCGGGAGAAGGTGTGGTCGGGGCGATCATGTCGAGTGGTAAACCGCTCGTTGTCAGGCGTATCTCCGATGAAGATCGGTTTCTGGACAGACTTGGTGTCTATGACCCGGAGCTGCCATTTGTTGGTGTTCCTATTCTGATTGGAGATGAGACTGCGGGTGTACTGGCCGCCCAACCATTGGGCAGTATCAGCTTGCTGAAATTGCATGAACGTTTCCTGCAAATGGTTGGCAATCTGATCGGTCAGAGTGTGCGCCTGGCAAAGAAGGTGGAAGATGAGCAGCTGGCACTAAAAGATGAGCGCGATTCACTTCGGCGTAAGGTCCGTGGAGAGCATGGTTTCTCCAACCTGGTTGGACACACGCCAAGTATGCGTATGATCTTTGATCAGGTACGTCAGGTGGCCAAATGGAACACCACAGTCCTGGTTCGAGGTGAGTCCGGTACCGGTAAGGAACTGGTGGCGAATGCAATTCACTACAACTCTCCGAGAAGCAATGGCCCATTCATTAAGCTGAATTGTGCAGCATTGCCGGATACCCTGTTAGAGACGGAACTGTTCGGACATGAAAAAGGCGCCTTCACCGGTGCCGTCAATCAGCGTAAAGGACGGTTTGAACAGGCTCATGGCGGTACCATCTTTCTTGATGAAATCGGTGAGATCACTCCTACCTTCCAGGCTAAGTTACTGCGTGTGCTGCAAGAGGGAGAGTTTGAACGGGTAGGTGGCGTAAAGACTCAGGTGGTGGATGTCCGTGTCGTGGCGGCCACCAACAAGGATCTTGAGTCCGAAGTACAAGAGGGTAGTTTCAGAGAGGACCTCTACTATCGTCTCAATGTAATGCCGATTCAGATGCCACCCTTGCGGGATCGTAAAGAGGATATCAATGATTTGTCCCGTTTTCTGGTATCAAAAATTGCCAAAAGCCAGGGACGCGAATTATCCATCGATGACGGTGCAGTCAGGCTGTTGATGCATCATGACTGGCCGGGCAATGTACGTGAGCTGGAGAATTGTCTGGAGCGTGCTGCTGTTATGAGCGGTGAAGGGGCGATTGATGAAAATGCGATTAACCTGAGTGGTCTGAAACCGATACTCGATCAGAGTTACTCTCAGGTAAACGGAAACAGTAAAATTGATATTGATGATCCGGACCTGGATGAGCGTGAACGGGTTATTGCTGCCCTGGAACAGGCTGGCTGGGTACAGGCCAAGGCTGCAAGGTTACTTGGCATGACTCCAAGACAGATCGGTTATCGGATTCAGACCTTGAATATCAAAGTTCGGCAGATGTAATCGGTCTCTGTCGGATGTCATACAGACACTGTAGGCAGCACTGTATGCAAGACGACAGATAGTCTGACATTGTTAAAAAATATCATTAAATACAAAGGATTAGGCTAGGGGAAAAACTAGGCACGCAGATTGCATTATCACTTTCAAGCGTAATAACAACCTCATTGTGTCGCTATTTGGAGGCCGGATGATGGAATTGAAAGTGATAGGTCAATCAGCAGATAACACAGCTGAAAGTGGGTGCAGTGCATCCGGATGTGGTGGTAGCAGCGATCAGTTATCCCATCTACCGGACCATATTCGGGACAAGGTGCATAATCATCCCTGTTATTCCGAAGAGGCACACCACCATTTTGCTCGCATGCATGTGGCGGTCGCACCGGCCTGTAATATCCAGTGCCACTACTGCAATCGTAAATACGATTGTGCAAATGAATCACGACCCGGTGTGGTCTCTGAACTGTTGACGCCGGATCAGGCTGTTAAAAAGGTGATGGCGGTCGCTGCCAATATCCCACAAATGACCGTGTTGGGTATCGCCGGGCCTGGCGACCCTTTGGCCAATCCAGAGCGGACTTTCGATACTTTTCGTCAACTGACCGAAAAGGCACCGGATATCAAACTCTGTGTCTCTACCAACGGCCTGTCACTGCCGGATCAGGTGGATGAACTGTGCAAACACAACATCGATCATGTAACCATCACCATCAACTGCGTTGATCCCGATGTCGGTGCAAAAATCTATCCCTGGATCTTCTGGAATAATCGTCGAATCAAAGGTCGTAAGGGAGCAAAAATACTCATTGAGCAACAGCAGAAAGGGCTGAAGATGTTGACCGACCGGGGCATACTGGTGAAGGTCAATTCAGTCATGATCCCCGGTGTAAATGATCAACACCTGGAAGAGGTGAGCAAGGTCGTTAAGGAGAAAGGGGCGTTTTTACACAATGTGATGCCACTGATTGCTGAAGCGGAACATGGCACATTCTACGGTGTGATGGGGCAGCGTGGACCCACCCATGATGAGTTGCAAAACCTGCAGGATAAATGTGCCGGTGACATGAATATGATGCGTCATTGCCGGCAGTGTCGCGCGGATGCTGTGGGCATGCTTGGTGAGGACAGGGGTGATGAATTCACCATGGATAAAGTTGAAGTGATGGATGTCGATTATGAGCAGGCAATGAAAAAACGTGCTGATTATCAGGCAGAAATCGAAGCCAAGCTGGAAGCGCAGAAGAGTAGTGCAAACGAAACATTTATCCCACTCACGGCCCTGACCAAGCAGAAAAAAGAGACACGCCCGGTATTGATGGCTGTTGCCACCAGTGGAGGTGGTGTAATCAATCAGCACTTCGGCCATGCAAAAGAGTTTCTGATCTACGAGGCATCAATGACCGATGTTCGTTTTATCGGTCATCGCAAAGTCGATCTCTACTGTTCAGGTGGTGATACCTGTGGTGATGCAGAGACAACACTGCAAAAGACAATACGTCTGCTTGAAGGATGTGAAGCCGTGCTTTGTTCAAAGATCGGTTACGAACCTTGGGAGGTACTGGAAGAGTCCGGTATTCAACCAAATGGTGAGCATGCCATGGAACCGATTGAAGATGCAGTGGCCAAGGTCTATGCGGAAATGGCGGAGAGTGGCCAACTTGAGCAACAGAGACAGGCAGATCAACTACAGGCTGGAGCCTGAGGAGTAGAGCATGGCTTATGAAATCATAGAGAGTTGCGTCAACTGTTGGGCCTGCGAGCCGCTTTGTCCAAGTGATGCGATATTTGAAGCCAGGCCGCATTTTAAGATAGATGCAAAGAAGTGCACAGAGTGTGAAGGGGATCATACTGACCCGCAATGTGTCAGCATCTGTCCTATCGAAGGTGCGATTCTTAATCCATTCTCGGAACCTGCCAATCCTCCAGGTTCATTGACCGGGATACCGCCGGAACGGATGGAAGAAGTCATGGCTGAGATTCAATCACGCTAGGAGATGATCCCATGTTCGATCAAAAACCAGCTCTGCAACCTGTACATGGTGAGACGGATAAACCCAACCGCTACTGGATGAGATTTGTGCGTAACCATTTTGTAAAGCCGGCAGACTCTCTGCCACCAAGAGGCATGGCATTGCCAGAACGTCTGTGGCAAAGGCAATCTGCTTTGATAACGAGTATGCGGGAGTCGAATAAAGATGACTGATCTGGTTTTTTATGAAAAGCCAGGTTGCATCGGAAACAAACAACAAAAAGCAATCCTGCGTAGGCTGGGCGTTAGTTTGGAAGTACGTGACATACTCAGTGAAAACTGGACAGCGGAAAGCTTACGATCATTTTTTGGTAATAAAGCTGTCCCCACTTGGTTCAACGAAAGTGCACCACAAGTAAAAAGTGGGGAGATCAATACTGATCATTTAAATGAGACTGAGGCATTACGTTTAATGGTAGATCAGCCGATCCTGATTAAACGGCCACTAATGATCTATCAATCGCTTAAGCAATCCGGCTTCACAGTTGGGCCAGTACTTGACTATCTTGGTGTAAACCTGAATGACGGTCAAAAAGTGGAAACTTGCCCAATGTCTGATCAGCCGTGTGAGACGGTACCGTGAGTAAACAAATCGATGTATCCAGCCACAGAGACGCTGTCGAGTTTGCAGATGGTGTCTACTGGATTGGGGCTCTGGATCCTACATTGAGAACATTTGATATTATTCTCAGTACAGCAAATGGCACCAGCTATAACTCCTATCTTGTCAAAGGACAGGATGGTGTGGCTATTATTGATACGGTTAAAGAGAATTTTAGTGATGAATTTTTCGCCCGCCTAGAATCAGAGGTTGATTACAAAGAGATCAAAGCGATCATTCTGAATCATCTGGAACCGGATCATACCGGCGCATTACCCGAATTGATGCGTCGTGCACCTGAAGCAAAACTCTATATCTCCCAACGAGCAACTTCAATGCTTAAAGCACTGCTCAAACCAACTAGCGATGATGGTTTCGAGTACACCACTGTAACCACTGATGACTGTATCTCACTGGGAGATAGAACACTTCGTTTTCTACACACTCCATTTCTTCATTGGCCGGATACCCAATGTACTTACCTTGAAGAGGAGGGGATTCTCTTCTCTGGAGATGTATTCGGTTGTCACTATTGTGACAAAAGACTGTTCAATGATTTAGTTGGTGACTTCAGATTTTCATTCGACTATTACTATGCCCATATCATGCGGCCATTCAAAAAGCATGTCATGGATGCATTGAAATTGATTGAGCCACTCAAGATCAAGCAGATTGCACCGACGCATGGTCCCATACTCAGAGAGCGACCACGTCGCTACGTTACCCATTATAGGGAACTATCCACCTCCAGCCTGTCACGGGAAATCGGTCTTGCAGAGCAGTCCCTGGTGATTTTCTACATGAGTTCCTATGGCAATACCGCACGCATGGCGGAAGAAATTAATGAAGGGGCAACTGCAATCAACGGCGTAAGGGTCTCTCTATATGACCTGGAAGGTGGTGAGACTGGACCGTTTGTCGACCTGATCGAAGAAGCCGATGCGTTGCTGTTTGGTTCACCGACCATCAACGGTGATGCCGTCAAACCGGTCTGGGACCTGCTTTCCTCACTGGCTGTTGTCAATCTGAAGGGAAAACTGGGTGGCGCTTTCGGTTCATACGGCTGGAGTGGTGAAGCGGTAGCGATGATTGAAGACAGAATGCGTGGATTAAAAATGCGTATTCCACAACAGGGCTTGAGAATCAAATTGATACCCACTGAGGAAGAGTTGGAAGTGTGTCGGGCCTTTGGCAAGGCCATCGCTGAGGAAATGGTAGGGAAAAAACAGCAAAAGGCAGTGATCGACATGGCCGACCTGGCATGACTCCGAGTGTTATTAATCTATTTAATTAAGGTGAAATGAAATGGCAAAAGCGAAAATTACGTTTCAAGACATTGAGCAGACTGTCAATGTACCTGCGGGTACAAGAGTCATCGAGGTCTCTGAAAAAATTGGTGCTGGTATTATCTACGGTTGCCGGGAAGGAGACTGTGGTACCTGCATGATGCATGTTGAAGAGGGTTGGAACAACCTGACTGAACCTTCTGTACTGGAGGAGAAAGTACTGAAAGAAAATATGGCTGGACGACATGATCGTCTCGCCTGTCAGGCCCAGATCCTTGGTGACTGTAGTGTAAAACCTACGTAAAAACAGTATTTAGGAGTTAATGAAATGCCATTAATTACATTCAGTAATCCCGAATTTAAGGATAAAACGGTCTATGCAGTAGCCGGTAGTTTTACCGAAACAGTCCTGAAAATTGCCAAAACCAACAAAATCCCAATCAACTTCGATTGTGGTGATGGTGATTGTGGAAGCTGTGCAATTCAGGTCAGATACATCGGTGACAAAGAGCCAATGGGCTACCATCTTGAGGAGAAAGAGAAGAAAATTCTCAGGGAATTAGGCAAAATCAGCAAGGAAGAGATGGAAAAGATGATCGTTGATGATTTGCCAAGCAAATGGCGACTTGCTTGCCAGTTTATTCCCAGAGATGAAGATATCGTAGTTGAATATGAGGCGCTATGATGTCTAGCACAGCACCGATCAGTGATAGTGTCACAGCTTGTCATTGCAGACTGATCGGTGCTGCTGCACACCAGGATGATGCTATGGAATCAATTCTGTCCCGTATTATTGCTTCATGGGCCTATGGACATAGCGTATTACCACAGTGGATGGGCTTGGGAGAGCTGGAATTCCGACGTCTGCTTCACCACCATTTCCCGACCATACAACCACAAAACCTGTTAGGTTTCGATCATTCTCCAATGTGTGAAAATGATGAGGAGATGGACGATCTGCGTAATTTGTTAATCAACAATCGCGCTCAACGGAGTCATTCAGAGCATTGGCTTGTTGAAATATTGATCTATGGTTGTTTGGGAAACGACCATTTGTGGCAGGATCTGGGGCTTTGGAGTCGTGCCGACCTCTCAAAATTGATGGCAGATCACTTCACGCCACTATATGAACTTAACTCTAAAAACATGAAATGGAAGAAATTTCTCTATAAAAGGCTGTGTGAAACAGAGGGAATTTACACCTGTCGTGCACCTAGCTGTGAAGCTTGCGCCGATTATTCGGTTTGCTTTGCTCCTGAGGACTAATAAACTATAGAGAATCAGGCTGTTACTCTCCCGGCAACCAATATGACTACATTCAGCTACAGTTAGCCTGACTGTAAGGAGGCAACAAACGTTGCTTTGATCAGTCTGTAGCGAGAATTGAAGAATGGTGCATAATGCCAGGGCACAAAACAATAATTGATAACGACATTTCACAGCGTGCACTTTCAGCTTATCTGGGACTGGCTATTGGCGATGCTCTGGGAGCCACCACAGAATTTCTCACACCGAATGAAATTAAAGTGCAATATGGTGTCCATGAGACCATATCCGGGGGAGGCTGGTTGCATTTGAAGCCTGGTCAGGTAACGGATGATACCGAAATGAGCCTGGCTCTTGGCGATGCCTTACTTAAAAGCGGTGGTGTCAGTGCCAAAGCCGTGGCTGAATCGTTCAGTGACTGGATGCGTAGCAAACCAATCGATATAGGCAATACGGTTAGAAGGGGTATCATAGAGTTCAGGAACACCGGCCGCCCATGGGTTGATGAGAATGAATATGATGCAGGTAATGGTGCATGTATGCGGTCACTGCCAATAGCAATTCTGTATGTCAATGGGTCGCAGGATACTCTGGTTGTTGCATCACGAACGCAGGCTCATACTACCCATAACAATCCGCTTTCAGACGCAGGTACCGAGGCTGCTTTGGAGATGTGTGCTGCGGCTATGAAAGGAGAGGATAAAACGAGACTCAAAGAAATAGCCGACCGACTGGTCGAAACCCATAAAGCATTTCGTTATGACAAACGGCGGGTAGAGAATCCCAGCGGTTATATCGTCGACACCTTGCAGGCAGTTTTTCAGGCCTTATTTGATAATGATGACTTTGAGTCCACCCTTATTGATGTGGTCAACAGAGGTGGGGATGCTGATACGACAGGTGCAATCGCCGGGATGGTAGCCGGGGCATTCTACGGTCAGAGTGGTATACCAAATAGATGGCTCAAACGGTTAGATCCATTTATAGTGAATCGCTGTAAATCACAAACAGATGAACTGCTCAAACTGGCAGCTGAGCATCCTAGTGTATCTGGTTGACTACGACCAAGTAGACTCTGTTACATAAAACTACTATATCCGACTACAGTCTACACCTAACCAGAACTACTGGTTTAACTCCAGAGCGATTGTCGAAATACTTTACAAATACACACTGTTAAATCGCTTGCTCTTGTAATTAATCTTTAACTTTCAATAACTCAAATGGGTTGGCATAGGTATTGCTCAATTGACTGTGTAATTGATGTTGATTTTACTCGTCAATAGCATCAATTGTTTGTGTAGCTTCTGGAGTAGTAGCAAATGATAAACTTATTTGAGAATAAACTGGAATCAGCAAGGCACTCCATTTATATCAGTGATGGTATCGAATCGAGTTCCGATTGCCTCATCAAATCTCATCAGACAGATGATAACAGGAGCACAATACTCAACTCGGTTGATCGGTCAAAAGTCTGCTCTCTTCCGAAAAGAAACGGAACGGTTAGGCGTTTGGTCTGGTTTTAGACTATTTTAATGCCCTGCGAGTTCTCCTTTCTCCTGTTCTAATTCACCCTACACAGTTTCTATCTATTCTTTCCAGGATCGCTTGATTACACATCAGATTATCATTTGATCACAGTTCTGCAAATTCACTGTATAATCCTCACGGATGAATAAACAAAACGGTGATTCCATCTATAAAACACCAGAAGCCAATTTATTGGAGGAAGAGGAACTGCCTACATCCTTATTGAAAAGCAATCTTAGTTATACCAAGCTGTTACTGCTATTTTGGTTATCTCTTCTCTATTTGCTGGCAACTCTTCCATTGGTGGCAATCTCTTTTATGAGTGGTGTGGTCCCTGATAATGAAAGCTACCGTTTAGCTACCGATATTGTAAGTCTGATAGATAATCTACTCTATCTATACCTGCTCTATATGTTTAAGCTTTTATTGAACTACAGACTGGCTTGCCACTCTGTCGATAACTATATTTATGCTGCAATTATTCTCTCACTTATTATGTCTGTAATCTCTTATATCATGCCGGAAGAGGTGGAGTCACTCGGTTTCAGCACGCTGGGATTTTTTGTTCTGATGGTGCCATTGGGAGTTGTCAATGTCATTTACGGGATTAAGCTTCTTAAACTCCAATCATATTTCAGCTACCTAAGGCTATATGCATGGAGTACCATCGTTGCAGGAATATTTCTGGCTTCTGTCGTGTTGTTTTTATTCGCAATTCCTGCGGGTATGGTATCAAGTTTTGCAATGGCAATGATGTTCCATGCAACGGCCAAAGAGCTTAGAAGGCATTACGCTGGTGAAATCACCACCACCCGGTGAGTGACGCCAATCACAACGGTAGAGAATCAGCTATTGTGCTCTTATCAGCGGAAGCAGGAGATGGAATTTCTCATAATACGCAGGTTTATGGGAAATCCACCAAGTTACTTCTTAATGAGATAGCACATTGGTTTTCTCATTTCTTTCATGATTTATCGTTTTTTCGACCTTACGAGCAATATACTGTATATACTCCTCAACATTTTCATATTCATATTCAAGAGCCAAAGAGCTTATCTCTTTCATAAGGCTTCGCAATTGTACGATTTCAGATAAACTGCGCCCACAAGTGAGGCAAATCTCTCCATCGTCTCGACATGCACTCTTTCCCTGGCAGGGTTTGAAGATGCTCATTTTACTACCCGATAGATGATTGAATACACTTCAGGTTAGCAGATTGCATCGGTTTCCAACACCTGTTTATCATTCACCCCGTTAGCCAAAGCCGGGGTTGCAGTACCTAGAAAAGAGTCGATATCTGCTTCAATGATCTCAATGTTCATTTTCTTACAAAAGCGTCGTTCCTTATCATTTGGTTCAGCAATCAATGCCCAACCGGCTGGTTGATCAGCAGCATAGATGATATCAGACATAACCATCCGTTCTGTATCACGGTTCATTCTCAAGCCGAGAAACAGATATTGTTTGCCTTTGCGTTCGGCTTTCAGAAAACTTGGAATCGCAAAACCGCCCATCAGTTCAGTAATGTAATCCACATAGTCTGCATCAGAAGCGATGTAGGTGGAATCGGGTAAAGGACTGCCCATGGGTTTAAACAGTATCGGCAGACTTGAGTCGACATCACTCTGATCTATCTCTGTATCGGAATATTTGTTGCCATCATGGTGGTGGATGCGAAATCGATAATCTGTTCCACCAACTCTGGCAATTCCGCGTATCAGGATATGCGGCGTATTGGCATAGCTTTGTTGTAACTGGATATCCCGGTTGATATCGACCACATATTTTGGCTTCACTGATTCCAGCCAGGCATGCAGTGGTGATTGAGACCATGATTGATTGGCATATAAATCATCAAGAAAGCGATTTACTGTTGTTCGTCCTCGTTTCAATTCCACATCCATGGCGGCGCGGGCGAACTCATACATCAATCTTGGGGCCATTGGTCGACCACCATTCATAGCAAGTATCAGACTGTCACTGTCAGCCGGTATCGGCTCACCTGTATCAGAGTGAAACGAACCTTTGAGTACACCTGCACCAAGGTAGGGCACTATTGTACCGTTTTCTACACCTGACTTAAGCTCCGATAATTGCGTAACAGACATGATCAACCTCCAGATATAACTATTTGACTGTTAATAGTGCAAAACACAGGCCAATCATATAAAACGCAATAACAATATAGGTAGTAATAACTATCATACTCTTAAAGTGATACATTAAATGGATTAGATATCTCATGTAACCATTTAAATAATAAGAATAAATATCTATTATTATTCGACATGGTTTGAGGGCAGTCGATATTTACACAGAGAAGATCAAGCATACGAAACCAAGTTGGAATGATCACGAAAAGGTGTGTTTTTTGTATGATTTACAACAATCAGAAGTATTTCACGAATGGTGAGTTACTTTAGCTAAAGATGAAAAGGCTTGATGTCATTACTTTCATAAAGAACATATTCATGGTTGGCATGAAATGTGTAGGATAAATTTCAGATGGTGTTATTTCTACAGAGTGCCTTTCAATGCAGGAATCAGATTTTAGAGAAGTGGCAGATGAGTTCATTCATCTGGCTAACGATTTAAGTGAGGAGTGGGCAATGCCTTTTCTAAGTGCGGCATTTATGTATGCGGCTGCTTGGTACAATACCCACTTCTTCTTTGAATCGGATGGTGCTTCAGATAACCAATTGGCTGCTGTTGATTACTATTGTGAGCAATACAGGAAGATGTTGATGGAATGTATGCATGATTTTTCCACAACTGGTAAGCCATAAGAATTCTGTATGCCAATACCTGATTTGGACAAGATATGAAACTTCAACCTGTTATTGAAACGCCGCATCCAGCAGCAATCTGGGCCGAAACAGCACCTCTAGATCCATTACAGGTCGATTGTGTCACTGCAGTCATGCTGAAAATTCTTGATAACAAGTGCAAGATGCTACCTGAGCAACAGATGGCGATAACGGCTATCTATACTGTTGTCAGACAAAGGCAGGGTGCTCTATTCGAGCCTACTATTCATCAGAAAATCGATGATGCACTGAATGCGGACAGTGCTATATCCTGTCAACAGATCCATGAGCTTCGACTCTACGCAGAGAGGATTATCCCCAAGCCTGTCATGAAGCATTTCAAAAGCTATCTTCGTGACTCTCTGTATGATCTCAATTAGTGTTTACAGGTGCTAGTGGCCTCAGGGCTTAAAGAATGCTGAGATTCACTTTATAGACACCGCCAATAACCAGGTACTCATTTTCACCTTTGAGTCTATGTGGAAGAAGGTCGGGTAGATACAGCAATTTCACCAGAGGTATTTTTGCCTGCAGGATGTAGTCGCCGAATTCATCGGCTCTTTCTCGTTGGCTGGTGAATGAATTGAGATTGTTTAACAGAATGACGTACTCCCGTTTATTGAACTGGTGGAGTATCTCATGCTCCTTGATCTGATTGATACCTCTATAGAGAGTAAGGTGGGTCTGTTCCGGGAACTGTTTATCAACTTCGTATTGACAATAGGTGTAGAGTAGGTCGAGTTGGGCCTCCAGCCCGTTCGTATTATAGAGTCCATTTGCCCGGTCCATCAGATAGGTTTGATAGTGCTCTGTTGTATAGTCCCCCAATGACCCTTGGTGATTTCTTGGTAGGAGTCCAAATCTCGATTCAACCCAACTTTTCATAACAGCCGCTTCTTTTCCATCAGCATCAAACATCCAGCCTCGCAAAATTCTCAGATAGTCTGCCTTATCACGTTTAAAACGGTGCTGTGGCTTCTCACTGAAGCCAGCCTCGTCCAAATTGTCGAGTAGAAAGCCCGAGCGCATGTAATCCATAAAGTGGATGGCGCGTTGCTCTCGTTCAGGCACTTGTTGTAAATGGTTGAATAGGTCTACATGCAATTCAGCAACACCATCTAAAAAAAGCCTTACCGGATGTTGCTGAAAGGTCAGGCTGCCAAGAATGACTGCCGGCAGGTTACATCGGTTGATTGGCAATCGTGCATAGCCGGGTAAAGAACTGCCTGATGTGGCTGATTGTTTGTATTCATCCATACATATGCTGGGTGATTGTCGCGAACCCGACCTCAATGTTTTGCTGTATGAAAAAAATTATATTCAATAAAAACAATAAATTAAGCAATATTTTCAATTTTGGCACATCGCTTGCAGAACCTAGGTTGTCCACGTGACCACAAACGACATTAGTCACTACTGATTCAACAATAGTAAGGAGATCCAACATGGCACTGCGTCAATGTGCAATCTACGGTAAAGGCGGCATCGGTAAGTCTACCACGACCCAGAATCTGGTCGCTGGTCTGGCCGAGCTTGGTAAGAAGGTCATGATCGTCGGTTGCGATCCGAAAGCGGATTCCACTCGTCTGATCCTGCACTCAAAAGCCCAGAACACCATCATGGAAATGGCAGCGGAAGCAGGTACTGTCGAAGACCTGGAGCTCGAAGATGTACTTAAATCCGGTTATGGCGACATCAAATGTGTTGAGTCTGGTGGTCCTGAGCCAGGTGTAGGTTGTGCAGGCCGTGGTGTTATCACCGCGATCAACTTCCTTGAAGAGGAAGGCGCCTACGAAGAGGATCTTGACTTTGTATTTTACGATGTACTGGGTGACGTTGTGTGTGGTGGTTTCGCCATGCCGATTCGTGAAAACAAAGCACAAGAGATCTACATTGTTGTATCTGGTGAGATGATGGCTATGTATGCTGCCAACAACATCTCAAAAGGTATCGTTAAATACGCCAATTCAGGCGGTGTTCGTCTGGCCGGTCTGATCTGTAACTCACGTAATACCGATCGTGAAGATGAGCTGATCGAAGCCCTGGCTGCCAAGCTTGGTACCCAGATGGTTCACTTCGTTCCTCGTGACAATGCTGTACAGCGCGCTGAAATTCGTCGCATGACTGTCATTGAGTACGATCCTACCCACAAGCAGGCTGATGAGTACCGTACTCTGGCGAAAAAGGTAATTGATAACACTATGTTAGTGATTCCTGAGCCCTGTACGATGGATGAGCTCGAAGACCTGCTGATGGAATTTGGCATCATGGAAGAGGAAGACGAGAGCATCGTTGGTCAGACTGCCGCGGCTGAAACTGCCTAAGTCATTCGGATTAAACCGGCCTTTCGAGGCCGGTATCCATCTATCATTTTTTTCACAGCCTGTGCATCCACAGATTAGTGGTGGCAGGTGAAGGAGAATATTATGTCAGATATGACACGCGAAGAGACTGAAGCCCTCATCCAGGAGGTGCTCGAAGTCTATCCTGAAAATGCCAAGAAGGATCGTGCCAAACATCTCACGGTCAATGACCAAGAGGTTGAACAGTCTAAAAAGTGCATTACATCCAACCGTAAATCCCTGCCTGGTGTGATGACCATCCGTGGTTGTGCTTACGCCGGTTCGAAAGGTGTGGTGTGGGGCCCAATCAAGGATATGATTCATATCTCCCACGGTCCGGTAGGTTGTGGCCAGTACTCCCGTGCCGGTCGTCGTAACTACTATGTGGGTACGACCGGTATCAACACCTTCGGCACCATGAACTTCACCTCAGATTTCCAGGAGAAGGATATCGTTTTTGGTGGTGACAAGAAGCTCTCTAAGATCATGACTGAGATTGAGCAGCTGTTCCCGCTGAATAAAGGTATTACTGTACAGTCAGAGTGCCCAATCGGTCTGATCGGTGACGATATCGAAGCGGTTTCAAAGAAGACTTCAGCTGAGATAGAAAAGCCGGTTGTACCGGTTCGCTGCGAAGGTTTTCGTGGTGTATCCCAGTCTCTTGGCCATCATATCGCTAACGATGCTGTTCGTGATTGGGTACTGCATAATCGTGATGGTGACAACAGCTTTGAAGCCACCGACTATGATGTCACCATCATCGGTGACTACAATATCGGTGGTGATGCCTGGTCTTCCCGTACCTTGCTGGAAGAGATGGGTCTGCGTGTTATCGCCCAGTGGTCCGGTGACGGCACCCTGGCTGAAATGGAAAACACACCAAAAGCCAAATTGAACCTGCTACACTGCTACCGTTCAATGAACTATATCTCCCGTCACATGGAAGAGAAGTATGGTATTCCCTGGATGGAGTATAACTTCTTCGGTCCTACCAAGATTGAAGAGGCCCTGCGTAAAATTGCTGCCTTTTTCGATGAGACCATCCAGGCCAATGCCGAGAAGGTTATCGCAAAATACAAGGTTGAGTACGAAGCTGTTATTGCCAAGTACCGTCCCCGTCTCGAAGGCAAGCGTGTGATGCTTTACGTTGGCGGTTTGCGCCCACGTCACATCATCGGTGCTTATGAAGATCTGGGCATGGAAGTGGTTGGTACCGGTTATGAGTTTGCTCATAACGACGACTACGACCGTACCATCAAGGAAATGGGCAATGCCACACTGATCTATGACGATGTTACCGGTTACGAGTTCGAAGAGTTCGTTAAAAAGGTCAAGCCAGACCTGATCGGTTCTGGCATCAAAGAGAAGTACATCTTCCAGAAAATGGGTATTCCATTCCGTCAGATGCACTCCTGGGATTATTCCGGTCCCTATCATGGTTACGACGGCTTCGCCATCTTTGCCCGTGATATGGATATGACTCTGAACAATCCCTGCTGGAACAAAATCCAGGCACCCTGGTTGAAGGGTGAGGAAGAGGCCGAGGCCGCTGCGGCTGGCGCTTAAAGGAAGACGCCCGATAGTTGTTTGATGAAAGCAACTATCGGGTGCAAATGACCAGATTCAAACTTAACCAACCGCCTGTCCACAGATTAGTGGCGCGGTAGGAGAACTATCATGAGCCAAGTAGTCGATGACATTAAACCCAGTTATCCGTTGTTTCGTACTGATGAATACATCGAGACTCTGAAAAACAAGCAGGAGTCCTTCGAAGAGAAGCATCCTACTGAAAAAATTCAGCAGGTCTTCCAGTGGACAACCACCGAAGAGTACAAAGAGCTGAACTTTAACCGTGAAGCCCTGACTGTAAATCCGGCAAAAGCGTGTCAGCCTTTGGGTGCAGTGCTGTGTGCCCTCGGTTTTGAAAAGACCCTGCCCTATGTGCACGGTTCACAGGGTTGTGTTGCATACTTCCGTACCTACTTCAATCGTCACTTCAAAGAGCCAGTAGCCTGTGTATCTGACTCAATGACTGAAGATGCGGCGGTATTCGGTGGACAGAAGAATATGTTCGCCGGCCTGGAAAACGCCAAAGCCCTCTACAAACCGGAGATGATTGCTGTCTCCACAACTTGTATGGCTGAGGTTATCGGTGATGATCTGAACGCCTTCATCGGTAATGCCAAGAAGGAAGGTCATATCGAACAGGAGTTCCCTACACCATTTGCCCATACCCCGAGCTTTGTCGGCTCCCACACCACCGGTTGGGACAACATGTTCGAAGGTATCCAGCGTTACTTCACCCTCAACTACATGGAAGACAAAGAGGTAGGTAGCAACGGTAAAATCAACATCGTTCCGGGTTTCGAGACCTATCTCGGTAACTACCGTGTCATGAAGCGGATGTTAGAAGAGATGGATGTGGACTATAGCCTGCTGTGTGATCCCACTGAAGTACTGGATACCCCAGCAGACGGTGAGTACCGGATGTATGACGGTGGTACTTCAATTGACGAGATCAAGGATGCTCCGAATGCGATTGATACCCTCTATCTGCAGCCTTGGCAGTCGGTGAAGAGTCGTAAGTTTACCAAAAACACCTGGAAACAGCCGGCATCTGATATCACCATTCCTATGGGGCTGGAAGCCACGGATGCTTTCCTGATGAAAGTCTCCGAGCTGACTGGTAAGCCGATCTCTGAGTCCCTGACCCGTGAGCGCGGTATTCTGGTTGATATGATGACCGACAGCCACGCCTGGTTGCACGGCAAGAAGTTCGGTCTGTATGGTGATGCTGACTTCGTCATGGGTATGACCAAGTTCCTTCTGGAGCTGGGTGCCGAGCCGACACAGGTCTTGTGTAACCATGCCAACAAGCGCTGGAAAAAAGCTATGGAGAAGATCCTTGCAGATTCTCCATATGGTCAGAACAGTGAAGTTCATATCAGTAAGGATTTGTGGCATTTCCGTTCATTGATGTTCACCAACAAGCCTGACTTCATGATTGGAAACTCATATGGCAAGTTCATTCAGCGCGATACTCTGCACAAAGGTAAAGAGCACGAAGTACCGCTGATCCGTATCGGCTTTCCGATCTTCGATCGTCACCACATGCATCGTGACACCACCCTGGGTTATGAGGGTGCCATGTACATGTTGAAGACTTTGGTTAACGCTGTACTTGAGCGTCTCGACGAAGAGACTCGCGGTATGGGTACCACTGACTACAACTACGATCTGGTACGTTAATACCCCATGGTAGCACGAGTATTGAGTGTTGCCTTCTGAGCTTAAACGGCGGGTTTTTAACCCGCCGCCTGGCTCTGAACCGATATTCAAATACTCGGATCAACGAATGAAGTGAGGTAACCATCGTGCCAAATGTAATGATACGTGTGAAAGACAATGGCGCTCTACTATTCTACATAGCGAAAAAGGACCAGGAAGACGAGATCGCAAAGGTTGAAAAGGATAGTGATACCGAGTGGGGTGGAGAGGTCGAACTTACGGACGGTACTAGATACTATATCGATCCAATCAGTCCTCCGCCATCGTTCCCTACAACCCTTCGATTCAAACGCGCCGAATAGCTGTAATCAGGAGAATTATCATGGCTTTTCAAATTGTTCGAGATATCTGTACCGCCTGTGGTGATTGTGAACCGGTTTGTCCTACCCAATCGATTGTGCCTTTCAAAGGTGTGTATAAGATAGAAGAAGAAACCTGTACTGAGTGTGATGGGGATCATGATGTTCCGCAATGCCTCGATGTCTGCATGGAAGATGACTGCATCATTCCAGTGTAACTTTGTATAAGTTTCATCGCCGCTAATATGCGTAACTCATGATGCCCATGAATTGAAATTACAATATGGTTCTGAATTACGTCTATTAGCGGCAAAATTAGGTCTATAACCATGAGTCGGTACATCTATCATCTATGAGATATTTAGGAGTGAACTATGAGCGCTTCCCCGATTTCTGAGGAAATTGCACTACGAATCGGTTTGGCAGCCAAAGCGTTACCAGATACCGAACCAGCCCGTCTACTCCGTGTTCTCGACGATGTTATTGGGCTTCCGCCAACAGGCAAAAAGCTATCCTCGCTGAAAGTTAAGGATCTGAAATCAGCAGCTGATGGGGAGTTTTCCGATTGTGATACGGAAGTAATCAAAGAAGCACTCTCCTACTTGAAGGGGGAGCATGATCTTGCGAGTGAACCGCTTCCAGAGATCGAGGGTTACCAGGAAGGGGATATGCCCAATAGTATCAGGGTTGCATTTGCCTCCAACAAAGGCGAGATGCTGGATGGGCATTTCGGATCCTGCCGTCGCTTTATGATTTATCAGATTTCAGCTGAGAGCAGTAGATTGGTCGATATCAGAACGGTTGAAAACAATCCTGATGTAGATGATAAAAATGCCTATCGTGTCAGCTTGATTGACGATTGCCAGTTGCTGTTTGTTGGTTCCATAGGTGGGCCTGCAGCGGCAAAGGTTGTAAGAGCCAGTATTCATCCGATAAAAAAACCTCAAGCCGGTACGATCAGTGATGAGATAGTCTCCCTGCAATCAGTGATCGGTGATGATGCGTCCCCCTGGCTGGCCAAAGTCATGGGCCAGGATGCGGAACAACGAATCAGATTTGAGCAGGAGATCGATGCATGATCAGTCAAGCTCAAATCAATGACATTGGTGGACTACTAAAGCAGCAAATGATCGATGAATCTTCAGTCAATGAACTCAGACAGAAGTTTCCTGATATCCATTTTACCTATTGTATGGATGATGATGTGATTGCTGCATTACCACTGCATGAAGCTGAAACATTCAATCTCTATCTGATTGACAGCAGAAACCATTGTCTCTGTTTTACACAGGATATGGAGATTGCAACAGGCATTGTGGTCGCAGAGATAGAAGCCGCGTGATAACAGAGTTAATGACACAGAACAAGGTTGATGTTCCTACAGCTGATTGTAGTAGCTGTCCGCATAAAGAAGACAGATTGAAGTCAGGTCGTTGTAATCCCGGTGATATCTGCGTGCGTGCAATGAGTGGTAGACAGATTGCCCGCTTTTTTCAGCTCAATCCAGACCTGGCTGAAGTCTATGCGGGGGATGAGTTTTGGGAAAGGAGGGCTATAGCTGCCCGTTACTTATCCCAACAGCGCCTTCTGCAAATGCTCGATGACCCAGATGAAGTGGTGCGCAGAGTTCTAGCCTACAGAATCCCCATCGATCGCTTGGAACCGTTGATCAGTGATCCTGATCGAGAGGTTAGGATAACAGTTGCTGACAGACTGCCATTGGAACTTCTGGAAAAGATGGTCTTGGATGAGGACTACATGGTTCGGCATACAGTCGCCAAACGTCTGATTCCCGGCAGATTGTTTCGGATGATCCTCGATAGTGACAGGGAAGTACGCAAAACTGTGGCTATGCGTCTGCCACTGGAGAGTATCGGTTTGATGATCAATGATACGGCAGCGGAAGTACGTTTGGTTGTCGCCGAACGTATTGACGTAGAAGCTGTTTCACCGCTACTGACCGATCCAGACTGGCGGGTGCGTTTGATCGCTTGCCAACGAGCACCTTACGAACTGTTGCCGCAGATGCTTGAAGATGAAGACGAAGATGTAAGGCTTGTAGCAAAAACACGAATTACAAACCAACAGGAATAGATGATGCATCCGTTTGCAAAATATATTCAGATACTGGGAAAGGGTAAAAACGGCATGCGTCCTCTCACCAGGTCAGAGGCCTACGAGGCCATGAATATGATCACCTGTTACGATGTCGAACCCGAGCAGATTGGCGCGTTTATGATGCTGATGCGTGTCAAAGAGGAGACGGCTGAAGAGGTGGCAGGTTTTGTTCAGGCCTTAAAAGAGAGCTTGCCGATAAATCAACAGGCACAAACACCTGCAATCGATTGGGCAGCTTATGCCGGTAAAAAGCGCCAATTGCCCTGGTTTTTATTGGCGGCACTGATATTAGCGCGTCGCGGTTATCCGGTGTTGATGCATGGAATGAGCCGCAGTGATGACCGGGTGTATGTTCCAGAAGCGCTGGATGCGCTTGATATGAGCGCTGCGAACTCGATTCGGGATGCAGAACAGCAGCTTTCTGAAAACGGATTTGCCTACATACCGATCAGTAAATTATCCCCACTTGCCTCACAATTGATCGCCACACGTGAACTGTTTGGTCTACGTCCTCCACTACACACTGTGGTTAGAATGTTGAATCCACTCTCAGCGCCACTCAGTCTAATGGGTGTTTTTCACCCTAATTTTGCAGCCATACATCAGCAGGCGGCCCAAATTCTTGAGCTAAAGCGTGCTCTGATCTGTAAAGGGGAGGGTGGTGAGTTTGAACGTATTCCTGACCGAGCAGCAGAATTGAATGGTCTGTCCAATGGTGAAACTTGGTTGGAAAGCTGGCCAAATTTGAGTAAACCAGGGTTACAGACCAAACAACAGCGTCTCAATTTAAACCACTACAGATCAGTCTGGGACGGAGAAATTGAAGATCAGTACGGTAGTTTGGCTGTTACTGGAACACTGGCTTTGGTCATACGTGCTCTGGGGCTCGCAGCGGAACCGGTTGAGGCCCATCGGATGGCAGAATCCTGGTGGCAGACTAGACACCAAGCTGATGCGGTGTTTGAGGCTGCATCATGAATGTCCCGATTGCAAAACCTGAAACCATCGCATCGCTATGCCTCTCTTTTGATTTCAGTGACGGATTTGAACATTTGACTGAAGCGATCAATCAGTTGATGCCGGAACTTCAATTTACCCATGTTGTCACTCGGGGTAATTGGTATCGCCTTGGCGGTGTTGTTGATGCAGATTATAGGCCGATCAGCCAGAATATTGCCCAATGGGCAGAAGAGAGTTCTGCAGGAGATGTAGACAACCTGGTTGCCGAATATATCGATTGCGGCTACTTTGCGACACGCCTGGCAGGTAAGACCCACTATTTTACCGCCCCCTGTGGAGATGGACCTGAGCAGTTCGTTCAACTTGAAATAGAAGAACTTCAGGAAGTACTCGATAGACCTTTGATCGAGAGAGATTGGTTTCCGGAAAGTCTTGAAGAGTTTCTCGATCCTCTCGACTATCCACGCCTGGAGCCAGAACCCATAGGTTCTGCATATCTGCAGTTTCGACGGATAACACCCATTGAGAGCTTGTTAAAGGAATCCTCCGGGAAAAACCGGTCGATGCAGTCGCTTGCGCGATTTTTCCGTGATTGGCATGAGAGCAGTGCTGGTGTGCAGAGTCAGTTCTGCGATCACTGGATATTGGCCCTCAGGGAGTATCAGGATAGCGACGGTGAACATCAACTCAGTGCCAAACCCAACAGCACCTTCTCAGGAGAGCTGAAGGTGACGAGTCTTGGTGATACTCCCCATGGTTCTGAACTGGCCAATGCCATCCATGGATATGATCGTCAGGTTGGCTACCCGTTTGCCTGGTTTTTTAACCTGCTCAGTAGCAAATCAGATAACTACAATCTTGCTGAAGCCGTTTTGATGGATCAAATGGGAGCCTTTGATTATCTGCCTCCACGAGACCTGAAAGTGCTCCGAGCGTGGGAAGCAAAGCCATATGGGGTCTAATCATAATAGTACTTGTCAAGAGTATTCGTCATACCATTAAATTGGTGTAAATAGATAAGCTATGCAGATGAATTCCGATATCTGTCTGAATTAGGGCCCTAGCACAAGCTCTGCTATTCAGTCCCGTTGCTTTGGACTGTAGTGCCTATATAGCCATCGAGTTAATCCATCCAGGCCAGGGAAAAGCACACGTTCAGTCACATTACACTGGTCCAGCTTATCTCTAACTTCCCACTTGAGTGATGCGGGTATAACAATTTTGCGACATAGTGAACCATGCCCCTCAATCCAGCTATTCAGCCCAATCGAGGCATTTGAGACTACTGAAAACAGTGCAAATTGATTGACGATACGGTCATCCATTGAAGGTGGCTCAAAAAATAGCAGAAAAGGGTCGTTTGACATTCTGTCTAGTTGCTCCAGGGATGGCACTGCCTGCACCAAAAGTTCGCAGGTGAATGTATTGGCACCTTCAGAATCAAGCGATTGTTTCATCGGTTCTGGTAGTAGTGTGTGGCACTGTTCATAATTAATGGACCAAATTACTCCGTCACGATCAAACTTTTCAGTATTTGCTGTCGCAAAATGCATTGCGACTAAAGGAGAGTGAGTCCAGTCGAGCAGCCGGGTAGGCAATCCATGGTGTTGGGCCATCGATAACCAATGCCAAAAAGAGTCTCGTGCCACCATATCCCGATGTGCATACTTTATGAAATTACGCAGCAAATGGCGTTCCAGTTGATGATAGGGACCGCCAAGTCGCATTAATGTGGTATCAAGTGAATAGCTGCTGTCAGATAACCCCCGATAGGCATCGGGAGAGCGAAACCGACCCAGGTTCTGATTCCAGGAACTGTCAAATAGCAGTGCTTGAAGGTCTCCCCAACTCGACGCAGTCTCCTCAATGATGGTAGGCATAGTCAGTACCTCTGAATGTCATAATTATTTCACTCATTTGTAACTATAATGGATAACACTGCCTATTATGATTTGAATATTTGACAGGTAGTTGAAACTATTTTTCAAGTATTAAGTCTGTATATGATCTGCAGTTTCCGTTTGATTTTGTTATAGAATGAGTGCTCATCTATTACAACTTTAGATTGCACAGGTAAGTGAATCGTATGAGCCATTCCCGTGTTGCAGTCACACACTACTGTGAGCGAGCCAGTGATCTCTTCTGGGCTGAACCGATAAATGCGACAACCAATCTGATATTTTTAATCGCAGCATTTATTTTAATTAGAAAACTACAGAGATTTGAAGAACCATTTCCCAAAGTCTGGGATATCTGGTTACTCTCTATTCTTATTGCAGGCATTGGTATCGGAAGTTTTTTATGGCACACCTTTGCAACACCTTGGGCAGAATTGGCGGATGTTATTCCAATTGGTCTGTTCATAACGCTATTTTTAATCAGTTTTCTATTGCGAATTCTTCGTTTGGATACAAGTTGGATTGTGTTCTGGACTATATTGTTCCTAGGCTTTACATTTTATTTGCTTAATCGTCTACCTTCAGATCTATTAAATGGGTCTGTTTTTTATTTGCCTGCATGGATTGGTGTCTGGCTTCTTGTTATTTCATGCAAGATCATCGATCTAAAACATGTAAACCGCCTGGTTTATGCTGCAGTAGCTTTTACCCTGTCTTTGTCTTTTCGAACAATAGATCAAATGGTTTGTGATTTCTGGCCATGGGGCACTCACTTTCTGTGGCACTTGATGAACGGTTTGGCATTATATTTCGTGATGAGTGTTTTGATTGCCGGGAGTATGTATGAGTTTGGGCCTGACGAAAGAGAAAAGATGATTGAGACTAATGCAGAGTAACTACGTATCAAACTACTAACCACTTGATAGTGACTCACTCAGTATCCGGTCTACACAGTTAATCGGTAGGGAGAAGTGTCCTTCGCCTCGAATATAGTGTGGCTTACAGTTTTCTAGCGAATTGGCGATGGTGTTTCCATGGATCATCGGTACTGTTTCATCCGCTGTTCCATGCCAGAGATGTACAGGCATCTTGATCTTTGAGATATCGAATCCCCAGGATTTGGCATATAGAAACATTTCATACAAGATTGCACTGCGTCCCTGACGGGCGGCTTCACTGATTGAACCACACATGATTTTACGTACTTGATGACGGTTCAATACCCTGGTATCTGCTGGTGGAGCCATAGCTACCATCATCTGATAGATAATTTGTGGCCATCGCTGTGCCACGGGAATGATGAATAACCCATAGGTTATCTGCATTAACAATGGTGTTGTACGAACTGATTTGAAACTGTATCTACCGGGCCAGCGAAGACTCTTCATTAATTCCACTTGATCAAGTGGTCCCAATGGACAAACCAGGGTTAGATCATGAATTCGTTTAGCATATTGGCTTGCACAGGCAAGAGCATAGGGTCCACCACCGGACACAGCAACTAAATGAACCTTTTCAATATCCAGGCTATCGAGAAGATCGCTGACATCACGAGACCAATCCAATAGGCAACGATCCGGTTTCGGATCTGAAAGTCCAATACCGTTTCGATCCGGAGCGATTACCCTCAATTTTTGCTTTCGTGCAGGAAGATCGAATAGTTGTGCCTCCAGCCGTGAGCCTGGAAATCCATGAAAATAGAGTGTCGGGATTCCTGTGGGGTCTCCGTACTCTGCATACGCGAGACGTCTGCCGTCAGGTAGTGTGACAACATGGGTATTAGCCGTACTTCTCTTCTGCAAGTTATCCATTAGATTGCTCTTTTCAAGAGGATTGGCTTACCAGTTGAAGACTGACATATCTATTTAATAGCGTGTAAAGCTATATTATTCAATTTTACTCTGATTTATCATGCTGTTCTGAAGGAATGCAGCTTATTTGCAAGTGGGAGTAGGGCTTTCTGGCTGGTGATAACGGATACGATTGATCAGGTTTTGCGACTTGCAGGCCTGTTGTTTCAATCAATTTTCGGTCAGATAGAGAGGCATAGTGATAGAAGATCATTCTACGCCACTGCTCAGGTCGATAGGTACGCTTAATCTCACTCAGAGACGTGTGTGAGGGACTTTCATCTACCGTGCAGTCATGGAAGATCAGTTCACCATGACTGGCGAATCGGATCAATACTTCCGGTATTGGGAGCGTATCACCGGTAAACAGGAAATGACCTTTTAGGGCAAGACCGAATGCTGTGTCATATTCATGGTGTCTAACCGGAAAAAGGTCAAACAACAGGTCATTGAGCCAAAACCGTTCAGATACTGGGATTAATTGAAAAGCTTCCCAGAAGTTGCACCCCCCCTCAGCCATGAAATTGGGGTAGTCAGCTATTCTGCGTTGAAGAACCGGCAAGAGTTTTACAGGTATGTATAGTTTTAGTTTTCGATCAATGTTGTTTGTCATCAACCGATAGAACCAGCCCTCCAGTCCACCAATATGATCGAAATGGGCATGTGTAATAAACAGGGCGGAAGGCTCTATGTCACCATATCTTTGTCGGAAGCGGCTGAGTGTGTCCGGTCCACAATCAATCAAAAGGATTGGTTTAGCATGGTTCTCCAATACCGCAGCAGAAGCTCCCAATTCTGTAGCCTGCGCATTCCCCACGCCAAGAAACCTCAGTGACAGAGCAGAAAGGTCAGGAAATTGTTCGTCTGCAGGGTTCATTGATTTTGAGATAACAAACTTTGCCGCAACTATAACGTTTTTTTCTTACCGAAAATTGACACTACGATCTACAGTAAGGCTTTTCTATTACGCTCTGGTCGCATTTCTGATCGATTACGCTTACCTACAAACAGAACAAATTGTCGGGTTCGCTACAAAGCTAATTGATTAACAAGTGTAGCAAAAACAACAAGATATGCAGTGGCATGTGGATTGCATATAACTACGTATCAATCCTAATGGAGTCCTGGCCATCACATGAAACAGAAAGATATTGCCGCTCTACTCGACGAACCGGCCTGCGCGCACAACAAGAAATCAAAGTCGGGATGTGCAAAGCCGAAACCTGGGGCTACCGCTGGTGGATGCGCCTTTGATGGTGCTCAGATTGCACTGTTACCGATCGCGGATGTGGCCCATATCGTTCATGGTTCAATTGCTTGTGCCGGTAGCTCCTGGGATAACCGGGGTACCAGGTCGAGCGGTTCCAGGCTATTTCGTATCGGCATGACCACCGATCTCACCGAGCAGGATGTGATCATGGGGCGAGGTGAAAAGCGTCTGTTTCATGCCATCAAACAGGCTGTTGACAATTACCAGCCAGCGGCTGTTTTTGTCTACAACACCTGTGTACCTGCACTGGTTGGTGATGATGTTGAGGCTGTTTGCAGAGCCGCTGAAGAGCGATGGGGTACGCCTGTCGTTCCAGTTGATGCCGCAGGCTTTTACGGCACCAAAAACCTGGGTAATCGCATTGCAGGCGAATCCATGGTCAAACATGTGTGTGGGAGCAGAGAGCCGGATTCACTGCCTGAAGAGGCTGTCAGGGAAGGCATCAAGGTCCATGATATCTCATTGATCGGCGAATATAACATTGCTGGTGAACTCTGGCATGTTTTACCACTGCTGGATGAGTTGGGTTTGCGGGTGCTCTGTACCCTGTCGGGTGATGCGCGATTTCGCGAAGTTCAGACGATGCATCGCTCAACTGTCAATATGATGGTCTGCTCAAAGGCGATGATCAACGTCGCACGTAAGCTTCAGGAAGCTTTTGGTACACCCTGGTTCGAAGGCAGCTTTTACGGTGTTAGAGATGTTTCTCAGGCATTGCGCGATTTTGCCCGGGTGATTGACGATGAGGATTTAAGCCAAAGAACTGAGGCACTGATCAGCCGTGAAGAGACGAGAATTGATCAATTGCTCGAGCCTTGGCGGGAGAAATTGCGCGGGCGTAAGGTGCTGCTCTATACCGGAGGAGTTAAATCCTGGTCTGTGATCGCAGCCTTGCAGGATTTAGGCATGGAAGTGGTGGCAACTGGTACCAAAAAATCCACTGAAGAGGATAAAGCCAGAATCAAAGAGTTGATGGGGCAGGATGCCGTCATGCTGGAAGAGGGTAATCCAAGGGCCTTGATCAACATTGTTCATGAAAAAAATGTGGATGTGTTGATTGCGGGTGGCCGCAATATGTATACCGCGCTCAAGGCACGTATCCCCTTTCTTGATATCAATCAGGAACGCGAGTTTGGCTATGCCGGTTATCAGGGCATGGTGGAGCTGGCACGTCAGCTGGTGCTGACCATCGAGAGTCCTGTCTGGCCTCAGGTCCGTACACCTGCACCCTGGGCGGTGGGAGCCTCCACAGCTGAATCCACATCAGACCAGGAGGTAGTGGCATGACTGAGATCATCAAACGTAACAAGGCGCTCTCTGTAAGTCCTCTGAAAGCCAGTCAGACCATCGGCGCCGCTTTGGCTTTTCTTGGATTTCGTCGTGCCATACCCATGTTACATGGCTCTCAAGGTTGTACTGCTTTTGGCAAGGTGTTTTTTGTAAGGCACTTCCGTGAACCCATTCCGCTGCAGACCACGGCCATGGACCAGGTGACGACGGTCATGGGTTCTGAAGAGAGTGTGGTTGAAGGGTTAAAGACAATTGCGGAAAAGAATCAGCCAATGCTGCTCGGGGTACCCACCACCGGATTGTCCGAGACTCAGGGCAGCGATGTCCGCATGGCACTGAAGATGTTTCGAGACAAGTACCCCCAGTTCGATACCATACCGGTGGTGCCGGTTGCCACTCCAGATTATACCGGTTGCCTGGAGAGTGGTTTTGCCAAAGCGGTGGAAGCGATTATCAAAACCACTGTACCTGCAGCGAAAGAAGCCAATACCACACCAGGCCAGCGTCATAGACAAGTCAATGTTCTGGTCGGTGCATCACTGACTCCGGGAGACCTGGAGGAGCTGAAAGATATCATCGAATCATTTGGCTTACGCCCCGTGGTGATTCCTGATCTGTCAGATTCGCTGGATGGTCATTTGGGTGAGGATGAGTTTTCCCCACTAACCATCGGAGGTACAGAGGTGTCTGAGATGTTAACCCTTGGAGATGCCAAAGCCACTCTGGTGATTGGCAGTTCCTTGGAAAAAGCAGCCGATACTCTAAAGCAGCTGACCGGAGTGCCAGACTACCGGTTTGATCACCTGATGGGCCTACAGGCGATGGATAGTTTTATTAACCGTTTGCATCGAATCTCTGAAGAGCCGGTTCCTGCAAAACTGGAGCGTCAGCGGGCTCAGTTGCAGGACGCTATGCTCGACAGCCATTTCATGCTGGGTATGGCTCGCTTTGCTCTGGCAGCGGATCCTGATCACCTGGTTGCATTGAGTCAAATGCTGGCTGGGGTAGGTGCTGAAACCGTGGCAGCTGTTGCACCGATAAATTCCCCAGCTCTGCAACAGGTCGCTTCCGAGACAGTGAAGATCGGTGATCTGGAAGATCTGGAGAAGATGGCAAAAGCGGGTGGTGCGGAAATCCTGATTACCAATTCTCATGGCACTGAGAGTGCTGAGCGCCTGGGTATTCCATTGCTGCGTGCCGGCTTTCCCCAATATGACTTCCTGGGTGGTTATCAGAAAACCTGGATCGGTTACCGGGGCAGTCGACAGACCTTGTTTGATCTAGCCAATCTCATGCTCACTTTGGAGAAAGGTGAGATCTCTCCCTACCGTTCCATCTATGCACAAAAGACAGACTTTCGGGAGGTGACAGATGAGCATAACTCGACGGCTACAACTCGTGGGCTGCACCACTGAGGATAAATGGATGGAGACAGCCCTGAAAGTCGCGTTTGCCACCAGTGATATGAAGCGGGTGGACCAACATTTTGGTGCCGCCCAGAGTTTCGCAATCTATGCCCTTGACCAACAGAAGGTCTGTTTCGTCGAAGCGGTTGAGTTCGGCAAGCTCGATATGGATGGCAACGAAGATAAGCTGGTTGCCAAGATCGATGCACTGAAGGGTTGTATTGCTGTGTATAGCCAGGCTGTGGGTGCCTCAGCAATCAACCAACTGAAACTGAAAGGTATTCAGCCGGTGAAAATATCACCTGGTGCCTCTATAACCTCTCTGCTCGAGTCACTCCAGCAGGAGCTCAGGGAGGGACCTGGCAGTTGGCTGGCCAGAGCGATAAACAACACCATTCCCGCCGACCCCTCAAGATTTGATGAAATGGAACAGGAAGGCTGGGAGGAGTAGACGATGACAGACCAGGAGATGCTTGAAGAGTCGGCCAGGGTTATCGGCGTCGTCGGCGATAAGATTTGGATAGAGACCGAATCGAGAAGCGGTTGCTCCCAGTGTGCCAGTTCAAACTGTACCACTTCTGTGGTCGCCAAGCTGTTTGGTGTACAGAAGAACAAATTGTTAATCGATAACGATCTAGAAGCCAAGCCTGGTGACCAGGTTGTGATTGGGGTTCCGGGCAGATTAATCGCAAAAGCGTCTGTGTTGGCCTATCTGTTACCTCTCATATTGATGCTGGCCATAACCCTGATGGGCAGCGCATTAGGAATCAACGACGGCATGCAGAGCCTTTTGGCGCTGGCCGGTTTGTCGATTGGTCTGTTGCTGGTTCGCTGGTACACAAATAGGGACATTTCAACACCAGGCTATGGGCCACAACTGCTTAAAGTTGTGGGAAACGGTTACAAGCATGTCGTATTTCCGAAACATATGAGGAGTTAAACTGATGAATGAAGCAGTCATACTGATCAGCGAAGACGATCCGGTCCTGGAGACCGACTTCGCCAAGGAGATGGTACGCCAGATGCGTGCCATTGATACCTATGGTACCTACGATGATTGGTCGATAGCCAAGATTCTGGAACCATTTGTCCTGACCAAGGAGAAGAAGCGGGAGATTCCTGTAATTGGTGATCCGGATGAAATTACCTTATCCAGGGTGAAAGCATTTTACAACGCGATTTCCGCACTTATTGAAAAAGAGTGTGGCCTGATGGCTGTTCCCATGTTGAATCTGACTCACGAAGGGTTCGGACGCTCACTGATAACCGTTGGTAAGCTGGTGGTTATGGATAAAACATTACGCGATGTGCATCGCTTTGGCTTTGCTTCTCTTTCGAAAATGAAAGATGAGGCGGATAAACTGCTTTCGGTGGCTCTGGAGATCATCGGACAACATCCAAAAGTTGCGGGTATGTGAGGAGTTGATTATGACCGAAGAAGAGTTGAAAGCCATACACAAAGCTTCCAAGCGTGCCAAGCGTATAGCTACTGAAAAAGCTGGTGAACTGCATGACCTGGTAGAAGACCGTCTGCCTGCAGCCTATGAAGAGATCCCCGCAATAGCACAAGCCACATACGATGCATGTCAGGCCTGGGCTGAAGCCGAAGCCGACTACAAAGCAGCAGCTGCAGAGATGAATTGAGGATAGACCAATGTCAGTAATAACCGGTTTAACCCGTGGTGGTGAAGAGTACACTCCCGCATTTGTAATGGAAATCAATCAACAGAACTGCATTGGTTGTGGTCGATGTTTCAAGGTATGTCCCCGTGATGTCTTCGATCTGATCGATCGGGAAGACGTGGAAGGACTGCTCGACGACGATGATGATTATGATGACGATTACGGTGATGATGATGATGGTTTCTCAGATGACACCGCGATGGTCATGAGCCTGAAAAACAGTATGGACTGTATCGGTTGTGGCTCCTGTGCCCGTATCTGTCCGAAACAGTGTTTTACCCATCAACCTCAAACTGCTGCTGCATAAACAAGACGTAGGAGTGTTATCATGCCAAAACCGAAGAAACATGTCTTTGTCTGTGTGCAGAGTCGACCGATGGGGCATCCCAGACCATCTTGCAGTCAGAAAAACTGTACCGAAGTGGCTGAGGAGTTTTATGGGCAGCTTCAACAACGCCAACTGTTTGACCAGATACAGGTTACGACAACCAGCTGTCTCGGTCCCTGTAGTGAAGGACCATCTGTACTGGTCTATCCCGAAGGGATTATGTATGGCGGTGTCTCAAAACAGGACGTTGCAGCTATCTATGATGAGCATCTGCTGAATGATCAACCGGTAGAGCGACTAAAAGTTGCAGAGGAATTCTGGGCTTGAATCAGAGTTCCAACAGATCAGAGCGCCAATCCAATGTCGTCCGATTGGTCGGCAATGAGGTGCATTTCGGCTTCGATATAGAGCCGGGTGCGAATGCAGAATTGCAGAGAGCGGCGTCTCTGATCTCCTCACGGGAGGCATCGTCGGAAGCTCTGCTTCAGGCGGAACAAATTGCTCCAGAGCAGATCGAAGTACTGATCGCTCGTTACAAGTTTCATTTCTATCAGGGCGAGACCGGGATAGCAGAAAAACTGGTCATCAAGTCATTGCACCTGGCCGCAAAGCAGGGCAATTTCAATCAGGATTGGCTACAACTGAATTCAGGTTCTGCTGACTGGAATGATCCACGTGGCCCTGAACGTTTCTACCTCTACGGTCTTAAAGCGCTTGCTTTTATCCGCTTGCGTCAGGAAAAACCGGATGAAGCAGAGTCGATTCTGCACACATTGAGCTTGATCGACCCTGCTGATCAGGTGGGGGCAAATGTTATTCGTGATCTGTTAGATGCTATTGTTGAGGAGCAAAATAATGGATGAAACAATTGCGGTACGTTTTTTTAAGATAGAACAACTTGCCAACAGTGTGCACAAACGTCTCTGTGAAGAAGTGATAAAACTTGGTTTTTCCAAATCTGAAATCCTCTTGAAATCACCAGAAGAGGCGAGCTACCGATTGGAGCGAGACCCTTCAAATAGTGAATTCAGTCTGGTCGGCGACTGGATGAATGAGCAGGGAAGCCGACTCGGTACACTGCTGTTTCACGCGGATGGCAGTTTTTTTGTTGAACATGATATTGTGTTACCACATCCGACCAAACCGGACTGGTTTGTCGAAGCAGTCAATGCCTGGGGAAATGATGCTGTAATCAAAGCGGAACCCAGGCTTCTGGCAGTTCCTAAATAGAGTTTTTAAAAGAAAAGTCATATGGACCATCGTGTCATTCTCTATCATAAGCAGGCGACCAGTGCGCGCACCAGATTTCTTAAGTTTGAAAACAACACGGTATGCGCCTTCGCACCTTTGCCGGATCTTTCAACGGTTGTTGCCACTCGACCCGACACGGTGTTTCATCCGAAAGCAATTTTAACTGATACTGAAAAAAAATTGGGATTGGCAAAGGATACTCTGGCTTTCGAAAGTGAGTACCGGCAGACAGTCCAGGTGCCCGGTGAGGATATCGATATCTTATTGGCCTGTATCACAACTACAGATCCACCCTTTGTGGAAGTAGAGAGTTCAAATGCCCAATTCATTGATCTGACCCAAGCCAGAGGATTACCGGATGTGGAGCTTGAACTTCTACGTAGCGCTTATGAACTGATACTTGGCGGTTGATCCGGATTTTCCTGGATACCTGATATACAGGAATAAATCTCATAAAGCATGCGGGTTTTATTAACTGATGCTGCAACTCTCTCTCCTTCATACATCAACCTGATGAGTGAATTCCTGGCGAATCAGCAGTATAGTTAGGGTCTTAACAGGCCCGAATAAAATCAATAAGATTTTATTGCAATGAAATCGACATCAAGAGTATTCGTTTACGGCACTTTGAGAAGGACACAGGTCAATCATGATCTGCTCAACAGTGCAACCTATCTTGGCGATCACAAAACTCAATCTGTCTACAAGATGTTCCACTTGGGTGGTTATCCTGGTGTGGTGAAAAGTGGCAGCACTTCCATTTCAGGTGAGGTCTATGTTGTTGATGCCCTGACCATGAGCCATCTTGACAGGCTGGAAGGCTATCCCCACGCCTATACGAGAGAACTCATTCCAACCCCCTGGGGTCAGGCATGGATCTACCTCTACCGGGGCAGTCTACGGGGTAGACAAATCATACAGACAGGCCGCTGGCATGATGAGATCAACTGGCGCCGTTGGTCTAGATAGAGTCGTAGGCCTAGCTTTTCTCAATTTCTGTCGTTGAAAGCTCTTCAGGCCAGCATCCTGTAGGCGGCCCAAGGTTGAGCTCTGAGTCTTCAAATCTCACCAGATAGAGAACCCTTTCAGGGCTCTCTTCCAAATGACCGGTCTCAATGATCACACCTTTAGTGCCAGGCTCAGCTAATAAAGCGTCCTGAGGAATATCCGGTATACCACCATCGTTATAGATATGACTTGCCGCATAGACCAAGTCGCCTGGAGTTAGTTGTTCAAGTGTCATTTTCTCTTCCATTGTAGGTTTTGTTACCTGTGTCGGTTATGGGGATTGTCGTCTATCAAACATGATTTTTAGGTAAAAAAACGACAATTACTTTAAAAACAAGAACTAAGCTACGAGTAAGATCCGTGGCACAGGCCTTGCAGTTAACTTGGAAAGTAAAGATGCAAGAGACTTGCCACGGAGAAAACGACCATGCTCACACTGACAGAAAATGCTCAAAAGGCGATCAGCCGTTTCATCAAGAGTTCTGAAACCCCGGTTGGGGGATTGCGAATCTCTGTAACCGGTGGTGGTTGCTCAGGGCTGCAATATGGTATGGCTCTGGAAGAGAGTGCGAATGATGAAGATGCAGTGCTCGAGATTGAAGAGTTAAAGATCTTTGTCGATCCCCTCAGCGCCCCCATGTTGAACGGCGTTACTGTTGACTTCCTCGATAGCATGGAAGGCAGTGGCTTTAAATTCGAAAACCCAAATGCAACCAACAGCTGTGGTTGCGGCAACTCATTTTCCGCCTAACCAATCAGGAGTAAAGATATGTGGGACTATTCAGAAAAGGTTCAGGAGCATTTCTTTAGCCCGAGAAATGCAGGTGCTGTCGATGATGCCAATGCTATTGGTGATGTCGGTTCTCTCTCATGTGGCGATGCCTTGAGACTGACATTGAAAGTCGACCCGGACAGCGAAGTTATCCTAGACGCAGGTTTTCAAACCTTTGGATGCGGTTCAGCCATCGCTTCAAGTTCAGCCTTAACCGAGATTATCAAAGGTATGAAAATCGACGATGCTCTGGGTGTCAGCAATCAGGATATCGCCGATTATCTCGATGGACTTCCGCCGGAAAAAATGCACTGCTCTGTTATGGGTCGGGAAGCACTACAAGCCGCTGTTGCCAACTATCGTGGTGAAGAGTGGAAGGATGATCATGAAGAGGGCGCATTGATCTGCAAATGCTTCGCCATCGATGAAGTCATGATCGAAGAGACTGTTCGTGCCAATGGCTTACGTACAGTGGAAGAGGTAACAAACTACACCAAGGCAGGTGGTGGTTGTTCTGCCTGTCATGAAGGGATTGAGGAGATTCTGACTCGAATTCTGGCTGAAAAGGGTGAAACCTTTGATCCAAATGCAGTAGCTGGAGAGATAAAGAAGCCAAAGTCCGGACTGACTAATCTGCAGCGCATGAAACGTATCGAGGAACTGCTGGATGAGATTCGTCCTAATCTGCAGCGTGATCATGGCGATGTCGAACTGGTCGAAGTTGACGGTAGATACATCTACGTGAAAATGATAGGTGCCTGTGCCGGTTGCCAGATGGCAGCAACGACATTGGGTGGCATACAACAGCATCTGGCAGAAGGTCTTGGAGAATTCATTCAGGTCCTGCCCGCTGAAGAACTGGCTCGTCGAGCTGCTATGGAGGCCTAGATATGAGTGGTACAGACACAGCTGAAGGCATCTATCTGGATAATAATGCCACTACTATGGTGGCACCAGAAGTCGTTGAGGAGATGCTGCCCTATTTTACTGAGCAGTTTGGTAATCCCTCATCTTTGCATCAATTTGGCGATAAGGTAGGGCGAGCTTTGAAGAAAGCCCGTAAGCAGGTCCAGACACTACTGGGAGCAGAGTACGACTCAGAGATAATTTTTACCTCCTGTGGTACAGAGTCCGACTCTACCGCAATACTGTCAGCACTCAAAGCTCAGCCTGACAGAAAGGAGATCATCACCACAGTGGTGGAACATCCAGCCGTACTCACTCTATGTGAACATTTGGAGAAAGAGGGTTACAAAGTTCACTATTTGAAAGTGGACAGTAAAGGACGTCTCGATATTCAGGAGTACTATAAGCTGCTTTCAGATAATGTTGCGATTGTCTCTGTAATGTGGGCCAATAATGAGAGTGGCACACTGTTCCCTGTCGAAGAGATGGCCGAATTGGCGCGTCAGGCGGGCGTGCTGTTTCATACAGACGCGGTCCAGGCTGTAGGCAAGCTACCGATTAATCTGAAAGATACCTGTATCGATATGCTCTCCCTTTCTGGTCATAAATTACATGCTCCAAAAGGGATTGGCGTACTCTATCTACGCAGAGGTGTACGCTTCCGTCCACTCCTGAGGGGCGGACACCAGGAAAGAGGGCGTCGGGCAGGTACCGAGAATGCGGCATCGATCGTTGCACTTGGTAAGGCCTGCGAAATGGCAATGGAAGCAATGGAGTACGAAAAGTCTTCAGTAAAGGCAATGCGTGATCGGTTGGAGCAGGGGATCCTTGAGAAAGTAAACCACTGTTTTGTAACCGGAGATCCAAATAATCGACTTCCCAATACCTGCAATATCGCTTTTGAGTATATCGAAGGTGAAGCCATACTTTTATTGTTGAACAAGATGGGAATCGCCGCTTCCAGTGGCTCTGCCTGTACCTCAGGCTCCCTGGAACCATCACATGTGATGCGGGCCATGGATATTCCGTTTACTGCTGCGCACGGTTCAGTCAGATTATCCCTTTCACGTTACAACACCATGGAAGAAATAGAGCGGGTAATTGATGCGATGCCACCCATTGTGGCTCAATTGCGTCAGCTCTCCCCCTACTGGAGTGGTGATGGACCTGTGGAAGAGCCTGAAAAGGCATTTGCACCCAGTTATGCATAGTTTATTCAGCGCTGGCTGATTCCTCTCCGTTCTTTACCGCAGCGTGCTGCGGTATTTTTTTGAATATCTGTAGCTCTTATCCTCTATCAAACAATAGAGGGTAAGAGAATCGGTGCATTACATGACAACTTCTCCGGAGTTCTCCAAGCCAGATCG
This sequence comes from Candidatus Thiodiazotropha endoloripes, assembly GCF_001708965.1. NCBI lineage: Bacteria > Pseudomonadati > Pseudomonadota > Gammaproteobacteria > Chromatiales > Sedimenticolaceae > Candidatus Thiodiazotropha > Candidatus Thiodiazotropha endoloripes. The sequence goes on along the minus strand of NZ_LVJW01000003.1, from coordinate 1,731,042 downwards.
AAAAGTATGACTACCATAGAATGAGTTGCATGAACTGCAAGCAGGTAACTAAAACAACTGCCGTGAAATGCTGTTACCGCTTAGGACCTATTGGATTCGTGTTAACAGGCCCAAGTAGTCTTTATCCAGTCGGCCGGTTGTTAATCGCCAAGGTGACGATAGCCCAATGACACGATTGTCGCCTTTCCTACAATTCGTGGTAACCAACCACTCAGACAGATATTGGAAATTTTTATCTTATTGAATTTTAAGATATAAATATAATGGCACAGTGATTGCAAACTCCTAAATAACAAGGAGACCCATATGCAATCCAAACCATCCACAGTGACCATCAACGATACCACCCTGAGAGATGGTGAACAGTCTGCCGGGGTGTCATTTACCCTACAGGAAAAACTTGCCATCAGTCGCTCACTCGATGAGTTGGGTATCTCTGAACTGGAAGTAGGCATTCCGGCAATGGGTGCTGAAGAGCGTGAAGCGATTCAGGCAGTTGCCACGAGTGTAAATCATGCCAGGCTGATGGTCTGGTGTCGCATGCACAGTCAGGATATCAACCACTGTCGTGGCTTAGGTGTACAGATGGTCGATCTCTCAATGCCGGTTTCCGACCAACAGATCAGTAACAAGCTCGGTCGTTCCAGGGAGTGGGTGCTTGAACAGATTGGACCCTGTATCAAGGAAGCCCTGGATTTAGGTCTTGAAGTCTGCGTTGGTGGAGAAGATGCTTCCCGAGCTGATCCTGAGTTCCTCTGGCAGGTGGTCGAACAGGCGGAAATCGCTGGTGCACGACGGTTTCGCTTTGCAGATACCGTCGGGATCCTGGAACCCTTTCAGGTCTACGATGCCATCCGCGATCTTCGTGCTGTTTCGGATATCGAGATAGAGATGCATGCTCATGATGATCTTGGTCTCGCCACCGCCAATACCCTGGCCGCCATTCGTGGTGGTGCAACACATGTCAATACGACTGTACATGGCCTGGGAGAACGTGCGGGTAATGCGCCACTTGAAGAGGTGGTGATGGGATTGCGCCGATTTCACGATCAGGGACATGAGATAGACATGACCCGATACTCTTCCCTATCAGAACTGGTTGAATACGCCTCCGGCAGAAAGGTTGGATGGCAGAAAAGCCTTGTTGGAGCCGGTGTGTTTACACACGAAGCCGGTATCCATGTAGACGGGCTGATGAAGGACAGACGCAATTACCAGGGTGTCGATCCTGCTGAATTGGGACGCGATCATCAATTTGTCTTAGGCAAGCACTCCGGTAGTCATGCAGTAATTCAGGCCTATGCAGACATGGGAATGGCCCTCAATCGGGCTCAGGCAGAATCACTCCTGATGAGAGTGAGACTCCACGCAGTACAGAATAAACAACCACCGGAACCAAGAGATTTACGCCGCTTCTATCTGGAAATCAATAAGGACGCACAGGAGTGGAAACGTCAATGATGAACAGTGAAGCGATCGCTGATGTTGATAGACCCTCCAGTCCAGGGTCTGTCTGGCAAATGGTGGGTGAGGATATCCGTTGTGTATTCGATCGTGATCCTGCCGCACGTACCCGCCTGGAGATTATAACGACCTATCCCGGGGTACATGCGATCATGCTCTATCGTATGGCCAATCGCCTGTGGAAGAGGGGGTGGCGTTATCTTCCGAGACTTATCTCCTATATCGGCAGGATCTGGACCAGTATCGATATTCATCCCGGGGCAACCATAGGACGCCGCTTTTTTATTGATCATGGCACGGGAGTGGTAATCGGAGAGACTGCTGTAGTGGGGGATGATGTCACGCTCTACCACGGCGTCACTTTGGGCGGTGTTTCTTGGAACAAAGGCAAGCGTCATCCAACACTTGGTGATCGGGTGGTGGTAGGTGCCGGTGCAAAAATTCTTGGTCCCATCGAGGTTGGGGAAGAGGTCAGGGTCGGAGCCAATTCCGTCGTGGTCTCAGCCGTGCCGGCAAACAAAACCGTTGTGGGTATACCTGCCAAAGTTGTTCAAACGCAGCGTGTCAACAGTGAGCACGGTTTCGATCTGAACCACCATCTGATTCCGGATCCAGTGGCCGAAGCGATCAACTGTCTGCTGGAACGGATTCGAATCCTGGAAGGAGAGGTAGGTGTGTACGGCTGTCTGCCCGGTGGTGAGAAACCGGAGGACGAGTGCCGCCGGTGTGATGCCAAGTTGGTTTGTGAACCAGCTAACCCAGAATCAGTAGTCACGGAGTCAGTGAAATGACAGTAGATCTTCTCGATTTCGATAGCGAGGACCTCTATTTCGACGAAGCTTTGAATTCAGAAGCCAAACAGTGTCTGGATAGTGCGGCTGAGAATTATGGTGATGAGAAAGCGGAAAAGGATCTGCTCAGGGCCTACTTCCTGGAACCGGAACACCCCATGATACTGGTGGCGCTTTACCGCTATTTCTACTACCAGCATCGGTTGACAGAGGCACTGATCGTTGCTGAACGGGTTCTGGTGGTGATCGGTAAAAGGCTTGAATTACCCATCGACTGGCGGGATCTGAGTGAAGGGCGTTTGGGCAGTGGTGTGATGATTTCGATGACACTGATCCGTTTCTACATGCTGGCTCTGAAGGGGGCTGGATTTCTGGAACTGAGATTGGGTAACTATGAATCCGCACTGGAACGCCTTGAAAAAGTAGCAGAACTTGATACCAAGGATCGTCTTGGCGCTCAGGCTCTGCTTGAAGTTGTCCGTAACGCGCTGAACTGTCAAACCGACAGTGTATCGGCATAACATGAGATACAGGAGCTGAATGATGAGTGAGAGTGAATTCGAGCTGGATATGGATGAACTCAGTAGCGCTGAGGACTTCCTGGAGTATTTTGAAATCGAGTATGACCCTTCAGTGGTACATGTCAATCGCTTGCATATTCTGCAGCGCTTTCATGACTATCTGGATGACATCAGTGCCATGCCTGAGAGTGATGATGAAAAATATCAACTCTATGCAGGAATGTTGAACAGTGCATACAGTGATTTCGTTGAATCCGATGCTTTGACCGAGAAGGTCTTTAAAGTATTCCATATGCATGAGCCGGTAACAGTAAGTGTACCACTCATGGATCTTAGTCAGCAGGTGAATGGTCTTGCGCCCAAAGTATGAATATGGCCAAGCAGTTCGCGTGATTCGCAACCTGCGTAACGATGGCACCTATCCCGGTGAGGCTACTGGTCGACTGTTGATCCGTCGGGGCAGTGTCGGTTACGTTCGGGATGTTGGTACCTTTCTACAGGATCAATTGATCTACACAGTTGACTTTATTGACCAGAATCGACGGGTTGGTTGTCGTGAACAGGAGTTGCAACTTGAAAGTGATCCCTGGATACCAACCCGTTTTGAATTCAGAGACAAGATCACGCCGAAGATTCCGTTGGTAATAAAAGGCGATGTGATTGCCAAACCAGGGGATGAAGGTGAGATCGAAAAGACCCTGAGAGATAATCCGGGTGGTCCCGCCTACCATGCCCGATTTAGTGGCAGAACCCTGCTGGTACCCGAAAGTGCACTGGATTTTCTGAATCCCGGACTCGGGGAGGGAACATGAATTTGGCTGAAAAAAATTCAGAGGCTTCACCGGTATTCAGCTATCACATGTTGCGTAATGCGCTGAGTAAATACCAGAAGAACCTGACACAACTCAACCCGGTTGAGAATGAAGCTGTTTACAAAATAGCGACAAAAAGTTTCGATCTTGAATCTCTGGTGATTGCTACCAAAGAAGCAGAAACTGTGGTTATCTCCGAACAGCAGTTGGATCGTGCTGTTCAGGAAGTGGCTGAACGTTATCAGAGTGATGAGGAGTTCACCAGCGACCTGCAGGATAATGGGCTGAATGTGGATGGTCTGCGCAGTGCACTTTATCGGGAGCTGCTGTTTGATGGAGTGATGCAGAAAGTTGCCTCTCGAGGTGCTGATATCAATGAACTCGATATCCAGCTGTTTTACGAAATGCATCATGATCGCTTTCAGACCCCTGAAACACGAGTTGCCCGACACATTCTTATCACGATTAACCCGGATTTTCCTGAGAATACCCGATCTGCAGCTTATAGCCGGATGGAGATCGTAATTGAAAAACTCGCCGGTCGTGTGAATCGATTTGATCAGTTTGCCAAACGCTATTCTGAGTGTCCCACGGCAATGGAGGGTGGCAAACTGGGAGAAATATCGAGGGGGCAACTCTATGAAGCACTGGATACAGAGCTGTTTAACATGCAGTTGAATGAGATCAGTCCGATCGTGGAGTCGGATATGGGTCTGCATATCCTCTATTGTGAAAAGATCAAACCGGCAAAACGTGTGCCTTTGTCAAAAGCGGCGCCAAGGATCCGGGAAATTCTTACCGAACGCCAGCGACGTAATTGCCAGAAGTCCTGGTTAAACAGTCTGCAAGCCAAACTTCCGGCCTAGCCAGGTGTTGTGAGTAACAATGACTGAAAACAACAAACACTGCTCTTTCTGTGGTGAACAACAGACACCGGATATCCCACTGATTGCCGGCATCGAGGGGCATATCTGTGAGGAGTGCGTACGCCTGGCAGCCCAGGTTGTTGCCAGCTGGGGTAGACGTCGCTCCACCACTAAACCGTTTGAGAATATGCTTAAACCAACCCAGTTGAAAGAGCAGCTGGATCGTTATGTGGTTGATCAGGGGCTGGCAAAAGAGACTCTGGCTGTTGCGGTATACAATCACTACAAACGCCTCAGTATGGAGTACAACAACACGCAGGTGCCAACCAGTAACGACCAGGAAGTCGAGATTGAGAAATCGAACATCCTGCTGCTTGGTCCCTCTGGTACTGGAAAAACCCTGCTGGCAAGTACTCTGGCACGTGTTGTCGGCGTACCATTTGTAATTGCCGATGCAACTACCCTGACCCAGGCAGGTTATGTAGGCGAAGATGTGGAAAGTATCATCGTGCGTCTGCTTGACAGTGCGGATGGTAATCGGGAACTGGCCGAATGGGGAATTATCTATATCGATGAAATCGATAAGCTGGCTCGTTCCGGCGAATCTACCCATGGAACCCGGGATGTCTCGGGAGAAGGGGTGCAGCAGGCCCTGTTGAAACTGGTGGAAGGTACCCGGGTAAAATTGAGTCAGAAGGGTCGAAAAGAGTCTGGTGAAGAGCTTTTTATCGACACACGGAACATCCTGTTCATCGCAGGCGGGGCATTCGCCGGGCTTGAGCGTCTGCTGGAGAAACGGATGAATACCGGTAAGGGAGGAATCGGATTCCATGTCGATCTCTCGGATACAAGCAAGGCCTATGATCAACTGAGACTATTTGAAGAGGTACAGCCTGAGGATTTACGCCATTTTGGCCTGATTCCGGAGTTTATTGGTCGTTTTCCGGTAATTACCGCTTTACATGACCTGGATGAACAGGCCTTGGTGAAAATCCTGACACAACCCCGTAATGCTCTACAACGGCAGTATCAGAGGCTGTTTGAGTTCGAGGGGGTTAAACTGGAATTTACCGAGGATGCACTGACTGCCATTGCCCGTCAGGCTCTCGAGCGTGGCACCGGCGCCAGAGGATTACGTGGTGTCATGGAGGGTCTACTGCGAAAAGTGATGTACGAAATGCCTTCCATCGATGGTGCAAAAGCCTGTCTGATCGATGAAAAACATGTTAGCCAGGAGATTGCGGTAACAATCTCATGTGATGAAGAATCAAAACTTCATCAGATCGGGTAAACAACAGAGCTATTTTGAATCCTAATCGTTGGTTTGCGAGTATAAACCTAGTACGCTTTGTACTGAGGCTGTCTATACTATCGCAGATTAACAGTGACTGAATGCAATATTTATGGTCACCGGATAAATTAGGATATTCCAATGCGAACACAAACTGGTTTTTCCGCTCTTCTGACAATGCTGCCTGCAGTCGTCATCGCAGATCAAAGTGTCATAGTCGATATGTTACCGGTTGAGGATTGGACCGAAGTCAGTTTCAAGGACAATACAACCTATCAGGCCGTCGATGAAAAGGGAGAACCACCCAGTCTTAAGGCGATCAGTCAGGGCAGTGCTTCAGCCTTGGCCAAAAAGATCAAGGTCAATCTGGATAAAACCCCATACCTGAACTGGCGCTGGAAAATCGAACGGGTATTGGATAAGCCAGACGAGCAATCTAAAGCAGGAGATGACTACCCGGCACGTATCTATGTCGTAAAAGAGGGTGGCTGGGCGCCATGGCGAACACGTTCCATGAACTATGTCTGGTCAAGCAGTCAGCCTGTGAGTAGTGTTTGGGCCAGTGCTTATACAGACCAATCCATGATGCTCGCCGTTAAATCCGGTGATCAGCAGGCAGGTCAGTGGCAAATGGAAAAACGTAATGTCAGACAGGACTTCAAGAATTTTTTCGGTGAAGAGATAAAGACCATTGAAGTGGTTGCTATCATGACCGATACGGATAATACGGAATCCATGGCAACAGCCTGGTACGCAGATATCTTCTTTTCGGCTGAATAGGATGGTTCCAGGAAGCCGATTGGATTCGTGTTAACAGACCCTGGTAGCTTTACTAAGACTGAAACTTATTATTTCATTTCTCTATCAGTCGCTCTGAAAATCTCTGTTTGAGGATGAAAGGCATACCAGGCAAACCAGAAAGCTGTGGTGCTTGGCAATAAATTACCCGACAGGTCATAGGCATTGGCTGTCTGGTGTTGAATATCAAATTTAACTGTCAACTGTTGACCAGCCAGATTCTCTTCGATCAATCCATCTGTTTTAGATAATTCAATGAATGGATAGGCCTTGTAGCTGTCGTTAATTTCCAATCCCAGTACCCGCTCCTTCGGATGATAGCCCTTGGCTCGAAACTCTACCGGAAAGTAGAGATCCCGACTTTTTTCGTAGCCCTGATAGGGTGAGCGCTGGTAGTTTCTAGAAAATCCTGTGTCATCAGATAGTACCAGTGTATCCGGATATCGATCAGACCAGTCTGCCCAATTCGTGTGTTGTAAGGGAACATGACTTAAACGCTCTCCCTGATGTTTACCGCTGATACTCTGCTTCATGATCTGTGACCATAAAGACTCACTGGCGTGGTCATAGAGCAGTACATCACTGTTGTAGAGTAGGCCAGAAACGCCAAATTTAAGCGGTTTGCCTCTGACCGTCGCTTCGAATGCCATACCTGTACCACAGAGTGGACAGAAAGTGATGACGATCGGTTCCTGTTTGAAGTGGTCATTCACAATTTCATGCCAGTTCAAAATATTGATTGGATAGGCCTTTACGACACCATTCCTCTCAACCCCAAGAATACGGTCCTCTGGTTGTAAAAAGTCTGCATCTTTGGCATGCACAAACTGAGGTTTATCAATCGCCGGAATTCCATCACGGGGAGGTCCGCCAGGCAAAATCTCAGAAACCTCGATGATCGCATCTGTAACATCAAAGCCATTCTTGTAGAGGGCTCCTGCACTGCTCTGAACAGAAGTAAACAGCAAACAGAAACCAACCCACACAATCCCCAGATTAGCTGGTTTGCCTCTTTGTCTCTCTCTTATATTCATATCAATTCGACTACACGGGTAGGAGATGGGCGGCATTCGACTGGATCAATTCCTGTATCAGATCAGTGTCGATTTGCGTTTGTCTGGCCATCACCGAACCTCGTTTCCCGGTTGGTGTGATGTGCCACCTATGATTGAGAGTTTCAACGACTGACTCAGATCCGCAATTGGGACAATAGACCAGGTCACCGCTTTGTTGGTTTTTATGTAACGCAATGGTTGGTCCACAGAGCAAACAGGACTGCAGAGGTATTCCATCATAGGAGTGCCCAATTATCGAAGAGAACGCGCCTCTGCGGCCGAGTTCGAGGAAAACATGTCCGAAATTCCCATCAAATTGGGTATGCAGATTAAACTTTATTATTTTCAATGCTTTGGCAATGGACATACCCTGCCGGTATGGGCGGGTACTTGTCATGGCATCAAAGGCATCACAAATGGAGACAATTCTTGAGCCCGTGTCGATGCCTTCCTCATCCAAACCATAGGGATAACCGGCTCCATCGGGACGTTCATGGTGTTGTAGAATTGAGCTTTGGACGAGCGGTGCCAAAGGGTGTCCATCAATGATACGGGCACCGACCGAAGGATGAGTTTTGATCATCTCATACTCACTTTCAGAGAGTCTTGTCGGTTTCTTCAGTACCATGTCGGCAATTGCCACCTTACCGAGATCGTGTAAAAAACCGGCCAGGGTTATCCTAGCAACCTCGGACCTGTCCAAACCAAGGGCATGAGAGAGCAACCTGCAATATTGGGAGACTCGCCAAAGATGGCCACCGGAGTATGGATCTCTGGCTTCCACAACCCAGGCCATATTCAGGAGTGACAGCCATAAAGGTTCGTAGAACCTGGGGTGTATGCTGAGTAGATTGTTTTTTTCAAGTCGACCGCCGGTTGATACAGGAAAAAGGCTTATCATGGAAATTACCTCTCTATTCTGTATGAAATCAGTTGTCAGATAACAGAAGACAAACAGGCTCGTTATTATTAATCCGGATCCTTAATAACTTTACGCAGTATTTCGAATGTTGGATTCAACCTATTTCGCCCAGCAGGACGGGGGGAGTGTGATACTGCTGGCTTTACAGAATAGTCGATTGACGAGCCCGACTCAGCCGAAGGTCTGCCTTGCGCTGCAGGCGTCTTAAACGATGGGTGCGTGCCTGGCAATCTGGAAGCTGCCGACAATAATGACGTGCCGCGTCTAGATCCTTGCTCACGTGTTCGTGGTATTTTGCAAGTTTTTCAAGGGCCTCCGGGTAACGATTCTGAGCAAGTTGATACCAGAGTTGGGTAGCACCCTGCCAGTCCCCCGACTTCTGCAATAGGTGAGCCAGATACCCCTTGCTCTTTTCATCGGTCTGTTCGACTCGCTTCCTCAACAGGCCGCAAGCCTGCTCTTTATCGAACTCCCCAATCCAGCGAGCCAGACTGTAGAGGTCCAGATCACAACGATCCGGATTCCGGGCTATACTCGCGAGCTCTGTGTGAGCCACAACCAATGAAACTATATCACTCTGATTGTGCTCGACTACCTTAAGCAGTTTTTGATCAGAACCACGCTGCAGGTAGTCAAACCAGGCGGCAGGAGCTTCTGATCCGGGAAGATCGTCAACCCGATAAAAACCGAGCAGGCGTTGCTCCAGTGTAGTGAGACGGCAATTTGGCCAGTGGTGACGAAACAGACGCCGGGTGGGGTGCAGCAGATCGAGATGGGGCAGGCGATCAATCTGTTGCTTACGGGAGCTGATGCGAAAACGGCTGATCAATAGGGGCAGGTCGTAGCTTTTGCCGTTGTAACTGACTAAACGTTCTGCCGCCTCAAGCCCCGATGCAAACTGTTCCAGCATGTCTGCTTCAGCTGAAAAACGGGTGATCACCAACTGACGCAGGCAAATTGCTGATCGTTCCTGCCAGGCATAGCCAATAAGAAATGCGAGGGTGCCGCTTCCTCCCGAAAGACCGGTGGTTTCAGTATCCAGGTAGAAGTTTTTCAGTTTTGCATGCTCATCGCCTGGCAATTGCGGAGCAGTTTGCAATTCACTTAATTCAATTGCTCCAAGTTTTGAGTTCAGTGGAATCTGCTTTTCGATCTGGATTACCCCCTCAGCGATCAGTTTGCCCTGAAGCTGCTTGGCAAGTCTGCTGTCTGAGTGGTGCTTGTGGTTGCTATCCCTGTTCGGTTGGCCGACACGATGGGGTATCGTCAAACCGTTCGGTTGACGAGACAGAGCAGGGGAGTTTTGCCGGCCACCAGCCTGGCTCTGAAGCCGGCTGAGTTTGGTTTTAAGATTCATCGTTCGATAGCAGGGAAAGAACGGTTAGGGCAGACTCTTTGGCTGAACTGCGACCCTGTTCATCCCCTGCCAGAATCGGACCGATACATCCTGGGCAACCACAAGCACAGTCACAAGACTCAACCAGATTTCGTGCATCAGCAACAATCCTCGTGCGAATTTCATAAAGCGGATTTGTTATCCCGATGCCACCTGGATAGTTGTCGTAGAGAAACAGTGTCGGCGTGAATTGTTCCAGACTGGCTGGATCGATGTTTTGTCCGCTGCGATCACTCAGAGTGCCACGGCCACTGTTCTCCAGGCTCGCATACCAGCGGTCCTGACCATCCCCAACGGCCCGGCCGATATCCCGTGGTTCTGAGAGCATGCGCATGGTTGCGATAACATGCATGGCATAACCGGCACCGAGAAATCCGTCCAGTGCCGCCTGCCGTGAAGCAAAGGCTTGATCCAGTGCAATGGGATTGATCTGCCACCAGACTGCGGTGGTGTGCATCTCCTGATCAGGCAGATCGATCTTTCCATAACCCACGTTTTCATGGGTGTAGTAGCGGATCTTCTTGTAACCGGCAACCCGGGTAACCAGATGTACTTCCCCCTGGGATACCTGGTAGCGGAAGTGCGCTTGCGATTCGAAGTTTTGCAGAATTTTAAGTCGTGTATAGTCAATGGCATCGGTGTAGTAGTCGGCCTTTGTCTGAGTTACAAAAGCCTTTCGCCCCTCCCAATCGAGTTTTTCAACCTGATAGGGCATTGACTGAATCATATAGATGGCTCCCTCATAAAGGGTCATGGGAGCTGAGCTGTAATCGACTTCAGCTATGATTCGCTTTTCTCCGTCCGTCGTATCGATGACCACAAAGTTACCTTCTGCAACGGATCGAAGACTGACACTGTTAGCCGGATAGCTGTCTGCCATCCAATGCCACTGTTTACCCTCCCGATGTAAAATGCCATGTTCCTCCAAATAGCTGAGCATCTCTGACAGATCCTGTTTGCCAAATCTGTCGCCCTCTTTGAATGGCAGCTCAAAGGCAGCACATCGGATGTGATCCAATAGAATCAGCAATTGATCCGGATCGATTCGAGCCTGTTCCGGTGAGGCTCCCAGGAAAAACTCCGGATTGCGAATGATGTATTGATCCAGTGGCAGGCTGCTGGCGACCAGAACCCCGATTGCTGAACGTTGACGTCGACCCGCACGTCCCAGTCTCTGCCAGGTTGCAGCGATGGTGCCCGGATAACCGTTGAGGATTGCGAGATCCAGTGAGCCAATATCCACACCCAGCTCAAGCGCAGAGGTCGAAACCACACAATCGATCTCTCCTTGACGCAGTCGCTTCTCCAATGAGCGGCGCTCGGTGGGCAGGTAGCCTCCACGATAGGCCGCGATTCGTGATGGGTAGCGGGGATCATGATCGAAATTGTCTTTCAGATATTTGGTCAGGACCTCGACCATCAGTCGGGATTGAGCAAAGACGATACTCTGTAGCCCATGCTTTACGGCACTCTTGGCAATCCGTGTACTCTGGGAGCGGGCTGATGCCCGTATGCCCAGGTCATGGTTGACAACCGGAGGATTCCACAGCAGCAGATGTCTGGCCCCTTGTGGAGCACCGCTTTCGGTAATCGCCGATACCTTTGCATGGATCAGTTCCCTGGCCAGCTCGGCCGGATTGGCGATGGTGGCTGAACAGAGAATAAACTGCGGTTCAGATCCATAAAATTTACAGACCCTCTGCAAACGCCGAATCACATTCGCCACATGCGATCCGAAAACGCCTCGATAGGTGTGCATCTCATCGATAACCACATAGCGTAGATTTTCAAAAAACTGTGCCCACTTTGTGTGGTGAGGCAGGATACCCTGATGCAGCATATCCGGATTTGAGACCACAATATCGCCCCGGGTCCGGACAGCTTTTCGCGCATCACCGGGGGTATCGCCATCAAAGGTGAAAGCACGAATTCCAAGTGACTCGGAGCGATTTATCTCATTGATTTCGGCGACCTGATCCTGAGCCAGAGCTTTGGTGGGAAACAGGTAGAGTGATTTTGCGCGATTTTGCAGTGCAGCCTGCAAAACTGGCAGATTGTAGCAGAGAGTCTTTCCGGAAGCGGTTGGCGTGACGACCACGGTATGTTGCAACGACTGAATTGCGCTCCAGGCAGTGGCCTGATGAGAGTAGAGCTGCTTAATCCCTCTGCTGATCAAGGCGCGAGCCAGCCGAGGATCAAGATCATCAGGAAATGGGGCAAATTTGCCTGCTCGGGCTGGTATGGTCAATTCACCGGTAATCCGCTCGGCATTGCGATGTCGCAGCTGATCTGCAAATTGATCGGGAGTTTGGCAAAGTGGTAGGCCGGTATCTGAGTGAATCGATTCTGCGGGTCTGCTCATCGGGCTGTTCTCTATCTGTTCTCTAGTCTAGAATAGAGAACAACAGGAGAACAAACAAGCCCTATGATGCGATTAACCAGAAGACAGCAAGAGATCTATGACATTCTTCGAAGTGATGCGGAGATCATGCAACAACCACCAACCTACGATGAACTCTGCCAACGACTTGGGCTGAGTTCCCGGGGATCCCTGCACAAACATATTCAGGCATTGGTAGTAGCTGGCCTGGTCGAGCCAATGGCAGGAAAACAGCGTGGTATTCGACTGGTATCAACAGACCAGCCAGAGCAGGGGATACCGATGTTAGGTCGCATCGCTGCTGGACGACCCATTGAGGCTGTCGAGCAAACTGAAAGCATCTCAGTGCCGAACCCTATGACTGGCGGCAATCCCCGCTATGCCCTCCAGGTATCCGGAGATTCGATGATCGATGAGGGAATCTTTGATGGAGATTATGTAGTCATTGAGCAGTCTGCAGCGGCGGCTAATGGCGACATAGTCGTAGCGCTGATCGATCAACAGGAGACAACCTTGAAACGTCTAGAGCAAAAGCCAGGTAAGATCATTCTTCACCCAGCCAATACAGCCATGAGCGCCATGGTCTACAAGCCTGATCAAATTCAGATCCAGGGAATATTAAGAGGATTAATTAGGTATTACTAAGCGTGTGATGATTAGTTAATAAGTGATTAAAGTGAACTATCACTGAGACAAGACAGGATACTCTGGCACATTTGCTCTATTGAGGTGCCAGCGTCAAAACAGTTGGATGCGGTTAACGATAGTGAGGAATCAACTGAACTATCAGTAAACCAATCACTACAGTATTGAGATGATGATCCACTGATTCTGTCACTGCGATTTAGCTGTGCCGCAGATGCATTAGATAAATTATTGACTTGATTGATTGTGGACATCGATTTCTCTCCATGTATCTCTGCGCTAATACTAATATCAACAGGAGATTTCTCAAATAGGTGATAACCCCTAGGTCTTGATCAGTACATGATCTAGAAAAATTATAGAAAAACCATGTAATATATTGATTAATAAGCAATATACATTCAATTATTATCGATTTTTCATTAACTATCAGATGCTATCGTGTAACATACCAAAGATCTCATGTAAGTAGATGCGGATCTGAGATCGGATTGACTTACAAGCTGGATATCTCAATCAAATCTTTCTATATCTCACAATGTAATATCTCAACCAAATTCAACAATGTTCATAATGCGATCCTTGGTTTACTATGTTTGGCGTCGCCCTGATTGAACCCTTATCCTTTTTATTACGAATAGACAAAACATTTGGTGGATTCACTATGAAGCAGATCTTGCTCTATGCCGACTCTCTCAGTTGGGGGATTATTCCTGGTACCAGAGACCGGTTTAGTTTCAATCAACGTTGGCCTGGAGTTCTAGAACTTGAACTGCTACATCGAGGTAATCAAGTACGGATCATCGAGGATTGCCTGAATGGACGAAGAACCGTATTTGAAGATCCCTTCAAAGCAGGCCGAAATGGCTTGGTTGGTCTGGAGCAGAGAATTGAAATCAACTCTCCGTTGTCTCTGGTTATGCTTTTCCTTGGCACCAACGATTTCCAATCAATGCATAACCATAATGCATGGCATGCCGCCCAGGGTATTAACAGTTTAATCATAGCCATTCGAAAGGCCCCAATAGAACCTGGCATGCCAAATCCAAAAATTTTGGTCATAGCTCCACCAGCCATACAAGTGCCAAAGGGTGAGATTGCAGCAAAATTTGAAGGAGCTGAGAAAAAGGCGGTTGGATTGGCTGCCGCCATTAAACATGTAGCCAGTGAGAATGATTGTGCTTTTTTCGATGCGGGAATGGTAACGAACACGAGTAGGGTTGATGGTGTTCACCTGGACTTGGAACAACACATGAATTTAGGCAATGCTCTGGCTGATGGAGTTGAGAAATTAATCGCTTGAGTCTGCTGACATGTGGAGCTGAAACTAGAATTCCGGCTACGATTTAAATCCCATGCGATGCAATTACATAGTTTGCAATATAGCAAATCGATTCGAGCCCCTTAGTAGAAAGCCTGCTCTGACCGAGACGAGCATCCATCGATTCATACTGATCAATCGAATCAACTGCCTGTTTTTAAAAACTCACCTTGCTCAGGAACTTCTGCTGGTTTTCGCTCATCCAGATCCAGAGTCTCCAAGGTATAGCGTCGTACCGAATGCACCAAATCGAGATCATCATCCAGAGAGTGACCATAGGAAGGGATCAGTTCTTCAAGGCGCTGTCTTGCTTCACCTTGCAGCAAATCAGGTAGACAATCCTCGATAACATCCATCATGGCTGATACGCTGACAGAGGCTCCAGGGGAAGCGCCTAGCAAAGCGGCGAGTGAGCGATCGGCTGTCTTGATCACCTCGGTGCCGAACTGCAACTTGCCACGACCTTTCTCATCCAGCTTGATGATCTGAACCCGCTGTCCGGCTGGGCGAAGATGCCACTCACCCGGCTTTACCGAAGGCATAAAGGTGCGTAGCTGGTCGAGACGCTGATCACCGGAACTGATGGCCTCTTTGATGAGATAACGGGTTAACGCCCAATGCTCTTTTGCAACTTCCATCATCGGCTTGAGATTATGGGAGCGTATCGAATTGACCAAATCAAACAGACTGCTACTTTTCAAAAAACGTGTGGTGAAGCCGGCAAAAGGCCCGAACAGCAGGGCAGGGCGACCATCGATCACCCGGGTATCGAGATGCGGTACCGACATAGGAGGTGCACCGACAGGTGGCAGGCCATAAACCTTGGCGTTGTGAGTAGCTGCGGCTTTGATGTTTTCACTGGCAAGCCAGATCCCAGAGACCGGGAAACCGCCATAACCTCGAACCTCATCAACGCCTGACTTTTGCATCAGAGACAGGGCACAACCACCTGCACCGACAAATACGAAACGCGCCTCGATGGTACGTTTTCCGGCAAGGGCGTGTTTGGTTGTCACATGCCAGCGATCTCCCACCTTCTTCAATCCCAAGACCTCGGTTGAAAGCCAATAGTCGACAGATTCCTCATGAGAAAGATGCTCACCCATCGAACGGGTCAGCTCGCCAAAGTTTATGTCTGTGCCGTGTGCCACTCGTGTGGCCGCCATGGGTTGCCCCATATCACGCTCAGCCATCATAAGAGGTAACCACTCTTTTAGAGTGGCCGGATCATCCGCATATTCCATCTCTTCGAACAGCGGATGAGTGACCAGTGCTTGCCGGCGCTGCTTGAGGTAGCTGACGCTCTCTTTTCCCTCCACCCAACTCATATGGGGCACAGGATTAATAAAGGCCGAAGGTTTCGACAGTGCACCCTTGCGAACCAATCCGCTCCAAAACTGCAGGGACTCCTCGAAGCGGGCGTTTATCCCCAACGCTCTTTCAATGGCGATCTCACCATTACTTTGCTGTGGGGTGTAGTTGAGTTCGCAATAGCCCGCATGTCCGGTGCCCGCATTGTTCCAGGCATGGGTGCTTTCGGTGGCTAATGTTGCCGCTTGCTCGACCACCGTGATATGACGCGAGGAATCGAGCTGTGTCACCAGCATTGCCAGTGTTTTGCTCATGATGCCACCACCAATCAAAAGCACATCGGTCTTATGCATCGTCATACGGCTGCCTCCGGTTTCATCAAACACTAAAATGGGTAGGGTACAGATGCTGCAGCGCAATATAGTGGAAAACTGTCGACATTTCACCTTAAATTTAACGATATTCAGTGTTGGTATATGCAATACAAGGACTAATTGTCGACATTTAACGTTAAATTCAATGATAGGAGCTTATTTTGCAGCGATCTTTACCCCGCCTAAAAGATGGTTATTAACTGCTTGTTTGTATTGCGGATTTAACGGGTGAGGAACTTTGTAGACTGACTGCGATGTTGATCTGCCGTCCGGTATTATCAAGCATATATTGTTATTTAAGCTATTGATAATTAACCATTTATATAAATAACAAGATCATGGGGAAAGGTTTCAAAGGTCATTTTTGTGATTTAAAGTAATCAAACGCATTCTGATAACCCACTTTTTGAGCAACTTCATCAGGCAGCTGCTCTAACCAGTTACGATGAAAATTGAGGAAGCGAGTCAGATGCTGCCATCCCGTATCAGGTTCGTCCCAGGGATTGAGTTGCTCAACTGGCCAAACCGGGTCTGAGCCGATCATGAATCGGTCGGCGTACGCGATGACCAGATCATGCCACTCTTTTTTCAACCGACCCGATTCATCCGCAATACGCATACCCACATGCCGCCACGGATCACGAGCTGACAGCTCCACACTCAGGTTAGCACACTGGTCTAATGCACGAGCCACCTCAACCGGTGGCAGAACGGAACCCGCATGTGCCCACAAAAAGCGGGTTTTAGGGTGTGCGCTACAGAAGCCGATCAGATAATTGGCCCTGGAAAACTCTGTGTGGACCAGCACTGGCACATTAAAATCGGCAGCAAGTTGAAACAAAGCAGCGATATTCGGGTGTTTCCAATCCGATACAAAGCCACCGATCATATGCAGCTCACCAATACCCCGGTAGCGCCCCGTTGCCAGTGCCTGCCGAACACGCCCAACCATTGACTTATCCCGATACCAGTTCGACCAGTCGATCCGGCCCTGATAGACCCCATAAATGGGTATCACCAGCTCAGGTGCCAACTGGTGCAGCTCCAATGCCAGTTCCGGTGGGGTACCGGTAACCACCGCCAAGGTGACCTGGTTATCACGTAGGATTTTTATAGCCTGTTCAGGTTCCGTGACCTCTTTTTGATTCCACTTCCAGTGCAGATGCGTATCAGCCAGTTTTGTCAGCCCTTCGCCGCTGAAACTCGGTGGCGAAAGGAGAGCAATGAGTGAGAGCAGGGCAGAGATCACATAGGTTTCGAAATGTCTGATCATAGTGTTTCGGCTGAATATATGGGCCTGGAATCAGTTAGTGGTTACCGCAGCAATGCTCTCTAATAAGCTGAATTACTCGTCCAGATATCACGGTGCATCTTCCAGGCATTCCCATCATACTTCCAGATCATGATGCCTTTACCTTGGTCCAGTATGGACTCTTCGGCATCGAACATGGTGTAACGACTGACTTCAGTGGCAGAATCGCCATGCTGTTCCAGTTCCATGAGATCGATCTTGATGCGACTAATCCCCATGTCGACGGCCTCCTGCCAGTAGGTCTCAATCGCCTGACGCCCCTGGATGAAATCACTGCCGGCCGGTAGCAGCATTGCGTTATCGGAATAGAATCCTGCGATCTCGGCCATGTTACCTTGACTGAAAAGCTCCTCGAAGTTTTCTAGGATCGTATCGAATTCCCGGTGCAGATCTTTTGTTTGAGTGTTCATGTTGTGCTCCTGACGTAATCGGATCATTTATGTTCAACTCGGCCGGTGAAACTTAGTATGGTTGGATTTGAACGGAAGTTGAATGTTTAAACATCCATGATTATTGATCATTTATCCAAAATAGTCGGATATCAATTTCCCGAGCTAGCTTTAGTTGAGACGTGATTTGATAGGGTGGATGCAAATCAAAAATAATTCTAAAAGAGATAATGTGATTGAAAGTCTATCACCTAGTTTAGCTAGGGTTTTTCTTGACCTTCCTGTATTTCCAAATCATGGAATTGATCTAAACTTTCTTTTATTAGATGCATCCCATATTACAAAACAGGTTTTTCGGATCGCTAAACAGCATATAGGGGTAAATTGACAGCAGATGGAGAACAATTCTTAAACAGTTAAGGTTTAAATTTTGATAACAAACGATCGGGGCACTCACCCATCCTATCTACTGATGACCGGATAGAGAACCAACCAGCCTAAATAAGGGTGAATCACAGCATGAATAAGATCATTAGCCATCTCATTACACACACTATAATTACCTTAACAGTGATAATAAGCATGACTAATATCAGCCGTGCTGATGATGCATTTTTCGGTTCAGAATATAACGATAGGATCAATATTCGTTTGTCAGGATTTCGTGCACTCACCAGTACGGAAATAGAAGTAGACTCAGAACAGGGTGTAATTGGTGAAGAGCTCTCCTTCGAAGATGATCTGGATCTGTCTGAACGGGAAACATTACCACTGTTAGATATCACCTATCGTTTCAGCCCACACCACATGATGGATTTCTCTTATGTCGAACTCAGTCGCAACGGCTCGACAACTTTCGGCAGGGAAGGTGTCACAACCGACGATATTCTTTGGTCGGTTGGTTCCAGGCTCGAGAGCCGGTTCGATAGCGAAGTCTATCGTCTTGCCTATGGATATTCTTTTTTCAATGACGGTAAAAAAGAGTGGGGGCTACTGTTAGGTTTGCATGTAACCCGCTTTGACCTGGAGCTTTCCGGTAGGGGCAGTCTCGTTGCTGTTGATCAGGCCAGTGGCAATGAAGTGGAAATAGAGGGGGAAGGAGAGCGTACTTATGATAGTGGTTTTACCGTTCCGCTACCGGTAATCGGCCTGCATGGATCCTATGCCTTTACACCTAATCTCTATTTTCGTGGCTGGGGACAGATATTTGCATTGGAATATGATGATTATGAAGGCCGTTTGCTCAACTTCGCCGGGATGCTCGAATATGCGCTCAATGAGCATTTTGGATTCGGACTCGGCTATGCCTACTACAGCTATGATCTAGATGCTGATGGCGATAGGCTGAATGGCAGCTTCGATTACGATTTCAGAGGACCGACACTATTCTTCAGTGCCTCATTTTGATTCATTGCCAAGGTTACTTCTGGATCCCAAGATAGGGTGGGATTAAATAATAGTGTTTTCAACCAACTCAGTAATGATCTTAATTCTTGTCAGGATGCCGAATTATACTACACTCATGTGCTCTTAGTAATACTGTGGTAAATAAATGGTTGTATAGTAAGTGGTATCTGACTAACTTAGAGTTCTGAATTATAAGATTTTCCAACAGTGCCTATCTACACTGGGAGGATAAATGCACTTAACCGATCTTTCATGTAGAACTCTTTTAATTCTAATAATATTCGCATTTAGTAGTTTTACTTATGCAGAGACCAGCAAACCCAATATTCTGGTGATCTGGGGTGATGATATCGGTACCCACAATATCAGCGCCTACAACCATGGCATCATGGGTTATGAAACACCAAATATAGACCGGATCGCAAAAGAGGGTGCGATGCTGACGCACTACTATGCCCAACAGAGCTGTACCGCGGGCAGAGCCGCTTTCATCATGGGGCAGCATCCTTTTCGCACCGGCCTGTTAACCATCGGTATGCCCGGATCAGACCACGGCATTCCCGATTGGGCACCTACACTTGGCGACTTGCTGAAGCAGGAAGGCTATGCAACGGGCCAGTTCGGTAAAAACCATCTGGGCGACCGTGACAAGCACCTGCCGACCAACCATGGATTCGATGAGTTTTTCGGAAATCTCTACCACCTGAATGCGGAGGAAGAACCCGAAACCTACTACTATCCGAAAGACCCGGAGTTCATTAAAAAATATGGCCCACGGGGCGTGATCAAATCCACCGCAGGTGGCAAGATCGAAGATACCGGACCGATGACGCGCAAGCGTATGGAAACCGCTGATGACGAGTTTGTCGCCACCGCGCTGGATTTTATCGAACGTGCCCACAATGAGAAAAAGCCTTTTTTCACCTGGGTTACGGGTACACGGATGCATGTCTGGACTCGTTTAAAGAAAGAATCTCGGGGTGTAACCGGCATAGGACTCTACCCAGACGGCATGGTCGAACATGATGGTCATGTAGGCCAGCTTTTGGACAAACTGGATGAGTTGGGTATCGCCGATAACACCATTGTTATCTACAGTACAGACAATGGCGCAGAGACGATTTCCTGGCCTGATGGCGGCATCACACCATTCCATGGCGAGAAGGGTACAACCTGGGAAGGTGGATTCCGCGTGCCAGCTGTGGTTCGTTGGCCTGGGACCATCAAACCGGGCAGTAAGATCGGTGATATCATGTCTCATGAAGACTGGATTCCCACACTCATGGCAGCCGCCGGACAACCTGGAATCGTTGAAAAGCTGAAAAAGGGATACAAGGCCAACGGTAAAGAGTGGAAAGTCCACCTGGATGGCTATGATTTCTCTTCTTATTTCAAGGGCAAAACCAATCAGGGTCCGCGTGAAGAGATCTACTATTTTGGACAGGGTGGTGAATTGAATGCCGTTCGCTGGAATGATTGGAAGGTCCATTTTGCGACCCTGGAGGGTGGCATCAACACGGCAATCAGGGAGACACCCTCCTGGCCGTTAATTATCAACCTGAAGGCCGATCCTTACGAAATCATGTGGCAAGAAGGCAAGCTGGGATATTTGCGCTGGTACGCTGACAACATGTGGTTATTCGTACCTATTCAGGCCAAGGTACAGGAGTTCCTGGCTTCTCTGGATGGCTACCCATTTCAATCAGGTTCCAGCCTGAGTGCTTCCGGTATCAACTATCGATCACTCAAAGCGATGAAGATATTGAAGGAGATGGAAAGGTCGAGTTTTCCCGTTAATCGTTAAACTACTTGGAAGTCACAATCAACGGACTGCATCATTTTAAAATGCAGTCCGTTTTTGTTATGAAAATTATTAGTTTTTTTTTATTTCTTTATATTCTTTCAGGCATCGCCTCTTCAGCTGAAAAGTCGCCAAAATACACAGGTTCATCCACATGTGAAAGCTGTCACCAGGTGCAATATATGGCTTGGTCCAATTCCCATCACAGCTGGGCCTGGAGAAGACCGGAATCAGCCAATGTTCTAGGCGATTTTAATAATACCAAATTCGGACATGCGGGCTTCACTTATCGATTCCTGAAGGAAAGCGAGGATTATTATGTCATTGCTGACAATGGAGAGGATAAAACCGAACGATTCAGAGTGCATTCAGTCGTAGGCGTCACACCATTGCAGCAATATCTCGTAGAGACGGGCAGGGGGCATTTACAAGCTTTGGATGTGGCCTGGGATAGTGATAACAATCGCTGGTACCATCTCTATCCTGAAGAGGATACTTCTGCTGGTACTGGTATGCACTGGACGGGATCGTACAAAAACTGGAACTCACGCTGTGCAGAATGCCATGCTACTGACTATCAAAAAAACTACGACCCACTCAATAATCGCTATACCAGTCACCAGGCTGAAATCGGCGTCGGTTGTGAAGCCTGTCATGGCCCAGGGGAAGCCCATCTTTCCTGGGCAAATGAACCCGAAAAATATGTAACCAACACTTGGAAAGGAACCAACACAAAGGGTTTAACTGCAGCATATTTGAGAAATAAACCTGAATCAGAAATAAACCTCTGTGCCGGTTGCCACTCTCGACGGGAGCCAATTAGTGCCAACAGCCCTGAACCCGGTAGTTACTACGATAATAATTATCGACTCTCACTTCTGAGTCATGGTCTCTATTTTCCTGATGGCCAGATACAGGATGAGGTTTACGTGTATGGTTCTTTTTTACAATCGAAGATGTACGAGAAAGGGGTTAAATGCAGTAATTGTCATGATACACACAGCTACAGGTTGAAAGCTGAAGGTAATGCCTTGTGCACTCAGTGTCACAATCACCAAGGTAATGGATTGTTTCCCTCCTTAAACAAAAAAAATTACGATTCGACCGATCATCACTTTCATCAGTTGGGTAGTGAAGGGGCTGAATGTATCGAGTGCCACATGCCTGAGCGCCATTACATGGTAGTGGATGGACGGCGAGATCACAGCTTCCGTATTCCAAGACCAGATTTATCTGAGAAAATGGATGTTCCCAATGTCTGTAACAACTGCCACCAGGATAAAACAGCTTCCTGGGCTAAAGAAGAGATAGCCAAGCGTCATCCAAAAGTGCAGCATAATACGAACCATTTTGCTGAAGTATTCAATCCCACAGAAAACAGGATTGATTACCAGAGTGTCAAACAGCATTTGGAATTGGCCAATGACCAAAAACTACCGGCAATTGTTCGAGCCACTGCACTGGAACGTCTGTTTCCTGCTGCTGGCAAGTTAGACTTTCGAGAAATAGAACCCTTGCTTACAGATGATAATGCCTGGGTTCGAACGGCAGCGGCCAATCTTATTGTATATTCACCCCATACAAGCAAGGCCCAAATATTAATCCCGCTATTGAATGATTCTGTAAGAAGCGTACGCCTGGAAGCGATTAAAGCATTTCTGGAGACAACTCCAGAGAAAGTGACATTATCTGAAAGATTGATGATTAAGAAAGTCATGAGAGAGTACCAGCAGTCTTTGTTGGATAAGGCGGATTTTCCGGAAATTCAAATGGTGATTGGTGGTGTGGCTTTAACCAAACGAAATATACCGGCCGCTATCAGTGCCTTTGGCCAGGCGGTTGAATTGGACCCTCAATTAATTCAGGCTTGGGTTATGCTGGCGAGAATAAGGGCTGCAGTTGGAGAAACATCAGAAGCAAAACAGATGCTGAAGAAGGCTGTTGAAGCCAATCCGGATAACAAGGAGTTAATGCAAATGTTGAAAAATTTCGGTTTATAGGTTTTATTACAATAAGTAGGGCACCTGGACGTCCAGATAAGAGTTTAAAAACTTAAGCGTTCCCTAATCAGATTTACGACTCCACACGGATCAAAATATCCTCCAACTCTTTGCGTTGCCTCTCGTCTGTCATCGGATAAGTCTCCAGCCAGGTATTTACCTTGAATCCCGGTTCGATCATTCGAATCTCTTCGATCTCCCAATCAACCGTGTCGGTATCTTGCTGTGCAAACGCTGTCGCCAGCAGGTAGATGTGTGTTTCGAGATTGGTCGGATTGCGCGCCAGGGATTCGCGCAGATTGATCAGTGCCTGTTCGTACCTTCCCATGAAGTAGTATGCCCGCCCAAGCAGCAGATAATAGAGGTATCCGGCATTCTGGTTGAGGCGCAGGGCAGTGCGCAGCTGGTCGATGCTGAGCTCAGGTCTGCCGAGATAGGTGTTTATACCTCCGATGAGCGCGTAGGCATCGGCATAGGACTGATCAACCTCCAACGCCCGTCGCAAATGTATCAGCGCTACTTCGTGCTGCCTGTGTTGCGCTGTGACATAGCCGAGGACCCAATGCACCTCGGCGATATCCTGATCAATCTGCGCGCCTGTCTGCGCCATCTCCTGGGCTTTTTGCAACGCCTTCCCACCGTCCTGGGCCCAATGGTTGCGGAAATCGGCCGCATAGCTCAAGGCCAGTCCGGCATAGGCGCGGGCGAAGTTCGGATCGTGTTCGATGGCCTGCCGGTACCAGCGGCGAGCCCTACTGTTGGCATCGCGGTCGCGGAGTAGCAACTCAGCCTGGCCTTTAAGAAAATCCTCGTAGGCCAGCAGGTTTGGTGTGTAACGGCTGGCCAGACGCTCCAGGTCCGCAGTGGAGACCTGGATGGCAAGTTGATCCACCACATCGCGGCTGATCGAACGCTGGACCTGGAAGATGTCGTCCAGTGCCCGCTCATAGCGTTGCGACCACAATTGCCTTTGCGACGCAGTATCCACCAAACGTATATGCACGCCGATAAGTCCACCGGACTGCTGCACGTTGCCATAGACCTGGTAACGAGCCGCAATCGGGACCGCGTTGCTGACTGACGGATTGATGATTGCCAGGTCGGGCAGGCCGGCAAGGTCTGTAATCAGATCGGCGTGCATACCGCGGGCGAATCGTTGCTCGCGCGCGTTCCCGGAAATAGCCTCGAAGGGCATAATTGTCAGCGTCGCGTCTTCGGCAACGACGACTTCGACCGGATCCAACCCTCTGTCGTCCAGAGACGGGGCGTAGACAAACTGGTAACCAAGGATCACGGCGGCAGACAGGATAACCAAGGTCACAACCACTGGCATTAGATAGGGATTAGTTCCCGGCTGGTCCTGCTTGGGCTGCTCAATGAAGGCATCAGCGGAACCGGTCCCGGCGTCTACATCCGCCAGCAGACAGTAGCCCCGCTTGGGTATGGTCTGGATGTAACTTGGATCGCGGGAACTGTCGCCCAACGCCTTGCGCAACTTGATGATCACCTGAGTGAGTGCGTCATCGCTCACCACCACGTCCTGCCACACGGTGTCGAGCAGTTCCTGGCGGGTCACAGGTTCACCGGCACGCTCAACCAGGCGCTGCAATACCAGTGCTGCCTTGGGTTCTAGGTGGATGACCGAGTTGCCATCCCGGAGGCGATTGAGTTCCGGATGAAACCACCATGATCCGATGCGTATGGGCGCCTTCCGCTCTCCGCTCAATTCCGGCATTGAGCCGATCCCGATCCGAATTCAAGCCGACTCACAATGATTTTGGTTGGCATAACCCTATATATTCGCACGTGTTTTATTTTCTTAGGAAAAGCTTAGTGCTTTCTGCAGGTTTTTTGTCGTCTGCGCTACCACGATTACAGCACAGGCCGGCGGGCTTAACCAATGGCTGTTCAACAACATACTTTATGAGGATTCAGATATGCCTAAATTCATGATTGAGCGCGAGATCCCCGGTGCCGGTGACATGAGTCAGAAAGAGCGTCAAGGCGGCGCCGCCATGTCCAATGAGGTCATCGACAAGCTGGGCAATCAGATTCAATGGGTTCATAGCTATCTTACCCAAAACAAGTTCTATTGCGTCTATATCGCACCAGATGCCGACATTATACTGCAACATGCCGAAATGAGCGGGTTTCCGGCGGACCGGGTGGAAGAGGTCAGGGGACTGCTGGATTCCACGACGGCGCAATAGGGCGTCTAAACCACTACCGGAGCGACTCGATGAGCAAAGTAGCTGTTGTGCAGAAATCACCCGTGGTATTGAACCGCGATGCCACCATTGCCCGCGCCGTCGACCTGCTCGACCAGGCAGCTTCCCAGGGTGCCGAGATGGTCGTCTTCACCGAGGCGTTCATTCCCGGCTACCCGGCGTGGATCTGGCGCCTGCGCCCTGGTGGCGATTGGGGTACCACCGAGGCACTTCACAAGCGCCTGCTAGAGAATGCCGTCGATCTCGAAAGCAATCAGCTCGATCCTCTCTATCAAGCGGCGCGGAAACATCAGCTGACTGTGGTTTGCGGCATGCACGAACGCGACCACGGGTGCAGTCGAGCGACCCTCTACAACACGGTTGCGACCATCGGTCCTGATGGCATGTTAATGAACAGGCATCGCAAGCTCATGCCCACCAATCCGGAGCGTATGGTCTGGGGAGCGGGGGACGCCTCGGGCCTACGAGTTGTCGATACGCCGGTCGGTCGTATCGGCACCCTGATCTGCTGGGAAAGCTACATGCCGCTGAGCCGATATTCGTTGTATGCCCAAGGCATCGATATCTATATCGCGCCGACCTATGACAGCGGTGAAGACTGGCTCGGCAGCATGCGACACATAGCCCGGGAAGCCGGCTGCTGGGTGATCAACAGCGGCACCCTGCTGCATGCCTCTGACATGCCTGACGACCTGGAAGCGCGTGCCACCCTCTATCCCGATGCCGATGAGTGGATCAACGGCGGCGACTCGGCGATCATCGCACCCGGCGGGGAGCTCGTCGCCGGTCCGCTTCGCAATGAGGAGGGTATTTTATATGCCGAAATCGATATCGAACGGGCCGCTATGGCGCGCAGAACCCTGGACGTTGTCGGTCACTACTCACGCCCGGATATCTTTACATTGCTTGTCAATGCAAACGCCTACGCCCCGATCAGCTTTTCTGAACAATAGACTGATCGACAAATCATCCATCCCTAAATAGCCATCCTTTTTTTACAACTGTATTTACAAAGATACTTGGACGTCGAACGTTCATTGGACGCATGAAAGGAGAGATATGACATAATGTATATTTAACATAATATACATTATGAACATATATGCAATTTGCTTATTCAGGAGAATATAGTTAAGTATATATATTAAATATGTTCTATATCTCACTGTTTTTAGATGTATATTTTAATGCTTTATACATCAGAGCTATGATCCCTCATTCCAAAACCACATGACATGGTACCAGAGCAATAATAACGACACGCTACGTAAAATCTACCATTGTCCCCTGACACGAAGTGTCTACATTTCACGTAGGAGTACGTCCATAGAGGCTCTAAACATCTGATATACCAGGAATATACTCCACCATAATTTGCGAATTTTAATTGGGTATTGGTCTGTTATTACACGGAATGGATGGTCTGGAGGCCACTATTCTGGGTTTCTGTCTTTATCGATTACAGCTATCAAGCTATTGCATCGCCGTCTGCTGTAAAGAAGTGCAGCCGTTCCGGGTCGAAGCCTAATTGGATGCTATTCCCTGTTCCATAAAGTGCTGGGCCAGGCAAGCGAGCGACCTGTGTTTTCTGATCCCCACCAGGTACTACGCATGATGCCGTGAAATATACCAGACATTCGTGTCCTAGCGACTCGACACTTTCTACGGTCATCTCGGCACCCGAAGTCGATGTTGAAAACATTTCCGGACGCAGGCCCGCCAACATTGGTCCTTCCATGTACTCTGTCAGTGAGGGTTTACGTACCAACAGCGGTTCGAATGGGATCTGCCAAGTACCGGCGGCGAGTTGAAGCATCCCAGTATCTCTGTTCAGCGTCGCATCAAAGATGTTCATGCCTGGATTACCCAGGAAGACCGCGACAAAAGTGTTGGCAGGATGCTCATAGAGTTCCTGCGGTGGTCCTACCTGTTGTAGTTTTCCCGCGTTGAGTACCGCTATGCGGTCGCCCAATGTCATTGCTTCAACCTGATCGTGAGTGACGTAGATCGTCGTGACTCCCGAGCTTTTTTGCAGACGGATGATCTCGGCACGAATCTGAGTACGTAGCTTGGCATCCAGGTTGGACAGTGGCTCATCCATGAGGAACACTTGTGGTTGACGCACCATGGCCCGCCCCATAGCGACCCGCTGGCGTTGACCACCTGATAACTGCCGAGGCCGCTTTTCCAGTAGATCCGTGAGAGTCAACAAGTGGGCAGCATCCTCAACCCGCCGGGCTATTTCGGACTTGGACAGCTTCATCATCCGCAAGGGGAACTCAAGATTTCGACGTACGGTCATGTGTGGGTAGAGCGCGTAATTCTGAAACACCATCGCAATATCACGGTGTTGTGGTGAACACTCGTTCACAAGCTTGCCACCGATCAACAGCTCACCATTGCTCACCGCTTCTAATCCTGCCAACAGCCGCAAGGCTGTCGACTTACCACAACCCGACGGCCCCACCAGCACCATCATCTCCCCATCTTCGACTGCCAGGCTGAACTTCTCGAGGGCTTTTGTGCCCTCTTCAAAGATCTTATCAACATGTCGATATTCAACGTCGGCCATAGCGCCCTACCCCCCTTACCCTTTTATACCGGTGTGGGCAACACCGCGAACGAACCAACGCTGAAACAGCAGGAACACCACCAGAATCGGTAGCACCATCATCACACCGAAAGCTAAGATATCCCCCCATTGCAGTGGCGGCAGGCTATGAAATGTGGCAATGGCCAACGGTAATGGTCGCACGGTCTCGCTGCTGGTGACCATCAGCGGCCAGAGAAAGGCGCCCCACTGGGAAAGGAAGGTCAGTATTGCAACGGTTGCGAAAACCGACTTAGCATTGGGCAGAATAATACTGAAATAGGTGCGTAGCACTCCAGCGCCATCGATACGCGCCGCCTCCTCTAGTTCGCGCGGCAGACCGATGAAATGGGTGTAGAACAGATAGACGGAGAATGCATTAGCGATGAACGGTAAAATCTGCACTAAATATGTATCACGCCAACCGACCAGCGACACCATGTAGAAAAGGGGCACGGCAATAGCCTCGAGGGGAATAATCATCACCGCTAACACCAGACCGAATAGTACGTCACGCCCGCGCCATAGTAGACGGGCAAAGGCGTAACCGGCCAGGGAATTCACCAGCAGCCCCGCTCCCACGATCATCCCGTTGATGAACAGGGAGTTAAGCAGGTAGCGGGCAAAGTCCACGCGGGCAAACACATCCCGATAATTATCCAGCGTCACCCCGGCAGGCCAGAAGGCACGCCAATCCCCCGCCTCCACTAAAACCCGGGCATCCGGCTTCAAACTGCCGGCCAGCATGAAACCAATTGGGCTGATAAACAGCAGCCCAAAGAGCAAAAGGCACAAATAAATCATTGGGAGGAACGAACGGTGCGTCATGTCACCTCCCGTTCCTGGCGAGCGACTCGGCGTTGCAGCCTGGTGATCAACAACACCACCAGAAACAAGATTACAGTCATGGCTGCGCCTCGCGCCACCTGTTGACGCGCAAAGGCGGCTTCTACCGTTTCGAACATCACAGTGGTGGAAGCATCATTAGGACCACCTTGGGTCATGATCTGCACCTGATCGAACAACCGGGAGGCAAGAATGGTGGTCACCAGCACGACGAAGATCAACGTATTGCGAAGTTGAGGCAGCGTGATATGCCAGAATTGCTGCCGACGGCCGGCGCCGTCAATAGCGGCGGCTTCGTAGAGTTCCGCTGGAATGGCCTGTAGGCCGGCAAGCAGGATGACCATCTGGAAGCCGGTACCCTGCCAGATCGAGGTCAACATGATCGCCGGCAACGCAAAGTACGGATCGTGAAGGAAATCACGTGGGGTCCAGTTACCTAAGCTGACCAGATCCAGAAAAGCGTTCATCATTCCATTGGGTCCCGGAGCGAAAATCAATACCCAGACAACGGCTACTAATGAAAGTGGGAACACTACGGGCATGAAGAACAAAGTACGGAACCATGTGATGCCGTAGAGCCGTCGATTGAGCAGTAATGCCAGAACAAGCGCCAAGACTGTCTGCAACGGCACCACCACGACCACGAACACCAGATTATTCAGCAGGGCGCGAACGAAAGAAGGGTCGGAAAAGATACGGCGATACTGCTCGAACCCCATCCATTCGAGGGGCAGCGGCGAACCGAGTCGGAGGTTGGTAAAGCTGAGCGCCACAGCGAACAGAAATGGCACCACAACAAACAGCAACAACCCTACTAGTGCCGGGGCACTCATAAAGGCGGCGATAAAGTTCCGACTATCCAATAACGGTTGTCTCATAATCGGCACGATCTGGTTGGCGACCTCTGTTCAATCCACCTGAGGATAACCTTTGTTATCACGAATGTCCTGATCGATCTCAGTCGCCGCCTTATCCATCGCGTTTTGTATGTCACCACCGTTTCGTATATCGATGAAAGCCTGCTGAAAAGCCGATGTAATGACTGGATAAGCAGGCGTTTGTGGACGTGGTACGGAGAATCCCCCTTGCAACTGCCGGGCAAACAGTTGCAGCGGCCCTTTGTCGCCATACAATGGCGAGCGAGCGATGGCCGTGCGAGTGGCCGGTACTGCCCCATTGGCTGCAGCCATCACGAGGACCTCGTTTGGCTGGAGCAGAAACTCGAGCAATCGTACGACTGCCTGAGGGTTTTTGCTGTGCTTTGTGATACCCCATACCCAAGAACCCTGGCCTGTGCGCGAACCCTTGCCAAGGTCAGGCAGCGGTAAAAGGGCAAGATCGCTACCCAGCGCCTCTGCATAGCGAGAGTATTCCCAGTGTCCGGCCCACGAAAGTGCAACACGGCCGCTGACAAAGGCAGCATCATCCACATTGCTATCTATGTAGCCACGGGTAAACCAGTTCTGCAGAGCTTTCATGGCCCTTACCGATTGAGGACTATTCAGAATCCCCTCTGCAGATTGATAGTCGTTGCGATCGATAAGATCTCCCCCGGCTGATTGCAGCAATGGGGAGAAAGCATAGGTAAACCATTCGCCTGAATAGTTGAGCTTCAGGTCCAATACCCTACCGTCAGGATCACGAGAGGCGAGTGCTGCCAGCACAGTAGCAAATTCGTCGTCTGTCCAGGCATTATCAGGCCCGGATGGAATTTGCACACCGGTATCCTTGAGTGCACTGCGCCTTGCATATAGTCCTAGTCCGGAATCAAAAGTGCCAACAGCGTAAAATTTGCCAAGATAATGGCCCTGCTTTTGAATTGACGGCAGAAGTTCTTCCTGCAACTTCGCGCTTAGCAACTTATCCAAAGGTTCCAAGTGACCTTGCCAGACATAGTTGTAGAGAAAGGGACCGTCAAATTCAAGCATATCAGGCAGTTCGCCAGCTACTGCAGCTGCTTGCACCTGAGCATTGTAGGACTGCTCAGGGATAAATGTAAGCTGGACTTGTATCTCTGTCTGTAAGCTATTAAAACGTTTTACTTGTTGTTCAAGCACCTTTCTTTCAACTGCCTGACCTGCATGTGCCCAGACCATGAGTACAGTCAGGTCAGACTGCTGATCACTGCAGCTTATGATTAGCGCCAATGAGCCGATCAAAAGATATTTCCACATAGCCTCAATAGTCCATTTTTATCACTGTTAATGAGTTGTGCAACCTCAGGGTATCAGACGTTGGCAATCGTTTCATGAATGCATGATATATTCATTTATGGTCATCGCATTTCAGGGATTTCACCCTAACCCGATCCTGGAGGAGTCTGGACAGTCGGCTGGAGCGCCTTAAAACGAGGTCATAGCGGAGTTAAAAACAGAGACAATAAATCGTGGATGAGATCGGCAATTTGTGAGCCCGTCATTGCTATATCGTCTCTCAAGAATAGTAGATTGATTAGAGAACAGACTACGCAGATGTCCACCAGGTGATCTGGAAGGTGTGATTACCCCTCCCATCTTGATCCTGTTTCAGACACAATAGCTTGTGTTCAAGGGTATCTATTTGATCAAGAATCTCATAGGCAAACGCATTGTGTGAATATTTTTTATATGTTGCCTCCCAAGAAGATACGGTGCTAAGTTCGTCAACCACTATAGGTTATGACACCCCAGAGCAGCCCTGGTGAAACCTCGTAGTTGAATTCTATGCCGAACTGTTAATAGAGCCAAATACGTCCATTCCGAGCCTCATCGGGGTTTACTTCACTTGCCAGTAATGTGATGGTTTTACTGCAGCATCAAGCAATTACCTTGCCCACAAGACAAACTGGTTCATAAAATACGCGCCAATTCTTTGTCTCTTAAACCCGGCTAGATTCATGAAGATACCGCCACCGATTAGGTCTACGCTTTGACCGTAATACCCAGCTTGCTCTAATCAGACCATGAAAGGATAGTGAAATTATTTTGTGATCAGTTGAAACATCGGTAAAATATCGCCTTTTCCAAATTCCAACTTTTATGGATATGTGATCTAGCATGACTAACTTACTTGTAGAACAGCACGATGAACTTGTTGTTGAAATGGCCAAATTCTATCTGGAAAATATGGAGAAAGAGTTAGGCAAGAAATATGTCGATAACAGCCACGAGGTTAATGCCAGTCTCTCTGATTCTCAGTACAGTGAATTAAAAGGTAAATATGACATAACCGACTTTGAGTTTGCTGACCTCTATAATGAGTTCCAGAAGATGAAGCCAACCAAGCATCTCAAATCCACACTGGATGCATTTGCAGCCTCTGGTGGGAATGTGGATATTGAGCCTGTTTTCGATGAAAAAGAACAAAAACTGAATATCTCCATCAGTTTCTCGATCAAAGACCAAACCTATGAAACAATTGAAGGTCTGAGTGCACTGGAAGAGATCATATTAAAGATGAACGCCATGATTCAGATCGATAATGTTCTTTCAGGTGCTGATCCTGATGTAGAACCGTCATTCTAGATTCAATCCTAAAATAGCCCTTTTTTATCGTCTGCTACGTAGAATCCACCACGCTTACCTTTGTTAAGGCATGTGGATTTCACGTAGATACGCCCTGCCATATCAGTTAGTACGTCTTTGTCATGGGATTCTGTCATTTTCTTCAGTTTTAATAGTTACCCAACTGAAAAAAAGTTACCTTCCGGATAGTAGCGCAAACCACTTTCGGGTGAACCACCACTGAAAGCACTCGCGAAGAACTCCTGGACTTTCTCATTTTTCTCAGCCGGCTTGGCAAATGGTGCATGCGAGAATCTGACCCAGGATGCATCGGTAAAATTGATGTAATGGGCATCTCGACTCGACAGATTGCGCACATAGTGACCAAGCCGGGCCAACTGTTCTGATCCTGCCTTTGCTCGTGAGGCACGCAAGGCGTAGTCGTTCTCATTGATGGTGACATAGAGACGGTTCCGAAATCGGATCTGATCAACCCATTGGTCATGTTCAAGGTTGTTGGCATCCGCCTGGCAGAGAATGACATTGTCAAAAAGCAGGTGATTGCCTTCGTTGCTTGTACTTTTAATCACCTGCTTGAGTAGGTAGTTACCCATACTGTGAAACATGGCATTGACGGTGAATGGACACTCTTTTTCCAGCAGACGAACATAGAGGTCCTCACATTGCGCGGCATTATCCGGGTGCTTGTTCTTGGCCATCTCGTAGAGTTCCAGCCTTCTCGCTTCTGTAAGCAACTTGAAATAGCGAAAACTGATCGCCAGAACCCGATCCAAGGCACCGGCAGAAGCACGTGCATCACGCTTGTCTGATCTATAGTTCAAGACACCGGAAACACCACCGCCGTTAGCTGGCCAGGAGAATGTGAATACTTCTACACCATAGTGCTTTTCCAGATAGCTTGCAGTCTCTATCACATCTTCCAGGTCATTGTTGTAACCATGGATAAAGAAAAGGATATGACGACGATTTTTACGCGCTCTACGGGTAAGCTCACAGGCAACTCTTAGACTGGCGTAGTGTGGCTGTTGCGGATCGACCGTTAACCGGAACTCTTTTTTTAGCTTTTCAACTTCAGTTTTCTTAAGCTCGTCATCCAGATAGTTAACAGACCACCCCGTTCCCCGCTTTTTAACTTCAGCCAGACGTAGCTCATTGGGTCCTTTTGCGTTCGGCCTTTTACCAAACTGATCGAGGCCGTTTGCATTCTGAATCACTTCACGATTGGTCACGACAAACATCCTGATATCCTCTTCAAATTCGTTGTTATTTTATCCTAGTAATCTGTGTACCTAGTATAGCTGTTTAAAAATCTGTCTATTGGTAAAAAATCACTAACTTGATGTAAGCGCACTCTTATCAACTACACGCTTTAGGACTGACTTTGTCTCATCATAATACAGTCGGGTATGACCACCCTGCCCTCTATTTTATCGGCCACAAATAGTGTCATTGAAAGTATTTAATTTTTGTTTCATAACGACGAATCTTGTAGCTTAATGAGGGAACTATTCGTTGATCTCAAGTATGCTAGACGTGACAAGGTTGGTCGGTTCGACTTCAATCTAAGAATGATGAACGGCCATTTCCACAAAGGGGTTTTCCCCATTTGCCTGTTTCAGCAGGTCAATTTTTGAAAAGTGTGCTCGTCTCATTACTTTTTGATAATGTTATGTTATAACATTTTAAATTGATTTATCAGGAGATCATATCGCCATGACCAAGACCAACCAGGGACTCATCCTTCTTTCCTGCTCACTTTTTGCCGCCTCCAGCCAACTCCATGCGGCAGATTCACACCACGGAGAACATGAAGCCCATACCCATGGGGATGATTCCCACCATGAGCAGCATGAAGCCCATGTCCATGGAGAAGCGCAGTTGTTAATTGCCCTGGACGGCTCCACCCTTGAGCTCGAGTTTCAGTCTCCTGCAATGAATATTGTCGGTTTTGAGCATCAACCGAAATCCGAGAAACAGGTCAATGCGGTGGAGGCCGCTATGGATACTCTGAATCAGCCTAATCTGATATTCACCCTCTCCTCTGCCGCCCAATGCAATCCTGTGTCAATTGAAGTGGAGTCCCCACTGTCCGAACATGACGGACATGACCATGATCATGATCACGAACACAAGCACGAAGAAGAGAGTCATAGTGATTTCACTGCGCACTACAGTTTTCGATGTGAGCAACCCTCACGGCTGGAAAAGATTGAATTTGACCTCTTTAAACGCTTTCCAGGTACAGAACAGCTTGAGGTACAGAGTATTTCTAAAAAGGGGCAGCAGAAGATAGACTTAACACCCGGAAACAATACCCTGGAATTCTGAGATATTTGATGCCACAAACCGCTGCCATACTGTTAAAAGACCTTCGTTTTGGTTGGCGTAAGAACCTGCCTGAGGTATTGCACATAGCGGATCTTGAAGTACCCCGTGGCGAACGAATCTTCATTGGAGGCGCCAGTGGTAGCGGCAAGAGCACCCTGTTGGCACTGCTCGCCGGGGTCAATCTACCAACCCGTGGTGAGGTAACGGTCCTCGGTGAGACGATCAACCGTCTCAGCGGCGCCAGGCGGGACCATTTCCGCTCCGATCACATCGGATTTGTCTTCCAGCTGTTCAATCTCATCCCCTACCTGTCCGTGTTGGAGAATGTCACCCTGCCCTGCCGTTTCTCACAGCTACGCAAACAGAAGGCTACCGAATCGAGTGGCGATCTTCACGCTGAAGCGATGCGTCTGCTGACACACCTGGATATGGCCCACGAGAGTCTCATCCATCGCCCGGTGACGGAACTCAGTGTTGGACAGCAGCAACGGGTCGCCACGGCCCGGGCCTTGATCGGCGCACCCGAGATCATCATCGCTGATGAACCCACCTCCGCCCTCGACAGCGATATGCGGCAGGCTTTTCTAAGGTTGTTGTTCCAGGAGTGTGACGAGTCCGGGTCGACCCTGCTGTTTGTCAGCCACGACCGTCAGCTTGCATCCCTGTTCGAGCGCCATATCGCGCTGGATGAGCTCAACCAGGCCGATCGGGAGGGGCTGTGATGGCGATCCTCTCCCTTGCCTTGAAAAGCCTCTTCAATCGCCGATATACGGCGGGGCTGATCCTGATCAGCATCGCCCTGAGTGTCTCACTGCTACTGACTGTCGAGCGCTTACGGGTGGAATCACGCAACAGTTTTGCGCACACCATTTCAGGCACGGATCTGGTGGTTGGCGCCCGCAGTGGCTCGATCAACCTGTTGCTCTACTCGATATTCCGTATCGGTGACGCCACTAACAACATCTCCTGGAAGAGCTATAAAAAGTTTGCCGAACACGACCTGGTGAAGTGGACCATCCCCATCTCTCTTGGGGATTCACACAAGGGCTATCGGGTGATGGGCACCAATCAGGACTATTTCCGATATTACAAATATGGCAACAAAAACAGCCTGACCTTCAACCAGGGCCAGCCTTTCAAACAGGTCTATGAAGCTGTTTTGGGACAGGAGGTGGCCCGCAAGCTCGGCTATCAAGTCGGTGAGAAGATCATCATCGCCCATGGCGCCGGCAAGACCAGTTTCACACTGCATGATGACAAACCGTTCGAGGTGGTGGGTATACTCCAACCCACCGGCACACCGGTCGATCGTACCGTCCACGTTCCACTGGAAGGTATTGAGGCGATCCATAAAGACTGGATAGCCGGCAGACAGGTTGCCGGACTGCAGATCAGTGCTGAGGAGGCACTGGAAAAGAATCTGACACCGAAGGCGATCACCGCCTTTCTGGTAGGATTGAAGAGTAAAATCGCCACCTTCCGGGTTCAACGGGCGATCAACGATTATCGTAAGGAACCTCTGTTGGCGATTCTCCCTGGGGTGGCGCTGCAGCAGCTCTGGGACATGATGGGAGTGGCAGAGAATGCGTTACTGGTCGTCACGGTCCTGGTGGTGTTTGTGGGCCTGATCGGGATGCTCACTGTGATGCTGGCGGGTCTCAATGAACGGCGCCGGGAGATGGCGATACTGCGATCGGTGGGGGCCCGTCCGGGACACATCCTGCTACTGGTCACCGGCGAAAGCCTATTACTAAGCCTGCTGGGGATCGCGCTTGGCTTGCTGCTGCTCTATACCGGCCTGGTGCTCGGCCAGCCTGTTATCGAAAGTCGCTATGGCCTACACCTGCCGATCGGCTTCCCCTCACTGCGGGAGTGGATTATCCTGGGCCTGGTTGGAACTTCCAGTTTGATCATTGGCCTAATACCCGGCTATCGTGCTTATCGCTACTCTCTCTCAGACGGTATGAGCATGCGTATCTGATGTGTAGTTAACTATTTGATCACCTACAAAAAGTACACTTGAGGTCAACAGATGAAACACTGGCTTGCGATACTGGTTTTTGTAGCATTTCAGCTCTCCGCAGGCTCCATACAGGCAGAAACAGCCCAAGAGCTGGAGTGGGATGCGATGATCCCGGAGGACTATCGTCCTGACAAAATCATGAACCAGTTCGGCGATATCAGTGAGCTTGATGATAATGACCCCAGAGCGCAGAAAATCATGGATGAACTTGAGGCGGCCTGGAAGGTGGCGCCAGTAGTGGAGAGTCTGGATGGAAAACGGGTCAGGATACCGGGTTTTGTGGTGCCGATTGAAGGAGACGGGAAGAAGCTGAGTGAATTTCTCCTGGTACCCTACTATGGCGCCTGTATTCATGTACCGCCTCCACCCGCCAATCAGACCGTCTATGTAAAGGTGCCAAAGCGGGATGCAAAGATCCGCCAGGCTTTCGATACCGTCTGGGTTACCGGAGTCCTCAGCGCCAAGTCCTTCAACAGTGATCTCGCCACCGCCGGCTATCAACTGCAGGCAGAAGAAGTCGCGCCATACGATGAGTAACCAGGCTCGTCTGCTTACAGGTGCAAGCCTGTGCAGCGTGCTTTTCTGCAGTCCCCTTCAGGCCAAGGAGATAACCTGCCATCTACACACACCGGCGGACTATAACAAGTTCAGCAAACAACCCCTCGTGATACCCGCGGTGGGTAATCCCTCAGAATGTGAGCAGCTCAATCTGCAAAGCTTCGGTAACAGAGGCCGATGCCATTGCCCTCAAAACGGGATCCGTTTTCAGGAGAACAGCGGCCCGGCTGATTTCTCTCCCTCAAGGAATCGACCTGAATTGTTGCCATGATTGGACAGTTCGATGTTGCAGGGATTCAATATCAGTTGGATCTGATAGATGACGATCAATCTGAGCGGGATACAGACAAGCAGCTCAAGGCAAATCTCACCGCGCATATTCTGATCACACATCGTCCCTCCCATCTGTTTTTGCCAACAGACATCCTGCGGTGATAATTATGGCATCAGCACTGGATTTGAAACGAAATAGAATGCAGTCATATGTTCTGTGTCAAAGGCCGATATTAACACTTTTCACTAAGAGCACAGTATCGCTACGTCAATCTAGAACTACGTCAGGTTATCCCAGAAATTGTATAACGCCTGTGATCCAGCAAAGAGCCAATGAAACCAAGATAGGTGCTGACCAGTATGTAAAGCAGACCCTCGAACAACTTGCAGGGAGAGACACGAAATTTAGATTGGTAAAACCAAATTCTTGAATATACTTTATCGAGTAATCCCAAACATGACCGTGAAACTGATCAATCAACAACACCTGCAATGGACAGAGCGACCCTAACAATAAGTTTTGTATAGATATTAAGTAGTTGTTTTGGATATACAAGAAGCAAGTTGAACTATATCCAAGATTGCAATCAAAGTGTGTGGTTGGTTTCACTGCTGCTTCCCAAGCAAGCTGGTTATGAACGGTTTCTGAAACACTCCGGAGTTATGAGGATAAAATGTTAACCTGGCAAAAAATCCTGGAATTCGCCAATCAGGGCAACCCGGCTGCGGATCGCAAGGTTGTCAAAAGCGACACAGAATGGCGCGAGATACTCTCTCCAGAGGCCTTTCACGTTACCCGCCAGAAAGGTACGGAGAGACCGTTCAGTTCAGAGATGTGCGGCCTGTTTGAACCCGGTCGTTACGCTTGTGCCTGCTGTGATACGCTGTTGTTTGACGCACAGCAGAAGTTTGATTCCGGTACAGGCTGGCCCTCTTTCACACAGCCCGCACAGATCAATGCCATTGCCTATCATGCGGATAACTCCCATGGCATGCAGCGGGTTGAGACGCTCTGCAATACCTGCGACGCCCATTTGGGGCACGTCTTTCCCGATGGGCCTCCACCGACCGGATTACGCTACTGCATCAATGCCCTGTCACTGAAGAAAATCCAGGACTAGGAAACCCGCCGGACCCTTGCCAACAGGAATTCGGCCTGATCGGCCAGAATGTTCTTTCCACGTAACATGAGGTGCTCTGCATAGCAGGGAGCATAGGGTATTGCCAGCAGCTCAACCCCCCACTCGCCTGGTGTTCTGGCCCCCTTCAGATGATTACAGCGATAACAGCAGCTGACCACATTGGACCAGGCATCTGTGCCTCCCCGACTTTTCGGTATCACATGATCTCGTGTCAGTTCACTGTTTCGAAACTGCTTGCCGCAGTAGAGACAGAGATGACCATCCCGGGCAAACAGGGCCCGATTGGTCAAAGGTGGCTGATAGGATTCGGACCAGAGGTGGGGTTGCACCTTTGAACGGGTAAGCAGAATGGATGAGACCTCGATGCAGGACTGCAGACCGGTCAATGCATTGATGCCGCCTCGGACAACACGGGTTTGCTGGCCCAAAGGAGCCAATACCCGATCGGTTGCAATCAGGTGTATTGCCTTTTCCTGGTTAAGCCAGCGACTTGGATTGCCAGCCTGGTCCAGCGCCAGAATGGGCATGACGGTCTGCATCGTGAGGGCCCCTCCATTCAGTTGCACGAATAATCTATCACAACAATCCAGAGAGTTTGTAGATAAATGGCGGACTGGGTTCGAATTAAGTGCTAAAAAACCGCAAAATGCACGGAATATTTCAATGCAATCTCAATTGTTTTACGGTTTTTACTCAGGCAATTGCGGTAAATCCTCTCCATTAGACACTCAATAGGCTCATAATTGACAACCTGTTTCTCTTTTTTCCCGTTTAATGCAGTTTTATTGCAGGATCGATACTGCGTCTAAGCATCCTGGCCAGTGTGGTCAATCCGGTTCTCCACCAGCCGAACAAGGTCAACTGATGCATTTTGTACAAAGACAAATAGACCCATCTGGCGATCCAGCCACTTACCCGTACACTGCCGGTAATGGCTCCCATCAGACTGCCGACGGTGCTGTATCGACCCAGCGTTACCAGTGAGCCGTAGTCATGGTAGATGTATCGCTTGTCAAAGCTCTGTCCCTTTATCCTTTTGACCAGCGCTTTGGCGACAAATGAGGCCTGTTGATGCGCAGCCTGGGCCCTGGGTGGTACCAGATCCCCCTGCTCATTCATTACGCAGGCGGCACAGTCTCCGATCGCATAGATACGCTCATCATCTTCAAGGGTCAGATCACCGTGAACCTTAAGCTGATTGATATGGTTGACGGTGAGATCGAGCTGAGCAAGAAAATCTGGGCCTTTGATACCTGCAGCCCATACCTTGATCGCGGCGGGAATCACCAGACCGGAGTCGGTGTGAACCGCATCCGCGGTGACTTTGGTGACCATTTGCGAGACATGCACCTGAATACCCAGACTCTCGAGCTCTTGTTGTACCTGACTTGAGAGCTTTTCCGGTAGAGCCGGCAGTATTCTTGGCCCGGCATCCAGGATATGCAGATGGATATGGCGGTCCGGCTGAATGGTCTCAAATCCGTATTGGGCGATCTGCCGGGTCACCTGATGGAGCTGAGCTGCCAGTTCAACACCGGTCGCACCGGCTCCCACAATGGCCACATCCAACTGGCCATCCTTTAACGCTTCTTTTTGGGTATTGGCCTTGATCAGAGCTTCCAGTAACTGCTGTTGAAAATGGCTTGCTTGAGATTTTGTATCTAGCATCAAGCAGTGCTCCTGAACACCGGGAATACCAAAATCGTTACTCACACTGCCAACGGCAAAAACCAGGTAGTCATAGGAGAAATTGCGACTTGGAATCAGCTCCTCTCCCTGCTCGTTGTGCAGTGGCGCCAGAACAATCTCACGCTTTACCCGATCCAGATCCTGCATGATGCCAAGACGGAATCGATAGTGGTTCCAACGGGCATGTGCCAGATAACCAAGTGCATGTTGTGCCGGATCGAATGTACCGGCAGCCACTTGATGGAGTAACGGTTTCCATACATGGGTTCGGGTGGCATCGATCAGGGTTACCTGTGCCTTGTCATGCTTGCCTAAACGTCTGCCAAGATGGGTTGCGAGCTCGAGACCGGCAGCGCCGCCGCCAACAACAACGATTTTCGGTGATTCCGACATCAGTGGCTCCAAGTTGACTATGTGCTTAAACAGATTGACTGAGAGTCAGGAAGCAGACAAATTCCATTTCCGATTTCAATTCAGACTCGTATTAGCTGAGGTTTCTGACATCTCAAAACGATCTGCTGATCATCATC
Source organism: Candidatus Thiodiazotropha endoloripes (assembly GCF_001708965.1). Classification (NCBI taxonomy): domain Bacteria; kingdom Pseudomonadati; phylum Pseudomonadota; class Gammaproteobacteria; order Chromatiales; family Sedimenticolaceae; genus Candidatus Thiodiazotropha; species Candidatus Thiodiazotropha endoloripes. Next base: position 1,690,476 of record NZ_LVJW01000003.1, on the reverse strand, counting down.
CATCTGTGATGATAGAGCTAGGATAGTGCGCCAATTTCGTTAAGTCCAACAATAACTTAGCTGTCACATTACCGTACATATGTACAAGGTGTATGTATCAGACCGGGTGCTCTTTTCAATAGATTTCCAATCGATCCGATGTATCAAGTTAGACTCAGGTTAGGAAACCGAGTCCAAGTTCAATCCGTGGTTTCTTTGACAGAAGTGTAAGGTACAGCATTGGCATTCGCGTCGTAGATGAAAACTCTGTTTCTACCCGCATCCTTGGCTGCATAGAGGGCATTGTCAGCCAGACCGAGTAAGCTGTTCAGGTCTTTTCCAGGTTGGGCTTCGACTGCAACCAGACCAATACTCACAGTAACCTCAACACCACCTGGCTTGAGTGCCTCAACCGCTTTGCGCATCGCTTCACAGCGAGAGGGTATCGCTTCACCATGAGCCAGAACAACAAATTCCTCTCCGCCGAAGCGGACCGGCAATCCATCCTGAAATAATTGATTCAACAACTTTCCCATCGCAATCAATACCTGATCGCCAACCAGGTGTCCTTCCGTGTCATTAATCATTTTGAAATGATCAAGATCGATGATAATCACCCATCCATCATTCCGCTCTGTGAGAAATGTTTCACCTGCTTCTACCAGATAGAGCCGATTATGAGTTGAGGTCAGGGCATCTGTCGTGGCCATTTGTTCAAGATTTGCTGCCTGCCGGCGTAAGGTGTCATATTGAAATTTAACCAATAACAAGGCACGCACCCGGGCCATTACCACCTCTTCCACCAGAGGCTTATTCACGAAATCATTGGCACCTGCATTAAACACCGCCACCTGGGTCTTAATATCTTCATTGCCGGTGGTCACCAACACGGGTAGTTCCTGTTGTGAGTAGTGTTGCCGGACTCGGATTGAGTAGAGCAGATCCCCACCGGTCATTTGACCCTGCAAGTGAAAATCTGTAATGACCAGATCAAAACTCCTTTCATTAGCTTGACGGGATTTTTCCAGCAGATTCAACGCCTCTTCCACAGAGCTGGCATGAACCACTTCCATACCATGTGCTTCCAGCATCTGTCGTGTTGAGGCAATGGCTGTTTTACTATCTTCCAGATAGAGGATACGGCCAAAGAGGTCAGCGTTGCGTGCCAGAAACGATTTGATGAATTGACCAAATGCCATATAGCCATGGGCTTTATCAAAATAGTCGGTGACACCGGCATTGTAACCTTCATGCAGCAAGCGTTGATCAGCATCGGATGAGACCACAATCACGGGGGTGTAGCGATGTCTTTTACTGCTGCGTATTTTCCGACACAGATCCAGCCCATCCATATCAGGTAGCAGCAGTGCGGTGGTGATCAGTGAAAAGCGCTCCTCTGCGATGCGGGCCAGAGTCTCGTTTGCCGTTGCGCAGCTTGAGATATGAATTTCAGGCATAGCAACCTGTAAGCGTCGGATGAGCACCTCCCGCGACGCGTTAGAACCATCGACCAACATGATTTTATTGATCATTCGTCTCTGAACGGTCCTTTAGCTTTAATCATAGCGATGTCCATTTTGGATTCCCTTTTGGTGTATTGTATATGATCTTATGGCTCAGATTGAAACCAGATTGGTTCAGGGAAAATAGTATATTATTCAGAAATGGGCCCATGATGAAATAATGTCCAACAATCTTTTTACTATTAATAACTTAGTATAAAAGTTAACTGGTCTTTAATTCAGTTGAATGTCATACGAGGTGAAAAAAGACAAAAAATGGCCAGGAACAGGCTTGGGTGCTGCCTGATTACGGTCTTACATGGCGATCAACCCAATCCAATCTACTGTCTCTTATTGAGGATATGCAGTTTTCTCATCCGGAGTGAAGTATGTTACCGCTACCCCGTCAACTCATCTCTCTTGTTACTGCAACAGTTATGGTACAACTCAGTACATATTCATCGGCAGAGGTAACAGCGCAGACATCAATCCTCAATGAGATTTCTGTTACCGCAACCCGGGTGGAGAAACCTCTAGAAAAAGTACCTGCTGCTGTCGGTATCGTGCAGCAGCAGACAATCCAGTTTTCAGAACCGCAACTGGGCCTGGATGAGTCGTTGATTCATATCCCGGGTATTTTCATGCAGAACCGTTATAACTTTGCACAAGACCTTCGGATTTCGATCCGTGGGTTCGGAGCCCGTTCCGCATTTGGTATCCGGGGTATCAAGATAATTGTTGACGGCATTCCGGAAACACTGCCGGACGGACAGGCTAATGTTGACAGTATCGATATCGGTTCAATCGGCAACATGCAGGTTATTCGCGGACCGGTCTCTGCGCTCTATGGAAATGCATCCGGAGGGGCTATTTTAATCGGTTCGGAAGAGCCCCCAGAAATTCCGTTTATCTCTGTACGCCCGACCTTTGGTGAAGATGGTTTTCAAAAGCACCAGATCAAGTTTGGCGGGCAAACTGAATCTTTTGATTATCTGGTTAATCTGTCTGACATGAGTTATGACGGCTATCGGGATCAAAGCGCAACAGAACAGAGTGCGTTAAACAGCAAGTTCAGCTTCGATCTGGATGGAGGCGGTCGCTTTAATACAGTAATCAACTACACAGATTCTCCACAAGCGGATGACCCGGGTGGTTTAACTGAACAACTGGTCGAGGATGATCCAACGGCAGCCTGGACAAGGAACAAATCCCTCGATTCAGGAGAGGAACTGGAACAGACAAGGGTAGGCTTCGTCTTTGAAAACCCACTCGGCGAACAAGGTGAACTCAGAGTACGCAACTACTATGTGTGGCGTGACCTCGCCAATCGTCTGCCAATCGGAGCAACAGGCCACGGTATCGTACTGGATCGTTTCGCCTATGGCGGTGGTGTCCAGTACACCCACAAGGCCCCGATTAACACTCATGGCAATCGATTCACCATCGGTATCGATATGGACAGGCAGGAGGACGACAGAAAACGCTACCTGCTTGCCGGTGAGAATCTTGGTACCAAAATCCAGGATCAGGATGAGCAGGTCGACAATATCGGACTCTATCTGCAAAATGAATACAGCATCAATGAGACCATGGAACTGACACTTGGTGGCCGCTACGACCATCTCGACTTCGAACTGGAGGATGATTTTCTCAGCAATGGAGACGATTCCGGTGACCGCAGCTTCAGCAAGTTCAGCCCAACTCTGGGATTTCGTTACACCCCAAGAGAGGATATCAACCTATACGCCAACCTATCCCGCTCATTTGAGTCTCCCGCCGCAGTGGAGCTGCGAGATCCTGACGGTGCCGGTTTCAATCAGGACCTGGAACCGCAGGTTGCCACTGGCTATGAAATCGGGGTTAAAGGGGCATTGGATGACAGGATCAGATATGATCTGGCACTCTTCGCCATGGATGTCACAGACGAACTGGTCCCGTTCGAAATCGATGATATCACCTACTATGAAAATGCAGGCGAATCCAGTCGCAATGGGCTCGAGGCCCAAGTTGTCTTTGAACTTTTTAACACTCTGATCACCACCCTCGCCTACACCTATTCAAACTTTGAATTTGAGAAATTCATCGATGACAACGGCAATGATTTCAGTGGCAATGTAATACCTGGCGTGCCGGAAAATCTGTTCAGTGCTGATTTCTCCTATACCCACCCGAATGGTATTTACAGCCAATTGACTGCCCTCTATGTGGATGAGATCTATGCAGACAATGCCAACACGGTCACCAATGATGGCTATGCCCTGGCTGATCTTAGAGTGGGTTACAGCCGCTTCTTCGGTCCATGGGAACTCTCCCCGTTCATCGGCGTGAACAACCTGTTTGATAAACAATACAACGGTAATGTGCGCATCAACACATTCGGTGGACGATACTTCGAACCGGCGCCAGACAGGAATATCTATGCGGGTTTGACACTTCGTTATGATTTCGGTAGCCAAGCCACTGCCAGCAAAACGATGAATTGGTAAAAAACTTCCCTGAATCTGGGCCTATTTAACGATCATCCCATGCAGATCCCAGTCATATACTGAACAGCGCGTGGAACGCACATCCTGAAACGGGATACCAGCCCAACACTTTACAGGGGCGGCCATTGCAAGCCTGCTCTTCCAACCAGCTATACACGATCATATGCAGCTCAGGATACTCATTTGCAACCACCAAAAAATCCAAAAGTGTCAACCAGTTTCCCAGATTGTCCGCATCGAACAGAATGCCTACGAACTTGACTACCCACATTCGGAATTCATCTGTTCCATACGCTGTAGCAGATCGAACAGAGCGGATGCTTTATGATAGGTCTCCCGATACTCCGCTTCGGGATCGGAGTCAGCGACTATCCCGCCGCCCGCCCAGAGTCTGGTAATACCCTGGGCATGAACCATGGTCCTGATGGCAATATTGGTATCCATATCCCCATCAAAACTGACATAACCAATGGAGCCGCAGTAGATGCCCCGTCTGTGGGGTTCCAGCTCTTCGATAATCTCCATGGCACGCAACTTTGGCGCACCGGTTATCGAGCCACCGGGAAAGCAGGCACGCAGTAAAGAGAGGGCATTTTCACCGGCTGCCAGCTCACCACACACCTTGCTCACAAGATGGTGTACCCGGGCGAAGCTCTCCAATTTGAACAGCTCCGGTACGGTAACAGTGCCGGTGGCACAGACCTTGCCCAGGTCGTTGCGCAACAGATCGACGATCATCAGATTCTCTGCCTGATCCTTGCTGCTGTTTTTCAACATCTCAGCCAGCATCATATCCTCGATGGAATCCTCTCCCCTCGGAGCTGTTCCCTTGATCGGTTTGGTCTCAACCAGGCCGTTGCGAAGTTCCAGAAAACGCTCCGGAGATGAACTCATTATCTGGCAATCCGGGGTACTCAGATAGGCCGCAAAGGGGGCGGCATTGAGCTGCCTGAGTCCTTTGTATGCCTGCCAGGTATCGCCCTTTGCGGTAACTGAAAAGCGCTGGGCGAAATTAACCTGATAGCAGTCACCATCCTGAATGTATTTTTTGATTCTGGCCAGGGATGCCAGATATTCTTCCCGGTTCATATTAGAGCAAATACTGCCCACTACCCGGTATGGGGAGAGATTTGCCGGTTTTGAGCTATTTTCTGCCACACTGAGCAACATACGCCGAAACCTTTCCAGTCTGGCGGGGTTTTGTCCAACCAGCCAGCTGCACTGTTGCTGGTGATCCACAACCAGTGACCAGTCATAGATACCAACCGCCATTTGCGGTAGCTGTTCCACATCTTCTGCCAACGACGGCAGGCTTTCCAGACGGCGTGCCAGGTCATAACCGAAGTAGCCGATCGCTCCACCGCAAAAAGGCAGATCCTCCACACTCTGCTGGATTGGCCCCAGTGAATCGCTCAGCAACTGAAAGGGATCCTCTGTCGAGAGGCGCATCGAACCACCGCTCGGTACAATCCGGGTGTGTTCGCCCCGGGTGATCAGCACAGTCTGGGGGTCGGCTGAGAGTATGTCGTAACGCCCCTGTTCTGTGTAGGGATGACAGCTATCGAGAAAAGCGGCCCAGGGCAGATGAGCGATGGCTTCGAATAACGCCGCGCTATTCTGCTGATAGGGAAAGGTGATTACCTCAAAGTTCATTTCGATCCCTCCAGAGCGAGGCTGGCCATCGCTACTGCTGGGGCGCACTCAGCTTCCTTGAAGGCAATGCTTTCACCACTGGCGAACAGAGACTCGATACCTACGTGAGGGTGGCTCAATCGACGACCGATCCGCTTGGTAAGAAATCGCCTTAAACCCGCTCTAACCAGGGGCGCATTGCTGGAGAGTAAGGGCTTAGCAAGCAGCCGTTCACAGCGATATTGAATCAGGCGTAGCTGCTGTTCAGCAAGATACTCAATAAATCGCTTCCATCTGTCCCTATTGTTGGCATCGGTATCCAGTTCCAGCATCCTTACCAGAGGCCATTCAAAACCATCGATACTCTTTTCACCATTGTCGGCAGTGGCCAACAAACCGGTGCCCACCGGTAGTTCACCAAAGATGCGATAGATATCTGCTGTTGTTGTGTAATACTGGGCCATTAAATCTACCCACTCCCCTGCAAATGGGACTTTTGCTGCAATTGCCATCTGTGGCATACGTACGATGCCTGTATAGACCAATGTCTACTCCACCAGCCGATGGTAATGGGATCCTTCCTCAAGCAATACCTGACTGTCGATAGATGGTATCAGGTTGGTTGAAGCACTGCCCACGACGATCAACACTCCGTCATCCGGTCAGAAAACAGATTAATCAACTCTCCGGTCATGGTTGCCATGTGCTTCAAGCCACTGACACAACCTATCTCTACAATCACTTTGTCAATGTTCGTCTTGAGATGTTCCAGGGCTCACTAAAAAGGGTAAGCGATCTGCATGACACTATCTACCTGGCCGGATCACTGATAGGCGTCGCTTTGGTATCTGCACCACTCAGCTCCCAGCCAAGGATGCCATCATGCCGCACCAGCAAACTTCAGATACACATCAACAGCGGATGCTTTCAGCATTTCTTCCACCAAACAATTTCAGTTTTCTTCTTCGAGTTTTGCCGCTCCATTATCTAGAATCATCTGCTCCAACAGATCGATGAATCGTTTCTGATAGCGACGCAGATATTTATCTTTGTGATAGGCAACCCAGGTTGTCTCCCAAGGCAGCATATGGCTCAAATCTCTTGTCTCCAGATCAGGATCGAGTTCCGGCAAATATGCCATGCTGGCGATCAGCCCAATGCCCATACCCTCACGAACGTATGTCTTGATCACATCGGTATCGGCCGCAGTCAGCACTACGTTGGGTTGCAGTCCTGCCCGGGCAAAGGTGGTCTGCATATGATTGGCGCCGGTAAAACCGAATGTATAGGTAATCAGAGGGTAGTTACAGATACGTTCCAGGGAGAGGGGCCTTTCAGACAACACCGGATGACCCTTCAAGGCGATCAGACTCCGATTCCAGCGATAACAGGGAATCGCTGTGAGGGTGGAGTTTTCCCCCAGCTCTTCTGTACAGATTGAAAAGTCGACCCGGTCAGTGACTACCAGCTCAACCAGCTGTTGTGGTGTCCCCTGATTGATCTGCAGATTGACCTGCGGGAATTGCTTACGAAATGCACGGATGACAGCTGGAAGTACATAACAGGCCTGAGTATGGGTGGTACCGATGCGCAACAAACCACTACCCTCTTCCACATGCTCCCGTCCGACATCCAGAATATTTTCACGAATGGCTAGCGCCTGGCGAGCATAATTGAGAACCTCCTCGCCTGCTGCAGTGAGCCCAATCAAGCGTTTGCCTTTGCGCATGAACAGCTGGGTACCCAACTCCTGCTCCAGCTGTGCGAGATGTTGAGAGACCGCCGACTGCACCAGGAACAGGTGTTTGGCCGCCAGAGTGACGTTAAACCCCGACTCTTCGAGGGCAACCAGCGAAGTTAATTGTCTCAGTTCCATATCTTAAATAATGATTATATATCGAAATATATTTTATTACATGATAATACCGGCTGCACAATATTGCCATCCGGTTTCCCCATCCACCAACCATGGCTTTCGGAATTACTCCAGCCACCAGAGTCAATGGATTGGCTGGTGCGATGAATAAATTGTTATCCACCTTGACAACAACACCAAATTACAGATCATTTTACGGTAATCGTGTTAATAGTCTGCGCCCATTGATCGGGACCGATGGCACAAGCTGATTACCGCTTGATGTCATTTCATCGGTATGGCACTGAGGTAGACAGGAGTCCGGCCTTATATCTGATATTTTGATTATTTATCAATATTTATTACTTTCAAAGATAATACATCTCTTCCAATATTCTCTCCCAATACACCCGAATATCAGATATTGGAGACGTCCCAATGGAAGTCGCAGTTAAAAGCAGAGAGCATTTTCCCGCACATCCACTGGATGATTTTCAGCTCATCCGTCTGCAACAGTCGATTGAAGGACTCAACAGTGAACAACTGGTTTGGGCCAGTGGATATCTGGCAGCTCTGGCTACCTATCAGCCGAAACTCAAACAGGCTGCCAATGAGTTACCAGCGCTGACATTGTTGTATGCCACTCAGAGTGGTAATGCACAGAGTGTGGCAGAACAGCTTGCGGATCGATTTCAGACATCCGGCTATGCACCTCGATTGGTCTCAGCCGAAAACTACCGTCCCCGTGATCTTGCCAAAGAGAAACTACTCATCGTCGTGATTAGCACCCAGGGTGAAGGCGAACCGCCCGAGAGTGCGTATGGACTGTTCAGCTATCTGCAGAGTAAAAAAACTTCCTCCTTGTCAGATCTGCAATACGCCATATTTGGCCTGGGTGACTCCAGTTACGATCAATACTGCCAGGCCGGTAAAACACTCGAACGCCTGCTCGATGAACATGGCGCAAAGCGTCTGCTCGACAGAGTTGATGCAGATGTGGACTTTGAACCAGAAGCCGAAAGCTGGCAGCAACAGATCCATGCTACCGTGAAACAGCATCAACCGGACGATCAGGCACTGGTGATTCCACTGCAACGGTCTGCCAATGTCCGATATGACCGCAATAATCCTTACCAGGCCGAGTTGATTGAGCGTCGCCGAATCACCACGGAAGACGCCCTGTCCGAGGTCCACCACCTGAGTCTTGAGATCGATCCGCAACTGATCAAGTTTCAACCTGGTGACACCTTGGGTCTCTACTTTCGCAATGACCAGGCAATGATCGACGAACTGCTCTCGATCACCGCCCTGTCCGCAGAGGCAAAGGTGACACTGGGCAGTGATGAGATGACTTTGAATCGGGCACTGGTCGAACGACTTGAACTGACCCAGCTCCATCCCGGCGTGGTCAGAGCCTGGTCATCTCTGACTGATGACCCTCACCTGCGTAACCTGAGTGAGAATATTGAACAGCTACGGAATTTTGTCAGCGATCGCCAGTTGATCGACCTGGTAGCTGGCTTCCCGGCAGAAGTTGATGAGCAAAGTCTGGTAGAACTCCTGCACCATCAGCACTCCAGACTCTACTCCATTGCCTCCAGTCAACGCGCCTTTGAAGATGAGATACATCTGACAGTTTCCACACTGCAGTACCAGAGTCATGGACGCAACCACCTGGGTGGTGCTTCAGGGGATCTGACCCGTCGGATCGAAGAGACAAACCGGCTCGGAGTTTATGTTGTTGAGAATCCAAGTTTCAGACTACCCGCTTCACCTGATACGCCTATGATCATGGTCGGTTCAGGTACCGGTATCGCCCCCTATCGGGCATTTCTGCAGCAGCAGGAGAGCCTTGGTACTCATGGTCATAATTGGCTGGTATTTGGTAACCGCCACTTCCACCGGGATTTTCTCTACCAGACCGACTGGCTCCACTATCGTAAATCGGGCCTGCTGGAACGTATCAGCCTGGCCTTCTCACGGGACAACCAGGAACGCACCTATGTCCAGGCACGACTCTATGAAGAGGGAGCCGAACTCTACCACTGGCTGCAGGAGGGCGCCCATCTCTATGTCTGTGGTGGCGTTGAGATGGAGCGTGGGGTCTACCAGTCCCTGCTCGCTGTTGCCCAAACCCATGGCGGACATGATGAAGCGTCGGCTGCAGATTACATTCAATCCCTGCGCATCCAGGGACGCTACCAGAGAGACGTCTACTGATGGATATCAAGCTCAATCCCAATGAATTGATCAAGGCGAACAGCCGCTACTTGCGTGGTACTTTGATGGAGAGCATGGCGGATCAGGCAACCGGTGCCCTGTTAGCGGATGATGCACAAATCAGTAAATTTCATGGCTTTTATGAGCAGGACAACCGGGATCTGCGGCTGTCGAGACAGCAACAGTTTCTCGAACCCTACTACAGCTTCATGTTAAGGGCACGCCTTCCCGGTGGCGTCTGCACACCACAGCAGTGGCTGACCATCGACACTGTCGGGCGGGACCTGGGTAACGGCACCATCCGCCTCACCACCCGCCAGACTTTTCAGTACCACGGCATTCTGAAAGCCAACCTGAAACCACTGATCAAACGGATCAATCAGGTAATGATCGACTCCATCGGTGGTTGCGGCGACGTGAATCGCAATGTGCTCTGCAATCCCAATCCCCATGACTCCTCTTTGCATCAGCAGGTTCACCAGTGGGCAAAACGGATCAGTGAGCATCTGCTACCGAAAACCAGGGCCTATCATGAAATCTGGCTTGATGGCGAGGCTGTGGCCGGTGGTGAAACCGAACCGCTCTATGGTGAAACCTACCTGCCCCGCAAATTCAAGACCGCCATTGCGATACCGCCACATAACGACGTGGATGTCTATACCAATGATCTTGGGTTTGTCGCTATTGCGCAGGCTGATCGTCTGCTCGGTTTTAATGTCCTGGCGGGTGGCGGTATGGGAGCCACCCATGACGACAACACCACCTTTCCCCGTCTGGCTGATGAACTGGGATTTGTCTCACCTGAACATACCCTGGCGGTAGCGGAAGCCGTAGTGGCCGTGCAGCGTGACTTCGGTGATCGTATCAGCCGTCGTCATGCACGACTCAAATACACCATTGAGCGCATGGGAGTGACCGCCTTTAAAGCGGAAGTGGAGAAGCGTGCCGGTATCCATTTTGAAACAGCGAAACCGGTTAATTTTACCAGTCAGGGCGATCGCTATGGTTGGCTCGAAGATAGTAGCGGCGAATGGCATTTGACCCTCTACATTGAGAATGGACGCATTGCCGACACCCCCGGAGCAACCCTGATGAGCGGCTTACGGGAGATTGCCGGCATCCACCAGGGTGACTTCCGCATCACCCCGAGCCAGAACCTGATCGTTGCCAGAGTACCTGAAACACAAAAAGATCGTATTCAACAACTGGCACTTCAGCACGGCCTGTTGAGTGATCGTCAAAGTCCAACCCGGCTTGCCAGCATCGCCTGTGTCGCGCTTCCAACCTGCCCCCAGGCTATGGCTGAGGGAGAGCGCTATTTTCCAGAGTTGATGAACCGGATTGAGAAGATCACCAATAACTATGATATCGAAAAAAGCGCTATTGTGATGCGTATGACCGGCTGCCCCAATGGCTGCGCTCGCCCCTATGTGGCTGAGATAGGTCTGATCGGTAAAGGTCCTGGCCGTTACAATCTGCAATTGGGTGGGGACGGTACCGGATTGAGGCTGAATCGTCTCTATCGAAAAAACCTCAATGAGCATGAACTGCTGAAAACACTGGATCGTCTGTTCAAGCTGTATTCTGAAAAGCGTTTGGCCAATGAAGGTTTCGGTGACTTCACCATCCGCTACGGCCTGATCAAGCCGGTAATCAATCCTGCTGAGGACTACCATGGCACACCTTGACTCGATTACCGCGCCGGAGATGGTTGATGAAAAATATCTGCAACACCTCAATCATCAACTCGAAAAGCGAACTGCTGAGGATCGTCTGGAATGGGCCTTGAACTATCTGCCGGGCAGTCATGTGCTGACCTCAAGTTTCGGTATACAGTCGGCGCTGATGCTGCATATGGTCACAGAGATTCAAGCGGATATTTCTGTGGTTCTGGTGGATACCGGTTATCTCTTTCCTGAGACCTACAGCTTCATCGATCAACTGACAGAGCAGTTGAAGTTAAACCTGCAAATCTACCGCCCGCTTCATTCACCGGCCTGGCAGGAGCGGCGTTATGGTCGTCTTTGGGAAAAGGGTCTTTCTGGTATCGAGCACTACAACCGGATCAACAAAGTCGAACCGTTGCAACGTGCATTGAACCATCTTGATGTCGGCTGTTGGTTTGCCGGATTACGCCGCCAACAATCAACCACCAGATCCTCCCTGCCGGTGGTACGGATTCAGGATGGCCGTTTCAAAGTCCATCCGATCATCGATTGGCATAACCGAGACGTGCATCGCTATCTGCGGAAATATGACCTGCCATACCACCCTTTATGGGAACAGGGATACGCCTCCGTCGGTGATACACATACCAGCCAGCCGATGAAACTGGGCATGCAGGAGGAAGAGACCCGGTTTTTCGGATTGAAGCGGGAGTGTGGCATTCACGAATAATCCGCTTAAGCGATTAAATCACCACCACCATCTGACTATTTAACAAGCAACGAATCTCTGATCAGTTCCACATGATTTCGGCGTATGCCGGTTCAATTGCAACAAACCAGTATTGTCTGCATTGAAGGATTAATCAGTGATTCAAGGTTTATGAATATCAACCTATGGAGAACAGTCAATGAGCAACAGTAATATCGTCTGGCACTCACACCCTGTGGACCAGCAAACCCGATCTGATCAGAAAACCCAGCGACCTCTGGTTATCTGGTTCACCGGATTGAGTGCATCCGGTAAATCGACCATCGCCGGCGCCCTGGAACAGATCCTGACCGGCCAGGGCTACCACACCTATCTGCTTGATGGGGACAATGTACGCCATGGCCTGTGCAACGACCTGGGCTTCAGTGATCAGGACCGCCAGGAGAACATTCGCCGGGTAGGTGAAGTGGCAAAACTGATGGCAGATGCCGGACTGATCACCCTCGCTGCATTCATTTCTCCCTTCAGGGATGACCGCCGGTTGGTCAGGAAGATTCTTCCAGAGGGTCAGTTCATTGAAGTTTATGTGGACGCCAATCTTGAAGTTTGCCAGACACGTGACCCCAAAGGATTATATGCGAAAGCCCAACGTGGTGAAATAAAACAGTTTACCGGGATCGACAGTCCTTACGAAGCACCTGAAAAACCTGAGGTTCACATTCAGGCCGATCAGATCAGTGTAGCAGAGGCTGTTAACCACCTACTATCCTATTTACATGAAATCGGTGCACTACAGGCCGGTTATGAACCTGTCGCTCTCGGAGCATAATTTTATAACGTGAAGTGGAGCAAGGAGGCTCCATGGAAGCTGGAAAAACAGAATTGGTTGGAATGCCGCATTGCCAGTGCTGTATTTTCTGTCCAATACACCAAGCCAACCAGGTCAATTCCATACCTTCGTATGCGCCAATACACGATTTCGCCTTTGGAGTTTCACCATGCGGCAATCATTCACCCAGCAGAAAGATATGCTCCATCTCGTATGTCAGGAGTTGCAGACTCAGATAATCAGAATTTAACCGACTCTAAAACTCTTGTTTCATGACATCTCTGATTCTGGCCTTTACTGATGGCGCCTCATCCCGCATGGCCATTTCAAAAAAGGATTTTGTCTCTTCCATGTATTGAGGATGCTGAATCGCCAATTCATAAAAGCCGTTATAGGCCCAGGCCCTGACAAATTTATTGCTGCTTGTTAAACACTCTCTTAAAAACAACTCCAGTCTTCTCTTGTTTGCATTTGATATTTTGAAATAGCTCAGGCATTGAAGCAGGTGTAACTTCGATTGTCAGTGATTCAAACTTTTAAGCGTTTTAAAAACCTCATCCTGGGATGCATCGTCGATATGCTTATGATCTTCCAGGTATCGCTTCATCATCCAGGTCGCCCCGGATTCACAATCCGGTTGTCTGAACAGTGGGATAATGATCCTGGCAAAATCATTATCAGTTCCATAGAGGTCATATAATCTGCTGATCTCATCTACAGATTTGCCATTCCATTTTTCCAATGCTTTTCTGATACTCATAACGACCAACCAAGCCCAGTGCGGCACTCTGTTTTTCAGTATGAATTTCCAGCGACTTCTACCCGTCAGCTAATCTTAAGCAGGGCTTGTTTACAGCTTCGTAATACAGTTCAAACCTGCCACAGTTTTAACTTTCCAAATCTGCCATTTCAAGTGATGAAAAATATAACAAAACAGAGTGAAACCATAAGTAATTATTTTATTGAATAATGAATATATTCATTAATTACAATTAGATACAGTCACTTCTTTATAATAAATCTAATAAATCAATAGATATTCTGACCAGTCTTTTATTTCCTAACTGTCATATAGCTGTAATATTTCTGGAATATTATTGTAATCTTACTGTAATATTTGTTAGCGCAGTCGCACCTTCTCCAATAGGGAACTCAAAGAGGGTCCTGTCCTGACAGGCAACCGTTACAGTGAAAGACAAAGAAGCTTTCTGAAAAAGCTCGTAATTCTACAAACAAACCGTCTGAGGGGAAACATGAAGATTCTAAGATCCACTGCCCTACCAATGGCAGCCGCTCTCTTATTGTTCTCTGCACAAACAGTTAATGCCGCTGATCGTACTGTTGTTCAGAACAAAGGTTCAGATACGCTCGTGAATGTTGCCCAGGCGTGGGCCGAGGAGTATGGAAAAATCGATTCCAAAGTGGCGATTGCCGTATCCGGTGGTGGGTCAGGCACCGGTATTGCCGCGATGATCAATGGTACTGTCGATATCGCCAACGCCAGCCGAAAGATGAAATCGAAAGAGATCAAACTGGCTGAGAAAAAAGGTCAGAGCCCCATCGAGCACGTGGTCGGCTACGATGCCCTTGCTGTCTTCATTCACAGCAACAATCCAGCAACTGAATTCAATTACGATCAACTGAAAGCAGTATTTGCCCGTGGCGGTAAAGCCACCAAGTGGTCTGATCTCGGCCTGAGTGTACCGGGCTGTAAGAGTGATAAAATTGTGGTCGTCAGTCGGCAGAACAACTCCGGTACCTACGCCTATTTTAAAAAGGCGGTGCTCGGCAAAAAAGGCAAATTCCGTCAGGGAACCCTCGACATGCACGGCTCTAAAGATGTAGTCGACCTGGTAGAGAAAACCCCATGCGCTATCGGCTACAGCGGTCTGGCCTATGCGACTGATCATATCAAAATGGCCTGTATCGCCAAGCAGGCAGGTGAAACCTGTGTCAATCCCAGCGTTTCAACCGCCAGCGATCGCAGCTACCCAATTGCCCGTCCCCTGCTGATGTACACCAATGGTGAGCCTGCAGGCAAAATCAAAGAGTATATGGACTGGGTAAAGAGTGATGTGGGCCAGTGCATCCTGAAGAAAAAAGGCTACGCCCCGACCAGAGATGTGAGTTGCAACTGATACTCAGACCCGACTCAACATAATCCCGGATTGGTTGGTGGTCTGATTTCCAGAATGTCAGACCAACCAATCCGGTGTGTACGGCATAGCCAAGATAATAAACGGTCTACCCACGGAGCATTAATCAATGTCCCATCTTGAAGAACGATTAGAACGAGACCTCAAAGATCTACACGACCGAGTCGCCAAAATGGGGGCACAGGTTCAGGAGGCTGTTAAGAACTCGGTTTACGCCTTACAGACCGGTAATCGAAAACTCGCCTTTACCACGGTATTGAATGACAACCCGATCAATCGCTGTATGCGGGAAATCGATCGGATCTGTCACCGTTTTTTTGCTATTCATATCCCCAGCGGTGGCCATCTACGTCTGCTCTCATCGGTGATCCGCGCCAATATCGAGCTGGAACGTATTGGTGATTATGCAGTCACCATAGCCCGTGAATCCGCGCAGCTCTCAGAACCGCCCAGTGGCAATCTCAGCAGAGAATTGGACCGGGTTGCGGGTGAAACCATGCTGATGCTGAAACAGTCGATCAAGGCATTCACCGAACTGAATGCGGAACTGGCAAAAAGCACCATGGTCATGGCGGATGAACTGGAACACAATCTTGACGTCGTCTATACCGAGATGATGGCCAATGACGATCGTCAGCGGGTGGCTGAAGTGCTGGCGATCTTTGTCGTCTTCACCCAGCTCAAGCGTATCGCCGATCAATCAAAAAACCTCTGTGAGGATACGATATTTGCCGTCACCGGTGAGCAGAAGAAACCTAAAATCTTCAACATCCTGTTTGTCGATGAGGACAACAGCAGTCACTCCCAACTGGCCGAAGCAATTGCCCGTCGTAACCACCCCGATGTGGGCAGATACAGCAGCGCGGGAAGTGTTGCAGCCGCAGAGATCAACAGTAATCTTGCCACATTTCTGCAAAGCAAGGGTATCGACTATAGTCAGGCGGGCATCAACAGCCTCGAGCAGATGACTGAAAAAGAGATCTCAGATCAACATGTAATCATCAGCCTGCAAGGCAATATTGAATCCTATCTGCCGAAACTGCCGTTCCATACCTCTGCACTGGAGTGGGAGCTTGGCGAAATCCCCCATGATGAGGACAGTCATGACTTTGATCATCTCTACCACCAGCTTGCCGTACTGATTAAGGACCTGATGGAACTGCTTCGTGGGGAGGGTGCCTGAAATGCCCGAAGCCATTCCTATGAAGGTAACCAAAACCGAGGACTTCGACCGTCGGGACCTAGATTGGTACATTGATAAGTTTGTTCAGCTTATTGTCTTCTTTGCCGGCATCTCCGCCATCATCTTCATTATCGGTATCTTTGTCTTCATCACCATGGAGGGACTTGGGTTTCTGTTTGAGGATTTCACCTTCAGGGAGTTCTTCCTCTCACCTTTCTGGGAACCTTCTGATGAAGATGCACCGGAGTACGGTATCCTGGCACTGATTGCCGGCACCGCCAGTGTCACCGGTCTGGCAATGATCGTCGCCATCCCCTTTTCTCTTGGCGCCGCCATCTATATCGGTGAGTTCGCTACAGGAAAAGTCCGCGAAACACTCAAGGTACTGGTTGAGCTGTTGGCCGCCATTCCATCAGTCGTCTGGGGCTTCATCGGCTTGTCGATCATGAATCCGCTGATTATCGATCTGTTCGATGTGCCGGTCGGCCTGAATGTGTTGAATGCCGGCATCATCCTCGGACTGATGGCGGCACCAATCATGACGTCGATCGCGGAAGATGCGCTAAAAGCGGTGCCAGACCGTTACCGGGAAGCCGCAGAGGCCCTTGGGGCAACCCGCTGGCAGGTGATCTTCAAGACCGTGCTGCCAGCTGCGAAAAATGGATTGTTGGGCGCGGTACTGCTCGGTGTCGGCCGTGGCTTCGGTGAGACCATGGCTGTGCTGATGGCCACCGGCCATGCGGTGAATATTCCGGGCAGTCTGTTCGATCCGGTGAGGGCATTGACCGCCACCATTGCCGCAGAGCTGGGTGAAACCGCCGTGGGTTCGCCTCACTATCAGGCGTTGTTCACCATCGGCATCTTCCTCTTCATCATTACTTTTCTGATCAACCTGACTGCGGATCTGATTGTCCGTGGCATCCGTAAGGGGTAAGGCAGATGTTTGCAGAATCCGATCTGAATGCCAGAAACAAACGGGTACAAGGCCTGTTTCGCATGCTTTTTCTCATGATGACCATACTGCTGATCGTGCCGGTGGCGATTATTCTGTTCACCCTGGTTTCAAAAGGCGGCAGTGTTATTTCAATCGATTTCCTGTTTACCAATCCCACCGATGGGATGACCGCCGGCGGCATCTTCCCCGCCCTGTTGGGAACCGTATGGATCGTTGCCGTTGCCCTGCTCGCCTCTGTGCCCTTGGGTGTAGCGGCAGCCATCTATCTGAATGAGTATGCGGGGGACAACTGGTTTACCCGCATCATCCAGTTGGCCATCATCAACCTGGCCGGTGTTCCGTCCATTGTTCACGCGCTCTTCGGTGTCGGTGCCTTCGTCATCTTTTTCGGCTTTGGCACCAGCATACTGGCCGCCAGCCTGACTCTGGCCATCATGACCCTGCCGATCGTCATCGTATCAACCCGTGAGTCACTGAGAGCGGTGCCACAGGCGTTTCGTGAAGCCTGTTGGAATATGGGTGCGACCCGATGGCAGACCATCCGACGGATTGTGCTGCCGAATGCGATCAGCGGCATTTTGACCGGTGTGATTCTCGAAGTCTCCCGCACCGCAGGCGAGACCGCACCGATCATGTTTACCGGTGCGGCATTCTTCCTGCCATTCCTGCCTCAGGGCGTATTCGATCAGACCATGGCGATGTCGCTGCATCTGTTTGTGGTGGCAACCCAAGTACCAGGCGTACCGGAAGAGCTGCCCTTTGGTGTGGCGCTGGTACTGATCGCCATGGTACTGATCATGAACAGCATCTCGATCGCCTTCCGCATGTATCTGCGAGGTAAAAAGAAATGGTAAATCCCAATACCAATCTCATAGTCGAGACAGAACAGGTTGCCGTCGCGGAAGAGGCCCCGGTCAAACTGGAAATCAATGACCTGACCATTAAGTATGGCCAACACACCGCACTGAAAGGGGTAAACCTGGAAATACGTGAGCACGAGGTGTTCGGCATCATCGGCCCGGCCAATGCGGGAAAGACCTCGTTCCTGAAATCAATCAACCGTATGGACACCTTCGACACCAACATGTCGGTTGAGGGACAGATCAAATTCAATGGACTGGATATTCAGAATCTGCAGAATATCTACGCCCTGCGCAGCCGCATCGGTGTGGTGTTTCCCCTGCCGGTGGGTTTGCCACTGACAATCTATGAAAACGTTGCCCTGTCACCCAGGCTGCGAGGCATCAACAGTAAGAGCGAACTGGATATCATCGTTGAACGCTGTCTGACCCGTGCCGCCCTTTGGGACGAGGTGAAAGATCGCCTCAACTCACTCGGCAGCTTGCTCTCCGGTGGACAGCAACAGCGCCTGACCATCGCCAGAGCGCTCTCACAGGATCCGGACCTGCTGATGCTGGACGAATTCTCGATTGCCGTCGATCCGGTCACCACCATGCGCATCGAAGATGTGCTCAAAGAGCTGAAAAAGGATATGACCATCATACTGGTCACCAATCTGGTTCAACAGGCGAGACGTCTGGCCGACCGAACCGCCTTTTTCCTCGAAAACGAATGTGTCGAGGTAGGCAATACGGAAGATCTCTTCACTGGCGAGGTGAAGGACCAGAGAACCCGCGATTACGTCGAGGGTAAGTTCGGTTGATGCCGATGCTTAGAGCCTGTTAACACGAATACAAAAACCAACATGAATGCCATAATAGATCAAGACGACAACCAATCCCCAGAGTATGCCATTCATACCCGGAAGCTGAATCTGTGGTACGGCACATTTCAAGCCCTTTTCGATGTGGACCTGAGTATTCGAAATGGCATGATCACTTCGCTGATCGGTCCATCCGGCTGTGGTAAATCGACCTTTCTGCGCAGTGTCAACCGCATCAACGAGCGTCTGGGCTATGTGCGTATCGAAGGCGACATCAATGTCCTGGACAACAATATCTACGATCCAGCTGTCGAACTGGTACAGGTCAGAAAGCAGATCGGCATGGTATTCCAACGCCCCAACCCACTGCCGATCTCTATCCGCGACAACATTCTGTTCGGCCATCGCCTGCACAACAAGGGCTCCAAAGCGGATCAGGATGAGATCGTCGAGTCCGCGCTCAAACAGGTGCTGCTTTGGGAGAAGGTCAAAGATCGTTTGAATAACAAAGGCACCGAACTCTCACTGGAGGAGCAGCAGAAACTCTGCATCGCCCGGCTGCTGCCGGTGAAACCCAGCGTGCTGCTGATGGATGAGCCCTGCTCTGCTTTGGACCCGAAGGGAACCGCCGCAGTAGAGGAGTTGATCTGGGAACTGCGTGGTGAATACACCATCCTGATTGTGACCCACAACATGGCTCAGGCCAGACGGGCCAGTGAAGAGTGTATCTTCATGCTGATGGGTAGAGTGATCGAGCATCAAGCGACAGAAGATCTGTTTGTTACCCCGGAGCAGAAGGAGACGGCGGATTATATTGAAGGTCGGTATGGTTAATGGGCCGGCTTTATTAATCTACTGCTGTTAATGAAAAGTCCGCAAATGAACGCTAATTGACGCAATTAGGTTATTTGGAAGTAGTCAATTTCTAGCTAGTAGTTTAGTACGAAAAATTGTCACGGGATGGGACTAATTCTTAGCACGATATGCGGAAAGCTAGCATTCGCCTTCGGCAAGACTGCGGCTGTCTGTTGAGCGACCGAAGCTGACATTGAGAATGTATTGAAGTACTTTCTGACAAGCGGACACTAACGCTGCAGATCCTCGTATAAAAAAACCTCCAAAACGAAGTGGGAACGACACAGCTATTGATGGTCGACTAAGTTTGTATTGTTGAGCGTTACGCCGCCAACCGATACTTCGCATGAAGTTGCCCAAGGCCACCGCCAACTGATGCAGTGAACGTAATGAATGCCATGTAATACACGATATTCAGAACAGCGGACTCTCCCAGCCATTGCTCACTCAAGACGAAAGCAAAAAATGCAGAAGATCCTGCCCCAGCCAATATTCCGACTACAAACCCATGGAGAATGCCTTTCTCTTGCGCTATCCTGCCTGCGAAATATCCAGGCAACAGCAAACCAATCCAGCTGACGATATTGAATAATGCATAAATCCAATCAATGTAAGGACCTGGATCATCAGGAAGCAATACGTTGAGAAAGGCCACGTATGCTACATACACAATTGGGTACGTGATAACTCCATAAACTATGGCTTTTGAATTCAGCTTAGAGATCATTTTTTCTGCTCTAACTACCATGGTATGGGACGCACAGCGAAGCGTTCCAGTGAGGAGCAGAGCGACGAACGCCTAGAGCTACTAGTTAGGTGCTTCTTCACTCAGCGCCTCATTAACTGCTACCCAATTTATGTAGCGTAAATCCGTTGAGAGATTTTACTTGATTCGCATGATGTAGCCCAGAGTTGATGCAAACCCACCAATGAATACTCCAAAAGGAAGACTTTGTGGACCATACTCAAAATACACGAGCAGCCCAAATGCTACGAGCAAGATCAGAGCAGCCCAGTATGGCATGGGTTGGATTAGTCACGATCAGATCTGACACCTGACTTCCCAGTACTCTGATAACTTCAATGAAGTTAGCCTAGTTATCAGTAGCTTCAGTCACGAATCAACTGGTTAAGTCTTTACGCTTCTGTTCGAATTCCTCTCGATCAATCTCGCCATTGGCATAACGCTCCTTGAGTATTTCTATCGCTGACTTATGCCGTTCTGAAGGTGTACTCTTGCCGCTAGCTGTCGCTTTCACAGCCCAGATTATGAGAATAATCAATCCAATCCAGAACAGCCACATGAAGCCTCCGCTAACTCCGAATCCAAATCCGTCATGCATTTGTAAAGTCCTCCTGTGGTTTTTGCGTTTAGTCTGTTTGTTTACTTAACTCTCACAGTGATCTTCTCTGACATCAGCGCCGGATCTTGCGGTTCGTGGTCTTCGTCTCCTAACAGCAGTTGCAGGGTGTGGGTGCCGGGTGGCAGGTCCAGTACCGCTTCCGTCTCACCGTTGTCGAAATGCAGATGGGCCTCATCTCGGGGAATGGGACTGTCCAGATCGGGCAGTTGATCCACATTGATCAACAGGTGGTGATGCCCCGCCAGGTGGCGGATCTTGCCTTTCGTACCTGCCGGTGTGATACCGAAGCCCTTGATACCGAACCTGACCTTGAAGGGGCTGTCGACCACCGCACCGTCCTTGATGCCGATGAAAAAGACCTGGGCACCAGGCGGTGGCGTGTGGGCTGTGATCGTGAGTGGCACCATCAGCAGTATCAGGCTGATGAAGGGATGTAATTTATTGTTCATAACATTTCCTACTGATTGTGACGGGCATAAACACTTGTCTTTCCATCCGGCTGAAACGTCAGTACCTCATAGGGATCTTTTCTCGGCCCTTCCATTCCCGGAGAACCCATGGGCATGCCGGGTGCAGTCAGTCCCTTAACCAGTGGTTTCTCCCGTAACAAACGGACGATATCGGCGGCGGGCACGTGACCTTCTATCACGTACTCACCCACTTGTGCGGTGTGACAGGACTGTAGCCGCCGGGGAACACCCATTTTGCGCTTGATGGGGTCCATATTGCGCCTGTCGTGGACGGTGACCTTAAATCCATTCTCCCGCAGGTGGCTGACCCACGCTTTACAGCATCCGCAGGTCGGGCTTTTGTAGACAACCACATCGTCAGCCTTTGCAGGTCGCTGATCGAGTAACAGTCCCCCGATAAGCAGCATCACTCCCACAAGGAGTGAACCTGCCAGTGTTGTGCGGGTAACGGTTTGCTTTAATCTCTCTGCTTGTTTCTTTGCCATTGGGTACTCCCTATAAATAAAGTTTTAGCCCTTTTTTATGGACTGTAATCTTGTGTTGGCTTGATTATCGCGTTCATGCCAGATGCGGTAGATCTCATCCGACCAATGAGTTTGTATCCATGCCAGAATGGCATCGATCTGTTCAGCTGAAAGCTTGTCGGAAAAACCCGGCATGCTTCCTCCTAATGGCACACCGCCGTGTCTGACAGTACGGCGCAGAACGGACAGGGGGTGATGCCAGGTGTGAGCCGTGCCATTGAGTGGTGGTGGGGGCAGTTTTCCATTGGCGTCCAAGGTGCGCCACTCAGTCGTACCTGAAGCGTCCGGTTTATGGCATTCGGCACAGTGCATTTGGTATAAACCCTGCCCCCGTGTGACTTGCGTTTGTGTATACCAACGTGCTGACTGAATAGTTAGTAATCTTGGCTCTGGATCACTGCTACTTATTGTGTTTGCGTTCTTCTGGTCACTACAACTCACCAACCCGATCGTCAGCAGTGTAATTACAAATAATTGTCTTCTCTTCATTGTGTTGATGCTCTTTTTTACCACCACTCGACTCCTTCCCTGGATTCATGAGATGGACATGGTTGATATGGTCAGAACCAGGCACGAATTCCGACCACAAATTGAGTATCGCTGGTATCTTCGTCCTCGGCTTCGGTGAAGTCGGCGGTATCGCCAAACTGTTTGCGCCAGTTGACGCCGATGTAGGGTGCGAACTCTCGCCGGATTTCGTACCGTAACCTCAGTCCCAGCGACATATCGGAGAGTCCGGAACCGATGCCACGCTCTTCGTCATCTTTACTGTAGAGGTTCATCGAAAGCTCAGGTGACAACACCCACTTCTGGGTAAGCATGTACTCGTACTCCGCATCCAGACGTGCATTGATTCGTCCCGATTCACCAATAAAGAGGCCGGCATCTACCTCAAAAAGATAGGGTGCCAATCCTTTGAAGGCGAGAGTCAGATAGTCCCGATCCGGCTTCGGTTTGATATCGCGGCGCCAGCCGGCCTGGATATCCCAGAATGGTGAGATCGCACGACTGTATAGGAGTTGTATTTCCGCCTCCTCGGTTTCGCCGTCTACTCGCTCCACATCGGTTTTGAACCAGAATTTATGCAGGTCGTAACCAACCCACGCGTCCGCCTCAAGCACCAAAGGATTGGAGCCGTCGGTAATGCGGGTCTCCAACTGATCGATCATCACTTTGTAGACCAGCGGATCGTCCTTACCACCGGCAAACAGCGGTAGCGACAGAGCCATCGCCAAAAGGAATAGTGTTGTTCTTTTCATTATCTCTACCTCCTCAACTGACGATCACGGTGCGGAACATACCGAGCATGTGGTAGAGAAGATGGCAGTGGTAGGCCCATCCCCCTTCAGCGTCCACGGTTACCCGGTAACTGATACGCGATCCTGGCTGCACAACCACCGTGTGTTTACGCGGAAGGAAGTTGTTGTCGCCCGTCTCCAGGTCGCTCCACATGCCGTGTAAATGCATCGGATGGTTCATCATGGAGTCGTTGATGAAAGTGATACGCAGGCGCTCGCCTAGCTTCCAGCGCAAGGGCTCGGCGTCGGCATGCTTGACCCCGTTGATCGACCACATGTAGCGTCCCATGTTGCCGGTGAGGTGAAGTTCGATCTCCCGGTCTGGCTCGCGCAGATCGGCTGAGACCCGCAGGTTGCGCAAATCAGCATAGGTCAATACACGACGACTATTATTGCGCAGACCGACGCCGGGATCATCCAGCCGGTATTGGGGTGCGTCGGCGCGCATATCGACGTGGGGACCATATTCGGTCATCGCATGGGTGACAGGACCTGCTGTGAAATCGGAGGGATTGGGCTTAAGCGTTGCTTTATCCACTCCACCACTCATCGTCCTCTGATGCTGGCTGTGATCCATGCCGGGCATCATCTGTGCATTGGGCATCTGATGCTTACTGTGGTCCATACCCGACATCATCTGCCCATCGGGCATCTGATGCTGGGCGTGATTCATCGCGCTCATGTCATGCCCCGCGTGTTCCATGCCGTGCACACCCATGCCCATGTCGTTGTGACCGAGATCGGGCACCGGATCCATTTCGGGAATCTCAGCGGCCATCGATGGGTCCGGTGTCAGCGTAGCCCGAGCGAAGCCGGTGCGTGCAATGTCCTGGGCGAAAATCGTGTAGGCCATGTCGTGTTTGGGTTCAACGATGACATCGTAGGTCTCCGCTACGCCGAGACGGAACTCATCTACCGTAACCGGCTCGAGGTTCTGTCCGTCAGCAGCCACCACCGTCATTTTCAGGCCGGGTATCCGAACATCGAAAAAGGTCATGGCAGATCCGTTGATGAAGCGCAGACGCACTTTTTCGCCCTTTCTGAACAGGCCGCTCCAGCCTTCAGCTGGTGTGAAGCCGTTGGTAAGGAAGGTATATGTATATCCGGTGACATCGGAGAGATCGCGCTGGCTCATACGCATCCGATTCCACATCTTGCGGTCGTTCCAGGTGGCTTTCAGTCCCTTTGCCTTTAAATCCCTCACCAGATCGGCATGGGTGCGCTCATTGAAGTTGTAGTAGTGGCTGAGTTTCTTCAGCTTGCGGTAGACATCGTTGGGGTCTTCGTCCGTCCAGTCGGATAACATCACCACATAATCCCGGTCGTATTCGACAGGATCCGATTCACGGGGATCGATAATGATGGGACCGTAAAGACCAGTCTGTTCCTGGAAACCGGAGTGGCTGTGATACCAGTAGGTACCGCTCTGAGTCACTGGGAAACGGTAGATGAAAGTCTCTCCGGAGCGGATACCCTGAAAGTCATCGGCGATACCCGGTACGCCATCCATGGCGCTCGGTAGGATGATACCGTGCCAGTGGATGGAGCTGGTTTCCGGCAGCAGATTGGTCACCCGAAGGGTGACCGTATCACCGACGCGCCAGCGTAGGAGCGGCGCTGGCAGGGAGCCGTTCACTGTGGTGGCAACACGGGGAGCCCCGGTGAAGTTGACTGCCTGTTCTGCCAGGGTTAAGTCGAATTCGGTACCCCGTAGCGCTAGTGGTCTCGCTTGTTTCATGGTGGCAGCGAACACAGATCCACCGAAGCCAAGCCCAGTGAAGGCGCCGCCCAAGGCCAGACCTTTGACAAAGCGGCGGCGTGACAAATTAAAACCACCACCGTTATGTATGGAATTATGATTCTCACTCATCGTATTTTTCTTCCTCTGCACATCAGACCACCGACAAACGTCGCTGGTAATAATCAACAGACTTACCTGTTGAAAAATATTGAGGTGCGATCACTGGACTCAGTGATCACAGACAGAAGAGATCAAGCTCTGGGCGGACGAAAGTGTGATGAGGGCGGTTGGTGTATGAAGCCGGTGTTTAACTGTGTAACTATAGAGACGGAAATTTGGAGTGTAGGAATTAAAATTTCAGGCAATAATGCCAGAATGCAGGAGATGCAATGACCTGAAGAACAGCTGTTACCACAAATAATAGTGGTATTGCATTCGTCACAATCCATCATTGCTGCATGATCTTCCATCAATACCATGATATTAGAATGGTTAGAATCCATCAGATGCTGATGCACATCGCCATCCTGCTGAAAGTCGACACCGGCCACAGCACCCTGCATTGGGATCAATCCCAACAGTACAGAGAGCAGAACCGCGAGCAGTTTTTCAGGAAGTCGATACATAGTCAGAAATATTGCTGAGATCAATTCTTAATTCAATATGTTGCTATAGGCACCTCATTACCATAAAAAGTTCCTTGTTTTCAGGTAACTATGACTCCGACAATAGAACATTCCCCAAAATACAATGTGTTATATACCCCTAAGGTAGGGGTATAGGAGCAAGCATCCCAAATTAGTCAACCTAAGGTCTTCTATGAGTTAAGTGAACCAGGCGATTGTTGCACTAGTTGAATCGATCTGGCGAAAAGAACATAGACACGATGGAGCAAGGCTTCTACTACATGCCCCTCTATTCCAATTAGTTAGCAACCCAAGCTTTAAGGTGAGCCAGCTCTATGCACTTATTCCAGATAGACTGAACTCTATTTCGTCCAATTTCACCACGGTAGTCGACCAACGGTGATAATCCAAACAGGAATGGCGCCAACGTAATAGAAAAATCCAACCATAGCCCTTTATTTGTAACACATCCCAGGTGTAGAAGTCTGAACTTGATCTGATAGATTGAAGGTCTAATGTTGATGTCATTTGGCAGTCATAGCTTCCGTCCGGGTAAAAGCGGACATTGCGAGGTTTCAGCTTAGACGCCTGCTAAACGACCAAGGCCGAAGTTCAAGATGGGCAACATCTGCTACTGTCCCCGGCGGAAGCAGACGTTATTCTTGTAATGCATTGTTTATCCGCAGACAAATCACACTGTGTGATTTTAATGTGTATGATCCGTCTCGAGAATACGCACGGCGCCGCGCTTGCGCCCAGATTCAGTTCGCACATCGATCCAGATGGCGCTCCCTTCCGGTAGTTTCGCCGGCACTTCCAGGTGACCGTGGTAATGTCCGTATGAATCGGCTTGCAGCAGGGTTTTCACACTTCCACGGCCATTCTTCACACCCACCCAGGTGCGCAACTCGCTTGGTGCCTTGCCTTGTTCCACTTCGATACTGATCACAGCCTCTGTGCCCGGGTTAATCTCATCATACAAGGTCACTTGGTAGTGTGTACCGGCTAGCGAAGTCTGGCCCAAGTGGTACTCTTCGCCTTCGCTGGCGTGACCGGATGTGTGGTCGTGGTCAGCGTGGTCATCCTGCGCCGCCAGACTGGTGGCCGCCATCAAGGCAACTGCGATAGTAAGTAGTAGTTTTTTCATCTTCGATTCCTATCTGTCAATTTAAAACAAGGTACCGACGCTCATACACCGGCCTCTGCCAATGGGTCTGTTCGCTCGGTACTCGCTGTCGATTTGGAGTAGAACATCAGATAGCCGACAGGGACGACGAGCATGTTGAGCAAGGTTGATGTCATCAGGCCGCCGAGCACCACCACGGCCAGTGGTGCCAGCAGTTCGGAACCTGGTTCGCCCATCTTCATTGCCAGCGGGATGAGGCCCAAAGCAGCACACAGTGCCGTCATAAGTACCGGAACAAGGCGTTCTTCGCTGCCACGCTTGATCGCCTGCACCAACTCAAGCGACTCACTCTCTATCAACCAGCGGAAATGATTGACAAGCAGGATGCCGTTGCGCACCGCTATGCCAAACAGGGTGATGAAACCCACCATGCTGGCAATGGA
This sequence comes from Candidatus Thiodiazotropha endoloripes, assembly GCF_001708965.1. NCBI lineage: Bacteria > Pseudomonadati > Pseudomonadota > Gammaproteobacteria > Chromatiales > Sedimenticolaceae > Candidatus Thiodiazotropha > Candidatus Thiodiazotropha endoloripes. The sequence goes on along the minus strand of NZ_LVJW01000003.1, from coordinate 1,663,193 downwards.
AATTACCGGGGGGATGTATCGCCCTCCTTGTCCCAACAGCGCCGTCAGATTGGCGACCGGGTTGGCTGACTCGGCAAGGAACATGGCGACTACCCCTCCAATCATGGCCAGGGGGAGGTTGATCAAGACCAGCAATGCGGGACGCAGGCTGCCCATGGCCATTTGCAGCAACATGAGCATGATTAAGAGCACCAGAGCTCCCATGCCAAGGATAGTCCGACTGGCCGATTGCTGGGCCTGAAACTGTCCACCGTACTCGACTGTGTAACCGGCCGCGTGAACGATGGGATCGACTACTGCGCGTATCGCCTGCACGGTGTCACCCAGGTTGTAGCCAGCGGAGATATTGGTGGCGATCACCGTCTTGCGTTGTGCGTTCTGGCGTGAGATCAGGTTGGATGTCTGCTCTGGGCCAATGTCGGCGACTTCGTGCAGGCGCACCAGGGCGCCGGCCCTGCCAGTCAGGATCACGTTTCGAACATCCTTGACTGATTCACGCTGTTCCTCGACCAGGCGCAATACCAGGTCATAACGTCGCACACCCTGGTTGACTATGGCGACAGTATCGCCAAAAAGGGCCCGTTTGACCTGTGCCCCGGCGTCTTCTGCACTGAGTCCGTAACGGGCCAGGTCACGCAGACGGAAATTGATCCCCAGGGTCTGCACCAATACCTCGCGGTTTGCGCTTACGTCACGTGTGCCTGGAACCGTGACAAGGGCTATCTCAATGTCTTTGGCCAGTTTGCGCAACACTGGCAGGTCATGACCGTACACGTTGATGGCGATCTGCGCCTTGGTGCCGGAGAGCACGTGCGAAAGACGGTGAGAGATCGGTTGTCCAATGTTGATAGTCACCCCGGGCAGGCCGGAAAGCACCCGGTCTATCTGAGCCAATATTTCGCCTGGATCGGCATCGTCGGCGATGCGTACCTCAACCTCTGAACTCGAAGGGGGCTCCGCGTGTTCGTCGCGTTCGGCCCGTCCGCTGCGTGCCACCACATGCTCGATGCCCTCTATCTCCAAAAGGCGCTGTTCCACGCCCAAGGCAACCCGTTCGGATTCCTCCAGCGAGGTACCCGGTGGCATCATCAGAAACACGGTATAGGTTCCCTCGTTGAATTTGGGCAGGAAACTGGAGCCGAATGTGCTGGCAAATAAAAGCGTCAATGCCGTCAGCATCAGAGCCAGGACCAGCGTGGTACGTCGAAAACGCAGGCACAGGTTCAGCAGTGGCCGATAGGTATGTTTTAGGCCGCGAACCAGCAGGGTGTCGCCATGTACTTCGGCCAGGCGACCGCGTAACAGGTACCAGCACATGGCCGGCGTCAGGGTCATGGCAACCACCAGTGATGCCATCACGGAGATGATGTAAGTGACGCCAAGGGGCTGAAAGAAGCGTCCTTCCAGCCCTTGCAGAAACAGCAGCGGTACAAAAACGATACAGATGATAAGGGTGGCGAAGACCACTGATTGGGTGATCTCCTTGCAAGCATCGAAAATTACCCGCATTCGGTGCCTGCGTTCCTGCTCCGGCAGCCCGGCATTTTCGCCCAGGCGCCGATAAACGTTCTCCACGTAGATGATGGCATCGTCCACCAGGATACCGATGGCTACAGCCAGCCCTCCCAGGGTCATCACGTTGATACTCATCTCTGCCGCCCACATCACCAGCAGTGCCGTGCCCAAAGAAATAGGCAGGGCTGCCAAGGTGATCAAAGTGGTTCGCAGGTTCATCAGGAACAGGATGAGGATCACAGTAACGATTATCGTCGCCTCGTAGAGCACCCGGGTCACGTTGTCAACCGAGCGCCCAATGAAGCCCGCCTGGCGGAAGACGTCGCGGTTCAGCTTCATGCCCTTGGGAAGGCCTGACTCAATCTGATCGAGTAAAGCGTCCACGCGGTGAGTCAGTTCCAACGTGTTGGTGCCAGGTGCTTTCTGGATCGACAAGACCACTGCAGGCTCACCGTTGTCGGAGGCGGCGCCACGTCGGAAGGCTCCACCGAGACGGACATCCGCAACCTCAGCCACAGTAACCGGGGCCCCGAAGCGGTACGCCACAACGGTCTGTTCAATATCGGCAATACCGCGCACCCTTCCGCTCTGGCGCATCGGCAGTTCCAAGCCCTCAACGTTGACCAGAAAGCCGGCTGTGTTGAGGTTGTGCGCCCTGCTGACGGCTTCGGCTATTTCAGCGGTGGTCAGGCCGTAGATTTGCAGTGCCTCCTGGCGTATCTGAACCTGGTACTCCGGCAGGTAACCACCGATGGCAACGACTTGCGACACGCCCGAGATCGTGAGCAAACGGTTACGCAGGTCGAATTCCGCATAGGAACGCAGATCCATCGGGGTGACGCGCGAGTCCTCGCTGTGCAACGCAATCAGCATGATCTCACCGGTGATCGAGGAGACCGGGGTCATCTGCATATGTGCATCAGGCGGCAGGTCGGCTTTCACCGTGTCCAAACGTTCGGACACCATCTGGCGTGCGCGGTAGATGTCCACTCCCCAGTCGAATTCGGCCCAGACGATGGAGAGGCCGAGTGAACTGGCCGAACGTACTCGGCGCAGATCAGGTAGGCCGTTGATGGCGCTTTCCACCGGAAACGAGATGTATTGCTCGACCTCTTCCGCAGTCAGCCCACCAGACTCCGTGATCACGGTAACAGTGGGCGCGTTCAGTTCCGGGAAAACATCCACTGGCAGGTGTTGCAGCGCATACCAGGTCAGGCCCACCAGCAGGGCGGAGGCCAGAGTGACCAGGGCAGCATTGCGTAGTGAGAAGGCGATCAACCGCGCGAACATCAGTCTTCTCCCTCATGGAAGGTGCCGTCGGTGTGAAAGTGCCCGGTTTTTACTTTCTGCCCCGTGGTCGCCAGCTTGAGTTGATAGGCGCCATCGACGACCACTTCGTCATTCTCGCCAAGGCCCGAGTACACAGTGACCCAGCGCCCGTCATCCGAGCCCAGATCGGCCACCGTGCGGATCACAGTATCCGGGTCGTCGGGGGCACGACGAAAGAACACAGTCTCGAGTCCGTCACGTATCACCGCCCGCAAGGGGATGGCCAGTTCTTCCATGTCTGGGTCACCGGCGACAACGATTTCGGCCATCGCACCCACCTGGGGACGTATCCAAGGCTGTTGTGGCGCCTCATCAAGATCTATGAATACGTCAACAGTGCGGGTGTCCGGATCACCAGTAACACCGATGCGAAGGCGGCCGGGTATGGGGTCGCTGCGACGCGTAGTGCCGCGCCCTTCGGGCGGGTGGATGTATGCAGACTGCCCGTCACGCAGGTGGTCAACGAGGTCTGCCTGAAGCGCTTTGCCCCGGAACCGAAGCTCGGTGGGATAAACGACATGGACCACCTCCGTGCCTTCGACAACCCAGGTGCCGCTGGCTGCGTCCACCTCGCGTACCACGCCATCCTCAACAGCCCGAATGGGAATATGGTTGAGTTCGCTCCAGTAGGGTTGCCCGTCCGTGACTTTTCGCAACCTGTTCTCGGCAACACCCGTCAAGGTGGCGGCCTCAGCCAGTAGTCGGTTCAAGCGTTCTGAAGCGGCATTAACTGCAGCCTGGGCTGCTTTTTCATCGGCAGCGAATACGCCCCCTTTAGGTTTTTCAGTGCCCGCGAGGTTGTCGGCGATCTTGCGGGTTGCGCTTGCCCGAGAGAATTTGGCTCGTGCCTGTTCACGACTGGCCTGGGTCTCGGCCAACTCGCGCTGCAGCTCGCGCCAGGCGGGGGCGTCGAGTTCAAGCAGCATCTGTCCGCGTGTGACCTGATCAAGGGCAGCAACATGTACCTTGACCCGGCCAGAGGCCGGCACGGGATAATGGTGCTGTGCGGAAGTAAGTAATTCGAAATGGCCGGGAATGGCGATGGTCGATTGAACCGGGCGGTAGGTCGCCTTGGCGAAGGTGATGCCCAAATTGCGCCTTACCACCGGCGTTAGCGGGGTGCGATTGGATGGAGGCGGCTCTACAGTTTCCCGCTCAGGATCAGCGGCTTTGTCCGTGGCTGCCGGATCGGTGGGTGCGCTACATCCGGCGAGCAGAAGCACCACGAGTGCAGCCACCAACAACGCGGATAACGGGTTTATATGGCGTCCAGCAAGATTATTACAAGTGTGCGCATGACTTCGCTTGGTTATAGTCACGGAAACGCTCCCAGGCCAAAGAGATCGATTCGGCTGCAACCGGTGCAGCCGGCCGTTGCTCGAAGGGAGTGCTTAGATCAGGAGGCGAATTGTGGAAAGGTCATCGATTGACGACCATGTTGGCGGTGTGTCGAGATAGGCGGGCCAGTGGTGAGAATTGAGCGCCACGCTGGGTGCGGTGGGGTCATCGAGAGGGTATGCAAGGTATACCGGCGGTGTATCGGCTTCCCACTGGGCGGACAGGTTGTCCCGCAGAATCAGCATATCGGCCAACAGTGCGGTATCTGCACAAGTCTTTGGATGCACCTCGTGTTCGGGCGTGTGTATCGCAGCAGCTAGCGTGATGGCAGAATGATCAGTCAACCCTGCCTGGTGTCCGATCAGCTCAATGGCATGGTGGTCACTGCCCGAGGTGCAGGAGACAAGCAGAGTATTGATGACCGAGGTGAAAAACATCACCAAGGCTAACGTGACACTGACTTGTTTGTGGAGCAGGACCATGCCCGCTATTCTGTCACCGACTCTGTCGGTCGGTCAAATGCATGTGGTTGGTGCTCTTATAGTGGTGCATTCCACAGCATCAGTTGATACTGGAAGATTCCAGTTCTGGCCACTTCCTCGGCTAGCATCGTGGCAGTACCACTCCTTCTGGTTGCTGTTTCGAATCATGCTCTTTGGTCTTCTGCCTGTTTCTGTCGGTGATTATCAAAGCCTTGGTAGGATTCCCTCATTCCTGAGCAAAGAGGGAGTCATACTCTTTACTCCCTGATCTAATGAGAATGGTAATATGTCTTCCCCTCCACACTGGTTCGCCCCTGGCTTGATACCGGTTATATGGCACGTTGGCATGCATCTCCGAGTACGCTCAGACACAGTTTTGCCAGTCACTTGTTGGCAGCTGGTACGGATATCAGAACAATTCAGACACTTTTTGGCACAAAAACGTCGAAACCACTATGATTTATACACACGTTACGCCTGATCATAAAAATGTGAGCAGTCCGCTTGTCCAGATAAAGGGTCTTCGATAATTGGTCATCCTCTCGATCGGCCCATCTTTGATGGACAGATCGATGCTCATGTAGGCCTATTCAAGATGTCTGCTATCAGGTGAGTTCAATATCAGATTGCATCCTAAAAGAACTTCCGCTATTGGCCGATAGCCGAAGTAGATAATTCCTGAAAGAGGACGCTCATTTAGCCTTATGTGGTGTAGCACTGCAGTGGAGTTCAAGTCAGGTCGATTTATACCTGTTCCTTACAAGAATGGGCCTACCTGATAGATGGCAAGACAACCGATGAGCTCGCAACTTCGTAGATAGCAGTACAGGCAGGAACTGGACAGCCCGGCCTGTTGGCCGGGTTGTCCAACTTGTCGTTTTATGACTGTTTACTTTTCAAGACCACCCTACGATCAATCATCATCCTCCTCATCATCACCGTTACAAGGTGCACAAACCACAGGTGCCACATCCAAAGCAAATGCGGCGTTGTCGTGATCCCAGCTGAAGCTCAGATCATCGCCATCGGTGCGCTTGTTGTAGGTTGTCAGGAACACCGTGAAGGCACACTTGGTTCGTGGTGGCATTGAAGGTGTGGGATGGTTCAACATATGGCCGAACGTATGGGTTGGGCTCGCACCCTCTGCCCCAGGGGGGGCACCCACATTATTCGTGCTGTTGTGCATCGTATCGCTACCGCCACTCAACCCCCTCCTCCAGGAGATCACATGGTTTTTCTGGAACATCTCCCAGGGGTGGTAGGCACGGTATCCGATGCCGAATGTGGAACTCTCTGTACCATTCATGAACTGGCACTCCTCATCCGAGGCGACACCGTTCATTCTCAGATCCTCGATGCTGGCGACCACGTCTCTGTTATCCCACCAGAACAGATGGCTCAAGGTACCATAGGGCACCATATTGGTGGGGCCTGTATCCTGGATCTTTCTACGATAGGTAAAGGCTGCTTCGACCTCTGCCCCCGGCAGACCCGATGGCGGGGTACCGTTAGGTCGCAGACGTTCTCCGGCAGCGTTGAACACCTCGATGGTGACCAGATGCCGCTTGGCAGGTTGGCCGTTATCCGCATCGGGATCGCTCCACTGTTTGGTTAGGTCCCGGGTGTTGAGGTAGGCATGGTACTGATCCGCTTCCCAGTCCGCATTGGACCCCAGATCCCCATCAAACGGGATCAGATAGAGGCTGTCCTGAGGTTCGTCAGGTGCCGATGTGCTGACAGGCCCCAGGCTTTCAGACACCACATCCACACCACCGGGCACGGCAACCGCTTTATTCCAAGAGAGCCCGCTGGTGACATATTCGGGCGATCCAACCGGATTACCATTGCTATCGGCCTCAGTCACACTCACCCGATAATATTTGGCGCCTGTATCGCGCATGCTCTCGGAGAACATGATGGCCAGCTTAAGGGTGCCACCCCAGTTTCGGTCATGAACCCCGTTACCATCCGGGCCGCCGCTGGGAAAAGCCACACCACCGTTCATGCCTGGTGATGCAACCGAGGTGGCCGATGTCTGATCGGGTGTATTGAGCAGTGATGAATCCGTATCACCAATTTCATCCAGATAGACGAAGGCATCGCCTTCTCCACCGTTGTCGCGGCAGGCAACGGCCAGGGGATGGTAGGAGCGAAGTATTGGATTGTCATCGGCATCGTACCAATGACCGGCATTCACACCATTGTAGATGGTGATGGTAAATGGACCGAAACGCTGCTTCACTTTGTAGGCAAACTCTTCATGGCATCCTCTGCGCAGCAATACAGGAAACTCGCGCCAACAGATATTGAAGCGGCCATCGGCACCAATCGTACCTTCAGCCACTTTTACCGGTTCGCTGCACTCATAGCGTCGACACAGCAGATACGGTCTGGCGTTGACATACTCGGCAATCCGCTCCACCGGAAGGGTACGTAAGGCGTGCAGATCCTCTCCAACATGCAAGGCACGTTCGTCCAGAGCACCCTCATGCAAAATAGCCCGCTGGAAAGGTGCCGGATCGGGACCGGGCCCTGGGGGATCGGGAAAGTCGGGCACTTCTGGAATCCTTTCGAGTAGCCTTTCAAGCTCTCTGATCAAGCGCTCCAGTCGATGATCGGTGAATACCCAGGGTTCACAGCAGCAGATTCGCCGATAGACCTCTATCGTGCCCAGACAGATGGGGGTGCACCTGATCGGCCAGGCGATAAGTTCACCCAATTCCAAGGTTCCAGGCAGTCTTGCTACCGCTGTGGGTTGTATGGATGCCCTGGCAAGGCGATTTAACTTGAATCCTCTGGCCGATTGACTCAGAGGGTATCTGATGGCCTCCGCCAGCTGTGTATACCACCAGGGAGAGGGTCGACAACGACGGACACTTCCCGATACACAGCGGTAGCGAAACAGCCACTCCCGCCACACACTGCGTCCAATGTCCAACACGCCCTGCTCCAAGCGTGCTACAAAATCAGCAACCCGGTAGTTGAGAAACAGGGAGCTTGGCGCCTCGCCACTCTCGGTTTCTGTGGGACCAACCCGTATACGATGGGCTTTTTCAATGACACCTAGCGGCAAGCCAAAGGCGCCATCTTCAGCGATCTGTACTGTCTCAAATACCTTACCTTGCCGGTCGATCAGTGTGATCTCGACCTGAGGTTTTTCATCTTCTTTGTTGAGTCCTCGAAGAACGAGTTTTGAATTGATGCCCTTGCCACTACCTGAACCTTTCTGCTCACTTGCCATATCCGTCACTCCTTGATGATTGGTAGGAATCCATAAAGGCGGGGACTACTCCATTAAATTAATAAACATCTGCTGATGGCAGTAGTATCAACATCCTTATCTATTCCTGATTTCAGAAAAACACTGCATTCGCCAGTAGAACTATTAACCGGAGTTTTGTCACTATCAAGAGTAAAAACAGGAAAATGGTATTATTACCATTACGGTTGACGAAAAAGGCTCAACGAGTTAATCAAACTCAAGCAGGTGCTGCGGTAGAGGCGTTGATCCGGAAGCGCTGAACTATGTTTTATAGATCGGTAATCCATTGTGAATCGAAGTGTCGATCCCTAGATTCAGCCAGCTTGAGGAGAATACACAGCAACGCGATTCCTACCCAGCCTTTTTGCCTCATACAGAGCCTTATCCGCATTGTCGATAAGCTCTTTCAGGCTTACTACGGAAGTCAATTCTGCCACGCCTAAACTGAGAGTGACTTTGTGTCCATTGGTAAACACCTTATGCTGAACTGCTGCACGCAACTCCTCAGCCAATGAGGTGGCACCCTGAATGCCTTGCTCCTGTACAGCAATCATGAACTCCTCTCCACCATATCGACCAAAGGTATCTGACCCTCGGATACGCTCCAGGACAATCTCGGAGAGTTCCTGGAGAACCAAGTCTCCCACAGCGTGACCCGATTCATCGTTAACCTGCTTGAAGAAATCCAGATCGAACATAATCAGACTGAATGGTTTACGGTAACGTCGCGCAGCATCAAAATCATGCTCGGCAAATTTAATAAAGCCCATTCGATTATAAGCACCGGTCAAATAGTCTGTCATTGAAGCCAATTCCAGTGCGCTGTTTTGTTGCACGATCACTCTGTTCTGTTGCTCTGACCTTTTCATGAAGAAATAGATAAGTGTGTAGATGATAGCCAGAACAACGAAGGTGACAGCGGTGAGAGCGTTCCAGACCGCCTTCCCTTCTTCCAGATAGGGCTCCAGGGGAATCCTGATAGAGATAAGGGCACGAATATCCCCTTCCTTCTCATAATAACCAGAAGCCTTTGGATACTGATCGACCATCTCTTTTGGTGCATCTGCAGGATCGCCGTGGCATTTTAAACAACCTTTTGTGATCGGTTTGGTTGCCATCGAAAAGTACAGCGATTTTTCACCATCTTTATTTCTGGTGATCTCCTTGTACTCACTGAATTCACCCGCATTCATGCGCTTCAGCAAATTGCTTTCAAAAGTATCTGCCTGATTGATTTCATTACGGGGATTGGTGGTTGCCAATTTGAAATAGACCTCAGGCAAACCAACTTTTTTTCGCTCCTCGTTCAAAAAACTTTTTATCCCTCTCGCCGTGTAGGTAAACGACATGGTTTTGGGAGAAAAATAGCCTTCGTAGAGGTCGCCTTCACTCTTCAATCGGTACAGTTCAGGCCTGGATTCGGTGTTAACGTACTTGTGAATCGCTTTATGTGTCAGCAAAGCATCGCGAACAAGCTTCTCCGCCTCACCAATCGCATACTCTTCCGTGTAGCCGTGAAACAGGTATGCCATCAAGCCAAAGGCAAGTAAGAAGGCCCCCATGATTACCGCAGGTTTGTGGGGCGTATTTTTATCCTGCAGAGTCTCTTTAGCCTCAGATTCTAGTTTCATTGCAGGCTCGAACCACTGATGGTGTATTCAGGCATCCCGCCAAATCAACTTCTCCGATTACACCGGTAATCGTGAAAATTCATAACCAATCATGTTGAGCTAGCCGACAACATTCAGTTGTCATAGGCGTTGTCTACAAAAAAGAGATTGGCTTGTTCACAGATTCCATAAGGAGAATAGCGGCAAAAATGAGGGCAGCTTGAACTCAGTATCGATAAATACAAGCAGTGTAATGCACTTAGCCTGAATCAGGCATGGGGTTGAGATGAAACATTACCACTTGATTGGAGCATGCAATCTCATCATGAGGAGCATTTCAAAAAGGGATGGTAACCATCTGATAATTTGAGCGATTGTTCTAAATTCATCACACACTCAAGGCAGATTGATCTGATAGCGGAACTCACCGTCAAACCGCTCCTTTTTAACCAATTTGGCACTGTCACTCTTTTCCACATCACGTTGACCGCTGATGGTCATTTGATTTCTTTCAAGTGAAATGTTCACGGCCTTGGGATCGATGCCGGCAACCGGCAGATAGATATCCACCTGCTCCGGAGTGGAACCGATATGCATCTGCGGCTGTACGGAATGCTTGGCTGCATGATGCAGACCTCTCAGGCCTGCAACCTCAAACAGGCGTTCCATCTCACTCTCAAGATGCATGAAATTGTCTGTCAGGCTTCGGTCAAAACCGTTTAATCTTGCGAACATTGTTAAAACTCCTGAAATCTGTTTTTGCGTTGATTGATAGATAGGGATGACCTGTGAATTTTTCAAGCACCCCTCAAATCAGGGCAAAAAAACTTGACTTGACCGACCGGTCTAATATACTGAGTCACATGAGCATCGAAATGGACACCAAAGAGCGAATTCTGGCCACGGCCCGTGAACTGTTTCACGGGCGCAGCTATGCGGATGTGGGTATCAAAGAGATCTGCTCCATGGCAAATGTGCAGAAAGGCAGCTTCTACCACTTCTTCCAGTCCAAGCAGGACCTGGCCATGGCGGTGATCGATGATATGTCGGACGACTGGGCCAATGGCTTTGTCGCCGAGGCATTCGATGATGCCCTGCCCCCTATGGAGCGCTTGGACTATATGGTGGATGCAGTCTATTTCTGGCAAAAGGCGGCAAAAAGCCTGGAAGGACGCATGCCCGGCTGTCTGTTCGGCAATCTGGCCCTGGAGGTAAGTACACGGGATGAGGTGATCAGAGCCCGGTTGAATGCCATCTTCGACAAGGCCAGCGGCCGATTCCATCAGGCACTGGCACAGGCTATCGAACAGGGTGAGATCCCGCCTCTGGATACCAAAGCCACGGCAACGGCGATGCTGGCCTATCTCGAAGGCGTCATTCTATTGGCCAAAACACGTAATGATCCTGAAGTAGTACGGAATTTGGGTCCGGCAATCAAAAGCATTCGGATCGAGCGTAAACACTGAATTTGAGGTCCATTTTTTTAACCTCACTCTTGACCGACCGGTCATCTTGTATGATTGACAGTAACTTAGAGGAGAGAAGTCATGACTGAAAACATACACACCCTGGACACCCGTGGTTTGAGTTGTCCACTGCCCATATTGAAGACAAAAAAGGCCATCTCGGCCCTGGCTTCGGGAGAGGTGTTGGAAATCACAGCAACGGATCCAGGCTCTGTTAAGGATCTGGACTCTTTCTGCCAACAGACGGGCAATGAAATGATCGCAAGCGAATCCATCGAAGATGGTTTCTTTTTCAGAATCCGCAAGGCTTGATCATCTACTATAAGGTGGTTAACCAATCTTCCTGAACTGTAATTTCCGAATGAGTTAGGAGTTGTAAAATGAGTAGTGCAGCACCTGTTTCCGAACTTTCCAACGAACAGATGAACCAGTGGTTCGACCAACGTTTTGCCGAAAAGATGTCTGAAAGGGAAGCGAATCATATTCCCTCGATGACCATCATTGCCACCAAAGGCACACTGGATATGGCCTATCCCCCATTCATCCTTGCCTCCACTGCAGCGGCTTTGGGTTGGGATGTGTCGATCTTCTTCACCTTTTACGGTCTGAGTCTGCTGAAACAGAATCTCGATTTGAAGGTCAGCCCCTTGGGTAATCCGGCCATGCCGATGAAGCTGCCGGAAGGACCGACCTGGATCAAGGGTAAAGAGATTCCGATGCCGACCTCAATCATGACACTGGTTCCAGGGTTTGAAAACATGGCCACCGGCATGATGAAAAAGACCATGGACCAGAAAGGGATTGCCCGCATCGATCAGTTACGTGAGCTGTGTATCGAGGCAGAAGTCAAGTTGATTGCCTGTCAGATGACAGTGGATCTGTTCGACTACGGCAAAGAGGATTTTATACCTGAGATTGAAGAGTGGGTGGGCGCTGCCAGCTTCCTGCCCAGGGCGTCAAAGGCCGATGTGAATCTGTTTATTTGAAATCTCACCTTGTTGATCTCGATCTCTTTGTAACCCCCTCGATCATGAGGGGGTTACAGATACCCAGAAAAAATAAGCTTACTATTTCGAGATAGGACGAATGCTCATTTCTCACTTCTTCCAGACTACTATTTGATATCGTAATTGACCTTAGCAGATACTCTTTCTGGCCTCATTCAATTAAAATCCGCAACGCTGCAATTAATGCCTGATGGAGAGGTTGAATCTCCTCGATGCGCGCCATCGCAGTGGACTTCCCTTCATGCAGCTTAAGATCGACCAACTCAGCCGCCTTCCGATGAATGGACTCATGTAGAGTCACAATTTCAGTAATAGCTGGTTCATCTGCACCATTTTTCGCTACTAACGCATCGAGCCAGACCCCGAGGTTGCACCGATGCACATCAAGTGGTGGTGCGGCCTGTTCGTCATTAAGGTGGCAGCGTATCTGTCGTATCCAGGCACGGTGCTCAACCATGGCGAAAAGAACCGACACTGAATTGCGATCCACCTTCTGGGCCTTCTTCCAAGCAGGCTTCGGCTGCCAATTGGCCATCCATGCAGGTATCTGGTCTGCCGGCATGGGGCGTGCAATGGCGTAGCCCTGTCCCAACTCACAGCCGAGTTGTAGCAGCAGCTCTCCATGTGCTTCGGACTCTACGCCTTCGGCAATGACTTGCCGACGAAACGAGATAGCCAAACTGAGCGTACCGTCCAGGATGGTCAGGTCCTCAGGGTCATCAAGCATGTCACGCACGAAGCTCTGGTCGATCTTCAGGGTCTGGATCGGCAGGCGCTTTAGGTAGGTGAGCGATGAGTAACCGGTGCCAAAATCGTCTAGCGCAAAACCAACCCCCAGTTCCTGGACTTCACGTATGATCTGGGACACTCGATTGATGTCCTCCAGCGCACTTGTCTCGAGCACTTCCAATTCGAGATCTCCAGGCTCTGCTTTCGGGTAACGTGCCAGAGCAGCACGCAGCTTGTCTGTGAAATCGGTCTGATCCAACTGCATGGCATCCAGGTTGACACTCACCGGTAGTGCAATGCCCTCTGCACGCCAGTCAACAATCTGCGCCAAGGCGCTCTCGATGACGTAGTCACCCAATTCGAGCATCAGAGGGTGATCGCTGATGGTTGGCAGAAAGCTGTTAGGATATAGCAGTCCTTCTTCTGGATTTTGCCAACGTATCAGTGCCTCGACGCCGATCACACGTCCCTGGCGCATATCGACCTTGGGCTGGTAATGCAATACGAATTCGCGCTTTGTAAGGGCTGCCCTGATGCGTTCCACGCTTTCATGCTGACCACGCAGATCCCTGTCCTGCACCGCATCGAACAGGTGGTAGCGGTTCTTGCCGGCGAGTTTCGCCTGATACATTGCCTGATCTGCCTGGCGCAGCAATTGATCGGCGTCGATGGGTTCCGCCTGGGGGTAGAAACTAACCCCAAGGCTGGCCGAAACTTGTAGTAATCCGACTTCATCATGCACAGGTTCGGCAATGGCGTGCAGCAACCTTTGCAACCAGGGTAGACTCGTGTCGACATCCGGCAGATCTGCTAACAACGCGACGAATTCATCCCCCCCCAGTCGAGCCAGGGTATCGACCTCACGTACAGCCTTTTTCATGCGATCCGCAAGAATCACCAGCAGACGGTCACCGACATCATGACCGTAATCGTCATTGACCTCCTTGAAACCATCCAGGTCAAGATAGACCAGGGCGAGCTGCGAATCGCGCCGTGATGCTTGCAACATAGTCTGGCGTAGGCGGTCACCCAGTAACACGCGATTGGGCAATCCGGTCAGGGCATCGTAATGCGCAACGTGCTCTAACTGGCTCTGGTGCTCCTTCTGCGCTCTGATATCAGAGAAGAGTGCCACGTAACGCTGCACTTGGCCATCAGATGAACGTACCGAACTGATGGTCAATGATTCTGGGTAGATCTCACCATTCTTGCGGCGGTTCCATATCTCGCCGGTCCAACTGCCTTCCTCGTGTAGTGAGCGCCACAGATCTTCATAGAATTCAGGGGCATGCTTTCCCGACTTAAGTATGCTTGGTTTTTGACCCAGCACTTCATCGCGGCGATAACCAGTAATGCGGGTAAAGGCGGCATTTACGTCAAGGATAACTCCTGCCGGACTGGCAATGATGATACCCTCGGTGGCGTGTTCAAACACACTGGCCGCATCCTTCAGCTGTGCCTCTATCTGTTTCTGTGTGGTGATGTCTTCGTAGATACCGAGCACGCCGTATATTTTCCCCGATGCATCACGTAACGGCATCTTGGAGGTACGCAGGATGATTAATCGATTATCCGGCGTACTCTGGGGTTCTTCATAGTCAAGACGCGCCTGACCCGTCTCCATAATCTGCTTGTCGTCCGCACGGTAGACTTCAGCCTGCTCTGCCCATCCCATGGAAAAATCATCGAGACCGATCATCTCATCCGGCGACGCCTTGCCGGCATCACGGGCAAAAGGCGGATTGCATCCCAAGTAGTGACACTCCCGGTCCTTCCAGAACACTCTGATCGGCACCGTGTCAATGACCTGGTGAAGAGTCATCTCGGCCTGTCGCCGCTTATCGACCTCCCCCAACAGGACGGCAACAAAGGTGCTACTTTGCAGATAGTGCACGGCCAGCAATACCAAGATAGCGATAAACAGTGACACTTGGGTTAGTTGGCGTGCCCGGTGGTCGAGCAGTGGTTCGATCGACAACAACTTACTCAATTCCCAGTCGCCACCCGGAAGGGGGCTTGATGCCCAGAGCCAAGGACGGCCTGAACTGTCACGTACCCAGTCGTTTGCGAAACGCTGGAATCCCAGGTGCTGCAGGTCCTGCTCATCAAACAGGCGCTCATGCACCAGAGACTCCACCTCGGCTCCGATAGGAAACAATGCCCCTCGATCGAAAGGAGGCGGACCAAACAAAATCACGCCCTGCCGATTCAGGATCACATCATCCATACGGACGTTATCACCCAGCAAAGTATCCAGGTTGAAACCGGCGACCATCACGGCCCTGGTCGTCGCCGATTCATCAACCACCGGTCGCGCGAAGAAGACCCTCGGGAGGCCGGTTACAGAGCCACGCGCCATGTAGCCTGAGGTGTCACCGGCCATGGCTGCCTTGAAGAAGGGACGCCAGGCAAAATTCTTTCCGATAATCGCCGGATCAGAACAGACGATCACCTGCCCATCGGTATCCAACAACAGGCTGGTATCGGCACCCATCTTGCGGTTGAGCACTCGGAACTGCAAGTTATGTTGGCCTGGCACGCCAGCCAACGCACGTAGCGTGATCGGATCCGATGCACCAATCTTCAACATATCAAGGCCATACCTTTCAAGAACCTCCATCCGGTGCCGGGCGAGATCCAACCGTGCATAAGCCTCCTCTAACAGGCTATGACGAAACTCATCTTCATCCTTCTCAACATATTGTCCAGCCAGCATCAAAAGTATTGGTGAAGCCACCAGCGCGATAAGCAGCAAGCGGCGTTTCTGAAGTGGCAAACCGGCATGTGCCCAAATTGAATAGACCATCCAGGCGATGATGAAGGTCGCCGTCATGTTGGCCATCCAGGCCGAAACCCCCCAATACGTCGCAGTCACAAACAGGAACAGGATACCGGCTCCTAATGCCAACCTTCGCTGCAAGCCTGAGGCATTCCAACCATGCCACAAGGCCAGTATGGCCACGAACGGAGTTAGCACATCCGTGTAACGTTCACCTGTGAACAGTGCTAGTAAGGCTGTGACGACAAGTGCCAGATGGTAGAGCCAGACCCACCTTCGACCTTGCTTTCCCCATCCCAGTAGAACAAGCGAAGCAATGGAGAGAGCCAGTCCAAAATCAGCCAAACTAACGGGTAGGACGGTCATGGCAGGTAACTTCGGTCCCATGCCGACAAGGGCCCAGGCCACAGCGAAAACAATTGAGAAAGTGGTATCCTGCAGTGCATCCAGAGAGCCTTGGCGACGGAAACGGTGCGAACTTACCGCACTTAGGCCCAACAGCAGAAGTCCGCTGATCAGGCCCAGTCTGACCAAATCAGGTATCAATGAAAGTAGTTCTGAATCATCCATCGTATAGCAGTGAAGGATTCATCGGCTCAATCGACCCACTTATCGACTATGCTGCGTAAATCGGGGCTGAGGCTGATACCTAACTCTCCCATGCGATGACGATTGATGGCAATGATCGATCGCCTGGCATTCTCAACCTGAGCCCCCTCGATTGCGCCTCCTTTGAGCAGCCTGGTTGCCAGGTAGCCGGTCTGAAAGCCCATCTGATAGAAATCGATGCTGACCCCGCCAAAAAAACCATATTCGGTGAAGGATGAGTTCAAGGTGAGATCAATCTTGCGAATGCTCTTTGTCAGCAGCGGTGCCAGCTGATCCATGGTCTTGCGCTTTCCATCAGCAGGGTCCGGCACCGACATAGTGACCGGGATGTAGGCATCGATATCCGGATCATCGTTAATTTCACGGGCTTTTTGCTGCATGGCCGGTACATCCTCGGCAGGGAACAAGGCAATGCGCTGAGCATAGGGTGTGCCCTTGAGTTCGTCGAGGATCTGATCTTTGAGGATCTGGCCCACCGTATCAGTGGAGTAAAGTATGGCCACCCGTTTCACTGGTCGGTTAAGTATCGCCTCCAGTATCGAAAACTGTTCTCGCATGAAAAGGTATTCGAAGATACCGGTGATGTTGGCGACGGGAGTTCGATCCTCGATGAAGTCCGCTCGGCTGTCATAGTAACTGAGGTCACGGTTCAGTCCGGAGAAAACCATCTTTGTTTCAGGTTGGGCAAGCACATCCTCATAAAGTAGGGCGAATGCCGTATCATCGAAGGTAAACACGAGTTTCGGCCGATCACCACGAATCTCCTGCTTGATCTGCCCAACAGTCTCCAACATCTCTTCGCGTGACCGAATACGGGCATCGAGGTAGTAAGCCTTTGTCGTCAACCCGGACAAACCACCCTGCTCCAGGGCATCAAGGGCCGCCTCATACTGGGGCTGACCACAGGCGTCAGTCTTGTGGTAACTGCTTATCAGCAACACATCCACAGCCTGCGAGCCACTCATTACCGAATAGATCAAGAGAGCCACAATCCAGCGCCACCTGCGACTTACCAGCAAATAACTCATCTGTATTTCCTCCTTTCAGGGAACCGATGGTAGCCGATCAGGTTTAAACAACACGACAGCCGAACCGGTACCGGCACTGTTGTTTTTATCGGCACTAGGGGAGATATATTAAGAGTTATCCGTTTCTCCGAGGCTCCTTTTCAGGCTCCCGAGAATTTCCGGAAAAAGCAGCGAACAGCGCCCTAAACGGCAACAGGTTACGCGTTCAAAACCAACAGCATCCCTGGCTTGCCGATAACTGCCAACTGGCAGCTCAGGCTGCAATAAAATCGCTGCCATAACGACTTTGTGGTGATCGTAATGAGATCGGATACGGCTCACCAATCCAGGATTCGATTAAAACTTGGTCGGGCTCGGGATGAGTAACCAGGTCATGCAGCGGAATTGAGCCGATTTCACCATAACACCCCAGCAACCTCGACTGTGATGTCAATGATTGGCCGATTCCTGCCATTACGACCACTTTCACATTCGCTCTGTTCTGTGGTTGCCGATCATCGGTCTCCTCTTTCTCCACTATCAGATAATCTGGCTTTCAATTTCCATACTTGCCAGATCAAGTCCAGATTTCTACAACTCAGCTCTTACTGCTCTTTTTCTCTTTCTTCTTCTTTTTCTCTTTGCTGCTCTCTTTTTTCTTTTTATCTGTCACTTTAGCCTTGTTTTTAGACTGTTTGCTCTTCTCGCTACTGCTCTTCTTCTTTTTATCCTTGTTGACACTCTTAGCCGAGTCTTTGCCCGTCTTCTGTTTGCTGGATGTGCTCTTGCTGCTGCTCTTCTTGCCGGATTTGGTTCGACAGTAAGCATTGACCTTGGCGCCGGTCTTGGTGGTGTAACTCTTCACCCAACTGCAGTTTGCGTTGCTTGAGCAGGCTGACTTGCTCATTCCTTTGCAGGCCTTGGCGGCAGATGCCGTAGGATGGAACAGAATCAGGCAAGCAATCACGGCAGATAGAAACACACCTCTGAACGAAATCGACATAGAGCTCCCCTATACTTATACATTAAAAATTCGATTATAGATCAAAGCCTGCCAGACCATTTCCCTGTTGAATGTAACTCTTTTAACCAACCAGGTTAGGGCCTGTTAACACGAATCCAACAGCCCCTGGGACAATCGATGTCAGGTCGCAGCATTGGCTTTCAGCGCACAAGATAGCCTACAACCCTGATGTCGTATATTTTGAAGGGGGTGTTTTTATACTGGGAGGGAAATGGTGGCCAAAGGATACCCTGTCAGCCATATAGAATGATTGGCTTCCCTTCCGAACCTAAAAGAGTCATCTATGCGTTGTTGTCTTTCAGGTTCTATCTAATGAATGCAGTCGTTCAGTCTGACCCCGGGGATCAGTGCAATCACAACGGTCATCAGCATGATCACGGGGCTGATCAATACCATACCCAGTGCGAGCGGTTGAATGAGCAGCAGGTTGACGTCACTCATCAACAGATGAGCCATCACTTCGAGTAACATACCACCGATCAGGAGAACGCCAGCCAAAGAGACAAAGCGGCGCAAGAGCTTACAGTTGAGAAATGACATAGTACACCTCACTACTCGCGTATTAGTCACAAATACATAGTGTCGTTTAAATATGGTTTTGGCACTGACAATCCTCAATCGACACCAAAACCGGAAAAACCTATAAAGTCCCTTTCTATCCTTAGATAGCGGCAATATTAATAAGTTCTAAAGTTTTAAACTAGTAAATTATGCACAAGTTCAAATATTTTTACTATTTCATATCATCCAAGTTACTTTAATTTTCTATTTTATTTTATTGTTTTTATTATATTTATTACTATTTTTCATTTTTCAAGACATATCCAGCCTTGTAAAAATGGCTCTGATCAATGGTCATACAATTCAGGTTTTTAGCTCCATTCCCATACCGTTTCAGGTCATAATCGAAAATTGACTCCATAGGCATGGGGTAGGCATTTGACGGCCTACTCAGCCAAATACCCAATACCGACTCAGGGGTGAACATGGCAGAGTTTGCATTAGATCCGGCCCTTATCTACCTAAACCATGCGGCGGTGGCCCCCTGGCCCCAGTCGACGGTTGCCGCTGTGGAGGCGTTTGCCCGGGAAAATGGCCTCCATGGTTCACAAAACTATCCCCACTGGCTGGCCAAAGAGAGCTCCCTGCGCCAGCTGATGGCACAACTCATCAATGCACCAAACGCAGAGGATATTGCTCTGTTGAAGAGCACCTCCGAAGGACTCTCTTTTGTTGCCTATGGCCTGACATGGCAGGCTGGTGACAATATCGTCTCCATTGCTCAGGAGTTCCCTTCCAACCGGATTGTCTGGCAATCCCTGCAGAACCAGGGTGTGGAAGTCCGCTTACTCGATCTGGCCGGCAGTGAACAGCCTGAGAAAGATCTGCTCGCCCTCTGTGACAGTCGCACCAAACTGCTCTCTGTCAGCTCCATTCAATATGCGAGCGGCAGGCGCATGCAGTTGGAACCCTTGGGTGACTATTGTCAGGCCAGGGATATTGTCTTTGTCGTCGATGCGATTCAGAGTCTCGGGGCCATGCCGTTCGATGTACAAAGCTGTCAGGCCGATGTGGTGGTGGCCGATGGACATAAGTGGATGCTCGGCCCTGAGGGGCTGGCGCTTTTCTACTGCCGACCAGCACTCAGAGAGCAGCTCAAACTGAACGAGTACGGCTGGCACATGGTCGAGGAGGTGGGGGATTTTGATCAGACAGAGTGGCAAGCTGACGAATCAGCCCGTCGATTCGAATGTGGCAGCCCGAATATGCTGGGTGTGCATGCCCTGCACAACAGTCTCTCGCTGCTGCTCAACCAAGGATTGGATGAGGTCGCCACTGCCATTCAGAGTCTGACCGATTTCACTATCGATCAGGTGGATGCCAACCACTATCAGCTGATCACTCCAAGAGCTTCAGATCAGCGTGGTGGAATTGTTACTTTTATCGTGCCTGATCAGGACAATCAGTTACTTTATCAATCACTTATGGAGCAGGGAGTGATGTGCGCCTACCGTGGTGGCGGGATCCGCTTTTCACCCCATTTTTATAATACCCAGGAACAGATCACGGCAGCCTTCAAACAACTGAAAGTGCTACGGTAAAATCGTTATATTAATAGTCGGTAATTTTATGATTTAGATCAACCAATTTTTTTCCTTCTGGCATATAGTAATAATCAGGTTCAAAGAGGTACCGGATAGGTATTGAACCTTTTCAACCAACGAAAAAGTCATTTTGGGAGTCGACGGCCCGTTCTTCCCAAACATAACAGATGAGTAACGAAGGAGAGAATCGCCATGAAAAAAACCTTAAAAACCGCTTTGATTGCAGCTGCTGCCGGTTCTGCGCTGCTTATCACACTGCCTGCCCAGGCTTTCTGGGGACCTTTTGATTGGTTTGATGATGATGATTGGTATGGCCCGGGTCCTTGGGGATATCCTGGCTATTACGGTTATCCCGGCTACGGCTATGGCTATCCTGGCTACGGCTATGGCTATCCCGGCTATGGTTACGGCTATCCTGGCTACGGCCATGGCTATCCAGGCTATGGCTACGGCTATCCCTACGCTGCACCTGCTGCACCGGCGGCTCCCGCAGCACCAGCCGAATAATAGAATCGATTAATTTTTACTTACCCCGCCATTGTGGCGGGGTTTTTTCACCACACTTTGCTCAAATCCAAAAAACAATTTAAGGTTCCCACCCTATTCCCTTCCCCAGACCTATATCTGACACGCTGCTTTCTGAGCTGACCCTATGAACCTACCTGATAGACACATCTCTCTGGCCCATGGTAATGGTGGCCGGCTGATGCGCGAACTGATCGAACTGCTGTTTGCCAAACACCTGAAAAACCCGACCCTGGATGTTCAGGCTGATGCGGTCACCCTGCCCCTTGAACGTCATGGTGAACTGCTCTTCACCACCGATGGCTTCACCGTACAGCCACTCGAATTTCCTGGTGGTAACATCGGCTCGCTGTCGGTGCATGGTACGACCAATGATCTGGCAGTATCCGGCGCCATACCGAAATACCTGAGTCTGAATGCATTCATTGAAGAGGGCTTTGAAGTAGCTGCCCTGGAGCGAATCATCATCTCCATCGCCCAGGCGGCAAAGGCCATCGATGTGGCCGTTGTGGCGGGAGATACCAAGGTTGTAAGACGGGGTGAAGGCGGCGGTGTCTATCTGGCGACTACCGGCATCGGTATCAAGACTACCGAGATCAATCTGAGCATGTCACAGATTCAGCCGGGAGACCGATTGCTGGTCAGTGGACCGGTGGGCGATCACGGTATCGCTGTGATGCTGGCTCGAGAGCAGTTTGGTCTGCGTGGCGATCTCATGTCGGATGCGGCCAGTGTCTTACCCTTCACCCAGGCGTTGTTGGACTTGCCTGGACTTCGCTTCATGCGTGATCCCACTCGTGGCGGTTTGGCCACAGTGGCCCATGAGCTCTGTCGTGGCACCGGCCTGCGGGTCAATCTGGATCAATCGGCCATTCCATTACGCGATCCAGTCGTCTCTGTCTGCGATATGTTGGGCTACGACCCACTCTATCTGGCCTGTGAAGGACGTGTCGTTGCTGTCATCGCAGCCGATCAGGCCGATCAGGCACTCCAGCGCTGGCAGGCGCTGCCCGGGGGAGAACTGGCCCGAATCATTGGAGAAACAGAAAGCAACGACCCCTTTGTTGTACTGCATACCGAACTTGGTGGATCGCGCATTCTTGACGAGCTTGAGGATGATCCACTGCCCAGGATCTGCTGAGCAGTTGACAGATCTCCTTGTGACAACGGAAGCGCTGTTGAAGAATCCCCTGCCTGGGGCCTGTTAACACGAATCCAATAGGCCCCAGGACATCACCGTTACCCCAAGCAGACTGACACAGATGTCGGCTTTGTAGGTAAGCCGACATTATATTCACGGCATCCTCTTGCTGATTCAACAGGTTAGCACTGGATTGATATTTGCATTCAATGCATCAACCAGCCGTCTGCTTTGCTGCGAGCAACAGCAACGGTTCACTCAATAGCGGAGTTTTATTACAGGAGCCTCCATGAATGCTCATCACCCCTGGTCACTCTATCAGCAGCTTCTCGATCAGCTTACTGATGATGGCAGAGTCGAAGAGGTCCAGATAGGACTTACCTGGACACTGGTGCGAGACCGCTCATCAACCGGTTTGGCGATGAGTCCCGGGCGCATGACCAGAATCCTGCCCTGGTCCGGCACGCTGGTTGGTCGCAACCTGAAACAGCTGGCCGGTTGGGTTAAATCCTGGAATCAGCATGAAGCGGCAATTGGTATGGCGGCACTCAACGCGGAGATCAACAGCAACAACCCACTGACTGAATCCGCCACCCCCCTATTCCCGAAAGGCTCCGCCAATCTTGCCGTGTTTGAGCATTTCAAACCTCAGCTGACGGGAAAAAAGGTGGTGGTGATAGGGCGTTACCCAGGTATCGAACATCTGCTCGATGGTGACTTTGAACTGACCATTCTGGAGCGCAATCCGACCTCAGAGGATCTGCCGGATCCGGCGGCAGAATTTCTTCTCAGGGATGCGGAGTGGGTCTTTCTCAGTGCCACCACATTGATCAATAAGACCTTCCCCCGTCTGGCGGAACTGTCGAGGGAGGCACAAGTGGTGCTGATGGGACCCACCACCCCCTGGCTAGAGATTTTCAAGGATTATGGTATCGACTATCTTGCCGGCATACAGATCCACGCTTGCGAGCAACTCTGGCAGACAGCACGTGAAGGCGGCGGGACCCGAATCTTTGAGACCGGCGTGCGCTACGCCATCGCCGATCTCCAGAGCGATGAGCTGACCCGCCTGAAAGGTGCCATCGGATCGATCTTTAACCAGCGGGAAGGGTTGAAAAAGGAGATGGAGGCGTGGTACCAGCAGCACAATCAACCCTACCCGGGTAAACAGAACTTGCTGCAACTGGATCAGCAGCTGTCCCGACTGGATAGCCGCTATAAACAAGAGTGGGATGGTTTAAACTGTTAACCAGACCTGCCCTTTCACTGGGCAGGTCAGTGATCAGTACTGAGATCAGCGTATCGTAAGGCCCTCCCCAAGCCCGGCCATACTGGCGAGAACCGAGGCGGCGCCTGCTCCCAGGTTGCGCGCCAGGCGATCCCAGACCTCCTCCTTCTGAGTAAAGTCGACAATCTCTTCAGCTCCGATTACCTCTCTGGCCACGTAACTGCTGCTGCCGAACTCATCGATCAGTCCGAGCTTGCGCGCCTCTTCCCCACTCCAGAAAAGACCACTGAATATTTCCGGGTGTTGATCGACTTTGAGACGATCGCCTCGTCCCTCTTTGACCGTCTCGATGAACTGGTTGTGCAGCTGATCGAGCATCTGCTGGATATGGCTTTTGTCAGACTGTTCCAGTGGGGAGAATGGATCGAGTAGCCCTTTGTTCTCACCCGCAGTAATCAGGCGTCGCTCAATGCCAAGCTGCTGCATGCCATCGACGAAACCGAAGCCATTGATCAGTACACCGATGGAGCCAACCAGACTGCCCTCGTCTGCGTAGATCTTATCCGCCGCCGCAGCGATGTAGTAGCCGCCTGAGGCGCAGATATCGGAGACAACCGCATAGACCGGAATATCTGGATGCTTCTCTTTCAGCCTGCCGATTTCCCGATTGATGTAACGGGATTGAACCGGACTGCCACCCGGCGTGTTCATGCGCAGGATAATCCCCTTGGTCTTCTCATCCTCATAGGCCTTGCGCAGCGCTGTCACTACCTTGTCGGCACTGGCTTTGGTCTCGGAGGAGATCAGCCCCTTCACATTGATCAGCGCGGTGTGCTCAGACGCTGTGATCTGGTCCACCTCGAGTTTATCTGACCAGAGAAACATCCCCAGAAGGATGAACAGATAGGCAAAGGTGAGAAATTTAAAGAATATACCCCAGCGGCGACTCTTACGGTTTTCCGCCACGGTCGCCATCACCATACGGTTGAGCAGATCCCTCTCCCATTGGCTGGGTTCAGATTGGTGACGCGATTCCTCTTGCATTTTATCTGACATTAAAAAAACCTTACATGCTATTGATAAATAATTAATTTAGATAAATTCTCTAGCTTTTTACGTAGTCATCAAGCCAGTTGGGTATCATGGCAATATGATCGATACAATCGAGCGGTTTATGTTTCCGCAGACGCTCTGCCGCATGCACACCGTAGGTTACCCCCAAACAGGACATGCCTGCATTCACTGCCATCTCCATATCATATTCCGTATCACCGATCATCAGCGCCTGATGGGGATTCATGCCACTCAATTCAAGAATCTGATTAAGCATTTCCGGATGGGGCTTGGAGAAAGTCTCATCCGCACATCGGGTCAGATGGAAGAAATCACCCAATCCGGTTGTCTCCAGCGCATAATCCAATCCCTGCCGACCTTTGCCCGTTGCCACAGCCAGCATATGGCCGCGATCGGTAAGTTCCTGCAGCGTCTCTCTGGCCCCGTCGAACAGTTGAGACGGTGCTTCCTCGTCGCTGAAAAAGTGTACCCGATAGCGGGCTGCGATCTGCAGATGGAGTTGATCATCCGCATCGGGAAAAAGTTGATGGACGGCCTCCTTCAAACCCAGGCCGATGATGTTGCTGATTGAATCAGTGTCCGGTACCGGCATCCCCAAATCCCGCACAGCAGCTTCGACACAGGAGATGATTCGGGCCTCAGAATCCATTAAAGTCCCATCCCAATCAAATATTAACAACTCAAATTTCATGCTAACCCTTAAGTCTTGCCAGAACCTGGGACAAGGCATCCGGAAGTGGCGCCTCGATGACCAGTTGCCTCTTCTCACCAGGCCAACGCAGCCCGAGTTTGAAGGCGTGCAAAAACAGTCGTTTCAAACCTTTTTCTCTGAAAGCCCGATTGGCAGCCGCATCACCATACTTCTGATCACCAAGGACCGGCGACCCCAACCATTGACTGTGAACACGGATCTGATGGGTTCGGCCGGTAATCAGTTCCGCTTCAACCAGGGTCGCCTCTGTAAAACGCTCTATCCGCCTGAAGATGGTTTGAGAGGGTTTCCCCTCTGCATCCACACGCACCACACGTTCACCACCCTGCAGTGTATTCTTCTTCAGCGGCATATCCACCGTCTGCACACCTTTGCGCCAACTGCCATGGAGCAAGGCGAGATACCGTTTATCGATCCTATTTTCACGAATCAGTTCATGCAGCGTGCGTAAGGCACTGCGTTTCTTACTGATCAACAGACACCCGGAAGTATCCCGATCGAGTCGGTGGACCAGCTCCAGGTGCCGATCCTCGGGCCTGAGCTGGCGCAATACCTCGATTACACCGAAATTGACACCACTGCCTCCATGAACCGCCAGACCTGAAGGTTTATTGACCACCAAAATCCGTTCATCTTCATAGACTACGGAATTTCTCAGCAGATCCATCAGGTTTTCCGAAATCCTGCCTCCCTGGCCTGGTTTCGTGGAGAGCCTCATCGGTGGCAGGCGGATCGAATCACCACGATTGAGCTTATAGTGCGCTTTCACACGCCCCTTGTTGACCCGCACTTCGCCTTTTCGCAGGATTCTGTAGATATAGCTTTTCGGCGCCCCTTTCAGCTGGCGCATCAGGTAGTTGTCTATTCGCTGCCCGGCTTCCTCCTGAGTGATGTCGATGAATCTAACCGTTGAAGAATTCTTTGTTGATTCTGACATTTAGCGCCGATTTAATTGCATTGTAAGATTGATGTTCGGTGTGAAGATTGCTATATTCAATTCAGTTTTTCAGGCGCCGGCCAGTTTATGAACCTCAATACAGCCGACGCCCACGCGGTCAGTAAGCGATGTTGCAGCCCGATTTTTCGTTTGTGCAACCCGGATTACCAGCTTAGCGTACAGGTGCCGTTGGGACCTGGCTCTTAATCTGAACCCTCACAGCCGCGCCAGAGTGAATATCGAGTGTCAATCCGACGAATTCGGATTAGGCCCTGGAAGCGATTACCGGGCCATATAGAAAAATCCATGTCACACTCCCAGCTCTGAGCGCCTTGATCAGTTCGGTCAATAGCAGATCCCGAGCGGCGAACT
Source organism: Candidatus Thiodiazotropha endoloripes (assembly GCF_001708965.1). Taxonomy (NCBI): domain Bacteria; kingdom Pseudomonadati; phylum Pseudomonadota; class Gammaproteobacteria; order Chromatiales; family Sedimenticolaceae; genus Candidatus Thiodiazotropha; species Candidatus Thiodiazotropha endoloripes. The sequence continues at coordinate 1,636,942 of NZ_LVJW01000003.1, read as the reverse complement.
TTAACAGTTTTTCAGCCGTCCGAGCTAGTTTTCTGGTTTGGAACACCCTCCCAGCCCCGGAGGTTGCTGAGTGATGCTCCAGAACTGAGCAGGCATTTGTTATGCCTGTTCATGAAGGTGTGTCGCTTTGCTCATTGGGATGGGACGTCGGGCGGCTGTACGGATAACACAATATGAAACGTATGTTGATCAACGCAACTCAACCTGAGGAGTTGCGTGTTGCCATCGTCGATGGCCAAAAACTCTTTAATCTCGATATCGAAATTCCCGGCCGGGAACAGAAAAAAGCCAACATCTACAAAGGGCGTATCACCCGTGTCGAACCCAGCCTGGAGGCCGCATTCGTCGACTACGGTGCAGAACGCCACGGCTTTTTACCCCTCAAAGAGATCTCCAGAAGTTACTTCACCAACAAAGCCAGGGAGTCATCAGGGCGCGTCAATATCCAGGAGGCGTTGAAAGAGGGTCAGGAGGTCATCGTTCAGGTCGAGAAGGAGGAGCGTGGCAATAAAGGTGCTGCGCTGACCACTTTCATCTCTCTGGCCGGACGCTATCTCGTGTTGATGCCAAACAACCCCAGAGCTGGAGGCGTCTCCCGCAGAATTGAGGGTCAGGACCGTACCGAACTGCGGGAAGCGATGAGTGAACTGCAGATCCCGGAAGATATGGGATTGATCGTACGCACTGCCGGTGTCGGCAAAAACAGCGAAGAGTTGCAGTGGGATCTGGACTATCTGATCCAGCTCTGGACTGCCATCGAGCACTCTGCTGAGAAACCCGCCCCGTTTCTGATCTACCAGGAGAGCAATGTCATCATTCGCTCCATTCGGGACTATCTGCGGGCGGATATCGGCGAGATCGTCATCGATGACGCGGATGTATACGGCCAAGCGGAGCGTTTCATCAACCAGGTGATGCCGCAATACAGCAAAAAGCTGCGCCACTACGATGATGAAGTACCCCTGTTCAGCCGCTACCAGATCGAAAGCCAGATCGAATCTGCCTTTCAACGGGAAGTCAGCCTGCCTTCCGGTGGCGCGATTGTAATCGATCATACCGAGGCCCTGACCTCTATCGATATCAACTCCGCCCGGGCAACCAAAGGCGCCGACATCGAAGAGACTGCGCTGAACACCAACCTGGAAGCAGCCGATGAGGTTGCCCGTCAGCTCAGACTACGTGATCTGGGGGGCTTGTTTGTCATCGATTTCATCGATATGACCCCTTCCCGAAATCAGCGTGAAGTGGAAAATCGTCTCAAAGAGGCGCTGAAACAGGACCGTGCACGGGTTCAGATCGGCAGGATCTCCCGCTTTGGCCTGTTGGAGATGTCGAGGCAGCGCCTGCGTCCCTCCCTTGGAGAAGCCAGTGAACAGGCTTGTCCCCGTTGCAAAGGACACGGCACAGTGCGTGGCGTGGAATCCCTCTCCCTCTCGGTGCTGAGAATCATCGAAGAGGAGGCGATGAAGGAGAATACCGGTCGCATCATGGCCCAGCTGCCGGTGGATATGGCCACCTTCCTGCTGAATGAAAAGCGCCAGATGATTCATGACATCGAGAAGCGCCAGTCGATTGAGGTTGTTCTCATTCCCAATATCCATCTGGAGACACCCAACTACCAGATTGACCGGATCCGCGCCAGCGATCTGCCGGACGAAGACGATACCGTCTCCAGCTATAAGATGGTCTCCGATGAAACGACTGAAACTGCAGAGTACATCACCGCAAAGCAGGTTAAATCCGAACAGCCGGCAGTAAAATCCATCGCACCGGCCAGCCCGGCACCACAGAGAGCGGAGGCACCGGCACCGACACCTGCACCGGCAGCAACCGATAGCCAGACTGGCGAGACCGGTTTTCTGAAAAAGATCTTCAGTATCTTCTCCTCCAAGGAAGCAGAACCTGTACAGCCTGAAGCTGAAGAGAAAAAGGCCCCCGCCCGTCAACAGTCCGGATCCAATTCGAATAACCGTCGAGGCCGACGCGCCGCTCAGCCTGGTGGGCGCAATGTAAAATCCGCCGGCGGTGAGCGTCGCGGTGACAACAGAAACCAGGACAAACCGTCCAACAGACGGCGTGGCGGCAACAAAGCAGGCGGATCTGCCGACAAGCGCGCCACACAGGAGAAAAAGCCCCAGGAGCAGGCCGCACCGGCCACGGCAGCTGCTGCAGGTGACAACACGGAAACCACGACTAAGCCGAAGTCGAGACGGGGACGTCGCGGTGGCCGCAGAAGACGCTCAGCCGCTGAACGGAACAATGAGCAGACCACTGTAAACAATGGCGCAACCGAAGCGACTTCGGAAGCGCCAGCTCAGGAGAAGTCTCAAGAGAAGAGTCAGGAGAAACCGAAGCGACAACAGCCCAGGGCACAGAAGAAACCTGCCTCGCCCAGGGCCGCTAAAGTTGAAACATCGACTGAGGCAAAACAAGAGACCGAGTCGCGGGATGACAACAGCCGGGTTGAGGCAAAACAGAAACCTCAACAGGTTGATCGCGTTGCTGAGAGAGCAGAAGCTGGGCCAAAAGAGAAGCCAAAGGCCAAACCTCAACCCGAGCAACAAGCCAAATCTGCCCAGTCTGAGCCTGCAACAGCCAAACCGGTAGAATCCCAGGCAAGCTCAGAGAGCAAGCCGGAGGCTGGTCTCAAGCCGGCGAAAAAGCGTGAAACAACCACAGCTGAATCGAAACCGAGTGAGCAGAAAGCCAAACCGGCGAAACCTGCCGGGCAGGTTGAGACAACCAAGGCTAAAACCGAGATTAAGGAGAAGCCGGCGGAAACCAAAGCAACACAGACCTCTGCCCGCAAAGAGCCTGTCGAGAACGCTGTGAAACCAAAGCCAAAGCCAAAGCCAAAACCCAAAGCGGTGAAGCTGCAGCAGGTTGAGACCAAACCGATCGCTCAAGAGAGCAAAGCGGAAAGCGCCAAGGTTGAAAAACCGAAAACGAATGCCACTGCCGAAACACAAATAGCGAAAGCGGAAGCCAAGGCTACACCTGAATCACAAGCAGCAAAGCCGGAAGCCAGGGCCACACCTCGACCACAAGCAGCGAAACCGGAAGCCAGGGCGACCATTGAAAAGGCTCAGGAGAGCCGTGCTCAGCCAGCATCCAAAACCGTTCAGGTTGAGACCAAGAAGCCTGCAGCCAATACCGACGTCAAAGTTGCTGACGCCAGTGGAGATTGATTCTTAAGTTGTGAAGGTCAGGGAGGGGCTGAGCCCCTCCTTCTGCCTGAGCCAAGCTCAATTCAAACAGAAACCATTCAGGGATTTTGCAAAGTATATCCGGGGATATTGGATCGATGATCAATCCAGACTGAAACCTCTCCAGGCTTAGCGTATAAGATGCTGCTGACGTATATGTTCAAGCAGTCCGCGGGAGGCCTCTTCAACCATATCAAAGACATTTTCGAAACCGGCGGCACCTCCATAATAAGGATCAGGCACCTCCTGCTCTTTTCGACCGGGGGCAAAATCCATAAACAGATGCAACCGATGCTCCTCCCCTGACGGACAGAGAGCACTCAAGTCCTCAAAGTTTGAGCGATCCATGGCCAACACATAGTCAAATTGATCGAAGTCGCTCAGCCTCACCTGGCGGGCACGCAGATCACTCAGATCGATACCCCGTTTGTTCGCGGTTTCCCGAGCACGCCGATCCGGTTTGCCACCCGCATGGTAGTCGATGGTACCGGCAGAATCGGTAATGATTCTGTCACTCAAACCTGCCTTTTCCACAATATCCCGGAAGACACCCTGTGCGGTTGGGGATCGACAAATGTTGCCCATGCAAACGAACAGAACCTCGATTCTTTCACTACCTGTCATATCGCTATTCTCATACCTTTAATCGGGTGACGACGCCTGCAGCCAGCTGCCATCATGGCGCTATTCAAATTGGGATAGTCTACCCTATTCGGCAGAGTCCGGTTTGATTACCAAGGAAAGATATTACTGATTGATGATGATTGAGAGGCCGGTTGGAATCTGTCCAATCCCCAATCCGGAATTATCCACTATCTATTGGAAGGCCTGAATGGCAGCCCCTTCTTGGGCAGCCCGCCCTTTTTGACCTTATCAACTTTCAACTCGAGATTGTGTTTTTTGCCACGTCGTACAACCGTCGCAGTGGAATGATCCACGGATTCCAGCTTCCAGTCATTCTGACTCATACCCTGGGCAACCCGTAGTAAGCGGTTGGTATTGAGATCCCGGATCACGGCAACCCTGTTCTTCGGCGTGATCACAACCCCTTCCAGTCGGAGTTTCAATGGTATCTGCCGTGCGACAGGCTTGCTGACCTCCTTCTCTGGCTCCGCTGGAGGTACCCGCCCCTCCCTGAACAGGGGGCGATCCATGATCTCCTGATAGACAGTCACTGATGGAGGGTTAAAACGGGTGAGTGAGGCTTTTTTGGCTGTCTGGTTCGAAGCGGAGCTGGCCGGAAGATTCTCCGATGCATTCACCTCTACCGGATTACTCCACTGATAGACAAACATCGCGGATGCCAGACCGATGACGATCAACAGCAGCAGGGTCAGAAAGTTGAAAAATGTTTTCCAGGGACTCATGAATCCTGCCCCTTCAAATACCCCACTAATTTAAAGTCGATATCCAGCAGTTCGAGGGTTTTTTTGATCTTTTTGTTTGCCGGCAACCGGCGTCTGGCAATCGGACGACTTCGAATCACGATCTCATCGACAAACAGGAAAGGTTTTTCACTCTCCAGTTTGTGGAATATCGAGACACTGTTCTCCAGAGTGCTTTTCATGCGCACACGAATCGCCACCCGACTGAAGCCATCCTCCTGATCGTTACTTACAATCTGGGTACTGAGAATTTCACCCTGCTTGGATGAGACAACTCCCTTCACCCGGCGCTGCAGTTCAGCCTTCGCCAGGGAATCGGTTTTGCTCTGCAGATAGCGACGATCCGACTGACGGACGCGTTTCAGACGGGCCGCTTCCGACTGATAATGGTCCGCTTGTGAATAGATCCGCTGATAGAGCTGAATCTGATGCTGATGATTGCTGATCTTTTCATCATAGTGACTGTTCAGTGTCCAGGCCGGATAGATCACTGCAAACAGACTCAAGCCGACCAGTAACAGCAACAGCCCCAATGCCAGTAGGCGACTCTGTGTGGGTGTCAGGGATTCTATCATTCACCCCTCCCCAGCAGCTGTTGCGGTTGCGGTTGCATCGATCATGTCTCTTCCCCCGCCTGGCTGGAGATCAACTCAGCTGAGATATGAAAGCGCTCTGTTTTGTTCTTTTTGTTCTGTGTTACAGGTGAACGGAAGGAGACGTTTTGAAACAGCTTGGATGATTCGATCAGTGGTATCAGTACCGCGGAAGCGACAGATTGCCCATGAATGTGCACCTTATCGTCACGGATTTCGAAATGGTTCACCCAGGTATCATCCGGCAGCAGCAGGGTCAGCTCATTGAGTACCTCAAGTATCTGCATCGAGGATCTTTTCTTATCCTCTAGAAATCTGTTTTCCAACTCGGCATTGGCAACCGAATCCCTCAGTTTCGAGACCTCATTGGCCTGCTGCTGACTCTGTTTAAGCTGATCTTCCAGCTGAGCCGCCAGTTTGGATTTCTGCCATACCGGCAGCACCAGATTACCGATCAGCACCACCAGTAGTATGAAAAAAAGTAACAGATTGATTAGCCGGTAGCGCTTGCGGGGTTTTTCCCGCTTTTCCGGAGGCAGTAAATTGACTGCATTGAGTTTAGGGTCGGTCTCCTCACAGGGTGAGATTGCGTTGATCCTGACGTTGTTTTCATCCAACTGCTCCAGGGCATGTGAGATTTTATCCACCGGGGCCAGTATCAGGGTGATATCGAGTGTGCGATTCTGCTTGTCCCGCCCATTGATCACATAGTCATAGTAGACCTGGCTGGCATTGAAGGGGGTCTGGCGATCCATCTCAAATGCCAGCACCTCTCTCAGATTCTCTTCCGCCTCGATCGGCAGAGTGACCTTTTTGAACAAATATTTCTTTCTTTCCAGACAGAGGCGTATCTCACTCGCAGAAGCCAGCAACCGCTTCTGGTCCGGATTATCAAAATCGATGACCTTCAGATAATTCTGCTCAACCTCTTCACCACTGAGACCATGGTTGACGATCCGAAGCGACTCATCCTCATAGAGCAACTGCGCCGGTCTGCCGCCACTGAACAACGCGCGCAAGCCCTCCGGCATGAACGAACTGATTTCGCCACTCCACCAGCTCCAGAAACCCAGCCATTGATATTTTAATGTTTGTACGGCCATTTAAAGATTCTATCCGGTTTTTGCACTTATAACGACTCATACCAGGAATGAATCGAATAAGGTTTTCTGCCCCGGTTTTTTAAACCCACATCTGCCACTATTCTGGCATGCCCTCCCTGTTTTGTCCTGGCACTGACTTCGATACGAAACACTTTGCTTTGTGAGCTTCCCCCACCCTGGGAGAGGTCAAGATCCGCCAATTCACTATCCAGTTGATCCAGAGCCTCGGTCAGTTCTGAGCCAGATTGATCGCTCGAGGTCAACAGGGCTGTCAGTTGCTGGGAGGCATAGCGGAAATCCACAGTGGCGGCATCAGAATTGAGTGTGACATAGGGACGCAGACGATTCACCCGGGCGGCATCAAAGCCCATCACATAGGCCAGCTCTTCAAGGCTGGTCAGATCTTTGCCAGCGGTGGTGTAATCATACCCTGCGGCACGGTAATCCTTGTCTTCCGCACCATTCAGTCTTCTGAGGTCATCCGCATCCCGCCAGTCATTGAGCCGGTCGACCAAGGCCTCCCTCTCTTCTGGATTATCTGAAATCAGCACAAACAATCTGTTCAACTGGTCACCGGAAGCCTTGTTAAGATCCAACAGGCCGGAAGCATTCCGTATTGATATCTCCAGATCCCCCTGGGATGTCTGCAACGGATAGAGCTGACCGTTGAAATTCCATCGTTGCTGTGGACTGATAACCATCAATTCCATCACCGCACGACTGAAGCCGCTCTCGGCCAATAGCTTTGCCTGCAAGGCATCCTTTGCATTACCCGCAAGCCTGCTTTCAACTTTCGATTGGGTGGAAAAACTGGCCGCAATAATGGTCAGCAAGGCAACCAGCCAAAGCACCAGAATCAGCGCAACACCGCGATTGTGCCGGGAAGCAGCAAAACTTCCTTTGACTCTTCTGCTGTTATGAGCGGTTTGCCGGGTCATGAGTCGTTGCGCCTTATTCTCACAATCTTTTCATGGGGAATAGTCATGCCCATCTCAGTAAAACTGATTTTCACCAGCTCGGGATAGTTGTTATTGAGTGGCTCCCATCGATCGGTCCATTCCGCTTCGTTGCGATTGGGCAGAAATCCGAAAAAACTGAATTCGACATGCTCCAGACCGGACAGGAGTATGCGCCTGCGCCCCTCTTGAGGCAGAACAAACTGACTCTGCTTCGGATTGTGTGGGGTGTAGTGAAGCAGCAGCATCCTGCCTTGTTCGAAGTCATCTTCCAGAGAGAGGCGATATTCAAACAATCCGCCTGGCTGATACTGCTGTGGAGCCGGAGCTATAAACTGAACCTGCTGGGCATCACCCATGAAGGCCAACAGGCGGGCACGATTTTTTTGTTGCCAAGTCAGGGGAATGATATTGCGGATGATCTGCTCCACTCTCGCTGTGGTAAGCAACTCCGCCAGTTGTCTGTCGCTGCTATCCGAGACCCGCTCCCAACCTTTGATATTCAGGAACAACATGGAGACAGAGGTGGTGGTAATGACCGTCAGCAGCAGCAAGGCGATCATGATCTCCAGCAGTGTAAAGCCACCACAGCGGTGGTATTGATCTAGCCTGACTCGAAAAGCGGAATGACCAACTTCAGGGTTTGTCACGAATCACCCCGATTCGAGTAAAGGACAATTCCCGGGTACCGCCAGGGGCATCCCAGCTGATCTTCAAACTCTCCTCGATCCCAATCAATGGCAGTGCCACAAGTTTCGCATCGTTCCAACTGTAGGGCTGGCGCAGGTAGGTCCAGGTATAGGTATCCAGATCGACCCCCTGTTCACTGTAGCTGTCCGTATCGACCTCCGCACTCATCTGCTCAAGCCGGGATTGAGCAATAGCGACAGCTTCAAAATAGTGTGAGGCAACCTGATGATTTCTTACCGCACCGGAGTTAATTCGCAGAATGACACTCATCGTCATGGCGAGAATGACGAAGGCCACCAGCACTTCGATCAGTGACATTCCCTCAGACTTTGAATGACGCATCTTCGTTAAAATCACTGCTGTCGAGTATCTCTACCCGGCTGGTCAACCAGTCCACGGTAATGACAAAGCCTCGTGTCTTGTTACCGAGGCGGATTAACCCACCACTTGAACTGCCATCGGGATAGAAGTGCAGGACCAGAATCTGTTCACGGCTTACACTAGCATCTGCAATAAAACTGATCCCCTCTGGCAGCTGTCTGACTGCGCCCTGATTTACCAGATCACTTTGATACTGATCGGTCTGCAGCTGAAAACTGATCTTCGATTCGCTACCGGAAATGATTGCGGATTGTTGTACAAAGCGAATCTCCTGAACCAGATCCCTGGCGGCGGCCTTCAACTTCAGTGCCGGAAAAGCTTTATGCATCAACGGTGGTGTCAGGGTGAACATCATCGCCATCAATACCAGCACCAGCATCATTTCGATCAGTGTGAAACCCCGGCTTTGAAAAATTAATCTACTCATAGGGCAACCAGTGAGTTAACCCCCAGGATGGCCACCAGGATGGACATCACAACACCGGCAATGATCAAACCGAGCACTAGAATCATCACCGGTTCAACCAGGCTGAGCGCCCGCTTGATCAGCGTCTGGGTCTCCATATCGAGGATCTCTGCGGTCTGCATCAACATCGGTTCCAACTGACCCGACTCTTCACCAACCCGGATCATCTGCAGGGCAAATTGAGGAAACTGAGCATATTCGGCCAGTGGATCGGCCAGTCTCTGACCGGAGCGCAGATTCTTGATGACCTGATCCATCCCATCGGCAATCACAAAATTACCGATGGTATCCTTAACGATCGCCACAGATTTCAACAAAGGTACGCCATTTTCCAAAAGCGTCCCCAAGGTTCTGCAGAAGCGGGCCGCTTCCACCTGCTTGACGATTGGTCCAATCACTCCCAGGTTGAGTAATCGAGCATGCCAGCGTTTTGCCGACCGTCTACGACTCATCTGCCACTTGAAAAAGAAAACCACCAGGATCACCCCCAGGGCCAGCACCCAGCCATAATCCTGCAGAAAAGTCGCAAGACCCATGGTGATCTGTGTGGAGAGAGGCAGCGCCTCCCCCATGTCCATGAACAGTTCACTGAACTGGGGAATAACGTAGGTCAGCAGGATCAGGATCGATGTGATGGCGACAAATAACAGGATCGCCGGATAGATCAGTGCTGAAATCAGTGAACTTCTGACCTCCTGGGCCTGTTCCATATGAACCGAGAGTCTTGAGAGCACACTCTCCAGAGCACCACCTGCTTCGCCGGCCCGTACCATCTGAATATAAAAGTTACTGAATACCCCCTCCTCCTTGGCCAGGGCATCGGCGAACGAGTGACCGCTCTTCAGGCTGTCCCGAATACTCATCAGGTGCTGGCTGAACAGGGAGTCGTCTCCGGAGATCGAAACGAGGATACCAAGCGCTGAATCGAGGGGTTGCCCGGAGTGCAGCAGTGTCGACAATTCACGCGTAAAGGCGACCACCTGACTCTGGGCAATCTTTTTGCGTTTAAAAAGCTTGCGGGAGGTTTGATGACTCTTCTGCTGACTCTCTTCTACACGGATTGGCACCTGACCATTGAGGTGTATCTGGTTCACCGCGTGTTCCCGGCTTACCGCTTCGAGCACCCCTTCTATGATCTCACCATCCGATGAAACTGCTTTATAGAGAAAAGAGGCCATCAACTCTCCTGGGTGACTCTTAATACTTCTTCCAGTGTGGTAATGCCCCGGGCCACTTTATGCAGACCATCCTCATACATGGATTTCGCCCCTTCCTGTTTGGCGCAGGCTGCCAGGGCATGTTTGTCTTTGCCCTGCAGTATCAGAGACTGCATCGCTTCACTCAGCTCAATCATCTCAATAATTGCACTTCGCCCACGATAGCCACTGCCATCACATTGATCACAGCCGACAGCATTGTATAAGGTAGGTGACTCCTGGATAGCGGCAAAACGGGCAAGAATCTCCGCCGGCGGCGTATAGGACTGCTTGCAATGGGGACAAAGATTACGCACCAGTCGTTGGGCGACAACCGCATTCACAGTCGAGGTAAGCAGGAATGCCTCGATCCCCATATCGAGAAACCGGGTGATACTGCCGGCGGCATCATTGGTGTGCAGGGATGAAAGCACGAGATGTCCGGTCAGTGCAGACTGCACCGCTATCTTGGCGGTCTCCTGATCACGGATCTCACCGATCATGATCACATCCGGATCCTGTCGTACGATAGACCGCAAAGCCTCACTGAAGCCGAGCCCGATACTCGATTTCACCTGTATCTGGTTGACGCCCTCGATATTGTATTCAACCGGATCCTCAACAGTAAGGATCTTTCTTTCAGGGCGGTTGAGATAGTTCAGCGCGGCATACAAAGAGGTGGTTTTACCACTGCCGGTGGGCCCGGTTACGACGACGATGCCGTGGGGACGATCGAGAATTTCCAGCAGGCGCTGCTCGGTAGCGCTCTCAAAACCAAGGCTGGCAAAATCCAGATTCAGCTCATCCCTTTGCAACAGCCTGAGTACCATACTCTCACCATGCAGTGTCGGTACGGTGGAGACACGCAGATCCAGGGTGGCGCCATGCACACGGATCTTGAAGCGTCCATCCTGGGGCAGACGGCGTTCAGCGATATTCAGGTGGGCCATGATCTTGATACGGGAGATCAGCGCCGGCGCCATATTGATCGATGGGTGTTCTGTTTCACGTAACAGGCCATCGACCCGATAGCGGATCTTCAGCACCTGCTCGAAGGGTTCGATGTGGATATCCGAGGCTTTGCTGGAAACCGCTCTCTGGATGATCTGGTTGACCATCTTGATAACCGGCGCCTCGCTGGCCAGCTCTTTGAGTTGCTCGACATCATCCAGCAGCAACTGGTGCTCAAGTCCATCCCCTTCCTCGGCTGAACTGCTCTTCTGCAGCTCATTGAAATGCTCCTGGATGGTCTCATCGATCTCACTGGCGATACCGGTAAGCAGTTTTACTGACTTGCCACTGATCAGCTCCAGGGCTTCGACGACAAAGCGATCACTGGGATCGACCATGATCGCCAGAATGTGCTCTTCCTGATCGTCGAACACCACCAGTCGGTGCTGTTTCAGAAAGTTGGCGGAGATGTTCTCACTCAGATGGGCCAGTTCCGGATAGTCTTTCCGCTCGGCCAGAGGCACACTGCAGATTTCCGCCAGAGCCTGGGCCAGATCACGATCGGAAATCAGCCCCAGTTGCAGCAGAATATTGCCGATCGACTCGTCGCTTTGCTGACTCTCCTTCAGACGTACCGCCCGATCCGCATCCGCCATGCCCAAACGCCCGGAAGCCACCAGTGCAACACAGATAGGCTGACTGGTATAGACCGGTTCCAGTTGATCAGGATCGTCTGCCGAGAGGGTTTCGTTATTGATGCTGCGACTCGTTGTATTCATCCCATGCCTGTGTTCGGACTGCAGAAAATTTGACACTCATTGTATCGCTACCGTCTAGTGTAGCGTAACAATGGGATAGATCCTTGAGCGCCACATTACAAACGCCAGACAGCGGGGATAAATAGGCAGTTGCCCTGGGTATCTGCTGAATCTTAACCTCGAGATCTGTCGGCAGACAATTCAAGGCCATGAGCCCTGTTCATGGATCGCTTACTGCACCGCCCGACGCCGGTAGAAGTCATCCTGAAACAGTGTGGCTTCTTTGATTTTCTCTCTCAGTTCCTGGGAGATATCGAAGGCTTCCTGCGGATTCCGTACCACTTTTGGTGTCAGGGTGATTATCAGTTCTGTACGGCTGATATCCTTTGTCGTACTGCTGAACAGACTGCCAAGCAGCGGAATATGCATCAAACCGGGGATACCGGCCTGGCCACTGCTGGTGTTCTCTCTGATCAAGCCACCAAGCACCACGGTTTGACCGTCATGGACCACAACCGTACTCTCAATTGTCCGTTGTGAAATTGCCACATTGCCGCCACCGCCGATCGCTGGTGCCGAGCCGGGTGTACTCACTTCCTGGCTGACTTCCAGAGTGACCATGCCACCCTCGTTGATACGGGGTGTGATCTGCAACAGGGTACCGGTATCCCGGAACTGAACCTCAGAGACGATCGGTGCGTTAGGATCTGTGGTGCTCTGTGAAGAGCGGGTAACGATCGGAATCTGATCACCAACCCGGAAACTGGCGGTCTGGTTATCGATCACCATGATCTGCGGGGCAGAGAGGAACTTGACCGAAGACTCATTCTCCAGAATATCGAAAAACACCTTCAGATCATCCAGGCTGTTGAACAGCCCCAGGGCAAATCCATCGCCACCAACGTTGTCGGGCAGTGGCGAGCCCAGACCACCCTGGTAGGGACGCCCACCACCGGTGGAACCGTTGAAGAACCAGCGCACACCGTAGCTGAGGTTGTCAGACAGCTGCACTTCGGCGATGGTCGCCTCGATCATCACCTGTTTGGGGGCCACATCGAGCCGGGTGATGGTTGCTTTGATCTTCTGGTAATCCTTGGGGCTGGCCATAACCAGGATCGCATTGTTGTCTGGATCGGCGATGATCGTCGCGGTCGATGCGGCACCGCCCCCAGGTTTCGTGGTCTCGGATCGATCAGCGGATGGATCATCGGCGGCAGCCAGCGTCGGCTGATCCTTGGTCAAGGCGGCTTCCCGATCCGCATTGCTGTTTTTCAGATCGATACCGGTGGTTGTCGGTGAGCGTACATTGGAACGCAGCAATGGATCACTGTGGCTGAGAGGACCGGCGGAATCGGTTGCAGCCACCTCATTGCCGAATATGCTCTGCAGGATGGCGGCGATATTTTCCGCTTTGCCGTTTTTCAGATGGTGAACATAGAGCCTGCGGTCAGGCGACTTGTCACTCCCCTGATCGAATTGAGCAATCAGACGTCGTGCCTCGTCGATATATCTGGGCTGTTGACTGATCACCATCACCGCACCCAGCCGTTCAACCGGGATCAACTTGATCATATTACCCAGGGGTGAGGCATCACCATCCCCGAGAATATTTTTCAACTCATCGGTGAGGGTCTTCGCATCGGTGTATTTCAGTGGGATCAGACCGAAGGACATCCCGCTCAGCCAATCCACATCGAACATCTTGATGGTTTGCAGCAGATTGTTGATCTTCTGGTAAGAGCCGCTGATGATCATCAGATTTCTGCCTGGATCGATACGAATCTGTTCCGATTTCGTGGTGAACGATTCGAGAATCTTTTTCATCTCCACAGCAGAGATGTATTTCAGTGGAACGATCTGTACGCCCTGACCCGCACGCATTTTTGCCTGGCCCTGTCCTACTGAGGGTTTCATTGCCATGCCTTTGAGATCAGCTGCGGGAAGAATCTTGTAGAGGGCACCATTACGCACCATCACCGCACCGTTCATCTGCAGGATATTCTCCAGAATCGGCAATACGGACTCTGTAGTGACCGGATAGGTGGTGTGGATGGTGACTTTTCCCTGAACCTTATCGTCGATCAGATAGTTTTCACGCAGAATCTCTTCGAAGATCACTTTCACCACTTCCCGCAGGTCGACCGCCTCGAAGTTCAGGGTGATGTCCCCTTTCGCAGGTTGACTCTGTGATCTCGCCTGAGCCTTACGGTTGATGAACTCACCGCTGCCCTCACGGACAAAAAACTCCGGTTCCCGTTTCACCTCCTGGGAAAGCACCAGCTCATTCTGATCACCAGCACTTGAGGTGGACAGTTCGGGACGTTGCTGATTGTAGTAAGTCACCCCATTACCTTCGGCAGACTCATCCACCTTGGGTTGCTGGGCGCAGGAAGCCAGTAGCATTGTCATAACTGCTGACAGCAAAACTACCGAAAATCTGTTAAATCTGTTACCCATTGGCTTTCCTGTGATCAATTCCTAAACTATCGCAACTATTCGTAAATCTGAATTCTGCAGCCATTCAATGCAAATGCACAGCAGCAGAATCAACTCAATCCATTGCCTCCGACCTGATCAGAAATCTCCTTACACTATCTCAGCAGAAATCAGAGAATAGTATGATTGATGGGAGGGTGTATTTGCATATGGGGTAACTCCTTACCTTTGATGCATAAATACCCTACCAAGACAGCTACTGTCCAGGGTGATCCTTAAATCGACAATATTCAACAATTACAGTACCTTAAGAACCAAGTCTGATAAACTAGGAAGCCCATTCACTGCACCCAAGGTAGTAATAGACCTCATCCACTGGTAGTAGTAGTCAGCATATCGCCCGATATGTACAGAGAATATAGTTAATTCACTGTCAGTATGAACCTTATATAACAGGTATCCACGCATTCGAGGAATTAATCGTCTTTTGTGGCGAACCAGGCATGCTAAACCGATTTACAACCGCTGTAGTTCTGGCGGCACTCACCATCTACCAACCGATGCTCTTCGCAGCGGCGGCACTGACCGCAGACGCTGAAAAGCTGGTTTCGGATGCGACAAGACTCGATCGGGTACCTGTGATTGTTCGGTTTGCTAAAGAATACAGCATCAGCGAGCTGAAAGAGCAGCACCAGAAATCCGAGCAATTTCGCAGCCGCAAAGAGAGCCGAACGCTGAAACGCAAGCAGTTTCGTCAAAACGTCTTCAGCAGCCTGCAACAACAAACCCGGGAAGCCTCAGCCAGGTTGTCCGAGCTGCTCAGAAAGCATGGCGTAAAAACAAGGCTGAAATCTCTCTGGACAATCAATGGCATCGCTTTGGATGTCCCCCCCGAGATGATCGATGCGATCTCGGCACTGCCCGGGGTCGAGCGGGTAACCGCTGACATGCGCCTGACCATGAATACCCCGGAAGTGGAGGATGTTGACAGTCAGCCCCAGTGGAATATCGAGAAGCTCAATGCGGCGAGACTCTGGGAACGGGAGATTCGGGGAGAAGGGGTCGTTGTCGGGATCATGGATTCCGGTGTCGATGTGAATCATCCGGATCTGGCTGACCGCTGGCGAGGTGGTGACAACAGCTGGTTCGATCCCTACTATGGTGATCAGCAGTTGCCAATCGACCTGGTAGGACATGGTACACAGGCACTCGGCTTGATCCTCGCTGGTGATGAGAGCGGCTATCAGGTCGGGATGGCCCCTGAAGCAAAATGGATCGCTGCACGAATCTTTGATAATGCGAATCAGACCACTCTCAGCGCCATCCATCTGGCTTTTCAGTGGTTGCTCGATCCCGATGGGGACCCACTGACTGATGACGCCCCTCACCTGGTCAACAACTCCTGGGGGTTCGCCAACACCATCAACCAGTGTTATCAGGAGTTTGATGAGGATATTCGGCTGTTACGGGAAGCCGGTATCGGGGTGGTATTTTCTGCAGGCAATTATGGTCCGTTTGCAGAGACCAGTATCAGTCCGGCCAACAACTCAGGTTCGCTTTCGGTTGGTGCGATCGATCTGCTGGATGAGATCGAGTTTCAAAGCAGTCGAGGCCCCAACGCCTGTGATGGCGGAATCTACCCGAAACTGGTGGCGCCTGGCTCACAAGTCTATACCACCGATCGACTGCCGGTTGCCTATAACGTGGTTTCCGGTACCTCTTTCGCAGCCCCGCACATTACCGGCGCCCTGGCGCTGCTCAAGAGCGCCTTTCCCGACACCCCGATCTCGCAGATTGAGACCGCACTCTACGACAGTGCAGTCGATCTTGGCGAAACTGGAGTCGACGATCAATATGGTTATGGCCTGGCCGATGTCTCAGCCGCCTATGATCTGCTGTTGAGCAATTCGGGCTCCGCTGATGAAAGCTTGCTGATATTCAATGAAAGCCAATACTCAGTCGATGAAAACACTTCCCGTTTGATCGTTACCGTCAGACGGGTGGGCAGCAGTGAAGGTGAAGTCTCCGTTGAATTCACCACCAGTGATGATGACGCCGTAGCCGGCAGTGATTATCTCAGTCAGTCCGGCAGATTGACCTTTGCGGATGGGGAGACACTGCGCACAATTGAAATACCGATTATCAATGACCGGGACGACGAAGAGAATGAAGCTTTTCAGATAGTGTTGAGCGATGTCAGGGGTGATGCCGCTCTCGGGCATCAGGATGAGGTTGAGGTAGTCATTCTGGATGATGATGGTGCCGGCACTGTTGCATTCAGCTCCGTCTCTGTAGCGGTTAACGAATCCCGTGGTGAGGCTCTTGTCAGTCTGGTTCGTACAGATGGCACAGCAGGAACGATCGAAGTCGGCTACCGGACAGTTGCTGATACGGCACTGGCAGAAGTTGATTTTGTCGAGACTGAGTCGACGGTACGGTTCCTACCGGGAGAGACTGAAAAGCAGATCTCCATCGAACTGATCGACGATGATCTTTTCGAAGAGAGCGAACGATTTCAGCTCATGATCACAGAGTTGGATGGTGATGCGGATATTGGATCGCCGGCGTCAACAACCATCTCTATCCTGAATGATGATCCTGACACCAATTTTGCGACCATATCACTGGAGTCCGTCAGCTACGAAGTCAGAGAGAATGCCGGTCAACTCAGGGTGACTCTATTTCGTGAGGGTAATCTCGATATCGATGCCACCGTTGAGTACAACACTCTGAACGGCTCAGCCAATGCGAATGAGGACTATCATGCAATCAGTGGTACCTTGACCTTTGCGGCAGGATTCAGCCGTCGAACCCTGACGATCGATATCATCAATGATACGATTTATGAACAAGAGAGCAGTTTTACTTTGATACTCTCCAACGCAGGTGGCGGTGCAGTGATTTCCGATCCGAGCACAGCCATTATCCGCATCATCGATGATGATGCCCTGCCCTTTGTTTCCATTCAATCCCCGACACCAAGTTCAACCATTGGCTCATCCAATAGCTCTCAGTTTGGTCAGCAGAGCAGTTCTGGTCGCCAGGAAAACAGAGGCTCCGGAGAGAGCGGTTCCTCCGGTCTCCAGGTATTCGAGATCAATCTGCGAAAGTATGGACGCGCAAGAGCCGAGGAGCAGCGGGAGAGGATGGCCAATATGGATGCCGAGTCAAAGCAAAAGGCCGATCAAAAATCATCTTGTGGATCTGCTGAAGATCAAGCCAATTGCAAGGCAGCCGCCGAGAGCAGTGAACAGACGGAAGAGCTTGATGTCAGCATGCCGGAGGATACGGCTGGTGATGAACCCCCATCCGATCAATCCAGTGAGTCAGAAACGGAATCACAAACTGAAAATTCTGCCAGCCCACCAGCCGAAACAGAACCAGCCACTGTAGAAAGTGAGCAGTCCTGAATGGTGTCTTAAGCCAAACCGCAGGAATCACCCTCGGCTGAATTGTGTCCCAGTATGAACTGGAGTGGATATCAGGTCTGCAGGCCTTGCGGATGTGAATGTCTCTGTTTCTGAAACAATCCCCAGGCATGTAACAGATTAAGTGAGATCAGCAAAGGAACCAACATCCCCGGCGCAAGTATCATCGGATATTCAAAGATAAAGACAAACCCGGGTTCATTCATCCAATAGCTCATGATCAGAAAGGTGGGGAAAAATATCAGTGAAAACCCGATCAGATGCCAGACGATCAGCAGACGTACATTGATCTCTCGATTGAACATCAACAAGCCAATGAGCAGAGCGGACAAACCAAAAAGGAAATCCGGAACTCCGATCCAGAAGACGTAGTCAGAGCCAATCTCACCATTCAATCCTTTGACAATGCCACCGATTGCGCCAAGCCGCAGTGCCTGGATCAGTACTAACCATTGAGCCGGTGTATGGGTGGCAATCTTAAGCAAGCCTGAGCGCAAATCAGCAGAGAGGAAAATTGCTGTAATCCAGATCCCTACAGGTACGAATGCCTGCCATAACAGAGGTATTGTGGCGATAAGCGAGACATGCTGATCCCCAAGCGCCAACAGTGCAACCGATACACTCCAGAGGATAAATGCGAGCAGTAGCAAGAGAATCTTTCGCTCAACAGCTTTTGCGATAATCTCATTTTTCGAAGCCTGTCTGACTATCAGAAAGCAGAAGAGGAAAACAATCGCAAGATAGATGGGTACTATCGAAAGATTCATGTCGATCACCATGGTAGGTTAAGCCGATAACTCATTGAGTGTCTTGCAGTATCGTCAGAGCAGTTTCCATCTGTAGTTTAAGATCTCTCTTCTTATTACCGCTGGCAGCCAACATCAGTAGTGTTCTGAACTCATTGATCAAAAACCTGGCAAGGACTTCAGTATCAGCACGGCTGTCAAGCTGCTGTAAGTTCACGGCCCGATCCAGACATGCCTTCATCGTATCAGCTGTCTCATCAAAAAAAGCTTTGACCATACTGCTGAACTCCTGATCCTGTACACCAAGCTCCATGCCGGTATTGGCCATCAAACAACCATATTGAAAGCCCTTTTTGGTTAATTTTGTCGGTAGCGCTGTAAAGAATGAGAGAACTTCCGGTAAGGCGGCATACGGCTTTCTCAATGGCCGCTGGATATCCTTTTTTCTGTCCTCGGCATACTGATTCAGGACCGCTTTGAACAACGCTCGCTTTGAACCGAACGTGGCATAGATACCATATTTGGCCACACCGGATCGCTTGATCAACTCATCAACCGAAGCATCACAATAGCCCTTTTCCCAAAACAGCAGAATCGCCGTTTGCAATAACTCCTCTTCGCTGAACTCTTTGTGTCTTGGCATTATTTCATACTATTCAGTCTGATATTATTTCAGACTAGTTAGTCTGTTTTATTTTGTCAAGTAGCGTAACTGAGTTGCAAAAGATGTTGCAGTAGAAAAAGTTTATAAAAAAATGGGGTATGACTGAGTTGGAGTCACAAATAGGGACTATTGATACAGAGTATCAGTGATTAAATTTTCCACTTTTCAGAAAGATAATGGTTTGAGTTGCAACCACTTTGTTGTAACGCATCATGGAATGTCCGGATGGTACGGCTATGAAATCCTGCATATTTCGAAGCTTGGTCGATTCCACTGAAACCAATCCGTCATCGAGACCGGGTATCAACTCTTCATTATCAGATTCCCTGACCCCGGCAATGATACCAACTGGATAATCGGGCTCAGGCAAGGTATTTGGAAAACTCTCTTTAGTGGTTCCGAGTGATAATGCAGCCTGACCGGCTAACTGTCCCCACCATTTCTGATTTGCATAGTCAGCCACCTCAGAGCCCTGGTTTGGTGTTCCGATTAATACCACTCTACCCAGATTCTGTATCTGATTATGCTCCAGATAGGCCCGTATCAGTAAGCCTCCCAGAGAGTGACCGACCAAATGAACCCGGTTGTTGATCGACTTGCAGCACTCATTAATCTGATTCGTGATATTCCCAATGATCTGTTGAGATGTTTGATTGAACGAGGCATAGTCAATGGCTTCCACATGGAAGCCCGCCTCTTCGAGTCTCTGCTTTAACAGCCACATTGCCGTATTACTGCGGGCCAGGCCATGCAACAGTACAACGACCTCCTTTTCACCTGGCTCACTGGACTCAGCCTGGTTTTCCCAGGCTGGCACCAATAAGAGAATTATCAGTGAAAAAAATGTCAAAAGGATCAGTTTTTGTCTCATATTTCCATCAATGTTTGTGGTATTTACTGAAACCGTTCTCTGAACAGCCCTGGACTGACACCCTTCCATGTACTGTAGGCGCGAATAAATGAGTTGGGTTCCTGAAACCCCAGCATAAAAGAGATTTCTCCTAATGAGAGATGGGATTTTTTCAGGTAGTGATCTGCCAGTTCAGATCGTACATTCTGCAGTACCGATTGATAGGTCTCGGCTTCATCATTCAGTTTTCGTTGCAAGGTCCGTTTACTCATGGCAAGCCGTTGAGCGACAGACTCAATTGAACTCTCACCAATGGGGAGCGCCTCAAGAAGGACCGATTTAACCCGTTGTGTGAAACTGGCGGAAGCATCCAGGTCTTTCAAACGTTGATTCAACTTACCTTCAAAAAATGACCAGATAGAAGCATTTGAAGTTAGAAACGGCATCGCTGCATCTTTCGCACTGAAACTGATTGCGACTTCTTTAGCAGATTTCAATCGACAACCGAAATAGTCCACGTAGGGCTGAAGATTTTCAGGCAATATGGGTAGCTGCACAGCCAATGGTCTGATCTCGGAACGGGTAGCGATACGAGCCAATTGGGTGAAAAACACCAGTTCGGTTATACCTAACGAACTTGGCATATTCTCTTCATGTCCATAGCACTCAATCGACAGTCGTGTCTGCTTGGGTGAGATCTCGATGCTCAGTATCATTGGGCCGATCAGCGGCTTGTACTCTTTCAGTCGTTTCAAAGCCGTATTCAGGTCCGGGCTGCAGATAGAGGCGAAGATTGCCGGATCAAACGACTCGACACTCAGATGCTTGGCAAGCAGCAGTGCGATGCTTTGCTCGCCGACAATCACTTCGAGACTACGCCAGAATTGGTAGTACTGGGCCGGAGTAAGGGTCGCATCTTCCCTGTTGAACAGATCAGCAGGCAGATTTGCATGTTTCAGTACAGCAGACATATCAACCTGCATGTCCCTGAATAAGATCGCCCAACTCGGGGAGACAGTAAAATTACTGGCGCGTTTCATGACGTGGTTTTTGCCTCAACAGGTTGTACTTTTTTCTCCATTCCCTGGCGGGATATTTTCAGTACCAGCTTTCTCGGTAATAGGGGAATAATCCAGTTCAACATCAGATCCAGGCCCTTTTCATTGATTGCAACAAGCTGACCTTTCTGCATAGCCCGATATCCATATTCTGCCACCGATTCAGCGGACTTGGCATTTTTCCATACATCAACCCCCTCCAGATTACCGGCTTTGACAAATCCTGTATCCACCGCACCGGGACACAAGGCGGTTGCGGTGACCTGATATTCGGCCACCTCCTCCGCAATGGCCTGGGTAAACGAAGTCACGTACGCCTTGCTGGCATAGTAGACAGCCTGAAGCGGACCGGGAATAAAGGACGCTGTGGATGAAACATTCAGGATGCGTCCTCGTTGGCGTGCCACCATACCTTGCAGATAGAGGTGAGTCAGATTGGTCAAACTGACCATATTCACCTGCATCATTTTCTGCTCTGCTGCCAGTTCCCGCTCATGGAAAAGGCCATGACCGCCAAACCCCGCATTGTTGATCAGGGTATCCACAACGATGCCGAGTTCTTCGGTACGCTTGTAAATATCATACGCGGCGTCAGGATCGGAAAGGTCCGCAACGATGACAGTGACCTTGATCCCTTGTTCAGACTCCAGTTCACTCTTCAATGTTTCAAGTTTATTACCTGACCTGGCCACCAGCACCAGGTTACCGCCTTTGTCTGCATGAATCCGGGCAAGCGCTTTACCGATACCGCTGGATGCCCCTGTGATCAAAGCTGTATTCGTCTGTGTCATGAGTCGTCTCCTCTGTTATTCAGGTTGATGTAAACAGTCTAGATATTCGGAAGACGACACACACTGGCAGAAGATGACAGATAACTATCCATTCATGCCATCCAATAAAACGAATCTTCTATCCGTTCTTTCCGGTCCCTTTCAAAAAGCCCGCTGCACAGCATGGAAAAAACGATCCACCCGGCCACTTACATATCGTCACAAACTATCTATACTCATGGTGCAGAATCACCACCTGGAACAAACCATGACCGACATCACCACCCTACTCGGCTCTGAGGCGGAACAGCTGTTGAGCCACCAATGCGAGACCATACACCAATCCATGCTGCATCTTCCCGGTGCGGATTATGTGGACAGGGTTGTCGCCGACAAGGAGCTCAAACCCGGAGTACTGCGTAGCTTGCAGAGCCTCTTCAATACCGGTCGAATGGCAGGTAGTGGCTACCTCTCGATACTGCCGGTTGACCAGGGAGTTGAGCATTCGGGTGGTGCCTCCTTCGCACCGAATCCCATCTATTTCGATCCTTCAAAGATTGTCGAACTGGCCATCGAGGGGGGCTGCAATGCTGTCGCCTCAACCTTGGGGGTGCTGAGTTCGGTGTCACGGCGCTATGCCCACAAGATTCCCTTTCTGGTCAAGCTGAACCACAATGAAATGCTCACCTATCCGGCCATCTATGACCAGACCCTGTTCGCATCTGTGGAACAGGCATTCGATATGGGGGCGGTGGCGGTTGGCGCCACAATCTACTACGGCTCCCCGGAGTCGCGCCGCCAGATCATGGAGATCTCAGAAGCGTTTCAACAGGCTCATGAACTGGGCATGGTGACCGTACTCTGGGCCTATTTGAGAAACAGCGCCTTCAAGGTGGACGGAGTGGATCATCACTCTGCGGCAGACCTCACAGGTCAGGCCAACCATCTGGCAGCCACCATTGGGGCGGATATCGTTAAGCAGAAACAGGCCGAAGGCAATAAGGGGTATCTGGCGGTTAAATTCGGCAAGACTCACGACAAGGTCTACAGTGACCTCACCTCGGAGCACCCCATCGATCTGGTGCGATATCAAGTGGCCAACTGTTATATGGGACGCGCCGGCTTGATCAACTCCGGCGGTGCCTCCTCGGGCCAGGGGGACCTGGCACAGGCTGTACGTACTGCGGTGATCAACAAGCGGGCCGGTGGCATGGGCATGATCTCAGGGCGCAAGGCGTTCCAAAGACCTATGAGTGAAGGTGTGTCCCTGCTTAACAGCATTCAGGATGTCTACCTCGATAACAGCATTACCATCGCCTGAGCTGGTCTATAAGCTGCTGTCGAGGATATTTTGAAACCTCTGGATAAACTCCGGATTGGTTAGAATCGTCGCGTGTCCGGCATTGAATCCGTATAACCGTGTTGCTTCAGCCTGCAACGACAAAGGAATCTGACTCTCCAGATCAACCACCCCATCATCACTATCACCCCCCTGATAGGAGAACACCAGGTGATAAGGTATCTCCTCTGGCCAGGGCCAACCCCTGATAAGGGTGAGGAACTCACTGTTCTGTGCAATATCCCGCCAAGAGGGAATGACAATCGGTGACGACCGGGCACCAAATTTGGCACTCGCCATCCCATCCATGGGACTGTTGATGGTCATGGTCAAGCCGATCACTGGATGATGTTCACTCTCGGTATATTTCTTAACCGTTGAGCGCATCACCAGTCCACCCATGCTGTGGGCTATCAAATAGAAATTGTCGAACGGATACTGACTCTCCAGCTGATTGATGCTTTTCACCAGATAGTCGCTGACGATGTCCAATCGCAAACCGCTTGGATAGTGGAGTACCCAGGGTTGAAAGCGTTGGCTGTCCAGGCTTTTTGCCAAATCGGCGAACTCCAGGGGTGTCCCGCCAGCGCCATGTATGAAAATCACAGGGATCCGCTTCGCCTCCGGTGAGCTGAGCATATAGAGTCCGATACCTACCTGATCGATGAAAGAGATCGGCTTCCACAATCCCAGTGAACCGATCTCACGGGAGAATCTGGGATCATCCAGTGAGGCAACTTCACCGGTATGGTCCTGTTCAATTTCAAAAGAGATATTGTCCCGGTTTATTTTTTTGGCAATCGGGCCCTTGAGTATCAGCGTATCCAGTTCCACATGGTTACTTGGCTGCAGCACCACCGGCGTGGCATTGAACAGATCACTACCACCATACAGGGTCGCCGGTTCGGTTTGCTGATAGAGACTATCCCGGTTGGTATCCTGAAAAGCAGCGACATAGTAGCTACCTTCCTCTGCGTAGAAACGAAACTCCCCGTCCCCCTGCAAGATATACTTACGTTCCAGCTCCGGTGCGAAATCCTGTTTGGTAAAAAGCAGAATCGTCACCGGCGCATCACTGCCACTCTCGATCACGACACGACCGGAGATGGTCCCGGCCTTATTCACACCCTCGCTCTGTTGTGAGATCTCCAACAGTGAACAGCCACTGCTCATGATGCTCAGAAGCAGTATCGTAAACAGTGTGCTCAACAGTGAATACGGAATGGTTGTCCGATCTAATAAACCGAGGATATTAAGGGTTTTTACAAGCTTCATTGTGCTGTCACCAGCTGTCTATTTTTATTGATTGGCGTTAAAGTTAAGCTAAAGCTGAACCTGTGGGGTCATACGCGAGACTAAGTGTTAATTATTGGATTCCCATTGGAATCAAAAATCCACGCTTGATCGATTTAGCAGACAATTTTGTACCCCAGCGATCGCCACGACTCGGGCCATATGCCGTCATCGACCCACAGATTCAGGTTAAACCAAGAATATAAAAAGTCCAGCCTGCTGGGCCTATTCAGCTGGAGTGCAAGCTAACTATGTATCAGTCCAATCGTACCGTCTTCGGGTTAGCCCTGGTCTGTCTCTCTCTCAGTGGTTGCAGT
Source organism: Candidatus Thiodiazotropha endoloripes (assembly GCF_001708965.1). Lineage (NCBI taxonomy): Bacteria > Pseudomonadati > Pseudomonadota > Gammaproteobacteria > Chromatiales > Sedimenticolaceae > Candidatus Thiodiazotropha > Candidatus Thiodiazotropha endoloripes. Next base: position 1,612,356 of record NZ_LVJW01000003.1, on the reverse strand, counting down.
GAACCCCCTGTCACCATTCAGACCGACGCGGTCCGTCCGGTAAAGAGTTTTCTGATTGAAACCACAGCCAGCGGTGCAATCCGTACCTTTCCGGCACGAATCGATGCCGGCCGTAAGGCGGAGCTCGCTTTTCGGGTTTCCGGTGTACTCAAGCAAGTGGCGGTCAAAGAGGGGGATCAGGTTCAGGCTGGACAACAGGTCGCTGCCCTCGATCCCACCGATCTGCAGATCGTCTATAACGATCGCAAAGCCAATTTTGACAAGGCCAAGCGCAACTTTACCAGAGCCAAGGAACTGATAAAAAAGGGCAATATTTCGAAGATGGATTTCGATCGACTTGAGGCGGACTTCAAAAGCTCCACGGCCTCCCTGGAGGCTGCCCAGCAGGATCTCAACTACACCAAGCTGACAGCGCCATTCAATGGCACCATCGCCCGGCTCAATATCGAAAACTTTGAAGAGATTCAGGCGAAGCAGTCGATCCTGGTGCTGCAGGATATCTCAGAGCTGGAGGTTAAATTCGATGTACCGGAAAGTCTGCTGCGGGGATTGACCTCCGAGGACCGGGCGAGAGCCAAAGACGACGTCTCGGTCAGTGTCTCGTTTGCCGACATTCCCGGCAGCAGTTTCCCACTGACCTTCCGTGAAATCACCACCCAGGCCGACGCCAAGACCCAGACCTTTCAAATCACCTACACCATGCAAAGAGTGGAGAGTGCCAATATCCTGCCAGGCATGACCGCCAAGGTGACTGTCGATTTCAGCAAATTCGACAGTGGCGGCAGCAGCGTCTTCACTGTACCCGCCAGTGCAATCGTTGGTGACTACAAACTGGATCCTCAAGCCTGGGTGATTGAATCCGAGAGTATGACGGTTCTGCCCCGAACCGTGAAGGTCGGACGCCTGTCGGGCGAAAATATAGAAGTTTTGGAAGGATTGATGCCCGGAGACAGGATCGTCACCGCCGGAACCCCGTTTCTGGTCGAAGGTATGAAGGTGCGGCTGATGCCGGACAAAGAACAGGCGATACAGCGACCTGAAGATCTGAACTACCAATAGCCGGCAACACCAAGCATAGGGGCACACATGAATATCGGGGAATACTCTGTCCGCACACCGGTCATCTCCTGGTTGCTGGTGATCATTCTGGTCGGCGGCGGCCTGCTCAGTTTCGACAAAATGGGTAAGCTGGAAGATCCGGCATTCACCATCAAAAACGCCAAGGTCATCACCCTCTATCCCGGTGCATCCGCCCAGGAGGTGGAGGATGAAGTGACCTATCACATCGAGGATGCCATCCAGCGTCTGGAACAGGTCAAGCGGATCAAGATGTCGATCTCAAGGCCAGGCATGTCCGACATCTCCATCGAGTTCAAGGATAAATACCGGGCCGATGATTTTCCCGATATCTACGATGAGTTGCGACGTAAAATCGTGGACATGAAAAACAAGCTGCCTCCCGGCGCCCAGGATCCGATGGTGATCGACGACTTCGGGGATGTCTACGGTGTCTATCTGGCACTGACCGGACAAGGTTACAGCTGGCGCGATCTGTGGGATTTCGCCGACTACCTCAAGCAGGAACTGGTGCTGGTGCCCGGGATACGCAAAGTCACGATCGGTGGTGAACAGAAGGAGGTGGTGTATGTGGATATCTCCCGCGAACGCCTCGGCGAACTTGGTATCTCACCCTCCAGCATCGCTCAACTGCTTCAATCCCAGAACGCGGTAGTGACCGCCGGACATGGCAATGTACAACATCAACGACTGCGGATCGTTCCCAGTGGTGAACTCACATCAGTGACCGCGATTGGTGACATTCTGGTCGCCTCTGAAGATAAACGACTGATCTATTTGAGGGACATCGCCAGCATCACCCGGGCTTACGCTGAGGTTCCCAGTCAACTCTACTATCTGAACGGCAAACCCGCCCTGACTCTCGGAATCTCCATGCAGTCCGGTGAGAATGTGGTAGCTGTCGGTGAACGGCTCAGCAACAGAGTGATGGAGTTGATACCCAATATTCCCATTGGCATGGAGATCAAAGAGATCTACAACCAGCCACTGGAAGTTGATAAATCGGTCAGTGGATTTCTGGTCAGCGTGGGTCAGGCGGTGGCCATCGTCATCGTCGTTCTGCTGCTGTTTATGGGTTTACGGGTCGGCCTGATCATCGGCGCTGTCTTGCTGATCACAGTGGCGGGAACCCTGCTGTTGATGTACCTTGAGGGTATTGAGCTGCAACGCATTTCACTTGGCGCACTGGTCATCGCCCTGGGCATGCTGGTGGATAATGCCATCGTGGTGGCCGAGGGTATGCTGGTGCGCATGCAGAGCGGCATGCGTGCGACCCAGGCCGCACAAGAGACGGTGGGGAAAACCATCTGGGCACTGCTTGGCGGTACCATCATCGGAATTCTTGCCTTCTCTGCCATCGGTCTTTCCCAGGATAGTACCGGTGAATTCGCCAACTCCCTGTTCTGGGTGATTCTCTACTCGCTGTTACTCTCCTGGGTCACTGCCATCAGCACAACCCCCCTGCTCTGCTCACTGTTGATGAAGCCAGGCTCAACCACTGGAGATCAGGCTGATGATCCCTATGGCAGTGGTGTCTTCAAACTGTTTCGCAATCTGGTGGATCGTGCGATTCGTCTGCGTTGGATCACAGTCAGCATCGTGATCGGTCTGTTCATACTCGCGGTGATCGGATTCGGCAGCGTCAAACAGGCGTTCTTTCCGGAATCCAACACACCCATGTTCTTTGTCGATATCTGGGAGATCGAGGGAACGGATATTCGGGCCACCCGTGAAGATACGCTGCGAATCAATCAGTTTCTGCTGGAGCAGGAAGGTGTGGAACAGACCAGTATCAGCATCGGTGGCGGCCATCAGCGGTTCACACTGGTCTACGACCCCAAGGAGACCTCATCCGTCTACAGCCAGATTATCGTCAAGACCGATAGTCGGGAGCGTATTGCCGAGGTCTGGGACAAAGTCGACCGACATATGAAGCAACACTATCCCTGGACTGACCCGATCATCAAATCCCTGCGGATCGGACCTGGCCGGGACAGCAAGATTGAAGCGCGCTTTCAAGGACCGGACCCAGTCGTCCTGCGCCAACTCTCACAACAGGCCCAGCAGATCATGCGGGCAGATCCGGAAGCTAAGGATATCCGTGATGATTGGCGCCAACCGGTAAAACTGATCCGACCGATTTTCAATGAGCAGGTCGGCCGCCAACTGGGTATCACCCGGGAGAGTCTCGCCTACGCCCTGCAGTATGCGATGGATGGCACCCCTGTGGGTCAGTTCCGGGATGGGATAAGGGTATTGCCGATCTATATGCGAGCCTCAGAAGATGAGCGCAGCGATGTGGGCAACCTGCGGGATATCGTGTTGTGGAGCCCGGTACTCAACCAATCGGTACCTGCGGCCCAGGTGGTTAATGGATTCGAGACGGTTTTCGAAAATCCGCTGATCCGCTCCCGCGACCGGATTCAAACCATCATCGCCCAGTGTAACCCAACCGGTGAACTGGCAACCCCGCTGTTTAACCGTCTTAAGCCGCAGATCGAGTCGATGGAACTGCCCCCTGGCTACAGTTTCAGCTGGGGTGGTGAGTATGAGGATTCAAAGAACGCCCAGGCCGGTCTTGCCAGTTCACTGCCTTTCGGTTTTCTGCTGATGATTCTGGTCAGTATTCTGCTCTTCGGAAAACTGCGCCAACCGCTGATCATCTGGCTTACCGTACCCTTGGCGATCGTCGGCATCACTGCAGGATTGCTCGGTTTCAACGGCGCCTTCGATTTTATGTCCCTGCTTGGAGCGCTCTCACTGATTGGTCTGCTGATCAAGAACGCCATCGTTCTGATTGATGAGATCGATCAGCAGATCGCCAATGGGAAAGCCGGTTATGAAGCGATCCTCGATTCAACGGTGAGTCGTCTACGGCCGGTGGTACTGGCCGCCGCAACCACGATCCTTGGCCTGATCCCATTGTTGCAGGATGTCTTCTTTGTCAACATGTCTCTGACCATCATGGCCGGACTGGGCTTTGCCACCCTGCTGACCCTGCTGTTCGTGCCGACACTCTATGCCATTCTGTTCAAGATTCAACCACCGGCGGAGCGATAGCCAACCACTGAATCTATGCAGAAACAGGCAATACCCGGATTGGAATATTGATGTTCTGGATCCCGGATAGACAAAGTCTATCCGGGCACAAACAACTGAAAACAGTCGCAACAGTGTGCTGTGATTCAGGGGTTTAATGAAGCCTGTTTTATGACTTCACCAGGCAAGGTTTCTGGCGCGGGTGAAAACTGTAATCGTTTAATCGCACTCAATGGAATGATATTCAGATGGCCGTCTGCTTCGATTACCAATCGATCCGCCTTCATAGCATCATTCAATTTACCCATCAGGTCGTAATGGTCTTTCGCCTGTTTTGGAAAAGTGAAAGTCTCGCTTGTACCATCCAGATAGTGAATAACCAGAAATCTACTGGCAGCCATCTCCACCCTCCAACTTAGTGAGTGTTTGATTCAGAAGTCGTGATTTACCGTTTAAGCTTAGTAGGATCATGAAATCGAATCAATATCATTACCAGGCTTGATCGAAATCCGGTTCAGATCGAGATGTCGTGTTACCAAAACTTGACAGTGTCCGATTCCAACCTGTCCTATTAGGAAGCGTTTTATTTGATGCTATAGTGACTGTATTAGGGCCTGTTAACACTAATCCAATGGGCCCTAAGACACTTTTCGGTAATTCACTTTGCGTAAACCCGGCAAATGGGGAAGTGAGCGATTTATCAAAGATCGCTCATTCTCCAACCACTCGAGGTTACTCCATTGAATCGTACGATCTCTCAGTTGCTGCTCTTTGCCATGCTGCTGCCGGTAATATGTCATGCCACGGACTTCAGTCGTCAGTTTGCCCAAGTCGATCCTTCTGTGGTTGTACTTCATACCTACTCCACATCGCCAGTCACTGAAAAAGTGGAGCAAGGCCTGGGCAGCGGCGTCGTCATCAGCCATGAAGGCGATATTCTGACAGCAGCGCATGTCGTCCATACCAGTGACGCCGTTCATGTTGAATTCAAAGATGGCCAGCGTGTGCTTGCCAAAGTCGTCGGTACGGAACCTGCCGCCGATCTTGCGTTACTCAAATTACAAAAGACCCCGGACAATCTGATCGTCGCCAAACTCGGTGATTCCGACAAAGTCAGTATCGGCAATGAGGTATTTGTGATCGGATCACCCTACGGGCTTCACCATACCCTCACCACAGGACACATCAGCGCCAGACACTCTGGTCCTGACCTGGGAAAGCTGTTTCTGCTCGGTGATTTTTTACAAACCGATGCGGCCATCAATAAAGGCAACTCTGGAGGACCGGTTTGCAATCTCGATGGCGAAGTGATCGGCATCGTCAGTTACATTGAGACCACCTCCGGAGGTCACCAGGGTATAGGCTTTGCCGTTACATCCAATACGGCAAGAGCATTGATGCTCGAGAGAAACAACTACTGGAGTGGTCTGAATGGCGTGCCAATCACGGCAGATCTAGCAAAGGCAATCAACTATCCGCTGGACTATGGAATATTGGTACAGAAGATCGCAGAAGGCTCTGCAACCGATCGACTTCAATTACGCGAAGGCACGATTCCGGTAAAAATCAACGACCAGCAACTGTTGCTGGGTGGCGATATCATCGTATCCATTGCTGACATACCCCTGGATGGCCAACTTAGCTTCCAGAAAATAAGAGAAAAAATCGATCGTTTGGAGCCGGGACAACCAATCAACTTTCAAATCTACCGAAACGGGATGCTGGCAGTATTAAGTCTCGAAAAACCCTAATATGCAACTAACAATCGGCTAACCGAATCCTAGCGGGTTGCGTATTCAATAGGACCAGACCGCTTTGACTTCCAGCAACCTTTCAGAAAGCTCTATGACAAAAAACTCACCACCAGAGAGTATGGTTTTCTCCTGCATGGCAACGAAAAATCCGGGCAGTTGCCCATTGTAGTTGAGGTTTTTCTCCTTACTGATGATCTTGGCTTGTAGTTGTAGCAGATCATCGATATTACTTAGAGAGATAATCACTTCACCGTCGATTTTCTCATCGAAGCAGATAGCCTTGAGGGTATCCTTGAACATTCTGTAGAGAATTGATTTCTGGTCCTGGGATATCAACTCTTCATTCACTGATACATCCACCGTGATCTGCACACCGGTGGTAATCGTATGACACTCGGAAACCAGTGAATTCAGAGCCGCCTTAAGGCCAAAATCATCCAGGCTTGGCGGACGTAAATCGAGTGCGACCGCACGGATTTTATGGGCGGCATTCTGCAGGGTGGGTATGATGACTGTGGAGAGCTGATCTGCATCGCTCCTGTCGTCCTGTTTGTCAAATTGCAGGATATATTTTTCCAGCTGCATTTTGACACCGGATAGTGTCTGCACCACATCCTCATGCAACTCAAAGGCGATGCGTTTCTTCTCATCCTCCTGGGCATTGATCATTTTTGCCGTGAGAAATTCAAGCATCGCTTTTTTCTCTCGGGTAATGCGGTTTTGCGCTTCGATAATCCGTTCGGAGCGTTTGATATGCATCAACAGGAAAGTATAGAGAAACAGCATCAATAGCATCGTTACAGACATCACGATGATGATTGCCCGCATCGCATTGCTGACATAGTCACTGATGTCGTAATAGATCTCCATCACGCCCATGACAGGTGAGCTTTCATTGGTACGAATTGGCACATAGGTCTGTACCAGGTTCACATCGTGGTCATTGGAGTTGAAGATACTGAAACTGTCCCGATAGTTTAGAACTGTTCGAGGTGAGCCCGACAGTGCCGAGATAAAACCATCGTTATCCTCGTCATCGTCGTCGTAGGCATCAGCTCTGGAAGAGTAAGCCACTTTGCCTGATCGATCGTACAATTTGACACGGTCCACATTGGTATCCCGTATCATTCTCTGCAAGGCTCGTTCGAGCATCGGCTCCAACGGCATCTCGCCAGGCTTTTTATCATTCAGCTTCATCAGATTCAGGTACATCACAAAATGGTCATTCAGCGTGTACTCTGTAGCGATGGTCAGTGACTCATTACTCTGCTTTGTGGAGTCCTGGATGATGCGGGCAGTTTCATAGCGAAACAGAAAAAGTATGACAATGGCAATCAGGATAATGGCGATAAAACTGATCACGCCAAATCGTTTGGCCAGCTGGTAATCTTCCCTGTATTGAGTTGCGTTGTAGTTGATATTGTTATCCATTAAACAAAGCTCTTTAATTTACAAATATTCACAACGCGTAATCAAATCAGGGAGCTATCCAACCAGTGAGATTAACGATTCCTCCTTTGCCGTCAGTTTTAGCCACATAGAACCCACGTGATGCAAACCTTTGATCCGGCGCCATACTGAGGCGTGGGAAGATCGAAGTATAAGGCAAGTCATCAATCATATGTTCAATCTTTTCAATCATATAGTCGCGATAGAAGTAGCCACGAATATGCTTCACTGCATCGCCAAGCACCTTTAGCGCGAAGTAGGCATTGGCTTGAATCTCTCTGGTCTCTTTATTATAGATTCTTTTTGCTCTGAACCAACCCGTTGAGCGGATCAGCAGCCTGTTCAGCTTATCGGGCATTTCAGCGCTGTGAATGAAGAGAACTGAATCTGTCAAATCCGGGGGGATAAGCCTGGTGTCTGTGCCGTAATACTGACTGGAGAGCATGATCAACTCTGCACTGTTAAGCTGACCACTGTTGAAGAGTTGCTCTGATTTGCCTCTATCCAGCCACAATACAACCGTATCGTCTTTGCCAATCCGAAAAGCGCTCGATTCTTTTTCGCCAAGTTGCCCCAGAGAAACGGTGTCTACGCTGATGCCCGCCTTATTCAGCTCATCAATGAGCGCATTGGAAGATATGGAGCTCAGCATGTCAGATTGATCATGAATCTGTACGACTCGGGCGGCGGGGCGGTTTTTCCGGATATAGGAGGCAACCGCTTCAGACTCATGTGCCACACCCTTGTTCAGATAGATGGTGTAGTAGTTTTCATCACTGATAACCGGCTGTTGTGTGGTGGGGAAAAGACAGGGTATCGCATGCCCTTCACAGAACTCACTGACCCGATTCCAGCCGGTTGGTACCAAACCGTTTACCAGCGCGAATACCGGCTGTTTTGTATAGTATGTACTGAGCTGATCCGGCCAGGTCTCTTCGGCACCTGTCAGTTCCCAAACATGTATCTGCCATTTTCGATAGGGCTTGAACATCCACTCCTTATGCCAAGGGGCATTTTTCGCCCGTTTAGACTCATATCTGGTTTCAATGTTCTTCTGCTCGACATAGGTCGCCATGACATCGACCAGTGCCTTGTTCTCCTCCGCTTTGTTCGAGGATAAGACAATGGTTGCGAAATGGATGGTCTTTTCGTCCACACCTGGGGACGGGGTATTGGAGAGTGTACTGACATAGGCCATTAAGCCATCCAGCGCCTCATCGTCGATCTGATATCTTGGCATGAATGGATCCAGTGGCTGGCCATTGGCATCCACACCATCCCTGACCGCCGCCATCAAGGTCTCACGGGTATAGGCTTCACGATATACCGGCGGCTCAGGGGGTTTGCTGGTGGGCAGTTTCAGGGGTTTGAAAAGCACACTGCCTGCGACCGCCGGGACCACCTGCTGGCCTTCGGTTGAGCCCAGGCCGCTCTTGCGGTGACAGGTCTCACAGATCAATTGATTCCCTTCCACCGAAATATCGCCCTGAATGGTTGCCTTTACCAGTTCGCCATTCGGCAGAATGCCCTGTTTGTAGAGTGATTTGCCGTTTGCGTAGGCCTTGGAGTCAACCTCAACTTCATTTTGCGAGGTTGTAGAGAATAGGATCAAGCCGGCGAATAGTGTAATCGCCGTGATCATTTTGTTGAGTTTTAGCATCAATTTGCAGCCGATACGATCTTTTTGTACTCCTTGACAATATCTTCTGCGCTGGCCAGACCATTGATACGCGTCCAGTGCTGTCCACCTTGATCCCTGATCAGGGTAATCGGTTCATGATTCATTTTTGAACCACGGAAGATATCAAAAGCCTTCTCTACGGTAACCACATCATTGTAGCTGCCGGTATAAAAATTCCATTGCTCACCCGCCTTGAATCGTTTCGAATATTTCATCAACTGTTCAGGCGTATCATAGTCCGGATCGATGGTGATCGATACCATGGAAACAGTGTCAACCTCATCACCCAGTATCTGCTGTACTTGATGAAAACTGGCCGAAAGAACCGGGCAGATGGTGGTACAGGTTGTGAAGATGAAGTTCAGCATCACCGGTTTGTCATTGTTCAGAATATCCGCCAACTGCAGTTGCTCCCCTTTGTGAGAGATCAACTTCACATCCGGCAGCTGATAGCTGGCATGATTTACCTTGTACGACTTGTTCTCCATCATCGCACGGTGATGAGCATGTTCATCATGGCCACCATGCTGGGAATGGTCATGCATGTTCATGGCAACTTTGAACCGATCAGCATGGTTTTGAGGTTTGCCCGGTCGGGTGACGCAATCGAGCTTGAACTGTGGCCCAAGGGTTTCACCACCGTTGGATTTCACAATGCTTGGCAGATCAGCGGCACTAACGCCCGCTGTGACAAACATGGCAACAGAAAGCACAGATGCCATTAGCATGCCCCTGAGACACTTTTCAACCGAACCGTTATTCCATGCTCTTTTATCCATCGTATAAACCCTTTTATGTTACTGCTCGTCAACACGACGTTTTGCACAGGCCCTTGCCTGACGGGCATTCTGCAGCTGCAGATAACCGAAGAATATAATCATCAAGCCCAACAGAAGCATCAGGTCCGCAGAACCGCCGCCTCCGCCGCCTCCGCCATTGTCATCCCCATCACTGCCGCCATCCTGGTCATCATCGGAGATGGTCAGGGTGAAACTGCCGCTGTTGCTATCGATGGTTGCGGTCCCGGAAACGTTACCCAGCACAAAGGTGATTGTCCGGTCTCCATCAACAACCGTATTGTCAATGATCTCCACATTGATTGTCTTTTGCGTCTCGCCACTGGCAAACTGCAAGGTTCCTGTGGTGACATTGAAATCGCTACCGGCAACGGCGGTCGACGTACCAACGCTCAGGTCGACACTGACCGTGCCGGTCAGAACAACACTGCGATCAATGGTGAAGCTCGCGTTGACTGAAGATTCATTCACAGTAAGGCTGGTAATGGTGAAACCGATCACTGTCGATGCGTTGAGTACATCATCATCGGTGATGGTAATCTGACCACTGCTCTGATCACCGGCTACCGCCCCACCCTGAAAGTTACTCATCTGCAGCAAAATGGTCTCATCAGACTCCACCTCAGTATCGTTCAGCAGTGGAACGGTAAAGGTCTTATCCGCTTCATCACCATCGGCAAAACTGATGTTGCCGGAGGTGTAGGTGTAGTCAGATGAGGCAATCGCAGTGCCATCAGCCGTGTTGTAATCGACCGATACGGCTCCGGTTGAACCACCACTGCGTGAAACGGTAACGGTGACGTCACCACCATCCTCAGCTGCTGTTATGGCTGAATTGGAGAAGATCAGGGAACCGGCTGCGGGCGGTACATCATCGTCAGTTACGCTGATGGTTGCCGTAGAGGTATCACCAAGTGACGCACCAACCGCATCCGAGAGAATCAGATTGATGGTTTCGGTGCCTTCAAACAGCGCATCATCGACGATGGTAATTTCGAATGTCTTCGACAGTTCGCCATCCGCAAACATCAGGGTGCCACTGGCCACCTGATAGTCGATGCCGGCAATTGCAGTACCATCTGCGGTTGCATAGTTGACCTGAGCAGCACCGCTACTGCCACCCTGGCGTTCAACCGTTACCTCAATCAGACCATCAGCCTCATCCGCGCCAAGGTCGCTGGCACTGAAGACCAGCAAGCCGGTTGCCGGTGCCGCATCATCTTCAGTGATCACCAAATCAACCTGGGCGGTCGGTCCCAATACGGCACCACCGGTTGGGTTGCTCAAGGTCAGCGTAATACGCTCATCACCCTCGTATTCACTGTCATCAAGCAGTGTCACCTGGAAGGATCCACTGGTTACGCCATCGGCAAAACTCACACTGCCGGAAGCGGCCGTGTAATCCTCACCGGCTGTTGCCGTTGAATCACTGCTCGCGTAGCTGACCCCAACAGAACCACTGCTGCCGCCTGAGCGGGAGACAGCGATCGTGGCTGTGCCTCCATCCTCATTCAATTGATATTCAGAGAGGCTGAACTGCAGGCTGCCCATGGTGGGTATTGGGTCATCACTGCTCAAGGTCACAACGGCGGATGCCGGTGTGCCAAGTACAGCGCCACCAGTGGGCGTTGAAAGAGTGACCATCAGGGTTTCATCCGCCTCGTAACTGCTGTCATCCAGAACAGGTATCACACAATTACTGGTGAGTTCACCATCTGCAAAACTAACCGTCGCCTGGGTCGCTGTATAGTCAGATCCGGCGGTGGCGGTAAGATCGCTGGTAGAGCAGCTAATCGAGACCGCCCCACTGCTACCGTTGGTTCGAGTCACCGGCAGCAGAATCGATGTATCACCCTCTGAGGCGGTATAGCTGGAACCACTGAACTGCAGGCTACCGGAACTCGAGACCGGCTCATTGTCGGTGATCGAGACTTCGGTAACATCCCGGGCTGCCAGAGAGACCGAGACCGGATTCGAGAGTGTGATCAACAGCGACTCAGTCCCTTCTGTTGTGGCATCGTCTGTGATAGCAAGGGTTATACTGCTGCTGATCTGTCCATCGACAAACGAAAGCGTACCGGAGGCGGCCGTGTAGTCACTGCCAGCGGTGGCCGTTGTGTCACTCATGGCATAATCCACCGAACCACTGCCGGAGCTGCCCCCGTCGCGTTGCACGGTGATGGTAACGCTGCCGTCACCTTCACTGAAGGTATAAGTACTGCTACTGAACTGGACCTCGCCTACGGCCGGCGCATCGTTGTCGGTGATGGTCACCGTGGCACTGTTCTGTGCACCGATGTTGAGACCGCTCAGATTGATCGTAAAGGTCTCACTGTCCTCGAAGATGGTATCGTCCAGAATATCGATGCTGATCTGCTGGCTACTCTCACCATCGGCGAAGTTGAGGGTTCCGGAAACCGGTGTGTAGTCCAGATTGGCACTTGCCGTGTCGGTCTCACTGTCACTGTCAGTTGCATAGTCAACGGAGAGTGCACCACTGGTGCCACCGGTACGTTCCACGGTGAGCTGAAGGGTAGCGGCATTCTCAGCCACGCTGTAGGTGGCGCTGCTGAACTGCAGTTTCTGGCCGGGGAATGCACCGGACTGGGCACCCAGCGTAAAATCATCTGAGAAGAAGATATTGACCTCATCTCCCCCCTCATCCACAGCCTCTACCAGGACGTTGGTGAAACCGGCATCATCGATGAAACCGAGAAAGGTCCAGCCTGTAACCGTGGCCTGTGAACCGGTGAAGTCGACCGGAGCCGAGCCGTTGGTGGTAAAACCGATTTTCGCACCTGTACTACTGCGAAACCAGCCGCCTACGCCGTAGAGGGTCGTGCCGCTGGCGGTCAAGGTGTACTTATCCGGTACCAGATGGTCATTTCGGTTGTCCACCGGGAACATCAGATAGCTGCCCTCATGCACATCGCCACCACTGGTGGAGGTACGCACAAAGGAGGATTCCGTGGAGCTCCCCGCCCAGGTGATGCCTTGGGAAGTGACACTCTGAACACCGGTACTGCGGGTACCGTCCCAGGCGCTGCCCTCAAAGCTCTCTTTGGTGATGTCTGGCGAGATGGATGGAAGATTCGAAAGATCCTGGATGAACTGAGCCTCGGCTGTTGCATCGCAGCAATAGACGGTCACGACAGCGTGGGATTCAAAAGATGAGACCAGTCCGAGTAGTGTTAGAAAACCAAGCAGATGATTTCTATATTGCATATTTCCTTCTCGAGTCAACGGATCAGTTGACTGTTAAATTTTCAGCTTTAAAGTCGCCGATCACCATTGTTACTTTTTCTCCCGATTTCACATGGGCATCAGGATTGCCAAATACCATGTAATAGGTCTTATTGGACTTGATGTTCATACCCCGGTTGGTTGGTCTGAAGGCACCGACCTTGGCCGCCATGGGTATAGGTAGTTTAGCATTAGATTTCTCGACTTTGAGGTGCGGTTTGATGCGACTGTCGAAAAAAATCTTGGCTTTCTCGATATCCAGTACCTTAAATCTGAAATCGATCATGTAGCCGGCTGCGGTAAGTCGCAGACTGAGTAGCTCAATACCCCATTTTTCAGCGATTTGCTTGGCGGTCTCCTTATCCACCGGGGGTTTGGGAACTGTCGGCACGGCTACAGGCGGTTTCCAGGGCTTGGGGGTCGCCTGCTCTGCGGTCTGCACTGCGGTTTTACTATCCGCCTTGGCGACCGATGCAGTGAATGCAAGAAAGGCCGTGGTGCAGATCACCAGGACCAGAATTACCAGCAGTGGATTGCCTCCGGGATGCCTCTCCTTTTCATCCTCAGGCGCTTTTTCGGAAAAGTGAGAACTTTTCATGATACTACCCAGGAATTGTGTCGTTTGACGATTGATCTTAACAAAAATCCGCCCCCTGCAGTACAGGGGGCGGTGCCTCACGCCATGATACTAACTATGGCTCGATATCAAATGGTACGTTGTTGTAGACAGCCTCTGGGTAGGTGGGTAAATCAACCACCTCGATTTCCAGATAGTCATTGCCATCTGGCAATTCAACTTCTGGTCTGTTGTTGCCAACACCGTTGACATTGATACCCCAGACATGTTGTCCGCCGACGGACCGGATACGACCATTATTATTGCCAGTCGCTGTGGGTACGATCTCAACCCGTGGGGATGGTGTCCCGTTGATATTGACCCGTACCAGGTAGACCCGTACGCCCTGTGCAGTACCCGTGGTTGGGATTGTCGTGTCAACCACACCTCTGAGGCGCCATCTGTCATTGCCGGGACCCGCAGTACCGCGTTGCAGATAGGAGGCACGGGTAACCGAGACCTGACGTACGATATCAGCAGTAGCGATGTTGCTCTGAGCCATGAGATCGCTTGCCTCATACTCCACACTGGTCAGAATACCGACCGCTGTAGGATCGATAGCAAAGCTTGGCATGGAACCATCGATACCCAGTGCAGGATCCAGGTTGCCAGGATCATTCACTTCGGTTGCCAGCAGGCCGTCATTCTCAAGATCGGTATCGTTCCCGAGAACCCCAGCTGCTGCAACACTGAAGGTCATGGATATTGGCTCACCTTGTCCATCCAATACAGCTGTAGAGGCATCCTGAACATAGAAGGTATCGTTCACAGCCACCGGTGCATCATTGACCGGATTGACAGTGATCTCAGCGGTCACCGTGTTACTGCTGATGGTTACCGTATTGGTGCCATCGAAGTAGGTCTCTTCCAGATGGTAGACGATCGTATCGGCACCTCTTGCACCCGCAGTGTCATTCAGCGTACAGGCGTCCCCATCATCCACTGGAGGATTGACACTGTTCCAATCCAACAGAGGCTCGTAGTGGAATTCACCAGTCGTACCGTCGTAGGTGAAGCTGCCAGCCACGGTGTTGGCACAGGTAGGTGCGCTATCCACGACTACCGCCAGAGTACCGCCATTGATGGGCGATTCACCGATCAACAGACCGTTGGCCGCGAGCACATCGAGGACTGCATCCTCATCGGTCGTGTAGGTCTTGCCACCGACAGCGATCAATCCGGAGGCCGGAGTAGGATCGATGGTAACGGTTGCTGCAGGCGGAGTTGCCAGACAGGTGTCATCCAAAGGTGCAGCGGTCAGACAGTAGGTGAAGCTATCCCCGGCAAAAGTTCCTGCCGGTGGGGTATAGGTAAACGTACCGTCGTCTTCTACAGTCGCCGTACCACCGGCAGTCGGTGCTGAAGCAAGCGCCAGACCATAGGTGGCGGGCAGATTGACATCATTGGCATCGAGATCCAGCGTTCCGATCTGATCCAGCGTGGTTGCATCATCAAACAGCGTTGGTCCAGGGAAGGCCAGGGAGACCGTTGCAGTCTGACCTTCGACCAAGTTCAAGCCGTCGGTCATGGTGAAATCCAGGTTCAACTGGGCTGGTGCAGGAGTGCCAACAAAGCTGATGCTGCAGGTACCTGCCCCGTAGTCACAACCCACCAGGGTTGCAGTTGTTGACGGCACAGGTGCGATGTCAACGAAGGATACGTTTACCGTATCACCAGCCGTTGCATCAGTAGCATCCGCCACCAGATCCGCCAGATTGATTGTTGCTACATCTGCCACCAAATCATCTGTGGTAATCACAACCTGTGGTGTGGTAGCTAAGATAGGAGCACTATTAACTTCCACTGTGACATCAACTGTGCCCGGAACAGTTACTCCACCAGCAGTTACCTCATAGGTGAGCTGAGTATTGCCGCCACCCGTCGATGCTGGGATCAGTGAATTATCCAGGGTTAACGTACAGTTGGCGTCCACACTGGAACATACGAAGCTGATCGAGACATCAGCAATTGAGGTATCAAGAGGAAACAGAACACTATCAACCAATGCCAGTGTATCGCCAACATCCGGGTCCATATCATTGGCCAGTACATCAATGACTTGATCCAGTACCTGATAGGTGGGTTGATTGTACACTTCAGGAATCTGGATAGTGACTGGATCAGTATTGGCAATCGGCGGTTGGTTTGCGCCGACATTGAAGCCAAGGAAGCGCAGCATGCCACCGATCTCATCACCCTGATTGAAGTCTTCAGGATCACTCGGGTTGGTCATGTTGCCGTTGCCGTCATAGATCGCATAACGACCACTGAAGGTGGGCTGTATGATGACATCCTTGGTTTTCAGCGGAGGCAGACCAATAGAATACTGCTCAACCGGTGCGGCATGTACGCCGGTATCATCTTCGTAGGTATACTGAATTCCGTCCTCAGCATGAATGGTGCCGTAGAGGCCCTGCAGAACAGACACATGCTTTTCAGTTGCCGCACTAACGAAGCGCAACAGGGTTGGCCCGGAAGTTGTCAACGGCAGACCACCCTCACCTGTCTGGATGTCTGGAAAACCAGCCTGATAGGGCTGACCGTTGATCATATACCATTGAGGATGGCGTTCGATCGCGGTTTGCAAAGTTCCCGCAGCGACTTCTGCATTGAAGTGCGTATCGATGTCACTGTAGAAAAGGATCAGTTCGTTGGCGTAGGTCACATCATCTGCGTTACCTACGGTACCGTCCAGATCGTAAAGTACATTGCCGACAGCAGCATCCTTGGTAGCAGCACCATAGAGGCCCATGTAGAGCTGCTTCTGTGGTGTGGTACCGGTGTGGTAGATGAACGATCCGCTATCGTCGATTGGGTTGGATGCATCCCATGTGTAGACCTGAGTACCGCCGGGGGCCGCTTCCACACCGTAAGAACGCATCTTCAACGTCATGTTGCCGCCGCGACTGCCGGTAGTACCGTCATTCCAGGTGGGCCCCATGGCACCGCCAGAGTGAGGCAACGGCTGACCGGGCACCACAATGGATGTCTCTTCGGTGAGCATGTTGGTCAGGTAGATGTTCAACACAGGATCTGTTGGATCGATGGTGATCCGTGGGCCTGGAGCACTTGCCGCTGGGCCGGTACAGGCTGCACCGAGCACATCGGGTGCGCCGCCATTGTAACAAGCACCGGCCGGATCCAGTGCATAACCCCACATGGTGGGATCATCCACTGCCGCAACACCGGGCAGGTCCTGGGTGAACTCTTTTGCAATGAGATAGACATCCAATGCATTCGCCTGACCGGCGCCTAAAGCCAAGGCACAGGCGACTACGATGGGTTTCATTGTTTGCTTCATGGTAGTAGACCTTTTCATGTTTGTGCCCTCCCGATTAATTGATTGGTGTACCAGGAGGCAGCACAACGACTGAGCCCAGACTTCCGCCAGGGAAGATGTCAAAGGTAGTCAGCTCTTTTTCAGCATGGGAGTGCCATACCAGGAAGTAGCCGCCAAAGGGATTCAGACCACCCTCGCCAGGAGGCAGGTCGCCAGTGTCGCCCAGGAAGGGGCTGCCACTCCACCAACCACCCAGGGTCAGATCACCCACACCAGGCAGTGAGACAGGAATGGGCTTGCCGTGGTCGTTACACCACTCGCCGGGATAGTCCGAGTTGGCATCCGCATAACCGTCACGTGGATTGACATCGATACAGTTGTGTCCAGCATCGTGACCGTAGATGTCCCAGCCCAGGTCTTTACCAGTCCAGGTCCAGAGAGCATCGATAGTCTGTTTCGGTGCTGAGTTGGTGGTGTTGTCCGAGCGACCCAGGTTGGCCACCACACCGTCGGAGCTCAACATCTTGCCGTCACGACCGATGAAACGCAGGTTCTCGCCATGGTAGTGCATGGGATGGGCATCCTGACCCGCATTTACGTTACGGACCAGGACCACATCACCGGGTCTTGACATGACCAGGGACTCATAGGGCTGGTTCGGAAACAGGGTGTTGTAGTCACCCTGGAACAGATCCGGGAAGACCCGGCCGTTGATGAACCAGACCTTGGCGTAGCGATCGGTATTGGTGAAGTGATTGATGTGTCCCTTCTCCATCTGGATATGGATATCCGGATCCACTTCGGTCATCAGGTAGAGATTCTCATGATCGTAATCGGTTCCGGTACCGGCACCGTAGGCGGTCCGGTTCGTGATTGGATCGTAATCAGCCGGTCTCACAACCATCACACCCACCAGACCCATTTCGGTATGCAGTCCGGGATTCGCACCAGCCAGACTGTGGTAGATATAGGTGCCGGGAGAACCTGCGGTGAAAGTGTAACTGACAGCCTGTCCCACATCGGCTTCGTTGGTAAACAGCCCGGCTGTACAGTTGGTCGCACCGGTTGTCGGTGTCGGACCTTGAGGAGCAGGAATATCGATACATTGAGAGCTGACTTCATGACCGGTCATCTCAATGGAGATATTGTCCGGCACACCGTAGTTCACCAGGTTGATGGTGACCGCCTCACCCTCGGTGACGATCAGTGTCGGCGCCGGGTATTGTGGCAACTGGTAGTTGTCACCCGCTTCATGCGAGGCGCCTTCGCCCAGATCCAGATCACCGAAGCCCCACATGTAGAGACTGGTGCCCTCGGGCAGGTTCATGTTGAATGGATAGGCATAGAGGTTGAACACACCGTTGGCACCCTGTGAGATGCCTCGAATGTCGTGCTCCGCCTGTGCCTGCTGCACGGTCAATGCACTGCTCATGCCCAAAAACAGGAGGCCCAAAAGCCGTCCAGGTTGTTTGAGTAGTTGTTTCATTAATCTCATCTCCTAGTTCGGCCAGGCTCAGTTGACAACGATCTCAGTGATCATGCCACCATCCATCTGGGTCGCATTACTCATCTGATGGACTTCAGTTGCGTGGAGGAAGTAGGTGCCGGGGGCAACTCCTGTGGTATCGATGATCAGATCGACTGTCTCACCACCACCGAAGTTATAGGAGGCAACCTCACGATAGATATTCTTGCCGTCAGTTCCCCGCATGTGCTTGGCGCCTGTGCCGACCACTTTCATGGTCAGTCCCATCGCGGTGATGGTCCAGAAACGATCCAGACCCACATTGGAGAGGCGTAGCAGCAGTTTTTCACCCTGATCGACGCTGATATCGGAACCCAGAAACTGAGTGATAGCACCATCGGTCAACTCTTCTCCAACCGTACCGGTGACCTTACCCTCGGTACCGCCTGCGATTGGATCCACCGAATCTACAGGAGCAGGAAGTGCATTGGGGTTGACTGTGTCGGGATAGCCGCGGCCGTTAAACTGCGGATAGTTACCTTCCAGCAGGGCAAATGGCAGAGGCTGGACAAACAGACTGGCATCGTGGAACACCTGATCAAAGCTTGAAAGCTGGATCGCTTTCTCCACATCAAATGCCGTGGTGCCGTCACTGTCATTGTAGACATAACCCGCATCCCCTACCGCTGCTGCACAATTGCCATTAGCCACTCGTTCTGGATCGTATTCCGTGGTACCAGGGTTGTCTGGCCCGAAATCGAAACAACCAATTTCATCCTGAATTGGATGAACATAGAGATTGGCCAACATGCCCATCTCCATATGCTCGGTGGCTTCCACGTGGCAGTGGTAGAGGTAGGTGCCAGGCTCGACAATGTTGTAGTAGTAGGTCAGGGTCGATCCCATGTTGATACTGACCGAAACCTCGGGTACACCGTCAAATGCTGCTGAGGCATTCGGAAAACCATGAAAGTGGACCGTGTGCGGGTCGAACAGATCGGGACGAATCACCGTACCGACATTGGTCAGGTTAAGGAAGAACTGATCCCCCTCATTCAATTCGATGGTAGGTCCTGGCCACTCGGCACTGAGGATACCTTCACCAATCACCTGATCGGGGGGTGTCCCGGTCTGATCACCGAAACCGAAAGTGTACAAGGGATTGCCGTCCGACATTTTTGCAAAACTGTCGCCTGCAATCAGGTGCATACACTTGGTATTCGCTGGTTGGACTTCGCCAGCATCATTCCAGTCTGCATCACCGTTGTTATCACCAGGACACTGTACATTGACAATGGCACTGGCCTGACCCGAGATGCCCAGCAGTGCCAGGGCTATTGCTCCGGCAAGGGCTTGCTTACTAAATAGTTTCATGGGGCGTTTACTCCTCGTCATTTTGTAAGCGCCTGACTC
The DNA here is from genome assembly GCF_001708965.1 of Candidatus Thiodiazotropha endoloripes. Taxonomy (NCBI): domain Bacteria; kingdom Pseudomonadati; phylum Pseudomonadota; class Gammaproteobacteria; order Chromatiales; family Sedimenticolaceae; genus Candidatus Thiodiazotropha; species Candidatus Thiodiazotropha endoloripes. The sequence continues at coordinate 1,592,542 of NZ_LVJW01000003.1, read as the reverse complement.
ACCTGATGTGTGTTTGCGAAGTTTGTTCCACCCTGCCACCAGGACGTTGTCCATGGTGACAGGCTGGCGCTTTTCAGTTGCATGTGTGTTGATCATTTTCATGATTACAACCTCTCATCGGCACCGGCGTCCGTTCTGGCGCCTTGCGGTCTTGCATCACCATCGATGTCGGTCGAGTAGATGCCAGTACCGGCAGAGGCGGCAGCTGCATCGACAGCAGGATTTGATAAACCAGCCTCGAGGTGATAATCGATAAGGCCATCCGGTGTTGCGGTATCACCATCGATATCAAGCAGCGAGAGTGGACCGAAGTTGACCTGCAGGAAGTTACCGCCTTCATCGAAGGCACCCGCTACCTGCAGCACTTTGAACTCTGGGAAGAGCAGTGCATTACGGTCTTGATTGAAGCGGCCATTGACAAACAATGGAACACCAGTGTTATGAGGATCTTCGTCATCAGTTAGATAGCCTTCAATAAATGTATTGTTGGCTATTGCAGATGAACCGGTCTGTAACACGTTACGCAGTGGGCGCAGCAACATCGTACCGTACTGTGGATGTACCGGGTTGATGGTGTGTCCATTCAACACCGCCAGATCCTGGGTGTAATCCTCCACGTTGACAACTGTGATATCGCAGTTGGTATTGGTGGTGTTATCACAGCTTGCCGGTACCAGACCGTTCTCCAGGACCACAGTGGCTGGATCGTCTGTATTCCGCCAGTAGAACGAGCGGTTGTGGTAGACGATGTTATCCACCAGAGCGATTGGATCAGAGAAGGTCATCCGTTCTTCGCTACGATTGCGTACATCGTCTTCATCGAACTGCGAACCGGGGAACTGTTCTGCGACGTCATCATCGATCAGGGACATCATGGTTGCACTGTGGTAGCGGGCAACGATACCAGCCGGCTTGGCGATAGACTGATTGGGATCAGTGATACCAAAAGCCTGTGAACCGGTTGCGGTGGAATCGTTGTTCGCAATCGTGTTGTAACGGATGTAGCTCTTAACACTGTCTGACAGGGAGATAGCGCCCGCAACACCTGAGACATTGTTGCTCAGCATGTTGTTGGCAACGATCACCCGATACCAGCGACCGAAGACATCAGGATCTTTTGTGATGTCCTCACCGTTGACATTCAGCAGCGCGATACCGCCACCATCACCGGCACCGGCCAGGTTGCCCCGAATCTCGTTACCGAGAATGTTGACGTTACCGGAACCGGGAGACAGGGTCAGGCCAGTCTCTTCATCGACTCGCAGTCCAGCCAGACCGCCGACGAAGATACCGCCACCGGCAGGCTTGGTACCTGGTGTCTGACTGAAACTCTCGTTGAAGATAATGGTGTTATCCAGGATCTGACCACCGCGGGAGAGTCCCAGATGGCCGATACCGGCACCATCGCCTTTGGAGAAGTTACCGCAGATCCAGTTGCTGCGAACACGATAGTTGTTGGCACCCGTATGGATAGAGATACCACCGCCGGCGCCATTCAATCCACCATTCTTAATGATCTCGTTATGATGGATATTCATGCTGTCGGCAAAGGCGTCATCATAGGCCATGAAACCGTCTTCAGCCTGATCTTCAAGCCAGCTGTTATAGCCGCGTCTGAAGAACTCATCATCCTCACCAGTAACTTCATGGGTCAGGGTGGAGTGACCGATACGGATACCGCCACCGTAGAAACCGGAGTTGGTGGTCAGACGGTTGTTGGAGATGACCAGGAAGCGTGTGTAACCGTTGGCAACAATGCCGCCACCGGTACTCGCGCCGATGATGCTCAGACCATCGATACGGGCATAGCGGTTACGGTTGTTACGATGGAATCGGTTAGGACCGGTCCACTTACCCGCAACCATGATGCCTGCACCCTCTTCCGTTGGGAAGATCGGGGCGCCCAGTGCACCCTGAACCCCACCGAAGAAGGGTACGGGCACCAGCTGTCCAGGCAGTTGGTCGATGGTACCAGTACCAACCAGCTCGGCAGCCAATTCACGCCAGGCGATGATCTTCTCGGTCGGTGTCTGGCGGGCATTGAGGATGGTGGTCTCTGCACCAAAGCCCTGCAGTTTGACCGGCTTCCACATGATCACCATCTCATTGTAGAGACCAGGCTTGACAATGATCAGGTCACCAGCGCTGACACCACCAAGACCGTTATCCAGACTGCCGATCGCATCCTGGATCGTCGGATAGGTTGCACTTGGTACATTGACCACATTATAGGTGGAGTTGTTGTTACCAAGACCCACACCTTCAGCGATACCAACGGTCAGTGTGATACCCGTTGGAGAGACACTACCGTTGCTGTGCTCTACCAGCAGTTGGTATTCACCGGCTGCCAGACCACCAGTAGAAGCGGTAATGGCGTTGTCACCCCAGGATACGACACCCAGAGTAGCCACAGGATTACCGCTGCGATCCTGAACCAGAACCGAACCGGCAACGGTACCAAAACCGTAATCCCGATCGATGTTCTGTTCAGCTAAAGGATCACCGTTGGCCCATTCCGGGTTACGAACAGCGGTCAGACCTTTGGAGTTGATAACGATGTTCTCACCGGTACCGGCGACCACGAAAGGACCTTCGATGCCGCTGGCAGGAACAACCTCACGCAGTACGGAGGAGATCGCCGGGGTCTGTGTTGGCGCTTCACAATCCAGTGGGAACTGGTCCGGACCGGCAAACGCGGCGACCGGTTCAACCGGGGTATCCAGATAGGTGATGGTACCCGGCATATACTGGAAGGTGTAACAGAACTGGCTGTACTGAGTATCGAAATTTGGATCGATAATGAACTCAGGATTACCACTGGCATCAACACCGTCGCCGGGAGCACCAGTGAATTCTGAATTCGGAATCGGACCCGCATCGTTCATACAGGAGACCAGCATGTTCGGCGACATGCCTGAAGGCATCGGCAGATTCGCGGTGGTGGTCGAAGCAACCATCAGGTTGTAGCGACCATACTTGTCCGCATAGACACGATTGATCTCATTGCCGTTCCAGTCGTAGAAAGCAACCGGCACATGAGGCGGTGCGAACTTCTCACCGAACTGGGGTGAGTTCGGATTGAACTCGTTGGCCAGGTCGTTGAGGATCACACCCGAGATGTTGCCTGCTTTAGGCACATCGGTCATCAGGAAGAACTCGGCCGCCGCATTCTGACCGGCTGAGAGCGGTACATGCTTGAGATCACAGAGCGGTCTCATTTCGCCGGCGAAAGGCGCTCCAATGGCTTCAACACCTGGAATCAGCTGAGCAGCATCACCACTGCCATCTTTGGTCGCCATGGCCAGATATTCAGGAACCATCTCTTCCTCACCCACACAGGTGGCTGGGAAAGCCTGCAGTGATGGGATGTACTCATCACCGTAGTCCACATTCTTATGGTGCTCTCTGACCAGCTTGTAACCCGCAGGTGTTGCTGATTCAATCAGATAGTCACCAGGAATGAGCCAGGCTTCCGGAAGATTCAATTCGGGCCAACCGGTATTCAGTCCAGCGTAGAAAGCGGTCAGCTTGGCGGCCACAACAGCGGCGTTATAACCGGCAGAGGCAGGAATCGACGCCAGATGGTCCAGATCGTAATCTTCGAAGGCATAACCACCGTCGAACAGTGCATCGCGAACCTGGTTGAAGTTACGCAGGCCATCGAAACAGCGCTGATCATCCACCGCAGGATCAACCTCGGCGCCAGGAGGATTATTGGTTCCCTGACAGCCGGTCGGAAGATTGTCATCCCAGCTGTCGGTGTGAGTGACCTGCAGGGCATCGCCCATGTCAAAAACACCGTTGCCGTTGTAATCCACATCTTCAGGTCCGGGGAAGACATCCACAGGATGGTTGTTTACATCCGCACGCTGAATACCTGGAATACCATTGATATCCTCGATCACGCCATCGTCTGGATCCTGGGTGTTGTTGCCGTTCCAGTCGATATCGCAAGGATCACCCGGGAAGTTGTTGAGTGGCGGACAGTTGACATCGCCATCCGCATAGAGGGCCAGTTGCACTCGAGGTACACCAGGCTCCCACTCTTCGGCCGCAGCAAACTGTGGCTCATCTTCCGCACGAGTGGTGGCGTAGTAGACGATACCGGAGATACCGCCGTTCTCACCGACATACTCGGAAATTCTTGGAGGGAATGCGGTGAAGTCGAACGGAGTATCGATCACATAGTCGACTTTACCGAACTGCATCACACTGGTCTGACCCAGGAAGCCTTGGAAGCCCTGGGTAAGCACCAGACCGGTCTCGGTGCGTGACAGATTGTTACCGGTATTCGGATTGATCATCTGTCGGCCGTTTTCAACAACCCAGGTTACACCACCGTCATCAGAACCGAGACAGTCGCCGATCGCACCGCGAGGATCGGTAGCCGAGATAACGATATCGCTATGACCTACGCCACGAGCCTCACACTGTCCCTGAGGGTTGAGCTCGCCAAAAGTAGGATCTGCCCAGCCGCCATCGGGACGAACTTCACCACCTGCATCCACAACAAAAGTGGCACCAGTCGCTTTCTTATTACCAAAGCTGACTTCAGCCACCAGCCAATGGAAGAACGGGAAGACTTCATCAAAAGGTGCTAAACCATCACCATCAGTCGGGAAGGCCTGATAGATGGTACCGTCACGCCAGCGCAGTACGGTCTCCTGACTCTCAGGACCGATACCGATCTCACCGTCGTCCCAGAAACCGTCCTGATCATCATCTCTGAAGATGCCGGTGTTGAGACGAGTGAACCAGTTGAATACCGGCACATCACCGAAGTTACAGGAGAGCCCGCCGTTACAGGTACCACCGGTTGGATCCACGGTGAACAACAGGGAGGCAAAAACCACATCAAGGTTGGCATCCCAAATGGCCAGTTGATACTGGCCCGGGGGAACCAGGTCCACTGAGAAGTCACTGTCCGCTCCGCAGGCACCCGCGTAGACGGCCTGACCAAGGGCACCATCCACACCAACCTGGTTGATGGCTGTCCAGCATTGTGGGAAAGGACGACCGGTGAAGAAAGTGGTCGCCGGGTTACGGGACATGTGCATGTCGGTAACAACACCGCTGACTGTCGCAACCTGCTCACCCGGCTGGGCTGGGGGCAAATCGGCGAAAGGACGCACAAAACCCATGAAGACATGGGGACCGGGAATACCGAATTCGACGAAAACCGCAGGCTCGTTAGCCTTGACCCAGGCATCGATGACCTTACTGCCCTCAATGGTGCTGGTCTGCTGCCAACCGGCATTGGGTGGTGGAATAATGACCACACCATACTTGCCGGGGGCGAGGTTTTTAACATTCAGATAGCCATTCTCATCGGGCTGCATGGTGCCGTCACCCAGCACATCGATAACCGGATTGCCATCAGCATCGATACAGGTGGCGTTGATCATGCCACCCGGGGTATCACCGCCAGTGCCGACCGGGTTACTGGTGGCACAGGTCTGATCATAAGTGGTGCCGAGGTAGTTACCGAAGGCATCCTGGATAACCTGGCCACCGGCTGCACCGTAACGACCGCCTGGCTCTTCCAGGAACAGACTGAACTGAGTCCAATCAACGCTGCCGTCATTCTGCTCTTCCGGCAGATCCGGAACACCATTTACCGGATGCTTGTCTTCAAACAGATAGATCGAGATCTGTGCAGTGGGGATCGGATGCTGCTGTACTGTGACAGTAACCTCACCGGCCGCTACGTTTCTCAGATCAACAGAATCGCCACTCAGGCTGTAACCGCTGTAGGGGTGCACTGATACGTAGTAACGTCCAGCAGGGATTACATCACCGATCGTGGCTGTAGATGCATCTACATTGCCCGACAGTGAACCAGATCCATCAGTAGCAACGCCGACTTCGTGATTACTGGCGTGAAAACTCAACGACAGTAATTCATCAGCTGTTGTTCCAGGATTCGTCGGATCGACCGGGAAGGTGTTATCCCTCTCCAGCAACCAACGAAAACCGAAATTCGGATCAGTGATTGGGTTGCCCGACTGATCAACCACATTGATGGTCAATGAGGCTGCATTCAGCGCAGTAACCAGAAATGAGAGACACAGAAATACAAATAACTGTAGCCCTCTGTTCATGTAACCCTGACTTTCATTTATCATGGATTTTTCTCCAGACCCCTATTGGTCATTCAACTTTCCCGGGGCTCTTCTGACTCAAGCCAGAAATACTACCAGCCCCATTACCAGTACTTAGGCCAAAGTCTACAGCTCTATATAAAAGGTGGCTTTGCGTGAAACTACGCTATTTCTCCAATCCAGCCCCTACTGGAAAAGGAGATAACCCGGTATTTCCACGGCAGCAAAAACCCTACCCTGTATGGTAGGGTTGACAAATAGGAGAAAGAGTCATCCTATGACTACTTAAAATCTTATAATTCATATAAAAACAGACAAAAAGTTGACTTTTCATCGATTCACCAATCGACCCGCAAAAATCCACGCCTATCTGTGATTTTGCACGGTGGCGGCGGCGCCATTTTTGTGGTTTATTCAATAAACAATTTGTGTCATGGTGAATAGCACATGTTTCCATCATCATGTGCTGGCATACAGGTTTGAAATTTGCATCACCTGCAATCACACCTAAACTAGTCTGAAGTAAAAGCCGGAAATCGATGCGCAAGGGACACAAAACCAGAGAGAGATGAGATAGGCTCAGGTGACAATGAACAGCGACAAGAAAAAAATCATCATCGCCGAAGACCACAACATTCTGCGTGCAGGATTAAAAGCACTCCTGACCTCCAATCCCCAGTTCGATGTAATCGGTGAAGCCGACAATGGCCGCGATGCGATACGTCGGGTGATTGAACTCAAACCGGATCTGGTGATTATGGATCTGAATATGCCCGGCATGAACGGCATGGATGCAATCCGCGAAATCAGAGAGCGGGATGCTGAAATCAAAACCCTGGTTTTGACCGTTCACAATGAGGAAGAGTACGTTTTGGCAAGCCTGAAAGCTGGTGCCAATGGTTATGTTCTGAAGGATGCAACTCAGAATGAGTTAATGACTGCAGCAGAACGCGTATTGAATGGTAAAACTTACTTAAGCGCAGAGATCACGGAAAAAGTCGTCAACAGTTATCTGCAAACCAATAACGTCAATAACGAACCTCTCACCCGCTGGGATACGGTGACACAACGGGAACGCCAAATATTGAAGTTGATCGCTGAAGGTCACACCAATAAGAGCATGGCCGACTATCTCTGCATCAGCGTCAAAACAGTTGAAAAACATCGTGCCAATCTGATGAAGAAACTTGACCTGCACAATGTTTCAGCGCTGACCACATACGCGCTGGAGAAAGGTTTGATAAACCGGTAACGGGGAAAGCTCTCAACAATCCCTAAATACGGTGGGTCTCAGTCAGGATGACCTGACATCAGCTGCGCATAGCCTTGCGCAATTTAAATCGAATGATTTTCTGTGCAGATTACTGCAGAGGAAAGGAAGCGCGAATCTGTACGCCTTGATCAATGCCGGTATCGATGCGGATTCTGCCATCAACCGACTCAGCCCGCTCACGCATACCGACCAGCCCCATTCCCAGGTTCCCCTGAATTTCGGAAGGATCGAATCCGACGCCGTTATCGATGATCAGCAGATGAATAGCATCGTGTGCCTGCAACAGGGAGACCGTGATGGTCTTCGCCTTTGAATATTTGACCGCATTGTTCAGGGACTCCTGTACGATGCGATAGATGACACTCTTGTAATCCTCGGGTATCGACTCTTCATCCACGTCAAAATCGGTCACTACCTGGGTATCGCTGCAGACTCTGGTAATCTGACGGCACTGCCAGGAGATTGCGGGGATGACACCCAGATCATCGAGAATGGCGGGACGGATTGCACTGCAGATCGATCTCACTTCGGACATCGCCTGCTTGACCATGGATGAGACAGCCTCCAGGGACTCCCGCTGTTGACTCTGCGTTGCACTCTTCTGCCCATCACATCCATCAAGACAACGCTGAATATGCAAGCCCATGCTGGTGAGCAACTGCCCCAGACCATCGTGAAGTTCGCGGGAGATACGTTTTCTCTCAAGCTCTTCAGAGCTAACGTGCTGATGATGAGCACCCTGCTTTAACTGCTTGAGACAGGAGAGGCCGTCCTGAATATGTTGGTCGGTCAACCTGAGGTTATCGTTGATTGAGACACCGGTCTGAGTCTCCTTTTCCGCCAATGGAAATGGAGATGAAGCGAGTTTTAAAGCGGAAACCCCTAAGAATCCATCACTGCCCAGATGATCGTTTACCAATGCCATGTAATAACCCTTTATTTTTGTGTCTTATCCAATAACACTTTTCGGCTTTTCTAAAATATTGTTTAAATATTAGAGAATTAAAATACTTTAAAATATGACGAATCTGTCACAATCGTCATGCTTAGCCGCGATTGACATTTATCATTGCAGGGTTTATGCCAAAATAGTAAAATCGATTGAATTACATTGACTTATATAACAATCCTAATAAATTACAACGTAATATAAAAAAAATAGTGTAAAAAATCCCGACAAAAAATCCTCTTATTCCTAATCACAATGGGTTAAATCACCCATTTTTCGGGTAGTAGTCGAAAAATTTTACAATGTTTAACAAGTCACTGACTGAGTTGGGCCTCCACCAGTCGCAGATCATCCCGGGTATCGACCCCATGTCCGGGGTCTGTTTTGGCATTACTGACGTGGATCCGTCCACCATGCCAAAGCACTCTCAACTGCTCCAATGATTCCGCCCGTTCAATCGGCGCCCTCTCCCAGGCAACAAATCGGGCCAGATAACCGGCACGATAGGCATAGAGTCCAATATGACGGGCAAAACCGGTGTCTGCAGGCAGTGGACTTGCAGCGTCGATAAATTCGTCACGATGCCAGGGAATCGGTGCCCGGCTGAAATAGAGGGCGTAGCCCTGGATGTCCGTCACCACCTTCACCACATGGGGATCAAAAAGCATTTTGCGCTCGGTGATCGGTGCCGACAGCGTGGTCACGCCTGCTGCATCATGCTGACTCATATCCTCGGCAACCTGGGAGAGCAATTCTGCCGGCATACAGGGTTCGTCTCCCTGTAGATTAACGATGATCTCTTCATCCCCCCAGCCTCGCTGGGTCACCACTTCAGCGATACGATCGGAGCCGCTGCGGTGTTGCGCAGAGGTCATACAGACATCGGCCGAAAACTCCCGGCAGATATTTGCAATTTTCTCGCTGTCGGTGGCTATCACCACCTGACTGGCACCGCTCTCCAGCGCACGTTCATGGACATGTTGGATCATCGGTTTACCGGCAATCTCCAACAACGGTTTTCCCGGTAGGCGTACAGAGGCGTATCGGGCCGGTATGACAACTTTGAAATTCATATCCTTCAGCCTTCCGGAAGCTCTTCATCCGGGGCAATTTTCCGGGCCTCCTCTTCGAGCATCACCGGAATATCATCACGTATCGGATAGGCCAGCCGATCGACGCGACAGATCAGCTCCTGCTCTTTCTTCCTATAGAGGAGCTTCCCCTTACACACCGGACAAACCAAAATATCAAGCAGTTTTCTATCCATCTAAGAGCCTTTTCACCTTCGTCTTGAGTTGATGTTCGAACCCCATGGCCACACTGGCGGTCGCAGGCACATACCAATGATTGGACTGGGCGAACTGTTCGCACTTTACCGCATCTTTCTCAGTCATGAGAACTGTCTTTTGATGGAATGGGGCCAGATCTTCGGGGCTAAACTCATAATGGTCGGCAAATGGGTGTCTATCCACCCTCAGACCTGCAGACTCAAGCATGCTGAAAAAACGTTCCGGGTGGCCGATACCAGCGACGGCCGCAACAGCTGCCGTGGCGAATTCCGACAGGGGTTTACACTCTCCACCGGCAACCGGGCATGCCATATCACCAATCACCGACATCCCATGCTCGCCCTCAGCGGCATCGCCATTGACAATCACCAGATCGACCTGTTGCAGTCTCTTTCGAGTCTCCCGCAGTGGTCCGGCTGGTAGACAGTAACCATTGCCAAAGCGACGTTTACCGTCCACCACGGCAATTTCAAGATCCCGCTGCAGGGCATAGTGCTGCATGCCATCATCGGAGAGAATCACATCGCAGGGATAGTTTGAGAGCAGTTGTTGCGCAACCAGGGGACGTTCCGGCCCAGCGAAAACCGGGCACTCCGCATGACGTTTCAGCAGTATGGCTTCATCCCCCACCTGTTGCGCTGTGGCATCGGCAGTCACTTCGCAAGGCCAGGTTTCCGACTGCCCTCCATAGCCACGGGTAATGATCCCCGGCCGGTAACCCCATTCAGTGAGCTTCTGCGCCAACCAGATGATGAAAGGCGTCTTACCCGTGCCACCTACTGTAATATTGCCGACGATGATCACGGGGCACTCAATCCGCTGACTTTTGAGCCAACCCCAACGATAGAGGCGGCGTCTCAATACGACAACCGTACAGAACAGAGCACTCAATGGCAGTAGCAGATAATTAAGAGGCTGCCGTCGTTGCCAGGAAGCTTCAATCGGATTCAAAGCCAGGGCCACCTCATTCCAAAGCAGGCTTGTGGGCTGAAAAGGTCATCTTGGTCAAACCAAGTTGGCTTGCCGCATCCATTGCAGTCATCACCGACTGATGCGGGGTGCGTGCATCCGCATTGATGATCACCGGAATATTACCCCGGTCCCCAATGGCTTTACTGATCGCCATCTTCAGGGTCTCCATCTCGGTATTGACCACTTCTCGCTGATCGACAAAAAAGGTACCGGCTATGTTGATGGTGATATCGAGCTGCTGTTTTTCACGCTGAATCTCCTCACCGGTGGCTTCAGGCAGTTCGATCAGGATCTGGCTCTCATGTTCGAAGGTCGTCGATACCATAAAAAAGATCAGCAGCAGGAAGACCACGTCGATGAGCGGCGTGATATCCACCTCTGGTGATTTTCGAGCTTTGGTTCTGAAATTCATTTCAGCGCTCTCTCTCCCCGTGGATCACTTCCACCATCTTCAATGCCTGCTCTTCCATGCCGATTACCAGCTGATCGATCAAACCGGAAAAGTATCGATGGAACATCAGGCTGGGTATGGCAACCGAGAGCCCGGCCGCGGTGGTGATCAAGGCTTCGGAGATGCCACCGGCCAACACCCCCGGATCCCCGACGCCTGCGGTAACAATCACGCTGAACACTTTGATCATGCCGATGACGGTTCCCAGCAGACCAAGCAACGGCGAGATGGAGGCGATTGTCCCGAGGGTATTGAGATATCGCTCCAGTTCATGAACCACCTGGCGACCAACCTCTTCAATCGCCTCTTTCATGACAACCTTACTATGGTTCCGGTTAACCAGACCGGCTGCCAGTATCCGACCAAGGGGAGAACTGGTCTTCAGCTTGTCCAAGTCGGCCAGATTCAGTTTTTCATCCTGGTGGAGCTGCAATATCTGTCGCATCAGATATTCCGGCATGACCCGTTTACGCTGCAGGGACCAGAATCGCTCAATGACAATCCCCAATGCAGCAATGGAACAGGCGATAATGGGCAGCATCAACCATCCACCCGACTTTACAAGTTCAAACACTTATCCTTTTCCTTCTGTGAATTTCACCAAAACTCTTCTCGATACGACCATGATAGTCGACCAGGATATCTTGTTGCAGCTCAGATTGCATGGCGACCTGAGCAGGTCGGATTCTACACCGATCTACAGCTGCCCGGCGTCTGCGGCGATCGTCTACTCAGACCGCAGATGATTCCCCGAGCCCCCATCACCCTGGTGCCAAAACCGCTGGTTCAGTTCGCGATAGAGACGTGGTTGCGGTTTCATCTCATCCACCCCCAGACGAAATTCAATGGCACCGCTCTGCGCCGTATTCAACAGCCCTGCACCTTGTACCTGCCATCGCTGAACCACCTCCGGTTTAGGGAAACCATAGCTGTTTTTGTAACCAGTTGAAAATAGCACCCACTGTGGGTCGACCGCTGTCACAAACTCAGCGGTCGAAGAGCTGCTTGAACCATGGTGCGGAGCGACAACAAGATCCGATCGGAGCTGTTGGGGATTGGCCCTGAGCAGGGCATCTTCCGCCGCCTGTTCAATATCCCCCGGCAACAGTATCGTCCAATTCTCACTCTCGATCTTCAATACACAGGAGCGGTTGTTGCGATCGTTGAATTCAGTGTTGGCAGCCGGATGGAGAATCTGGAAATGCACCCCATCCCAATGCCATTCACTCCCTGCCTGGCAAGCTTCAGCCACCCCATGAATCATCTGCGGATCGCCTGCCAGGAGCTGGCTGATGGGGATCGATTGAGTCAATGATTCAACCCCACCGGCATGATCACGGTCACCATTGCTGACAATCAACTTATCGATCTTCCGATGCCCTCTGAATCTGAGAAATGGCATGATCACGGAATCGGCTGCAGTCCGATCCCCCTGTCCTGGACCGGTATCATAGAGCAGCAGGTGATTGCTGGTCTCAACCACACAAGCCAGCCCCTGACCCACATCCAGTAAGGTGAACCAAATCTCACCCTTGGCTGGGCGTTCCGCCGAGGCAAATAATATCGGGGCACAGAGCAGCAATCCCAATCCACGACCCGGCATCCCGGCTGGCAACAGCAGTATCACGCAGCCTGCCAGAAGAAACCACAACAGCAACAGATCCTGTTGAACAAGATCAGTCATGGCAAACGTCTGCAATGAACACCACTCCAGCAGCATTAAGGTTGCAGCGGAGAGCATTTGCAGCAGCGAGAACCAGGGATCAGCAAGCGCTGGAACCGCTAATAGCGGCAGACCGATCAGAGTCATCGGCACAATTACCAGACTGAACCAGGGCACCATGAGGAGATTCACCAACGGCGAGATCAGGGAGATCTGACTGAAAAAGAGTATTAACAGAGGTAACAGGCCCAGACTGACAGAGAGTTGAACCTGTATGCCCTGACGCCAGTTTTGCCAGGGAGCAAGGCGGCCGCCGATACTCCACAGTATAACCGCCACGGCAGTGAATGAGAGCCAGAACCCCCGGCTCAGAATTGCCAGAGGATCCAGCAGAACCACCAGAAAGAGCGCAATCAACAGACTTCGGCCGAACTGAATACGATAGCCCAGGAGCAGAGCCCCAAGGGTAGCAACCAGCATGATCAGCGCCCGCTGGGTAGGCAAGGTAAAACCGGCCAATGCGGCATAGACCGCCGCCCCCAGCAGGGCGAACACGGCACCGGCTTTGAGTGCGGGCAATCGCAGGCAGAGTCTGGCACTGCGACGCCACAACCAGCTACCGATGAACAGACACCAGCCGGCAACCAGGCCGATGTGCAATCCGGAAATGGCAATCAGGTGGTTGGTTCCGGTATGGGTGAAAGTCTGCCAGGCCTGCCTATCCATACCCCGTTTATCACCAACAGCAAGTGCCTTCAGAAGGGCAGCGGGTCCAGGCTTGTCGGTCGCGTTATCGATCGCTTTGGCGATATTTTGTCGCAGTAAACCAAGCAGAGTGGGAAATTGGTCTGAATCAAGCTGGCTATTACCGGCCCAATCCCTGACATAGCCTTTGGCCTGGATCTGCTGCATGAACAGCCATTTTTCATGATCGAAACCAGCTGGATTCTGTGCCCCTCTGGGGCGGATCAACCTGACCTTGAAGCGCCACACATCACCAATACTCAGCTCTTTTGTTGCACCAAACCAGCTGATCTGAACCCGGGAGATATCAACCAACTCGTCATTTTCATCATGCAACGAGGTGACCCGCATCTGAAAACGGGATAGTCGACCCTGTGTGACCGGCAGCGAATCCACCACACCTTCGAGAATCAGGTCACTGCGCTCCAATTTCAGAGGTAACTGGTGGTGCAGAATCAGGCTGGCATTGAGCAGACTCCAACCGGCTCCTGCTGCAATGGCCAGCAAAGGACGCAGAGGTTTGAACCGCCAGAGCAGTGGGAAGGTCAAAGCCACGGACAACCATGTCAATCCTGGCAGCTGACCCAGCAGATGAAAAAGTGCCACACCAATGACAAAACCGATCAGAAATCTGTTCACGACTGCTCCTTGTCGAGATCCGGGTCCACTTTATCGGATATCGGCGCACTTGTGGACTATGCTTATTAACCCGGCACTTTAAATAGAGTGATGGGTTACCAATCTACCTGAATTGTAAAAAAACAATAGTCCTGACAACTACTATTGATTTACTATTATCAGGACGAGTAACAACTCAAGTGATTTTCAAGGAAGAAACTGCTTCTGATCGGCTGCCACCGGGATTGCATGGGGTAGCATGCCGAAGCGCAAGTTCCGATCGCACTTGCCGATAACCAATTAGACTGTTTTTAATCGCCTTAAACATGCCAAAACGACTGATCAAGCGCCTGTTGCCACACCGCGACCATGTGTGTAACCACAAGCACATGAAGGTGTTCGGTGATCTGCTGCACGATGCCAACCTCTGGCATCTCAACAGACACTCGGTCTCCGGTGCTTTTGCGGTAGGCCTGTTCATGGCGTTTGTACCAGTGCCTTTTCAAATGGTGCTCGCAGCTGCAGCCGCAATTTTTTTCCGGGTCAACCTGCCGCTCTCGGTCGCCCTGGTATGGATCACCAACCCGATCACCATTCCACCGATGTTCTATTTTGCCTATCAAGTCGGCATCATGATCACCGGCGAAACCGCCTCCCTGGAACCCTTTCAGTTCAGCCTTGAGTGGCTGCAGAGTGTCGGCTCTGAGATCCTCATACCACTGATCCTGGGCTCATTGGTTTGCGCCACCATCTCTTCGGTTCTGGGATACAGCCTGATTCTATGGATCTGGCGCTGGCGCGCTGTGGAAAAATGGAAGAACCGCCGACATAGCAGCACCTCCGCCAAGCTCTCTGAATAATCGCATCAGCCGGACACGGTGAAAGTGTAACCGAGCTACCCCTCTGTCAACCTGCCATCGATCAAATGCAGGGTGCGGTCCATGCGTTGGGCTAGATCTGCATCGTGGGTCACCACGATGAAACTGATATTGAGTTCCTGATTGAGCTGCAGCATCAATTCATAGACCTGATCCGCTGTTTTTCTGTCCAGATTGCCGGTTGGCTCATCCGCCAACACACAAGCCGGATGGTGGACCATGGCACGTGCCAAGGCAGCCCTTTGCCTCTCTCCCCCGGACAGCTCATTGGGTTTGTGGTGCATCCGTTCCGCCAGACCGACCTGCTGCAGCATCTCGGTTGCCCGATCCCGGGCATGATTTACTCCGTGCCCGCCGATCATCAGTGGCATCGCCACATTTTCCATCGCCGTGAATTCCGGCAACAGATGGTGAAACTGATAGACAAAACCCATGTTCCGATTACGCAACAGTCCCTTTTCCCGTTCATTGAGACTGAGCAGATCCTGACCGCATATGCTGACACGGCCGGAGTCCGCTTTGTCCAGTCCACCCAAACAGTGCAGCAGGGTACTTTTTCCAGATCCGGATGAGCCGACAATGGCGACCCGTTCGCCTGCGTTGAGCTTCAGATTGACGCCTTGCAACACCTCAACATAAAGTCCTCCCTGGGTAAATGTACGAACCAGGTCATTCGCCTCGAGTACCCGCTCTTCACTACTCATAACGCAACGCCTCGGCAGGCTGGGTACGGGAGGCCTTCCAGGCAGGATAGAGGGTCGCCAGCAGTGTGATCAGAAAAGCCATACCCCCAATCAACAGTATGTCGCTGGTATGGGGATCTGAGGGCAGTTTGGTGATGTAGTAGATACTCGGGTCGAGAAAATCGACACTTAAAGCCTTTTCGATCCAGCTTACGATCTCCTCCACATTGTGAGCGAGCAAGGTCCCTCCCAACATGCCGAATATGTTACCGACGATTCCAATCGTCGCCCCCTGAACCATGAAGATTCCCATGATCGAAGCCGGTGATGCTCCCAGGGTACGCAGGATGGCAATGTCCGACTGCTTGTCGGTAACCACCATCACCATGGTTGAAACGATATTGAAGGCCGCCACGGCAACAATCAGCGAAAGAATGATGGTCATCATGCGTTTTTCAGTGCGCAGTGCCGAGAAGAAGTTGCGATGCTGCATTGTCCAGTCACTGATACGATAGTAACCGCCCATCTTCATAGCCAGCTCACGTGAAACCTGAGGCGCCAGATAGAGATCATCCAGTTTCAGTCGAACGCCGGTCACCCCATCCTGCAGTCGCATCAGTTTTGCTGCATCCTTGATATGCAGAATCGCCACACCTCGGTCATACTCCCCCATTCCGACCTGAAAAATGGCGCTGACGGTAAGACGTTTCAGACGCGGCATGATGCCTGCGGGTGTCACATTGACCTGAGGGGTGACCAGTGTCACCCGGTCGCCGACCCCAACCCCCAGCACATTGGCAAGCTCTCTGCCGAGTACGATGCCATAGCTGCCCGGCTGCAGGGTCTCGATCGTGCCATGGGTTATGGAGGTGATGACATCCGATACCTCGCCCTCCTGCTCCGGCAGGATACCTCTCAGCAGTACCCCGCTTACTTTCTGTCCACTGATCAACATGCCCTGCCCCTCCACATAGGGCGCCTTGCCGACCACATGGGGAAACTTCGCCGCTTCGGATTCAACACTCCGCCAATCGGCAAGCTCCCCGTTGACCCCGGAGATGGTTGCATGGGAAGCCATACCGAGTATCCGTTCGCGGATCTCCTTATGGAATCCATTCATCACCGAGAGCACCACGATCAGGGCGACAACCCCCAGCATGATCCCTACCATCGAGATCACGGAGATGAAGGAGATAAAGTGATTTCGCCGCTTTGCGCGCGTGTAGCGCAGGCCGATATACAATTCGATCGGTTTAAACATAGCTCGGCATTAAAACACAAACCGTGTGTAAACCGCATAGGCTAACAAAAAAAACAGCCATTGGAGCGGTCTCAACCTGGTAAGAGGTTGAATAGTGTTAGCTGGATCAGAGTTTCCACTATTTCATGATTTTATTTCAGAACATAGACCCGGCAAATAAATACTCCTGCTTTCCTATGGTTAGACAAGAGTGCTATATTCCTTCATGAAGAGACAAATTCGGAGTTGCTCAGATGAGTTTTCGCATAACCGCCCTATCCATGACTTTGTGTGCCTGCCTGCTATCCCATTCAGCTGTGGCTGAAGTTCTGCTGATAGACTCTATCAATTCTGCCCCCATCAACAGTGAGGAAGGCATTTCACGCCCAACCCGCAGTATGACAATGGATCAGGTCAGTCAGCGTTTCGGTCAACCCAGTACCGCACATTCACCGGTTGGCGATCCACCGATCACCCGTTGGGACTATCCAAGTTATTCCGTCTTTTTTGAATACGACCATGTACTGACTTCGGTGCTTCACCGCTGAAGTCGTTACATCAGCACCGGCCACCCCGCAACGCCAACAGCGATTTCAACTATCAGGCCAGAGCTTTGCGGTGTTCTCCCTGCAATGCTCTGGCGTGCTCTGATTTTCACATTCTTATGGTTACCAGTGGCTAATCTGTAAAACAGTTTCGACCGGTTTACATCATCAGCCGCATTAATCCCCCTACAGTTGTCACGGAAGCTATTCTTGACAATTTTACTGAGTTTTTTATACTCCTCGCCAATTCGACTCTTAATCTTCCAACTGCAGTTCTCCGGTCTGCCAGGTAGTACAGATGACAAACCAAACATCAGCGGCATTGATGCACTCCATTATCCAACGTATCGCCACTGGCCCAGAATTGAGTAAAGACATCTCCCTGGATGAAGCCAGAGATGGGATGTCGGCAATTCTGCGTGGTGAAATCGATGACGTGCAAACTGCCATCTTTCTGATTGCCTTACGCATGAAACGGGAGACGGACGATGAAAACAAAGGCACGCTTGAGGCTATTCTGAATATCTCTGAGAGCCGTGCAGCCGATATCGACGAGCTGATCTCCCTGGCCGATCCCTACGACGGAATGAACAGGAACCTGCCGATAGCGCCGATGATTCCAGTGGTGCTCGCAGCCTGCGGACTCCCCTGTGTCAGCCATGGACTTGATGCGGTTGGCCCGAAGTTCGGTATCACCCACCGTCACGTCCTGCAGGCCGCCGGTATCGATGTGGACATGGGTCTGGATGAGGCCGTAAGGCGCATCGAAAATCCAGATCTGGGCTGGGCCTATGTGGACCAGAAGACCTTCTGCCCCGGTTTACACGACCTTACCGGGCTGCGACAACGTATCATTAAGCGCCAGGTATTGACCACGGTCGAAGTGCTGGCCAAGCCGATCACTGCAAAACAAAAGACCCATCTTCTCACCGGCTATGTACACAAGCCCTATCCAGCCAAATACGCCTCACTGGCTCGCTTTGCCGGCTTTGAGGGCTGCCTGTTGGTGAGAGGTACCGAGGGTGGCGTAATCCCCTCGCTGAGGCAGCAGGGGATGATTTATCGCTATGACAATCTGAATCAGGAGAGTCCGGTCGAGATCTCACCGTCCAGTCTGTCGATTGAACAGAGTGTCCGTGCGGTTCCGCTACCGGATGATCCATCCATCAAGAGCAGTGACGATGAGGTCGCCCGGATCACCGATATCGGCAAGGCGGCGGAGTTTGCCGCTGAGACCGGTCTTGATGCACTACGGGGAAAACCGGGGCCGGCGTATGATTCGCTGCTCTACAGCTGCGCCATCACGCTCTGGCATAGCGGACGCCATGAAACACTGGAGCAGGCTGCATCCCAGGTGCGGCAGGTTCTGGATTCCGGCCAGGCATTGGCCCGCGTGATCTAGCCGGAGTGTGCAGATGACCGAGAGATGGATCAAGGCAGCCGAAACAGCTGAACTGCCGCCAGGCAGCATGAAGCGATTTGATTATGAACAACATCGATACCTGATCGTGAATGTTGACGGCCAGATCTATGCAGTTGACGACCAATGCACCCATGAAGACGTATCCCTCTACCTGGGTTGCATTGAGGATCACAACATCAAATGCTCACTTCATGGCAGCCGCTTTTGCCTGAAAACAGGAAGACCTCTGGAAGAGCCCGCAGACGAACCAATTGGCACATATCCCGTCAAGATCGACGATAATCAAATCCTAATACAGCCAAAAATTTAATTAAACAGACGATTTTGGTGATCTAGATCAAAAATCAGTAGGTTCCCACACTAGCGGAATCAGGGTAATTACTATATATTTGCCCCCATAAAAAATATCCGCCTTGTATTTAGGCTTTATAATTTCACCACCAAATAAGAGTTCCGGGGGTATATCCGGTGAAATACCTATTCATGTTGGCCATCGCATTCTGTATGACCCTGTTTTGGCAAACATCCAACATTGCTGACAGAACCCCCAATCTTCAGAGTTTCGAACAGGAACAGGTGATTATCAAAAAGCCTCAAGCCTCTTGAGTGCAATTCGGGTATTCACAGAAAAACTGTTTCCACTCCCCTTTCCGGTATCCAGAGATACCGAAATCCGCACAAAACACCTTTTTCAGTAAGCCATTACGGAAGAACCGTAGCGTGATCTGTTTCAGGTTTCTGTCTTCATAACAGATCGAAATTGAACAAACACTTGTCTGCACTGGTCACTATTTGGGAATATTAACCCATGCCCATCAACAAAACGGCAAAGCAAGAGGTTAAGAGCTTTTTTTGTTGAGACTCCTGAGTAAATTCAGGTATGGTTGGTGGGCTGTAAAGATTACGATAACGATAAAACGACTGAATCTGTGACAACCGCATCTTCAAGCCACTCTGTTGCGACCTTTGAAGCCAAATCCCTGGCCTGTATCCGGGATGACCGTATGCTGTTCGAAGGTCTCGATTTCACCATCAACCCGGGACAGGCACTGGTCCTGGAGGGTAGAAACGGCAGTGGTAAAACCTCCCTGTTGCGAATTCTGTGCGGTATTCGCCTGCCCGAAGCCGGAGACCTGCTCTGGCAGGGTGAGGATATTTTTCAGTTGGGGCCTGAATTCCATGAGCACATTGCCTATCTGGGCCATAAGGATGGCTCGAAACTGGATCTGACACCTTTGGAGAATCTGCGAATCGCCAAAGGCCTGGGCAAGGCCCGCCAGGATATCGATCTGGAGGAGGCATTGGATCAGGTCGGACTCTACGGGTTTGAAGATGTACCGACCCGAAATCTTTCAGCGGGTCAGCAGCGTCGACTCGCGATTGCCCGTCTGCTGGTCACGGATGCAAAACTGTGGATACTCGATGAGCCTTTCACATCACTTGACCGTAAGGGTATAGAACATATGGAGCGACTTTTCGAGGGACATCTCAACAAGGGCGGCATGGCGGCTATGACTACCCACCACCGTATCGGTTTTAAGGATGAGATCGAGCTGGTACGCATCAATCTTTCCGAACGATGAGTACCCTCTCCCTGACAAGCGCCTTCAGCCTGCTCCTGAAAAGGGATCTGGTGCTCGCCTATCGGAGACGCTCGGAACTGGTCAATCCGATGCTCTTCTTCGTCCTGGTGACAGCCATGTTTCCTCTGGGTATCGGCAATGATCCCAAGCTGATCGAGGCAGTCGGTCCCGGGGTGGTATGGGTCGCCGCCCTGCTCGCCTCACTCCTGTCACTGGATAGTATGTTTCGTTCCGATTTCGATGATGGCTCGCTGGAACAGTTCATGCTCAGCGCCCATCCGGTCTCGGTCCTGGTACTGGCAAAGATCCTCGCGCACTGGCTGGTAACCGGCCTGCCACTGTTTATCGTGGCACCCCTGCTGGCCGTGCTATTGAACATCCCCGGCAGCGCAATCCCCACCCTGATGCTGACCCTGATCCTGGGCACTCCGGTGCTGAGTCTGATCGGTTCGGTTGGTGTGGCGCTGACAGTCGGATTGAGACGGGGTGGCGTGATCCTCTCCCTGCTTGTGCTGCCCCTCTATGTTCCTGTATTGATATTTGGTACAGATGCTGTCAAAACAGCCATAATCGGTATACCGACCACTGCACAGATCTCCATCCTGGGCGCGATGCTGGTCGGCTCCCTGGTGCTGGCGCCCATGGCCACTGCCGCCTCATTGAGAATCAGTCTGAGTTAATATGATCATACGTTTCTTTCATCAAATGGGTTCGCCTCGCTATTTCTACAATGTAGCGGGCAAACTGGTGCCCTGGTTCATGGTCAGTTTTCTGATCACCCTGGTGTTCGGCCTCTACTACGGCCTGTTCGTGGCTCCGCCCGATTATCAGCAGGGAGAGAGCTACCGCATCATGTACATCCACGTGCCCTCGGCCTGGATGTCCATGTTCATCTATGTGGTGATGGCGGTTTCCGGGCTGATCAGCCTGGTCTGGCGAATAAAAATGACCGAAATCGTGGTCATCAGCAGTGCCACCGTGGGGGCGTCTTTCACCTTCCTCGCCCTGGCCACCGGCTCGCTCTGGGGTAAACCCATGTGGGGTACCTGGTGGGTCTGGGATGCACGCTTGACCTCGGAATTGATCCTGCTGTTTCTCTATCTCGGCATCATCGCCCTGCACAGCGCCATCGAGGACAAGCGGGTCGCTGCCCGGGCCGTCTCAATCCTCGCTTTGGTCGGGGTGGTCAACATACCGATCATTCACTATTCGGTGGAGTGGTGGAACACCCTGCATCAGCCCGCATCGGTGACGAAATTCGATAAACCCTCCATGGATATCAGCATGTTGATCCCACTGCTGACCATGGCAATCTCGTTTAAACTTTACTACGGCGCTGTGGTCTTAATGCGCGCGCGCGCAGAAATTGTTGAACGGGAAAGGAACAGTCGCTGGGTTCAGGAAATGGTTGAACAGGAGGCGAAATGAGCGAGTTTTTCGCAATGGGTGGCTACGCAGTCTATGTCTGGCCCTCTTTTATCCTGGCGTTCATCGTATTGGTTGCCAACGTGGTGGCACCTCTACGTCAACGTAAGCGCGCCTTAACTGATATCGCCCGTAAAATACGTCGGGCCAGGAAAGTACAAAATGAATCCCATACGTAAGAAAAGACTCACCCTGATCGGCCTTATGATAGCCGGTATTGGTGTTGCCACCTGGCTGGCACTGAATGCCTTCGATGAGAACCTGATGTTCTTCTTTTCACCCTCTGAAGTAGTGGAAGGCAAGGCGCCCGAGGCACATCCGTTCCGCATTGGCGGCCTGGTACAGACAGACAGTGTCAAGCGCAAACCCGATGGCCTGACCACCGCATTCTCAGTGACTGATAATGCCGAGGCAGTAACCGTTGAATATACCGGTATTCTTCCCGACCTGTTTCGTGAAGGTCAGGGTATCGTCGCTATGGGCCAACTCAATCAGCAGGGCATCTTCATCGCCAGCGAAGTACTGGCCAAACATGATGAGAACTATATGCCTCCGGAGGTCGCCGAATCTCTGAAAACCGCCCATGACGAGGCGGTCGCCAATCCTCAGCCTCAGGCCAGCATACAATGATCCCTGAACTCGGTCACTTCGCCTTAATTCTCGCACTCTGCCTGGCGGTTACCCAGGCGATCGTGCCATTGATCGGCTCCTATACCCGGAATAACGCCTGGATGGCCGCTTCCCGGAGCCTGGCCTGGGGTCAGTTCGTCTTTCTTACCATTTCGCTGCTGATTCTGACCAATGCCTTCCTCAGCAACGACTTTTCCGTCATCTATGTGGCTCAGCACGGCAACACCAAGTTACCGGACATCTACAAGATATCCGCTGTGTGGGGAGCTCATGAAGGATCCCTGCTGCTGTGGGCTTTTCTGCTCGCCGCCTGGAGTGTGGCGATTGCCGCTTTCAGTCGCAATCTGCCACTGGAGATGGTCTCCCGGGTTCTCTCGGTGATGGGCATGGTGAGCATCGGCTTCATGCTCTTCATGTTGCTGACCTCCAATCCGTTCGACAGAACCTTCCCTGTACCTGCGGAGGGCGGTGAACTCAATCCTATGCTGCAGGATCCGGGTCTAGCGATCCACCCCCCCATGCTCTACATGGGATACGTGGGCTTTTCCGTCGCCTTTGCCTTCGCCATTGCCGCACTGCTGGGGGGACGACTGGATGCCTCCTGGGCCCGCTGGTCACGTCCCTGGACGACCATCGCCTGGGTGTTTCTAACCCTCGGTATCGTACTCGGCAGCTGGTGGGCCTACTATGAACTGGGCTGGGGTGGCTGGTGGTTCTGGGATCCGGTTGAAAATGCCTCCTTCATGCCCTGGCTGGTCGGTACGGCATTGATCCACTCTTTGGCTGTGACTGAAAAACGGGGCGCCTTCAAAAGCTGGACAGTACTGTTGGCGATCTCAGCCTTCTCCCTCAGCCTGCTCGGCACCTTTCTGGTACGTTCCGGGGTGCTCACCTCAGTACACTCATTCGCCTCGGATCCGGCCCGTGGTGTGTTTATCCTGATCTTCCTGTTGATCGTGATCGGCGGCTCGCTGTTGCTCTATACCTGGCGTGCACCCTACATATCCAGTGGCGGAAGATTTGATCTGATCTCCCGTGAAACCTTTCTGCTCGGTAACAATCTGCTGCTTTCGGTGTTTGCCGCCCTGGTACTTCTGGGTACCCTGGCACCGCTGATTTACGATGCTTTGGAACTGGGCAAGATCTCGGTGGGTTTCCCCTGGTTCAACAAGATGTTTCTGCTGACCACCCCCTTCCTGGCACTGCTGATGGGCATCGGCTCCCTATCCCGATGGAAACATGCCGAACCCTCTCTGCTGATCAAGCAGCTGAAGGTGGCGTTTGTCGTCAGTGTGGCGTTTGGCCTGATCAGTCTGCTGCCCATGTTCTCAGGCGGTAACTGGCTGGTGGGTCTGGGGATGGGATTGGCCCTCTGGGTGACCGCATCTCACCTCGTCAACGTCAGGGATCGACTGAAAAACAAGAAGGGCTTCAATGGTTTCTGGCAGGATTTCAAAACCGGCGGTCGAAGCTACTATGGCATGATAACAGCCCATCTGGGTGTCGCCATGTTCATTGTCGGCGTCACCATGGTATCCAATTTCGGGCAGGAAAACGATGTCCGTATGAGTCCCGGGGATGTCAGTGAAATTGCCGGCTATGAATTCAGATTCGATGGTGTAAAACGGGTGCCTGGCCCGAACTACAATGCTCATCAAGGCAGTTTCCAGGTCTCCCGGGACGGTGAACCGTTCATCACCCTGGAACCGGAAAAGCGGACCTATTTCGTACAGACACGCCCGATGACGGAAGCCTCCATCGACTGGGGCTTCACCCGCGACCTTTATGTCTCACTGGGTGAGCCTCTGGGTGGTGGCGACTGGAGCCTGCGTCTCTACTACAAACCCTATGTACGATGGATCTGGCTGGGTGGTGTACTGATGGGACTGGGCGGCATTCTGGCTGTCACCGACCGACGCTACCGAACCGCCAAAGTACGCTCGCCAGAGATGGTAAACAACGCTGCTGCAGCGGCGGCTACTTCAGGGAGTTAATTCTGTAATGAACCGCTATTTGCGTTATTCCGTGCCGTTGATCGTATTCGGGATAATTGCCGTTTTCCTCTATAAAGGGCTGGGCATGAACCCCAGGGAGATTCCCTCCCCTTTGATCGGCAAATCGATACCGGAGTTCTCCCTGCCCTCGGTGGAAAGCGCCCAAACCATGATCAATGATCAGAACCTCAAGGGTAAGATCTACCTGTTGAATGTCTGGGCAACCTGGTGTGTCTCCTGTCGTGCAGAGCACGATACCCTGGTTCACCTAGCCCGTTCAGGTAAAGTGGAGATCGTGGGGCTGAACTGGAAAGATGAACGGGTCAAGGCACAAGCCTGGTTACAACAACTGGGTGATCCCTACACGGTCAACATTTTCGATCAGAAGGGACGCACAGCCATCGATCTTGGGGTCTATGGCGCCCCTGAAACCTTTTTGGTCGATGGCGATGGCATCATTCATTACAAACATGCGGGCCCGCTCACCCTCGGTGTATTCAACGATACACTGCTTCCCATGATCAATGATTTGAAAGCCAAAGGATCATAACGTGCGTCTATTTCTGTTCAGTTTTATCTACCTTCTGGGGCTGACCGCCCTGCAAGCCGCAACCCTCGCCGAATATACCTTCGAGGATCCAGCACAGGATGAGGACTTTCGCGAAATCATTGAAGAGATGCGCTGCCTGGTCTGTCAGAACGAGTCACTGGCGGGGTCCAATGCAGAACTGGCGATTGACCTGAGAAATGAAATCTACGACATGATGAAGGGTGGTCAAAGCAAGGGGGAGATCATCGATTTCATGGTAGCCCGCTATGGTGACTTCGTCCTCTACAGTCCGCCTGTCAAGCCAAGCACCTACCCCATCTGGTTCGGCCCGTTAATCTTTTTTCTGATTGGTGGTGTGGTTCTGTTTCGGATCATCAAGCGCAAAAACCAGAGCAGAGAAACAGAACTGAGTGAGGCAGAACAACAACGACTCGAAAAACTGCTGAATCAGTCGAACGAACAAAGAGACACGAATCAATGACCCTATTCTGGATGATTATTGCCGGGCTGACCGTCCTGGCAATGGCTTTTGTTGGCCTGCCGTTATTAAGAAAAGAGGTAACCGATAAAATCACCTCTGACGAACTCAACCTGGCTGTCTTCAAACAGCAGCTTGAGGAGTTGGACAACGATCTTGAAGCGGGCAACCTGGACCAGAACCGCTATGATGCGGCCCGCAAGGACCTGGAGAAGTCCCTATTGACCGATGTCTCCACATCAACTTCGGATTCCAGCAATCTGGCGAGCCGATCAGGACGCATCATGGCAGGCACCGCTCTGTTGGTTCCGCTTGCCGCCTGGCTACTCTACGACCAGCTGGGCACCCCTGAGATCATCAACCATCTGGCTCAACAGCCGGCAGCTGGCACAACCCAGCAGACTGCCCAGGCACCCTCCGGTGGTATGGAAAACCTTCCGCCAATGGATGAGCTGGTCAGAAGACTGGCGGAAAAACTGCAAGAGAATCCGGATAATCAGGACGGCTGGGTCATGCTCGGCCGCAGCTATATGGCCCTCAATGACCACTCAGCGGCAATCAACGCCTACCAGCGTGCAATGGAGATGAATGACCAGCGCGTGGATCTGCTGCTGGCCTATGCGGAAGCCATTGCCGCAACAACCGGCAACGATTTTACCGGTCGTGCTGCACCAATGATCGAAAAGGCGTACCAACTGGAACCGGAAAACCCGAACGTGCTCTGGTTGGCTGGTATCCAGGCTTATCAATCCAACGATTTCAAATCGGCAATCCTGCGTTGGGATGCGCTTCGCACCAGCCTCACACCACAGAGCGCCGAACTTGAATCGGTGAATAACGCAATCGATGATGCGCGCAATCAGCTGGGTCTTCCTGCGGAAGAGACAGAGCTGCCGAGCATTGTGAAGAAACAGAAACCCAAAGCCAAACCACAGCCAGCTGCTGCAGCGGCCAACGAGGCGATCAAGGTCGCCGTATCCCTGTCCCCTGAACTGCAGGCCAAGACCAAACCGAATGATCTGGTATTCATCTATGCCAAGGCGGTCAGCGGCCCCCCTATGCCACTGGCTGCAGTCAGAAAAAAGGTCAGTGATCTGCCGATTTCAATCAGTCTGGATGACAGCATGGCAATGATGCCGCAGATGAAGCTCTCCGGCTTCAATGAAGTGGTGGTCGGTGCCAGGATATCCATGTCTGGCAGTCCCACCGCTCAGGCTGGAGACCTGGAAGGTGAGATTCAGCCGGTAGCGCCTGGATCAGCAGAGACAGTTCAAGTCGTGATCAATTCGGTACACCCCTGATTCCCCTCACTGGCAAAGGCTCGATTTGACGCAGCCTTTGCCGGAACAGAACCCATTCTGCCCGATCCCACACCCTGCACAGAGTGTAAATCGCCTGCTGGCCGGTATGAAGCTGACCAGCATCATGATTTTTTTTGAAAAATCAGGCTGATTTATGCCAATCTACTGCCTGAGCTCAACAACTTCAGATAGTTGATTGATATACTGGCAACAAACATAATCAATAACACTTAGCCGACGCCTCTGATGGCTACAAAACCCGGCATGTTCTGCTGATGATAGGAGTCCCGATGGCCAATTACTCTACCCATGATATCCACAATATCGCACTGGTCGGACATGCCGGCTCAGGTAAAACGAGTTTGATCGAGAGCCTGCTGCACCGATCGGGCATGATCAAGACAAAAGGGACAATTGAACGAGGCGACACCGTCTGTGACAGCGATGATCTGGAGAAAGAGCTGCAACACTCCCTGGATATCGCCATCACCCATCTGAGCCACGAGAACAAACAGGTCAATATCATCGACACCCCCGGATATGCGGATTTTCTGGGTCGGGGTATCAGCATCCTGCCTGCCGTGGAATCGGCGATGGTGGTAATCAATGCTACGACCGGTATCGAACCGGTTACCATCCGCATGATGGATGCCGCAAAACGACGCAACCTGTGCCGGTTTATCATCATCAACAAGATCGATTCAGAAGAAGTTGACCATGATGCACTGCTGGAGAATCTGAAGGAGACCTTTGGTAAAGAGTGTCTGCCGATCAATCTGCCCGCTGAAAACGGAAAAAAGGTGATCGACTGCTTCTTTCAACCGGGTGGCGATACCACCGATATCTCTTCGGTCAGTCAGGCACATGACAACCTGGTGGACCAGGTCGTCGAAGTGGATGAAGAGCTGATGGAGCTCTACCTGGAACAGGGACAGGCGATTGAACCCGAACAGTTACACGATCCATTCGAGAAGGCGCTGCGTGAAGGCCATCTGATCCCGGTCTGTTTTACTTCGGCAGAGAACGGCGCCGGTATCGATGAGCTGCTCAATCTGTTCGTCAAACTGATGCCCGATCCAACAGAAGGCAATCCACCCCCATTCATGAAGGGTGAAGGGGCTGACATGCAGCCTGTTGACGTCTCTCCCAATGAGAGTAAGCATGTCATAGGCCATGTATTCAAAGTAATCAATGATCCCTACCGGGGCAAACTGGGTATCTTCCGAATCCATCAGGGCAAGCTCGAAGTCAATTCCCAACTCTATATCGGCGATGCCAGAAAACCGTTCAAGGTCAATCACCTCTACCGTCTGCAAGGGAAAGATCAGGAGGAGATGAAACAGGGTGTACCCGGCGACATCTGCGCCGTAGCGCGAATTGACGACATTCATTTCGATGCGGTGATACATGACTCTCACGATGAAGACCACCACCATCTCCGCTCGATTGAGTGCCCTTTACCGCTGTTTGGCCTGGCGATCAACACCACCAAGCGCGGTGATGAGCAAAAATTGAGTGATGCTCTGCATAAGCTGGAAGATGAAGACCCCTGTTTCCATGTTGAGCACAATGTCAGCCTCAATGAGACGGTCATGCGCGGTCTGGGCGAGCTGCATCTCGATGTACTTCTGCAGCAGATCAAAAAGAAATACAGTGTGGAAGTCGAGACCCATCCACCCAGCATCGCCTACCGGGAGACCATTACCCGCAAGGCAGAGGGTCACTATCGGCACAAGAAACAGACCGGTGGCGCAGGACAGTTCGGTGAAGTGTTTCTGCGAATAGAGCCATTGGAGAGAGGTTCAGGCTTTGAGTATGTCAACGCAGTGGTTGGCGGAGCGATTCCCGGTCAATTTATTCCGGCGGTCGAAAAAGGGGTCAGAAGTGCCATGGAAGAGGGAGCGATCAGTGGCTTCACCATGCAGGACATAAGAGTTACGATTTACGATGGTAAATTTCACTCTGTCGACTCCAAGGAGATCGCCTTCGTTACTGCTGGTAAAAAGGCCTTTCTAGAAGCCGTTGAGAAAGCTGGGCCGGTTATCCTTGAACCCATTGTGAATATCTCGATTACCACCTCTGACAGTTTCATGGGTGACCTGACCGGTGATTTGGCTGGACGCAGAGGCCAGATCAGTGGCACGGAGACTGGGCGCAACAACACCCTGGTAATCAAGGGGCAGGCACCGCTGGCGGAACTTGAAGGCTACTCCACCCAGCTTAAAGCCATGACCGGTGGCGAAGGCAGCTATAGCATTGAGTTCAGCCATTACGAGGCGGTTCCCCCGAACATTCAAAAACAGATGAGCAGCTCAAAGCAGGCATAACCATTTATTAACCCGAAAACGGTAAAGCGAGCTGAGGCTGCGACCGAGTCGCGCCCTCAGCTTCGCTTTTATGGCCAGGATATATCTGTTCAAAGTTTTATAACATCTCAAACGAAAGTTAGCTGTGGTGTACAAAAGCGACAGGCTCGACTCAACGCAACAGCGATCTTTCTGAATCAAAGCCGAAACAACAGTTTGAGTTAACTTCACCGAGCAAAGTACTTGTGGAAATATACCTTGCCCTATCAATAGCAGCAGATTCAGATAAAGCGATATCAAAACATCACTGTATGTGGCTTGCAGCTTCAAGCAGTGGGTCAGCCAGCTTTTTCAGTTGAGTAATAATCAGTACTCTATCGGTGGTAATCGGAGGATTCCAAAACTGGTATGATCAATTGAACTAAAGCGGGATAAACAAACCATCCAGATATTAATAATATAAACAAAACTGCAAATACCTACTTATAGGTATAATGACTATTTAAAGATGGGTAATTATGTTTATTTCGTTCTGGGCAATACAATTTTCACTCTTAAAATCAGCTTAAGAAATTTGCTGATTTTCTGGTTTAAATAAACATAATTTTAATTTGTAAGATTCGTAAAGTTAGTTACTTTTTGCATATCTTTCACGGCATTTAGAACAACTTTTAAAATTCCTCAATGATCTATGATCGCCCGGCGCTGACACTTTTGATTTAAATCAAGGCGCCCCCCTATACGAACCGTTTTGATAGTCTACAGTAAGCAATAATAAGAAAAGGGTTTTACTGGCCTCAATGTAGTGAAACCATGCAGTCCCCATACAATAAAAATTTGGGGTTGGGAGGAAGTCGTATCCATCCTTGTCTTAATAAACGCTTACTAATTAACAAAAACAAGGGGTTCCATATTCGATAACCTGACGTCTTTAATGCTATTGGATTATTGACGCGGCCGTCTATTGGAGCACTTCAACTGTTTGTTCAACCCATCACAGGAGGGAGCTATGAAACGCTTCGGTAATGGTCGGTTCACCGCGATACTGGGGAGTGTTGCTGCGGGACTAGCTCTGATGCTGCAAGTCACAACAGCAGATGCCGCAAGACCGTCTGGTGAAATTGGTAAAGATTGGGGCAACCCAAAAGGACATGAGTGTGTGGAGTGTCACTGGCAGGAGGATCCAGGACTGACCATGGAGTGGAACAACAGTCAACACGGTCAAAGTGGTGTAAACTGCCTTGACTGTCATGAAGCCAAAGCTGACGATGTTGATGGCTTTGAACATGAAGGTCAGCTAATTTCAATTATTGTAACCCCTAAAGACTGCTCGAAATGCCACTCGGTAGAATTCGAAGAGATGGATGGCTCCCATCACTCTAAAGGCGGTCAAATCCTCGCATCCCTCGATAACCTCCTTGGTGAAGTAGTCGGCGGCCCTGCAGCAGTCAATGCAGGTTGCCGCCAGTGCCACGGCTCCAAGATCGAGATCGGTGAAGATGGCAGACCCCTGCCGACCACATGGCCCAACACCGGTATCGGCCGAATCAACCCTGATGGTTCCGCCGGTTCCTGTACTGCCTGTCACGGTCGTCACCGTTTCTCCAAAGCCCAGGCCCGTACACCGGATACCTGCGGTAAGTGTCATGTCGGTCCCGACCATCCTCAGATTGAGGTCTACAACGAGTCCAAGCACGGCATCATCTATCGCGCGAAAGTCGATGAGATGAACATGGAGTCCGATAAGTGGGTCGCCGGTGTCGACTATTCAGCCGCACCGACCTGTGCCACCTGCCACATGAGCGCCGGCGGCAAAGAGGGCAAGACCCATAACGTAGGTGATCGTATCTCCTGGACCCTGCGTCCACCAATCTCTCAGAAGATCAACCTGATTCGTCTGGAGAACGGTAATGAGTTCGACGTCAAAGAGGGTAAGAAAATCCCCAAGGTCGGTGACAAGGCCAAGGGTTCTACCGTAGTCGAGGTCGTGACTTGGCAGGAACGTCGTAAGAAGATGCAGGAAGTCTGTAAAGCCTGTCACAGCGACAGTGTTATCAATGGTCACTACAACCAGTTCGATAACGTGGTCGAGCTCTACAATGAGAAATTCGCCAAACCTATCGCTGCTGTCATGGGTGAGCTGAAGAAGAACGGCTATATCACCAAGGCCCCGTTTGACGACAAGATCGAATGGACCTGGTGGGAAATCTGGCATCATGAAGGCCGCCGCGCTCGTCACGGTGCGTCCATGAGTGGTCCTGACTATACCTGGTGGCACGGTATCTATGATGTAGCCAAGCACACCTACATGAAATGGATACCCGAGCTGAAAGAAGTGTCTATGAAGAAGGACGGCAACACCAAGTTTGCTGAGGCCATGCTCGACAAGTACTTCAAACCTATCGACGGTCACACCTGGTACTTTGAAGGTATGAGCAAGGAGTCCATCGACAAGGTACGTAAGGGTTTTGAAGAGCGCTACGGTAAAGGCGCGCTGAAGTAAACCCCCTCACCCCCTTCAGGTGATCCTGAAGGGGGTTTTTCATTTCTCACAATCTTCCGCTACCGTATTTTTCCAATGAGGTATTCAATGCTGCGATACTCAAGATACCTGGTTGTTGCTTTACTCGGTTGCAGCCTCTCTTTCTCAATCACGGCCAACAGCGAACAACAGACCCTGATTGAACAAGCCTTCCATCAAACAGAAGCTGGTGACCTGAAAGCCGCTCAATCACTTCTGGAAGAGGCAATCAAGGAAGCACCCTCCTCCTCTCTGGCCTATACTCGACTTGGTGGAGTACAACTGTTACAGCAGTCTTACTCCTCAGGCATCGAGAACTTTCAACAGGCGATTATGCTGGATCAATCCAATTCAGAAGCCTTCATCGGCCTGGCTGTCGCCTATCTGCACCTTGGAAGATATCAGCTGGCAAGAGAGGCCTTGAAACAGGCACAACAGCTGGATCCATCCAAAAAACAAGAAATTGACAAAGTTGTTACGTGGCTGAATCAACGCTCATCCAACAACTCGAACTCGATGCACTGATTCAGATTTCACCAGAGGAGATTTTCATGAAAAACAGAAAAGCACGGCTACTCGCATTGACAGCCGCGGTGATTTTCTCGGGCAGCCTGACTGCGGAAGGGGTTCGCTCACCCAGCATGCTTGCCAACACTTGCGCCGGTTGTCATGGCACTCTGGGTGCCAGCGCCGGTGACTTAATGCCGATTATCGGTGGTATGGAAAAAGAGTTCCTACAATTGATTTTGCTGGAATATAAAACCGGCGAACGGGACTCCACCATCATGGGACGGATCGCCAAGGGTTACAGCGACGCGGAGCTGAAAGCAATCGCCTCTTTCATGGCGGATCAGGAGTGGATCTCCAGCCCGGTTAAAACCGATTCCAAAATGGTGGCTATCGGTAAAAAGATACATGACAAGCAGTGTAAAACCTGCCATGAAGACAACGGCAGAGTGCAAGAGGATGATGCCCCCCGACTGGCCGGACAGTGGCCGGAATATACCATGCACTACCTGGAATGGTGTCATAGCAAAGGGAAACGTTGTCAGCCCCGAAAAATGGGCAAACGCGTCATGAAACTCTCCAATGAAGAGTTAAAGGCCATGGCGGAATTTTATGCCAGTGAAAAGTAATTTGGGGGAGAATAATTAATGGCTATGTTCACGCGACGTAAATTTGTTAAAGCTGCCGGCGCCTGTACCGCATTAGGCGCACTGGCTTCAATCAATGCCTGTACTGCAAATACACCCAAACGTGCATCCGGCGGCGGTAAAGGCCGGGTAATTGTCATCGGCGGAGGTTATGGTGGCGCCATCGCGGCAAAATATATCAAACTGGCTGATGCCGATATCGATGTCACCTTGATCGAAAAAAATAAAAACTATGTCTCCTGCCCTCTGAGTAATGAGGTGCTGGGCGGTGACAGGACCATTGACAGTCTCACTTTCGGTTATGACACACTGAGTGATAAGAGAGGCATCAATGTGGTTCAGGATGAGATCGTGGCGATCGATCCTGATAAACATACAGTCAAAGGTAAAAGCGGCAAACAGTATGACTACGACAAACTGGTCGTCTCCCCTGGTGTCGATTTCCGTTACGAAAAAATTGATGGTTACGATGCCCAGGTAGCGGAGAAGATTCCCCATGCCTGGAAAGCGGGGCCGCAAACCGTAACCCTGAGAAAACAGCTTGAAGCCATGAAGGATGGCGGTGTCTGTTATATCGCTGCGCCACCCAATCCGTTTCGTTGTCCTCCTGGGCCGTATGAGCGTGCGGCGCAAATCGCGCACTATTTCAAAATGCATAAGCCCAAGTCGAAGGTCATTATCCTTGACGCCAAGGATAAGTTTTCCAAACAGGGTCTGTTCATGCAGGGCTATAAGAAGTTCTACGGCGACATGGTTGAGTGGGTATCCGGCGCCGGTGGCGGCATCATCGAAGCGATCGATCCAAACAGCCGTACCCTGGTCGGTGAAGTGGAAGAGTATAAAGGGGATGTTGTGAATCTGATACCGGCTCAGAAAGCGGGTAAGATTGCACAGGTCGCCGGACTGGCGGATGACTCGGGCTGGTGCCCGGTAAATCAGAAGACCTTTGAGTCCAAACTGCATAAGGACATTCATGTCATCGGCGACGCCTGTATTGCCGGCAAAATGCCCAAATCGGGGTATGCAGCCAACTCACAGGGTAAGGTCTGTGCTGCTGCAATCGTTGCAGCACTGAACGGCCAGGAGCCTGGTGAACCCTCCTACGTCAACACCTGTTACAGCATTATCTCACCAGAATGGGGTATCTCTGTGGCGGCGGTCTATCAACTTGTTGATGGCAAGATCGTTGGTGTGAAAGGCGCCGGTGGCCTTTCGCCGATGAATGCCAGTGCCGCAACCCGGGCCATCGAGGCCAAATTTGCCCGCAGCTGGTTCAAGAATATCGCTGCTGACATGTTTACCTGACCACTCACAGGGAACCTCAGATTGTTAAGAGGTTCCCTGTCCTTCCGCTGGACTGATCCGGATCCCTTATATCTCGCCTTTTAAATAGATCTGCCTAAGCGGCTCTGGAAACTTCTCAATCGCATATCGCAACATTGTCCTGGGCATTGCCTGATAGGTTGGTTTCAGAAACTGTTGTGCCCGGTTTCGATCACGATTGCCCACTTCCCTGATCATCCAGCCGACGGCTTTATGAATTAAATCCTGCTGGTCCAGCATTAAAAGTTCTGCAATTGCCAGTGCATCGTCATACTGCTGGTTTTTTATGAACCGGTAGGTGGCGATCATCGCAATCCGTCGCTCCCAGAGAGAGTCGGACCTTGCCAGCTCATAGAGTATTGCCCGCTCCCGGGTCAAAAGATAGGCACCGACAATTTGATAGGCAGAACTGTCCACCAAATCCCAGTTGTTGATGTAACGGGTATTATCAAGGTAGTGTCTAAAGACACGTTCACGCAGCGTCTCATCGCCAGACTCAAACTTTCTGACCAGAATCAACAAGGCGCACAAACGTTCTTCATGATAGGCGGACTTCAGGCAACGCAAAACCTGTGTCAGAGACATTTGTTGAAAACCCCTGGCCTGCTGCCGGAGAATGGGGACGCGGATTCCCAGGAAGCGATCCCCCTCCCCATAATCACCCTTGCCGGTTTTGAAAAAACGTTGGGACTTGGCAGCGATCTCCGGATTGGCCAGGCTTTCCAGTTTCTGTGTTAGTTGTTCAGCCTTCACTTGGCTTGCTTTGAATTCGACTCTACGCCTCGTGCCCCATCCATGATATTGCCAGTCAAATCCACACCTTCGAATTTTGCTTCAAGTAGATTTGCCTTGCGAAAATTGCATCGGTGTAACACTGCCCGACTGAAATCCGCACCATACAGATTGGCAGAGCCAAAATCGGTAAATTCAAGTTTTGCCTGGTGGAACAGGGCTCCCTTCAGATTGGCGCCATTCATATTGGCTCTTACGATACTGGCCTCGGAAAAATCGACATCGATCAGGTTACCACTGACCACAACCCCATCCAGTTGAGCACCCTGAAACTGAGCTCCTTTCAGGTTTACACCGTGCATCTGTGACCTTTTCAGGGTGGCCTGACGCAGGTCGGCACCGCCCATACGGGCCTTTTTCAACTCTGTTTCGATTAACAGGCTGGATACCAGAAGGGTGTTGGATAGATTGGCGTTGAGCAACCTGGCCTGAGTGAAATCCATATGACTCAGGTCCAGTCCGGAAAGATTGCTGTTACGCAGGTTTGTCCGTTTGAAACTGGCCTGGCTCAGGGAACTGACCTGACTCAGGTCGACCCCTCGAAGATCAGCGCCATCCAGTTGGGCATTGGACAGGTCGGTCGCCACCAGACGACTCTCTGTGAAGATGGAGGATTTAAGATTCGCACCAGTCAGATTGGCCCCTGAGAGATTGGTGCCGATGAAATTCGCCTCCTCCAGATCACTGTTCTGCAGATTGGCTCCGCTCAAATCGGCCCGGCTGAAGCGGCCCCGTTTAATCACCACACCCTGTAGGTTTGCTCCAGAGAGGTCTGTTCTCGCGAAGCTCGTCCCACGCAGGCTGGCCCCTTGAAGATTGGCATCACTGAGGTCACTTCCGTAGAGAATCGCATTATCCAGAATTGCCCCGCTCAGATCAGAGCCTGACAGAGCGCTCATCCTCAGATCTGCACCAGAGAGATCACATTGCCGGCACTCACCATTGGCCAGCAGTTGTTTGACAGCCAACTCATTTGCACTGAGGGGTGTTGCCAAACAAAAGATGAGTATAAAAAGGTAATAGAGTTTCTTGCTCACAGAAATTTGCCTTGAGTGGTTTCGATGAATGAAATGATTTATTGGTTTTGTAACCTATTTTAAGCTTGTTTGAGTAATTTGCACATTCCCCAAATGAGTGGCATATCCACTTCCGTCGATCGTTAGAAAGCTTGGGTTGACCACCTTATTTCATCATTTTCAATCGCCATTCTGATCTATTGCACGCTGACCTGCGGCAGCAGTTATGAGACAATTGCTGGCTTTTATTTCAGCCTGCCTCCGATGAACACAAGATCAGACACAACCAACTCCCCACTTTCACCGCAACTGCCTGTCGCGGATGGGGAACGCTATCAGTGGGGCGGCCTGCATGGTTGCAGTGGCTCCCTGGCGATTGCCAATGCGGCAAAGGACTATCAGGGGATCATACTCGTTGTAACACCGGATATGCAGACGGCAACCCGACTCGAATCCGAATTACGCTTCTTTCTGGGTGATGGCAAACTTCCGGTCATCAATTTCCCCGACTGGGAAACCCTCCCCTATGACCTCTTTTCCCCCCTGCCAGAGCTGATCTCGCAACGCCTGCTTACCCTGCAACGTCTACCCTCGATGCAGCAGGGTTTATTGGTCACACCGGTATCCACACTGATGCAGCGGCTGGCTCCAAAACGTTTTCTGGACGCACACGGCCTGGTGATAAAAACCGGCGAAACGTTAAATATCGAAAAGACCCGACGCCGCTTGGAGAGCAGCGGTTATCAATGTGTCTCACAGGTCTTTTCCCACGGGGAGTTTGCGGTGAGAGGATCGCTGCTCGACATCTACCCCATGGGCAGCCAGAGACCCTACCGCATCGACCTGTTCGATGATGAAATCGACTCCATCCGCAGCTTTGATCCGGAGAGCCAGCGATCGCTGCAAAAGATTGAGGTAATCGAGATGCTGCCGGCTCGGGAGTTCCCCCTGGATGATGAGGGAATCCAGCAGTTCAGGCGAAACTACCGCATTCACCTGGAGGGGGATCTGCAACAGAGTCTGATCTATCAGGATGTCTCCGAGGGCAGGATTCCCAGCGGCCTGGAGTACTACCTGCCCCTGTTCTACGAGCAGACGGCCACCCTGTTCGACTATCTGCCAGAAAACCATCTGCTGATACAGTGGGAGGATATCAGGGAGCAGGCCCGAGTTTTTTTCGACGAGATCACCAGCCGATACGAGGAGCGGCGCCACGATATCAGCCGCCCTATCCTGCCGCCCCAACAGCTCTATATGCGGGATGACGAGCTGGCTGCAGCACTGAAAAAAGGGGAATTGATCAGCCTCAGCCACCACGAACTGCCAACTCGATCGAAGGGCTACGCGAAGTTGATCAATTACGACACTCAGCTACCTCCACCGGTAGCCTTTCAGGCACGTAGTAAAACCCCTGCCACGGCACTCAAACAGTTTCTCAAGGATAAGGCAAAACGCACCCTCTTCATTGCCGAAGGTGCGGGGCGGCGTGAAATGCTGCTTGCTACCCTTCGGGATCTTGGCATTCACGCCAATCCGGTGGAGAGCTGGCACAGTTTCCTCGAGAGCGATCTTGAAATCGGTCTCTGTGTGGCGCCTCTGGAGCAGGGTCTCTGGCTGGAAGCTGCTGGATTGAGCATCATCACCGAAACCCAGTTGTATGGCGAACGGGTACGGCAGGAGCGCAGACGACGTAAAGTCAGCCAGGATCCGGACCAGATTGTACGCAATCTGACCGAGCTGCATGTGGGTGCCCCCGTTGTCCATGAAGATCACGGTGTGGGTCGCTATCTGGGGTTGCAAACCCTGGATGTGGCTGGCCAGACCACTGAGTTTCTGACTTTGGAGTACGCCCGGGGTGACAAACTCTATGTACCCGTCGCCTCTCTGCACCTGATCAGCCGTTATGCCGGGGCTTCGCCGGAACATGCCCCACTGCATCGACTTGGTGGTGATCAGTGGGAGAAGACCAAGCGCAAAGCCGCCAAACAGATCCGCGATGTGGCGGCTGAGCTGTTGGAGATCTATGCCCGTCGCGCCGCACGACAGGGGATCGCGTTTCCCACTCCTGATGCGGAATACCAGGCCTTTGCCACCTCCTTCGAGTTCGAGGAGACGCCCGATCAGCAACAGACCATCTCGGCGGTGATCGATGATATGACATCGCCTCAACCGATGGACCGGGTCGTCTGTGGGGATGTTGGGTTCGGCAAGACGGAAGTGGCGATGCGTGCCGCATTTACCGCCACCCAGGGCAATAAGCAGGTTGTGGTACTGGTACCCACCACTCTGCTGGCACAGCAGCACTACCAGAACTTTGCCGACCGATTCGCCGACTGGCCGATCAAAGTGGAGAGTCTTTCAAGATTCCGAACCGGTAAACAGCAACAGGGGGTACTCGACGGACTGAAAAACGGCCGTGTCGACATTGTTGTGGGCACCCATAAACTGCTTTCCGACGGCATCGAATTCAAGAACCTGGGATTGGTGATCGTTGACGAAGAGCACCGCTTCGGCGTACGCCACAAGGAGAAGTTGAAAGCACTTCGTAGTGAAGTGGACCTGCTGACCCTGACCGCAACACCGATTCCACGTACCCTGAACATGGCCATGTCCGGTATGCGCGACCTGTCGATCATCGCAACACCACCGGCCTTGAGACATCCGGTCAAGACCTTTGTCAGTCAATGGAACGATAGTCTGATCACCGAGGCCTGCCAGCGTGAATTGAAACGCGGTGGGCAGATCTATTTTCTGCACAATGAAGTCAGCACCATTGAAAACATGGCCGAGCGGCTGGAGAGCCTGTTACCGGGTGTGCGACTGCAGGTCGCTCATGGACAGATGCGGGAACGGCAGCTGGAAGGCATCATGCGGGACTTCTATCATCAGCGCTTCAATCTGCTGGTCTGTACCACCATCGTCGAGAGTGGTATCGATGTACCGACTGCCAATACCATCATCATCAACCGGGCGGACAAGCTGGGCCTGGCACAACTCCACCAGATCCGCGGACGGGTTGGTCGCTCCCACCATCGTGCCTATGCCTATCTGATCACACCCCCTTCAGCAAGTTTAACATCAGATGCTAAAAAACGCCTGGAAGCTATTGAATCACTTGAAGATCTTGGTGCAGGATTTACCCTCGCCACCCACGACCTGGAAATCCGGGGTGCTGGAGAACTGCTGGGTGATGAGCAGAGCGGGCAAATACAGGAGATCGGCTTTGCCCTCTATACAGAGCTGTTGGAGCGGGCTGTCGAGGCCCTCAAATCGGGCCGCCAGCCCGAACTGGACCGGCCTTTGGATCATGGCACCGAAATCGAACTCAACCTACCTGCCCTGCTACCGGAAGATTATCTTCCTGACGTCCACAGCCGCCTGGTGCTCTATAAACGGATCGCCAGCGCCAAAGACAATGCTGAGTTGCGCGAGCTGCAGGTCGAGATGATCGACCGGTTCGGCCTGTTGCCCGATGCGGCAAAAAACCTGTTTTCCATCACAGAACTGAAACTGCGTGCCCATCCCCTGGGAATACGTAAGATCGAAGCCGGCCCTAAAGGGGCGAGATTGCTCTTCGATGAACAGCCGAAATTCGACCCTGCTACACTGATCAGGCTGATCCAGCAAAAGCCGAATACCTATCGTCTCGAAGGCAACGATAAGCTAAGGTATAACGCTCAGCTGGACAATCCGCTCAACCGGGTTGATAAGATCCACCAATTGCTGGACAGACTGATAGACTAGGGCCTGTTAACACTAATCCAATAGGCCCGAATAGGTTCGAATCTCAGAAGGTATGAAACTCTATGCTGCGTAAGATGATCGTTAAACAGGAAAAAGTGATCATTCTGATCCTCAGTCTGCTGCTCATCGCTCCGATGAACCTGTATGCCGAATCCCATGAGGAACAGGAGTCGGCTCCCTGGTATCAATTCGAGGTCCTGGTATTCCGTCGCATCGCACCTGGCGCCGGATCCACTGAGGGCTGGGCACTTGATCCAGGTATCCCTGACCAGGAGCAGAGTCTACAGCTTAGCCCTGGCCCATTGACTGAGGATGGTCAACCGATCGCCTATCGGGCCTTGCCGGCTGAAGAGAAGAGTCTCACCGAAGCCTGGGGTGCCATGCGCAGATCCCGGGATTATCGCCCTCTCTATCACACCGCCTGGCGTCAACCTGTCGCGCACCCGGATCAGGCAATTCCAATCCATATCAGCCTGGCATCAAAAAGGAAATCGGCCTTCGAGGAACCCTTACCGATTCTGGAGGGGAATATAAAGTTCGGCATCAAGCGCTATCTTCATCTGGAGACGGATCTTCTGTTGAGAGTGGAGGAGGATCAAACACTCAATGAAGCGGAGTATGACCCAGGTCCACAAAACTACCGCATGCAGGAGAAACGACGCATGCGTAGCGGTAAGCTGCACTATCTGGATCACCCGGTATTGGGGATACTCGCCATTGCCACTCGATATGAGATGCCTGCTCCACCCGAAGAGCCTGAACCAGAAGCGGAACTGATCGAGACCACACCAGAGCCATCCACAGAATCACAGCAACCTGAAACGAAAGTGCCTAACACACAATAGACCAGATCCCGAGTTCAGCGCTTCCAATTGGAGAGTGATTGCCGGAACTTGCCGATGAAAGGTCCAAACCGCGGTCGGTAAGTCAGTATCGACGGACAACCGGTATTTAAGATCAACGCACTTTTTCAGACTCGATCTGGCGTAACATCTGCTCAGCGATCTGCTCCGAGAGCTTGCTGACAGCCTCACTGGCGGCAGCCACACCAGCCTCGATCGTTGACCCCTGGATCGGTTCCTGCAAGCGGTTCTGTTGCATCAAAACAATTTTGCGGCGATCAGTTTCGACCAGAGTCCATAACCCCTGCAACTCAATTCTACCATCGACCCTTTCAAAACGCTGAATGGCAAGTTTCAACTCATAGTCCGGTTTCAAGCCCTGTGGCCAAGGATAGGCGATGATCTGCATGGCACTCAACTGCTGCTGTATCCGCTCCCTGACCAGGCCAAGCAGGTTCTCCTGCAGCGAGCCTGCCCACTGATCGAACTCATAGAGTTTGAGGCGATGGCTGGAGCTGCGTTCAATGATTTGCGGGCGATCCAGATACCCGGCCAGCTGCACCTCATCGATGCCGATCACAACCCCACCAGGCCTGGGGGTCAGATCAATCGGACCAAGATTGTTGCTGCCTGCATCCAAGCGGTAAAAGCGGGTTGGCTGTGAAGGTGAGGCGCAACCGATACAGAGGGTGATCAAAAGAAAAACCACCATCCATGACCTGAGTGAAAGCGTATTCATCTGTCTATTGTTTCCCTCTTAGCAAGGCCTCGGGATGGCGTTCAAGATACTCAGACATGATGCGTATCGCCCGTGCTGCACTACCCAGTTCACGCAGCGTGGTGGTGAGTTGACTGATCAATTCCGAATCCTCATTGAGCAACCGGTCGGCTGTATCGACCGTCTCCCCTACCTGGCGAAAGGCTTGATCCCCACTGGCCAGGGTTCTGTCCCAACGGGAAAATGCCGAGGTCAGGTTTTCATCGGTTGCTGAGATCAGTGCCTGAGTCTGTTTCGCGGTACCGGCCACCTCGGTAATCATCGCCCTCGCCTCAAGCAGTGTCGCATTACTGTTCGTCAACAGTTCCGGGGCCTGTTCAGCAAGCAGCAGGCTGATTTGATCGAGTCGCTTGGCAATCTGAAGCAGAGAGGTTGTCAGTCGCTTCAATTCACCATCCGCCATCATCTCATCAATGCTGTCGAGGATCTCTGAAAGCCGTTGAGTAATCCGCTCAACCGGTATCTGCTCTATCGCAGTGGCCAGTTTCTCCATACTCGATTGCACCGTCGGGATTTCAGGATAGCGCTTATCCTCCGCAATCAGCCGGATCGGTGTCTCGGGCATGAAATCGAGTTCAATCTCCAGTTTACCCGTCACCAGGCTTTGCAGATTGAGCCTGGCTCTGAGACCCTGGGCAATCAAATCATCGAGTTCCAGCTTGACGCCACTCTCTGTGACCACCCCATCAACATTCACATGACCATCCCGGATTCCGATCACCACCGGAATTCTGAACTCTTTTGACTCCCGAACATAGGTGATCGACATGGACTCGACCTGCCCCACCTTCACTCCGCGAAAATTGACGGGCGAACCCACCTGCAGGCCTTTCACATCCCCTTCAAAATAGAGAATGAACTGGGTCGGTTTGTTGGCCAGGGAGCCGTTTGAGAAGAGCAACACCGAGGCGAGCCCCAGAGCCAGGCTGGCCAGCACAAAGCTGCCGATAAGGGTTGGACTAATCCTTGATTGCATGACTCGGATCCACCTCTGAATCACCCCGGGTAAGAAATTCACGTACCCTTGGGTCATCTGTTGTCGCCAGTAATTCGTTTGGGTTGCCACTGGCGATCATACGCTTGCACACCGGATCCAGGAACACCGAGTCGTCTCCGATGGCAAAAATACTCGCCAGTTCGTGGGTCACCACCACAATTGTCGTATCGAGGCTCTCACTCAACTCCAGGATCAGCTCATCCAGACGACGAGCGCTGACCGGATCGAGGCCTGCCGATGGTTCGTCAAAGAACAGCAGTTCGGGATCGAGTGACATGGCCCGCGCCAAGCCGGCCCGTTTCTGCATACCGCCGCTGATCTCAGAAGGATAGTAGGCTTCAAAGCCTTTCAATCCCACCAATGCGAGTTTGAAGGAGACCAGTTCACTGATCTCTTTCGTTGACAGGGATGTATAGGTCTGCAGAGGCAGTGCCACATTCTCCGCCAGCGTCATATGGGTCCACAACGCCCCGGACTGGTAGAGTACCCCCATCCGCCGAAGGATCTGATGGCGCTTCTGGCTATCCAGATCCCAGATCGACTCCCCCTGAAAACGGATCTTTCCCTGTGCCGGCTTGTGCAACCCGATGAGATGTCTTAGCAGGGTACTTTTACCGCATCCACTGCCCCCCATGATGATGAATACATCACCGGCATGAATGGTGAAGTTGAGCTCCTGCTGGATCACAAAATCACCATAGGCCATGGTCAGATCCGAGACCTGAATCAGCGGTTTTTGCGCCGTCGAATGATCTCTCTCCGTTGCCAATCCCATTAGAAATCCAGCAGGTTAAAAAGAATGGTGGTAATCGCATCCCATACCACAATCAATAAAATGGCTGTCACCATGGCTGAAGTGGTCGCCTTTCCCACGGCAGCGGAATCCCGGCCACTCTGCAGTCCCCGCAGACAACCGGACATGGCAATCACAATGGCAAACAGGACGCTCTTGATCAGACCGACCGTCAGATCCTCCCAGCCCACCGACTCTCTGCTTTGAATCAAATACTCAAGCAGTGAGAGGTCCAGCACCATGACACTCACCATCAACCCACCGACTATACCGAGCAGGTCAGCCCACAGGGTCAGCAAAGGCAACATGATCACCAGCGCAATCATCCTGGGGAGCACCAGAAAATCGATAATTGAAATACCGAAGGTCTTCAAGGCATCGATTTCATGATTTACTTGCATGCTACCCAATTGGGCGGCGTAGGCAGAACCGGTTCGACCAGCCATGATGATTGCCGTCATCATCGCTCCCATCTCACGCAGAGATCCCAAGGCAACCAGATTGGCCACATAGATCTCAGCACCGAACATCTGCAACTGTATGGCACCGACAAAGGCCAGCACAGCCCCTACCAGGATGGCGATCAGACTGACAATGGGCAAGGCATCAGGTCCTGCCGCCTGCAGCAGGTTGAAAAAATCATCACGGCGAAATCTCGCCCTACCCCTGAGCAGACGCCATAGGGAGAGCACCAGTTCACCGGCGAACTCGGTGAAGCGCAGACACTCCTGCCAGATTGCGATGGCCGCTTCACCGGTACGATACAAAAACGAGAAACGGCGATCTGATCTGCGCGCCCCCTGACGTTCTGCGACAGCCGATCCCAGATCGAGCAGCCGCCGGACTCCTGACGGTAGATCATCCGCATCGAGTCGATACTCCCGATCTGCGCAGTATTCACTTACTTTTTGCAAGACATTCAGCAATCTGCTATCCCAAATACCGAGATCAACCGTTACCAAACGAATCTTTTTAAGGTGAGGCTGTGCTTGCAATTGCTGCTGCAGATGCTGCCAGGGACATACTTCTGAGTGGAGCGTCCAATCCCCCACAAAGGCCAATTCGGCAGTAGCTGGATCGGGGTAGGTAATCTTCAGCGAATGATGGTGCACAGATCAATGTCCATTCACGACTGATAGGGTCACAAACTTATCAATACCATATCCTGGGATTGCTGGGTAGCCCGTTCGCTCCTCTATCAAGATATTTCACACTATGTCGATCTTTACTGTACGCAGTGATCAAGCTTGCCCTGTCAAGCGGGATCCCAATAGAGCTGAGTATTGGATCAGTGTCAACAGACCCAGCTGTGATATAAAGTACAAATCCATGCTAAGAGAATCGGAAGAGCACCATGCCTAAAGAGTTCGGCACCCATGAAAATCACGGCAAAGCCTTGATTGTCGAGGATGAAATAACCAACAGGCTGATCCTGAAAAAACTCCTGCAGAAGCATGGCTATG
This sequence comes from Candidatus Thiodiazotropha endoloripes, assembly GCF_001708965.1. Taxonomy (NCBI): domain Bacteria; kingdom Pseudomonadati; phylum Pseudomonadota; class Gammaproteobacteria; order Chromatiales; family Sedimenticolaceae; genus Candidatus Thiodiazotropha; species Candidatus Thiodiazotropha endoloripes. The sequence goes on along the minus strand of NZ_LVJW01000003.1, from coordinate 1,548,023 downwards.
AGGTCATCGAAGCGGAAAACGGCCGCCAGGCTGTGAGCCTGTTTGAGCAGCACCAGCCAGACATCGTTTTCATGGATGTGATGATGCCGGAAATGGACGGCTATGAGGCTACCATACAGATCAAACAGCGTGCAGGTAACTCGTTTGTACCGATTATCTTTCTCACCGCAATGCAAGACGAGAAGGCACTGGCCCGCTGCGTCGAGGTAGGTGGCGATGACTTTCTCTCCAAGCCATACAGCTTTACCGTACTTTCCGCAAAAGTGAAGGCGATGGAGCGGATCCGCATCCTTCAACAGGATACGCGTATGCTCTACAGCCGGATGCAAAGAGATCAAGAGATTGCCGAGCAGGTCTTCAGTGGTGCTGTGGTTGCCGAAAATGTTGCCCTGGAACATATCCACAGTCTGCTGCAACCTGCCAGCCTGTTCAGTGGCGACCTGATGTTGACCGCTTTTGCCCCATCCCATGATCTGTATGTCCTGCTTGGGGATTTCACCGGTCATGGGCTGGCATCCGCACTGGGCGCCCTGCCGACTTCAGAGGCCTTCCGCTCGATGACAGCCAAAGGGTTTGGTCCACACCAGATACTGCAGGCGATCAATAACAAATTGTACACTCTACTGCCAACCGGCATGTTCATGGCTGTGCAGTTTGTCAAAATCGATCACCAGCTCGACCATATCAAACTGATCAATTGTGGTATGCCGGACTGCTATCTGATCGACAAGGATGGGCGAAGAATCAAACAGAAGATCAACTCCCAATCCCTGCCACTCGGTATAGCGCCGGATATCAACTTAAAGGATGATTTCCACTTTTTGAAAATCAATGAGGGTGACCGGATCATACTGGCAACGGATGGTGTTACCGAGGCACGGAATCCGAAAGGTGAACTGTTCGGGCAGATAAGATATATCGATGCAATCAAGCACAGTATCGATCATGACTACATTCTGGATAATCTGAGTGGTGAGCTGCAGGAATTCTGTAGTGATGCCCCGCAGGATGATGATATCAGTGTTGTAGAAATCCCACTGATTCGACAGATGTTTCCAGCTTTGGGTTCTTCTAAGGCACCCAATAAAAAAGTTGAACATGAATTGCCTGAAACAATTTTGAAAGAACACCCGGACTGCATTGAATTCCAGTTCACACTTTATGGTGCGCAACTGCGTCAAGCCGATCCGATACCGATCCTGATCAATTCAATCCAGGAGACTGCAGGACTGCATGATCATCGACGCCCCCTCTTTACCATACTGACCGAACTGTATGTCAATGCGCTCGACCATGGCATCCTCAAACTGGACTCCAGCCTAAAGCAGGGTGAAAATGGATTTACTGATTATTTCCAACAGCGTGAACAGCGACTAAACAATCTCTCCCAAGGTTGTGTCCGCATAAACCTCAGGATCTACAGTCAGGATAGTGGTGGCCATATCATCATCACGATTGAAGACAGCGGCAATGGTTTTGACTACAGCAATCATAAAAAGGATAGCAGTAATGATCAGCTCTACAGTGGCCGAGGCTTACTGTTGGTCGAGTCCCTTTGTAAACAACTGCACTTCTTTAAACCGGGCAACAAGGCAGAAGCCATCTATGCCTGGGAAAAGACAAAATAGCTTAGTGTCAACAAGCTCGAGCAACCGCTATAATTGACACATTTGAATGCTGACCATTCAGCCGGTTTTTTTATACCAAGGGGTTTGCAACCGACAAGATAGCGTGCAAATGCCAAAAAAGGATTTCTGAAGATGGAGTTCAATATTCCCATCAAACAACAACAAAAAGATCGAGTTAGCGTGAAAAGTGATCTATTCACTCCACGCATGGCGACTGATCTGATAGCCTGACGCCATGGCAAAAACTTTCATCATAGACAGCAACGATGAGACACGTGCTCCGTTCTTACGCGGCATCCTAACCCGTTCGCTGACGGATGCCGGACTGGCATTTGAAACCGCCTACGAGCTCTCATCCGAGATACGCCAGCAGATAGCCGGCAAGGATGAACTGTCGACGGATGAACTGCGTAAACTGGTGCTGAAACAACTTGAGCAACTTGAACAGCACGAAGTCATAGAAAACTATGAGAGCCTTACCCCCAATACACCTGAGATTATGGTCACCGACCGCAAAGGGGTCCCACGCTCCTTTTCAACCATAGAACACCGGCAATCACTGGAGTCATCCGGACTGGGCAGCGATAAGGCTTCACTGATCACCCAATCGGTTTATCTGGATCTGCTTGAATCCTACCAGGAGGGTATTAGCAGCAATAAACTTGGCCGATTGACCCATGAGAAGCTCAAGCAACGATATGGTAAGCGTGCCGCAAACAGCTATCTGGTGTGGACCGACTACAAACACTCCAAACGGCCACTGATATTGCTGATTGGTGGTACCACAGGATGCGGTAAAAGTACCATTGCCACTGAAGTGGCACATCGGCTGAACATCATCCGCACCCAGTCAACCGACATGTTGCGGGAAGTTATGCGTATGATGATTCCGCAACGACTGATGCCTGAACTGCACACCTCTTCATTCAACGCCTGGCATAAAACCCTGAGGCAACATGAGCATGAGGGAAGTACCGAAGAGCTGATGATTCATGGCTATCTTCACCAGTCGGAACTGGTATCTGTACCCTGTGAAGCGGTAGTACAGCGAGCCCTGAAAGAGAGAGTCTCACTGATCCTTGAAGGGGTACATGTCACCCCTACCCTGTACAACCTGTTCAAGGATCACAGCGATGCGGTGATCGTACCGATCGTGCTGGCGGTGTTGAAACAGAACCAATTGAAACATCGTCTGAAAGATCGGGGCATCACCGCTCCCGAACGCAGTGAAGACAGCAACTATCTGTCGAATTTCGAATCGATCTGGATGCTGCAGAGTCACCTGCTATCCGAAGCGGATAATCACAGTGTCTCTATCATCGCCAACGACAATAAAGACCAGGCGACCGATCACATCATGCGATTGATAATTGAAGTGTTAGAGCAGAATTTTCATGCTAAAGTTGAGGATGTATTTGGCATGGAATAACAAGCCAATCTGGCACTGAAGTTTGAGCATGCGCCTATTGCCGTGACCGGTTCAACTCATCTGAGGTTAACTCAACTTGATAACGACCCATAAAGGTCTATTGATCATACTCGATGGTCTGGGTGATCGGGGTATCCCCTCGTTTGGCGGTAAAACACCTTTGGAAGTCGCTGAGACACCGAATATGGACAGTCTCGCCAGCGCCGGACAATGTGGCCTCATCGATCCGCTCTTCCCCGGCATGCCGGTCGGTACCCATACCGGTTTCTGCCCTCTGTTCGGCTTATCCCAACAACAGGCCGTTGAGCTTGCCCGCGGTCCTGTTGAGGCTTCCGGGGTTGGTTTAAGCAGCAGCGATCAGGCGCTCTACTTCCGCTGTAACTTTGCCACGATCGAGCGAAAGGGCAAGCGATTCAAAATCCTTGACCGGCGTGCTGGCCGAATCAATCAAGGCACCGGAGCCCTCGCCTCAGATATTGGTCAAGTCGATCTGGGCGAAGGCATAACGGCGAGTCTGCATCCTGCCACACAACATCGGGTAGTACTTCAGTTGGAAGGTATCGGCCTGTCGAATGATATCGGCAACTCAGACCCGGGCAATGATTACCGCAATAAAGGACTACTCACTTGCCAGGCCAACACCCCGGGAGATGCCGCTGCTGAAAAAACCGCCCGCTGCATCAATCGTCTGATCGAGATTGTCTACGAAAAGCTCGATCAACACCCGCTCAATCAACGTCGTCGGGAGCATGGCCTGGTGCCGGCAAACGGTATTATCTGTCGCAGCCCCGGCAAGCTGCCGAAAATAAAATCCTTACTTCGCCATCTTAAAATCGATGTCGGTGTTATTTCCGGCGAACGGACAGTACTCGGATTCGGTAAACTGCTTGGCTACCGGCTGTATGAGAACCCACGTTTCACTGGCGCCAAGGATACCGACCTGCAGGCCAAAGTGGAGTCAGCTCGCAGTGCATTGAAAGAGAACGATCTGGTCTATCTCCACATAAAAGCTACTGACATTGCCTCACACGATATGGATCCCATGAGTAAACGTGAGATATTGTCGAAGTTTGACGATGCCATAGCACCCTTGATCAATGATGAGCTGGTGATTGGGATCACCGCTGACCACAGCACAGACAGTAATACGGGGCGCCACACAGGAGACCCGGTTCCCAGTCTGATTTTCAATCCCTGTGGTAGAGTCGATAGCTGCACAAGCTTTTCAGAGTCGGCTTGCACAATGGGTGGCCTTGGACGGATCAACAGCCTGGGATTCCTGATCACCTTCCTGGATCAGATGAATCGTCTGGAAAACTTCAGGCCGAAAGACGGCGCATATCTATTCTGAGACCGGGATTCCAGCCGTCTCACCGAACTGTTCCACAATATCGATTTCAAGGCATATACTTATACCATCTCTCTATCCGGATAGCCCCCCACCATGAACAATCCAGAACAGATCCCAGATCAGTACGAGACAACAGAGAACCAGGTAAGCAACGAGCCGAGCGCAGTCGATCTTGATGATGCCAGTCTCTACTTAAACAGAGAGCTCACCTGGCTTTCATTCAACCGCCGCGTACTGGCCGAGGCCTCCAGGGAGAAAAGCCCACTGCTTGAAAGGGTCAAGTTTCTGGCCATCGTCAGCAATAATCTGGATGAGTTTTTCATGAAACGCATGGGCGGCCTGAAACAGCAGGTGGCCGCTGGTATCAGTGTACCGAGTGTCGATGGTAGAACACCGATGCAACAGCTTGAGGAGTGCCACAAAGTCACCCGGGAGATGCAACAGACCCAGGAGCAGATCTATAACGAACTGCTGCAGGCTCTGTCAGAGGAACAGATACGCATCAGTGAATATCAGTCCCTTGATGAACATCAACAAGAGAAGTTACGGGACCATTTTCAGCAGAACATTTTTCCCATGCTGACCCCCCTGGCCATGGACCCGAGCCACCCTTTTCCATTTATTTCCAATTTGACCCTCAATCTGCTGGTGACACTTCGCTTTCCAGGAGGCCACGATCTGCATATGGCGAGGGTGAAAGTTCCAGTCAGTCAGGATGTTTCATCAAGACTGATCAAGGTTGGCGAAGATTACACCTATGTCACCCTGGATGACCTGATTGCCAACAATCTGGATATGTTGTTCCCGGGTATGGCGATCGAATCCTGTGATCTGTTTCGGGTTACCCGTAATGCCAATGTGGAACTGGATCAGGAAGCGGCAAATGACCTGTTGGAAACCATCGAGAGTGAACTACGCGAGCGTCACTTTGCCCCCATCGTTCGCCTGGAGATTTCAAACGGCATGAATGCCGTTCACCGCGGCATGTTGGCAGCGGAACTGGGACTGAATGAAGAGCAGGATGTCTATACCATCGAAGGCATGATGGCGCTTCGGGATCTGTTTGAGTTGACCAAACTCAACCTTCCGGAACTTCATGACTTACCTCACCACCCAGTCGATCACCCTCAACTGGCCCACGATCGGCGTAACATCTTTCATATCCTGCGCGATCATCAAGGCCTGTTGTTACAACACCCCTATGAATCGTTCAGCACCACGGTTGAGCGTTTCCTGCGTACAGCGGCTGAAGACCCGAAGGTGCTGGCGATAAAGATGACCCTCTATCGCACCTCCGCCGATGGCAATGTACTCGATTCACTGACCAAGGCAGCGCGTAACGGCAAACAGGTTGCCGTACTGGTTGAACTGAAGGCCAGATTTGATGAAGCCGCAAATATCCGTTGGGCGAGAAGACTTGAACAGGCTGGCATTCATGTCACTTACGGCGTGCTCGGCCTGAAAACCCACAGTAAGCTGATCATGGTGATCCGCAAGGATTACTCACAATTACGGCGTTACTACCATATCGGCACAGGTAATTATCATGCCGGCACGGCACGTCTCTATACCGACCTGGGTTTATTGGGTTGCGATGAAGAGATAGGCAAGGATCTGACGGAACAGTTCAACTACCTTACCGGATACTCACCACCACCCAGTTACCGCAAAATTCTGGCGGCACCCTACACCCTGAAACAGTCTCTGTTGAATAAGATAGAGCGTGAGATCAAAATCCACCGGGAGTCCTCCACTGGCCATATTCAGTTGAAGATGAATGCGCTGGAAGACCCTGACATCGTCAAATCCCTCTACAAGGCCACACAGGCTGGGGTCAAAGTGGAACTTATCGTTCGCGATACCTGTCGATTCCGCCCCGGCATCAAAGGCTTGAGCGAGAGCGGCAGTGTGGTCAGTATCGTTGGACGTTTTCTGGAACACGCACGAATCACCTACTTCCACAACGGTGGCGATGAGGAGTACTTCATCGGCTCTGCCGACCTGATGCAGCGCAATCTGATGCAACGGGTTGAAGTCCTGGTTCCGGTAGAAGCCCCGGCACTGCGTCAGGAGTTGCGGCTGATGCTGGATGTACAACTGGGTGACAAGCACAACGCCTGGGACATGCAGTCTGACGGCACCTACATCCGTCGCACACCCGCTGAAGAGGATAAATCACTCAACTGTCAGGAGACACTGATCGGAGTTGCGGAAAGGCGCCTGGAAGCCGCCAAGAAGCATCGTGAAAAGCGTATGCGGGAAAAACTGATGACCCATTTCAAACACCGTCTGAAAAATCACAGCCAGAACGGTGGGAATGGGTAACGATAGCTCCTGCTTGAATTATCATGCATGCGCTGGCTGACAAAGGTCAGTCAGCGCCATTCAGAGAAAGCTGAATCCTCCGGTCAGGACTCAGTCTGCAGGTCCTCACTCTGATCTTCTTCGGTTTTGTCGGTTCGGCTGAGAATCACCTGGTGAATTCGTCGGGTGGACGCATCTTCGACTCGCACCATCAGACCATCCAGTTCAAATTTCTCATCTTTAGCCGGAATCCGTTCGGTATGCTCAAGCAACCATCTGTTGATTGTGTCGGTTGGCTTGCCAGGAATATCGATGGAGAAAAACTCCTCAACAACGCGCAACTCCGCTGTCCCCTTCACCAGTATATTACTATCGTCCAGCACCAACAGATCATCGGGCTTTTCGTCACTTTCGTCGTAGATCTCACCCACCAGCTCTTCAAGCATATCCTCAAGTGAGATGACGCCCACCATCGCACCATGCTCATCAACCACAACGGCCAGATGAGTGCTTTTATTTTTCAGAATTCGAATCAACTCATCGATCGGTGTGATGGCTGAGGTGAACAAGGGCTCCTGACCCAACTCTTTGAGTTCCACATCCAACTCACCCTTGGCAATGATACCGATCAGGTCCCGCAGGATGATCACACTGACGATTTCATCCGGGTCTTCACTATAGACCGGAATTCGGGAATATCCTTCGGTCAGTATATTCGGTAGCACATCCCTTAGGGTGCGACAACCATCGAGCCGAAACACCTGGCGCCTGGGGGTCATCACATCCTCAGCCTTGAGGTCATTGAAGCTGAAGATGCGCTCAATCATCTCCCGCTCATCGGTGTCGATGACACCCTCTTCCTCTCCATGCTCGATCAGTGTGATCACCTCTGATTCCGTAATCAGCGGATCATCCATCGCCTTGGTAGAGGACTGTACCCAGTTGGTGAACTGCAGAAACAGCCAGACCAGCGGGTAGATCAAGCGCATGAATCCATAGATGAGGGGTGATATTGCCAGTGAGATACGTTCGGAGAAACGGGTTGCCAGACTCTTCGGGGTAATCTCACCGAAAATCAGAATCACGATGGTCAGTATACCGACCGCAATGCCTGGGCCACTATCGCCGAAGTAGTCTGTTGCAATCACTGTGGCCATGGCGGATGCAGCGATATTGACCACATTATTGCCGATCAGAATCGTGATCAGCATTCGGCTGGGATCTTTTTTCAGGATGTAGAGAGCATGAGCGCCACTTCTACCCTCCTTGTACAATGCCTCGGCACGAGCCATCGATAGGGATACCAGAGCTGTCTCAGAACCGGAGAAGACGCCCGACAGCACGAGCAGTGCCACCAAAATTAGATAACTTTCCACGAAGTTGCTTTAAAATTTCGCCAGATTTGGCCCAGTTATGATTATCTCTATTGGGGACTTGAATCACAAGTAATCCCAACGCTTTATTTATAACCACTAGGATACAGCGGCTTGTCACAAGATGACATCAGTTAATTTATTCATGTTTTATCAACAAGTTAATTATAAAACTTAATAATACCTAAGAAATGATATACATTTTAATCCCAGGATATAGGGTGAGGTCATCCTTGATCCCCAACCCAGTCAGTTTAAAAACCATCAAGGCTGCTGAGCAAAGAGACTGGAAAATAGCGCGATACCCAGCCTGGACAGATATTGCAGGCACCCTGTAAGCGGGTATCGATCAAAATATGAAAACAAGGTTAAGTTATTCAGCCACCATACGGTACAATTTACCTATTGGGTCTACTCGTGTGGTGTAACGTATAAACTCACCCAATCAGCGAGACGCTAAGCCGATAGCTGCTTGGCACGAGGCGCCATAGCCTGCACGCTACGCCTTGTCTTGAGGCGTTCACGGGGCTCTGAATACTAGAGTTTATACGTTACGCCACACGAGGCCCTCTGACGTCTCCTGACCACCACCAGACATTTGGGCCCCAATGCCGAAAATTTTAATCGTAGAAGATGAACCGGAGATTCGTGAGATGATCCGCTTTGCGTTGGAACCGAAAGGATTTGTGATAAGCGAAGCCGATAATGCCCAGGATGCGCGAAAACTGTTGGCAGATCACAACTATGATCTGATCCTGATGGATTGGATGCTGCCCGGCAGATCAGGATTGGATCTCACCAAGGAGCTGAAACAGGTATCACCAGTCTCTACACCGATCATCCTGCTCACGGCAAAAACGGATGAATCGGACAAGGTGGTAGGCTTGGACAGTGGTGCGGATGATTACATCACCAAACCCTTCTCCACCAGGGAGATGATTGCACGAATCAAAGCGGTATTACGGCGCTCTGGCGGCTCTTCAGAGCAACAGGCGGTTGCCTATCACGGTTTGATCCTCGATCCGGTCAAACATCTTGTACTGATCAATGAGACGCCCCTGCATCTCTCCCCAGCAGAGTATCGTCTACTCTATTTTTTCATGAGTCATCCCGAGCGTGCTTATAGCCGATCCCAGATTCTGGATCACGTCTGGGGTAATGATGTCTATGTGGATGAGAGAACCGTTGATGTACACATACGCCGTTTGAGAAAATTACTGACGCCTTCCAACCACCATCGTTTCATACAGACCGTTCGCGGGGTTGGATATCGATTTACACCACAGCCTGCCAGTCATAACTCAGAAAAATCGTGAGAAATTATCTCAACATTGAAATCAGTCAGTTAACTGGCGCATTGCTGGTTGTTTTACCGTTTGGATATTTGGCTGACACACTGACTCTTGCCGCTGTATTTGCGATTACCGCCTATCTGACCAAACATGGCTTCTATCTGATCAAACTTGCCCATTTGATCCATCACGGTAAACCAATCACACCACCATACCCTGCTGATATCTGGGGTATGATCTACAAAGAGCTATCCAGGCATCGACTGCGAAGTCGTAAACGTAAACGTACCCTGAACCGGTTCGCTTCACGTTTCAGAAAAGTCACCAGCTCGATACCGGATGGCTTAATCCTGCTCAATAAATCCGGAAATATCGAATGGGCCAATCCTGCAGCCAACAATCTGCTCCACATCAGTTGGCCAAGGGATGAAAATCTCTCCCTGCTGGAACGGATCAAACATGATGATCTGGCAGACTATTTGAAAAATCCTGACTATTCCAAACCCCTGGAGTTTCCATCCCCGGTCAACAAGGCAATTATTGTTTCTCTACGCGTCACCCGCTTTGGCGGCAAAAAGGCCCAGCGTCTGGTCGTGGTCAGGAACATTACCGACGTCTACACACTGAATCAGACACGTCGGGATTTTGTCTCAAATGTATCCCATGAGTTAAGAACACCACTCACGGTTATCACCGGATTTCTGGAGAATCTGGGAGACAACGAGATGCTGCCGTTCCAACAGCGCCCTTTCACCTTGATGAGCCAACAGGCTGAACGGATGAACAGTATCATCAATGACCTGCTTGCCTTGTCCCGACTGGAGATGGGTGAGGCACCATCATCCGACAAGCCAATCGCAGTACCCGAGCTGCTCAGTAGAATTGTTGATCAGGCACGCCTGCTGGCCGATCAAAAAGGTGGTTATTCGATAAATCTGCAGGTGGATGATCAGCTATACCTGCTGGGTGAAGAGAGTGAGCTGACCAGTGCTTTTTCAAATCTGGTATTCAATGCCATTGTCCATACTCCACCTGGCACTGAGATCAATATCAGTTGGCAAAGTTTGGACAATCAGGCCTGCCTGACAGTTGCCGACAGTGGGCCGGGGATCGAACAAAGACATATTCCCAGGTTGACCGAAAGATTCTATCGTGCGGATAAGGCCCGCTCCCGTCAGTCGGGTGGAACCGGCCTTGGACTGGCCATTGTTAAACACATTATCGGACGCCATGACGGCGAACTGCAGATCGCCAGTCAGCTGGGTTCAGGCAGCCAATTCAAGTGCCTGTTTCCGGAAGATGTCATTTTGCATAAATGCAATCTGAAAACGCTGGAGGAACAAGAACAACTCAGCAACGACTTGGAATCAGCCCAAGACATGTGAAGATGGCAGAGGAAGCTGCCTAGAGATGTACGGTCGACTGGCCCATACTGCCGGTCCAGTCTGAATCATATACTGACCAAAACAGACACAGCCTTATGCCGTCTCTTCTTCCTTGTCTTCCAGTTCGATGGTGTAGTTGATATTAACCCGATCCCGCAGCTCTTTACCGGGTTTGAAGTGCGGCACGTATTTGCCTGAAAGCGCGACTGTTTTGCCAGTTTTTGGATTACGTCCCATTCTAGGTGGTCTGTAGTGCAGTGAGAAACTGCCAAAACCACGAATCTCGATCCGCTCTCCAGACGCAAGTGATTGACTCATATGTTCAATCATACACTTAACTGCCAGTTCAACATCCCTGTAGGCGAGATGACTTTGCTCCTTGGCAATAATTTCTATTAGTTCGGATTTTGTCATTCTTGTAAGTTCTCCAATTCGCCGTTTTGTAAGGGGTTGCACCTTGAGTGCAACCCCTTATTTGCGGTTTCGGAGTCTTTCTGTTGCAGACTCCAGGACCTATCAGTCGCCCTGATTATCCATCTGCTCCTTCAGCAAGTCACCCAATGTCGGGGCACTGCTTGCAGCATCTCTGGCGTAACCTTTGATGGCTGCAGCCTCTTCATCAGCATCCTTAGCCTTGATCGAGAGCGAAATGGTACGGTTTTTACGATCGACTCCGATGAATTTAGCTTCAACTTCATCACCTTCCTTGAGTATGGAACGGGCATCCTCAACACGATCACGAGAGAGCTCTGAAGCCCGCAGATAACCTTCAACACCATCGGCCAGAGCAATCACCGCACCCTTAGCATCAACCTCGGCAACGGTTCCCTTGACGAAACTGCCTTTTTCATTGGCAGCAACGAACAGTGAGAACGGATCCTGTGCCAACTGCTTGATACCCAGAGAGATACGCTCACGCTCAGGGTCAACAGAGAGTACAACGGTCTCAACTTCGTCACCCTTCTTGAAGTTGCGGATGGCATCTTCACCTTCATCATCCCAAGAGATATCCGACAGATGAATCAAACCGTCGATACCACCATCAAGGCCGATGAAGATACCGAAGTCAGTGATCGACTTGATGCTGCCGCTGACATGGTCGCCCTTCTTATGAATGGCGGCAAACTCATCCCATGGGTTGGGCTTGCACTGTTTGATACCGAGCGAGACACGACGGCGCTCTTCATCGATATCCAGAACCATGACCTCAACCTCATCTCCCAGGGATACAATCTTTGAGGGGTGAACGTTTTTGTTGGTCCAATCCATCTCGGAGACATGCACCAGACCTTCAACGCCCTCTTCGATCTCAACAAAGCAGCCGTAATCGGCAATGTTGGTAACCTTACCGAACAGACGGGTGCTTTCAGGATAGCGACGTGCCAATGCAACCCAAGGATCGTCACCCATCTGCTTGAGACCCAGTGAAACACGATTGCGGTCACGATCAAATTTCAAAATCTTGACGCGGATCTCATCACCGATCTCGACAACCTCGGAAGGATGTTTAACACGCTTCCAGGCCATATCGGTGATGTGTAGCAGGCCGTCGATACCACCCAGGTCGACGAAGGCACCGTAATCGGTGAGGTTCTTGACCACACCGGTGACTTCCTGGCCTTCCTGAAGGTTCTCGAGCAGCTTCTCCCGCTCTTCGCTGTATTCCTGTTCAACAACAGCACGGCGTGAAACCACCACGTTGTTGCGACGGCGATCCAGCTTGATCACTTTGAATTCCAGATCCTTACCTTCCAGGTAAGCGGTATCGCGTACCGGACGCACATCCACCAGTGAGCCTGGGAGGAATGCACGGATATCGTTCAATTCAACAGTGAAGCCACCTTTTACCTTGCCATTGATGCGTCCAATGACGGTCTCTTCAGCTTCGTGAGCTTTCTCAAGAACTTTCCAAGCCTGGTCGCGCTTGGCTTTTTCACGGGAGAGTCGGGTTGCGCCAAAGCCATCTTCAACAGCATCCAGGGCCACTTCGACCTGATCACCAATTTCTACTTCGATCTCACCGGCATGGTTGAGAAATTGTGAACGGGGAATGACGCCTTCGGACTTCAGGCCGGCATTGACGATAACAGCTTCAGAGGTGATATCGAGAACGGTACCAATGATGATGGCGCCGCTGCGAAGCTGGGTACTGGAGAGACTCTCCTCAAATAATTCTGCAAAACTTTCGGTCATGGGATTGGGTTTCCTGCAACATGTCTGTTGCACAGGTGAAGTGTGATCTAGCTGATCATACCCACCAGGGTTAAAGTTAAAACAAAGCCGGGATTCACCCGGCCACCTGATTACTTACTGAATTTTCGAGCCTAACTCGCCGATTCAGGCAGCGCATTATAGACGCGCTGCATGACCTGTTGATAGACCTCATCGGCGGAAAACTGTGTCGAATCCAACTGCCAGGCATCCGACGCCGCCTTGAGCGGAGCTGCCGCCCGCCCGCTATCACGCTCGTCACGCTCTTTAATCTCTTCAGTAAGAGCGGCGAGATTAACACTCAAACCCTTTTCTTTCAACTGTTTATAACGTCTTAACGCGCGCTCTTCCACACTTGCTGTAAGAAATATTTTCACTTCAGCTGTGGGGAAAACCACTGTTCCCATATCCCGTCCGTCAGCTACCAATCCCGGAGCTTTTGCGTAACTTTGCTGCCAATCCAGCAATGCCTGGCGTACCCGGGGTATTGCCGCCACTTTTGAGGCGGCATTACCGGCGGTTTCCGTGCGGATCGCATCCGCCACATTCTCCTGCCCCAGCAAAACCCTCCCCTGATCAAAGGTAAGATCCAGATTTCTTGCCAGTTCAGAAACTTTATCTGCATTTTCGAAACTTATTCCAGCACGTTCAACAGCCAATCCCAGCACTCGATAGATCGCACCACTGTCCAGCAGGCGCCACCCAAGGGTCTCCGCGACCCGACTTGCCAGAGTACCTTTGCCGGAACCTGATGGCCCATCGATTGCGATTACTGGAACATGGTTCATTTTCCTGACACCTCAGTAATGCTCAGGCCACAACCACTGGCCAGCTCCACGAAACCGGGAAATGAGGTGTTTACATTCGCCACGTCGGCGATCTCGATGGAACCGCTAGCAACCAGTCCGGCCATTGCAAACGACATGGCAATCCGGTGATCACCGTGACTTTCCACCTGGCCACCATGGATCGGCCCACCCTTGATGAGGATACCGTCTTGGGTCGGATCTGCCTGAACCCCCAGCGATATCAATCCATCCGCCATAACCTGAATCCGGTCACTCTCCTTGACTCTGAGCTCTTCCGCCCCCTGCAGTCGGGTCTCCCCCTCCGCACAGGCCGCTGCAACGAAGATCGCCGGAAATTCATCGATCGCCAGTGGCACCAGCTCCTCGGGTATGTCGATTCCCTTCAGTGGACTGGAGCGAACCACGATGTCGGCAACCGGTTCACCACCAATCTCCCGCTGATTGAGCAGCTCGATGTCGGCCCCCATCAGGCGCAGAATCGAGATCACACCGTCCCGGGTCGGGTTGATACCCACATGCTGCAATGTAACCTCGGAACCCTCGGCAATGGCGGCCCCAACCATAAAAAAGGTTGCTGAAGAGATATCGGCCGGCACATCGATTTCACAGGCAGTCAGTTTGCCACCCCCCTGTAGACAGGTTTTGGCTCCATCACGCTGCAAGCTGTAGCCAAACCCCTGCAGCATGCGTTCAGTATGATCCCGGGTTGGTGCAGGTTCGGTCACACAGGTCTCACCCTGCGCATAAAGCCCGGCCAAAAGAACTGCGGATTTTACCTGTGCACTGGCCATCGGCAGCTGATAGTCGATCCCATTGAGCTGTTGATGTCCCGCCAGCACCAACGGGGCCGTGCCACCTGGCTGTGAGCCGATATTCGCACCCATTTCACTCAGTGGATCGATGACCCGCCCCATCGGCCTCCCGGAGAGAGAACTATCCCCGGTCAGGGTCACGGCAACACCACTGCCGGCCAACAGACCACTGAGCAGCCGCATTGAGGTTCCTGAGTTACCGAGATCCAAGGGCGCATCGGGTGTTGAGAGACCCTTCATTCCAACCCCTTTGATCTTCACGTAACCCGCTTCAGGCCCTTCGATCTGAACACCCATTGCTCGAAATGCATTGAGTGTGGCGAGGCTGTCTTCCCCTTCAAGAAATCCGTTGACCAGGGTCTCACCCTCAGCCAGAGAACCGAGCATGATCGAACGATGGGATATGGATTTGTCGCCAGGCACCCGAATGCTGCCGCTCAATCTTCCGCCGGGATTTACCTGATAGTGTCGTTTTGTTGTTTGCAACTCGATTGTACTCATAATTGTTGGCTAATAAGGGAAAGAGAGAGGATGCTTTTTTTATTCCGGGTGTTTGACACCATCCACGTAGCGATCCCGTGCCTGTTTGGCCGATTCGAACAGACTCAGCAAGCCATCCGCATCACCCTGCTCCAGCAACGCAGCCAGATCATGCAGTTCATCCGCAAATCGTGTCAGCATACCGCCGAGCGCCTGTTGATTGGCGATACAGATATCCCGCCACATCACAGGATTGCTCGAAGCAATCCGGGTAAAATCCCGGAAACCACCCGCGGCAAAGCGAAAAATCTCATCATTCTCTTTCAACCGGGAAAGACTATCTACCAGGGAGTAAGCCAGCATATGAGGCAGGTGGCTGGTCGCCGCCAATACCTCATCGTGGTGTTCCACGCTCATACTGGAAACCTCTGCACCACAATCCAGCCACATCTGTTCAACCCTCTGAACTGCATCGGCACGGGTTTCGGCAAGCGGGGTCAGAATCACCCGGCGGTTTCGATAGAGTTCCGCAAACGCCGCCTCGACACCACTACGCTCAGTGCCCGCGATCGGATGACCAGGCACCAAAAAGTCCGGGACGCCCTGAAACACCGCTTCGGCATCCCGTACCACGCTGCCTTTGACACTGCCAGCATCGGTTACCACAGCATGATCGGCCAGCTGCCCTTTCATCTTCTCGAAAGTATCACGGATGGCACCCAGAGGTACGGCAAGCAGCACCATGTCCGCGCCCTGAACCGCCTGTGCCACGTCGTGGGTATAGTGATCGATCACACCCAACTGCTGGGCTTTCTGCAGATTCGCCTCACCTCTGCCGCAGCCGACCACTTCCTTAACCTTACCCTCCTCCCGGAGAGCCATGGCCACCGAACCGCCGATCAGGCCCACTCCGATGATTGCCAGCTTTTCGATCATCATTGAAGCACCTCTTTCAATGCTGTGAGGAGCCGTTGGTTCTCCTCTTCCAATCCGATGGAGATTCGCAAATGGTTGGGCATACCGTAACCGGCCAGCGGACGGGTAATGCAACCCAGTTTCAACAATGCCTGATCGACCGCAGCCGCATCGCTGCCAAGATCCAGGGTGATAAAGTTACCGACTGAAGGAATGTAGGCCAACGACAGCGCTTCAAAACCCTGACAAAGCTGTTTCATCCCGGCATCATTCAATGCCACGCTCTGTTGAATGAAGTCATCATCCTCAAGTGCAGCCAATGCAGCGACCTGCGCCATACTGTTGACATTGAAAGGCTGCCGAACCCGATTCAGCAAATCCGCGATATCCGGATGCGACAGAGCGTAACCGATCCTTAACGACGCCAGACCATAGGCCTTGGAAAAGGTACGGGTCACAATCAGATTGGGAAACTCATCCAGCCACTGGGAAGCATCCGGATATTCAGTGGCCTGAACATATTCGAGATAGGCCTCATCGATGACGACAATGGTGGTTTCGGGAATCTGTTGCAGAAAACCGTAGAGTGCGTGCTTGGTCAGCCAGGTGCCGGTCGGATTGTTGGGATTGGCGATCCAGACAACCGCCGTCTTGTCACTCAACCGCTGCAACATCGCCTCCAGATCGTGACCATAGTCATTGGCCGGTGCCGCTACCAGGTTGGCCCCAGCGGCCTGGCTGCTGATTGGATAGACTGCAAAGGCATATTGGGAAAACAGTGACTCTTTGCCGGGAGCCAGAAAAACTCTGGCCACCATATCCAGTACATCATTGGAACCGTTGCCAAGGGTAATGTGTGATGCATCACAGTGGTGTTTCCCGGCCAGTCGCTGATGTAACTCAAAACTGCTACCGTCCGGATAGCGGGAGATCTCCCCCATCGCATCCGTCACGGCCTGGGCAACCCTGGGGCTGACACCGAGCGGATTTTCATTGGATGCAAGCTTGATCGAATGGCTGATACCGAGCTCACGTTCCAGCTCAGCGATTGGTTTGCCCGGTACGTAGGGCGTTAGTGCCCTTACACCAACGGCAGCATGTGTTAGGAATGGAAGGTTTGAACGCTTCATCGGCCGTTATTCAAATTTGTACGATCGGCGGTGTTAAAGAACCGCTTTTGGATAGGAGCCCAACACTCTGAATTGTGTCGCAGACTGCTCGATTTTTTTCAGTGCCTGGGAGAGATTGTGATCATCCTTGTGACCCTCAACATCGATGAAGAAGACATAATCCCAGCGCCCTCTTCTGGAGGGTCTCGATTCGATCCGGGTCATGCTGATGCCATGTTCCGCAAACGGACTTAACATCTCATGCAGACCACCCGCCTTATTGTGCGTAGAGAACAGGATGGTCGTCTTATCCCGACCGCTGGCAGCGACATCCTGTTTACCGATAACCAGGAACCTTGTGGTATTACCCGGTTCATCCTCGATGTTGCTAGCCAACTGGTTCAATTGATAGATCTCCCCGGCCGCATCTCCAGCGATCGCCGCGCAGCCGCTCTGCTGAGCGGCCAGCCCGGTGGCTTCCGCATTACTGTTTACCGCGATACGCTCAGCGTTTGGCAGGTGACGGTCGAGCCAACCACGACACTGGGCCAGAGACTGGGCATGAGAGTAGACCTTTTGGATAGCTGCAAGCTCCTTTTCCTTACTGAGCAGCTGATGGTTGATTCGCAGCGTCACCTCACCGGAAATCAGCAGAGGTGAATTGAGAAAGCTGTCGAGGGTATGACTGATAACACCTTCCGTGGAGTTCTCCACCGGGACAACGCCATACTGGCAGGCCCCGGCTTCCACATCACGAAAGATATCTCCGATCGAGTTCAGGGAATGGGTTCTTACCGAATGACCGAACTGTTTCAAGGCAGCCGCCTGGGTGAAGGTTCCGTCGGGCCCAAGAAATGCCACATTCAGCGGCTTTTCCAGCGCCAGGCAGGCAGACATGATCTCCCGGAACAGACGAGCGACCTCTTCACTCTCCAAGGGACCCTGATTTCTGGCTTTGACCTTGCGTAAGACCTCAGCCTCCCGTTCTGGCCGATAAAACTCCGCCTCAGGATTGGCGCTCAACTTGATGCGTGCCACTTCCTGTGCCGCTTCAGCACGTTCGTTGATCAGTGCTTGCAGCTGTGAATCGATCTCATCGATTCGCTGGCGTATGCTCTTCAGCTTGGCATCATCGTTCATGCAAAAACCCTAAGGTCAGTTTGTGCTGCCGTTCAAGGACCGGACAGACAGGACACCCTCGATGGAAGAGAGGGTTTCGATCAGTTGCTCGCTCGGTTTCTGATCCACATCAAGCAGGGTTACCGCCACATCGTCCCGGGACTTGTTCAGCATATCGAGAATGTTCAGCCCCTCATTGGCCAGGTCGGTGGAGATCTGGCCTACCATGTTGGGAACATTACTATTCACTACCGCGATCCGATGACCGCCGTTTCTTGGCAGATTGATGCTTGGAAAATTGACCGAGTTGGTGATATTGCCGTTTTCCAGATAGTCCTTGACCTGGTCCGCCACCATAATCGCACAGTTGTCTTCCGCCTCTTTGGTCGATGCCCCCAAGTGAGGCAGCGTGATCACCCGGGGGTGACCCTTGAGCAGGTTATTTGGAAAGTCACAAACATAGGCGTACAGATGACCGCTATCCAGGGCCTCGACAGCCGCCTGGTCGTTGATGATGCCGTTACGGGCGAAATTGAGCAGGACAGATCCCGGCTTCATCAGTTTAAGCCGATCCGCATTGATCATGTCGGCGGTGGCATCGGTAAGGGGCACATGAAAAGTCACAAAGTCAGACTTAGACAACAGATCATCGACACTGAGTGCCTGTTCAACCTCAGAGGCCAGCTTCCAGGCGCTTTGCACAGTGATGGTTGGGTCGTAGCCGATCACATTCATACCCAATGCACGGCAGGCATTGGCCACTTTGACACCGATCGCCCCCAAACCGATTACCCCCATGGTGCGACCGGGCAGCTCAAAACCGACGAAGTCCTTTTTACCGGACTCGACCATTTTCGAAACCTCCGGGTCACTGCCATCGAGATTGGTGGCGAAGCGCCACGCTTGTCCCAGATTTCTTGCTGCCAGCAGGGCGCCGGCCAATACCAGCTCCTTTACCGCATTGGCATTGGCGCCCGGTGCATTGAAGACCGGGATACCCTTATTCGTCATATCAGCCACTGGAATGTTGTTGACACCGGCACCGGCACGCCCAACGGCCTGTACTGTCGGTGGAATCTCCATCTCATGCATCTTGTAGGAACGTAGCAGTATCGCATCCGGATGGCTGACTTCAGAGGCAACTTCATAACTGTCCCTCGGCAGACGATCCAAACCGGCCACAGATATATTATTCAGGGTCAAGATTTTATACATACTGTCTCTCTTGTTTCCGATTTGCTCAGCTCAATTGATCGCTGGTCTTACGGGTTATGGATAACGCTTGCATGCACAGGATGTGTACGGATGGATTAACCGTTTACCCGTTCAAATTCAGCCATATAGTCGATCAATGCCTGCACACCCTGCTCCGGCATTGCGTTATAGATACTGGCCCGCATTCCGCCTACAGAGCGGTGCCCTTTCAGGGTCTTGAGACCCTCTGCACTGGCGCCTTCAAGAAACTTGCTGTCCAGATCAGCATTCGCCAGAGTGAACGGCACATTCATCCAGGAGCGGCTCTCCGGTGTCACCGGGTTGGCATAGAAGTCCGAGTTGTCGATCGCACTGTAGAGCGCCGCCGACTTACGCTGATTCACTTCCGCCATGGCTTCCAGACCACCTCTGTCCTTCAGCCATTTGAAGACCAGTCCGGCCAGATACCAGCCATAGGTCGGTGGTGTGTTGTACATCGAGCCATTGTCATTGTGGGTGGCGTATTGAAACATCACCGGAGTATCGTCCGCTGCCTGGCCAATCAGATCCTCACGAATGATGACCAGAGTCAACCCGGCCGGGCCGATATTCTTCTGCGCACCCGCATAGATGATCCCGTAATTGGAAACATCGATCGGCCTGGAAAGAATGGTTGAGGAAAAATCGGCGATCAGCGGTACACCTCCGGTCTCCGGTGTGTAGGGAAACTCAACACCCTGGATGGTCTCATTGGGTGTGTAGTGCACATAGGCGGCATCACCACTGAGTTGCAGTTCGGACTGTCCGGGAGTGGTGGTGAACTTGGAATCTTCCGTGGTGGCAGCGATATTCACATCGGCAAAGCGCTTCGCCTCGGCGATCGCCTTTTTCGACCAGGAGCCGGTATTGATGTAGTCCACTTTGCGCTTTGTACTGGCCAGATTCATCGGGATCATTGCAAACTGACTGGAGGCGCCGCCCTGCAGGAACAGCACTTTGTAGTTGTCCGGTACTTTCAACAGACTGCGCAGATCCGCCTCGGCCTGTTCAGCGATAGACATGAACTCCTTACCCCGGTGACTCATCTCCATCACCGACATACCAGCGCCATGCCAATCCAGCATCTCTTCCTGTGCCTGCTGTAAAACCGCTTCCGGCAACATCGCCGGTCCGGCGCTGAAATTAAAGACTCGTGACATCTTGGCCTCTCAAGTTTGCTGTGAAGAATGGGGTCGGGAGTGGAACCTCCCGACCCTTACTTTAAATAAAATGAAAATCCGATTACTCGTCTGCGTCCTGGGCTGACTCATCCTCGTCAGCCTCCTCATCGGTTTCACCATCGAGGTTTTCAACCCGCTCAATACCGATCAGTTTCTCTTCGTTACTGAGTCTGATCATGATCACACCTTGCGTGTTGCGACCCATTTGGGAGACTTCCGCAACCCGGTTGCGAACCAGGGTTCCCCCATCGGTGATCATCATCACCTCATCCTCATCGGTGACCTGAACCGCACCAACAACATTGCCGTTACGATCCGATGTCTGGATCGAGATAACACCCTGGCCACCTCGACCGTGTAGCGGATACTCCTCGATGGCAGTACGTTTGCCGTAACCATTCTCCGTCACGGTCAGCACGTCCCCTTCCGATGCGACAATCAGAGATACCAGTTTGTGTTCGGCTTCCAGGCGTATACCGCGCACGCCACAGGCCGTACGCCCCATCGGTCGGACGTTGGCTTCAGAGAAACGAACCGCTTTACCACTGCTGCTGAACAGCATGATGTCCTGTTCACCGTCGGTTACCGAGACTCCGACCAGTTTGTCCCCATCCCTCAGATCCACCGCAATGATGCCGTTTGCCCTGGGTCTGGAGAAAGCCTCCAGCGGGGTTTTCTTGACCGTACCGGAACTGGTGGCCATGAAGACATAGCGATCGCTTTGATACTCTCTCACCGGCAGAATGGCGTTGATCTGCTCCTCACTCTCCAGCGGCAACAGATTGACGATTGGCTTACCGCGGGCGTTACGGCCTGCCTGAGGCAGTTCATAGACTTTCAGCCAGTAGACCTTGCCCATGTTAGAGAAGCAGAGAATGGTGTCATGGGTACTGGCGACAAACAGTTTGTCGACAAAATCCTCATCCTTGGTGGCAGTCGCCACTTTGCCCTTGCCGCCCCGTCGCTGTGCCTGATAGGTACTCACCGGCTGGGCCTTGGCATACCCCGCATGGGAGAGCGTGACAACCACATCCTCTTCGGTGATCAGATCCTCTAGCGTCAGATCCAGGCGGGTCTGGATAATCTCAGTGCGACGCTCGTCGCCATACTGTTCGATAATCTCGATCAACTCATCGCGGATCACCTGCATCAGACGGTCGGGATTCCCGAGAATGTCGAGCAGATCGGCGATCTTCTCCAGCAGATCCTCATACTCCTTGATGATCTTATCCTGCTCGAGGCCGGTCAGACGGTGCAGTCGCAGTTCCAGAATGGCTTGCGCCTGGACTTCCGTCAGACGGTAGCCCGCTTCCGTCAGGCCAAACTCATCGGTTAACTCTTCAGGCCGGGTGGAGGCGGCACCGGTACGCGCCAGCATCGCTTCAACGGCGCCGGACTTCCAGCATTGAGCCAGCAATCCCTTTTTCGCCTCAGCCGGACTCGCCGCCTGCTTGATCAGTTGGATCACTTCATCGATGTTCGCCAACGCCACAGCCAGGCCTTCCAGCACATGGGCCCGGTCTCTCGCTTTACGAAGTTCGTAGAGCGTTCTGCGGGTCACCACCTCACGGCGATGGCGGATAAAGAACTCCAGCAGCTGTTTGAGGTTGAGCAGTCTCGGCCGGCCATCCACCAGGGCAACCATGTTGATGCCGAAGACACTCTGCATGGCAGTCTGCTGATAGAGGTTGTTGAGTACCACTTCAGCCACTTCACCCCGACGCAGTTCGATGACGATGCGCATGCCATCCTTATCGGACTCGTCACGCAGCTCCGTGATTCCCTCGATACGCTTGTCTTTGACCAGCTCGGCGATCTTCTCGATCAGTCGGGCTTTATTGATCTGGTAAGGTAGTTCATTGACGATGATGGTCTGTTTGCCATTGCTCTCATCGGTTTCGATTTCACTGCGGGCACGCATATAGATGCGTCCACGGCCTGTATGGTAGGCCTCATGAATACCGGTGGCGCCGTTGATCAATCCAGCGGTGGGAAAATCCGGCCCCGGCAGATGATCCATCAGCTGATCGATGGAGATATCGGGATTGTCAATCAGTGCCACGCAGGCATTGATCACCTCGGACAGATTATGTGGTGGAACATTGGTTGCCATGCCGACCGCAATACCGGCTGAGCCATTCACCAGCAGATTGGGGATCCGTGCCGGGAGTACGGAAGGTTCATGCTCGGTTTCATCGTAGTTGGCGATGAAATCGACGGTCTCCTTGTCGAGATCGTCGAGCATGGTATGGGCGATACGCGCCATACGGACTTCGGTGTAACGCATGGCGGCTGGTGAATCACCATCCACCGAACCGAAGTTTCCCTGCCCATCGATCAGCATGTAGCGCATTGAGAACGGTTGCGCCATGCGTACGATGGTGTCGTAGACCGCCGTATCGCCATGGGGGTGATATTTACCGATCACATCACCGACGATACGGGCTGACTTTTTATAGGGCTTGTTCCAGTCGTTGCCTAACTCATTCATTGCATAGAGCACACGACGATGGACAGGTTTCAGTCCATCACGGACATCTGGGAGGGCTCTGCCTACGATCACGCTCATGGCGTAGGCCAGGTAGGATTGCTGCATCTCGTCTTCGAGATTGACGGGAAGTACTTCTTTGGCGAATTCTGTCATGAGTTAAGGCTGGCTTCCTTAATATTGCCCGGCTCATCGGCAACCGATTGGCTATTTGCCGTCTGAAAGCTCTGTAGGGCGTCAGAAAAAAGCACAGTGTACCATAGTCCCCCGATACTGTGTTGTATAAAAAACGCCTGAAATCCGTTTTAAGAGCCTCTCAGGTCAATTAATCATCAATTTTCGCATCTTTTCTTCATTTGGCGCGTGAACAACCCCCTTCTCTGTGACAATCGCATCCACCATCCCCGCCGGTGTCACATCAAACACCGGATTCCACACCTCTGCACCGTCTGCGGCGACCCGTTTATCCCCACAGCTTTTAATCTCTGCACCATCCCTCACCTCAATCGGAATCTCTGCCCCGGATGGCAGTGACATATCGATGGTCGAAGTGGGAGCCACCACCATCACTTTCAGCTGGTGATGTTTTGCCGCCACGGCCAGATGATAGGTACCGATCTTGTTCGCCACGTCTCCGTTGGCGGCAATTCTGTCGGAGCCGACAATCACCCAGTCGACCTCACCCTGCCGCATCAGACTGGCCGCCGCCCCATCGGCAAGCAAGGTCACGGGAATCCTGTCCTGCAGCAGTTCCCATGCCGTCAATCTTGCCCCTTGCAGCCAGGGGCGGGTCTCGTCCGCATAGACTCCGGCCAGTTTGCCGCTTTTGAAGGCTGAGCGAATAACGCCAAGGGCAGTGCCATATCCACCGGTTGCCAATGCCCCCGCATTACAGTGTGTTATGACTTTCGAGCCTGCAGCGATCAATTCAGCACCAAGATCGCCCATTGCTCTGTTGGCCGCGATATCTTCTTGATGGATCGCCTTGGCCTCAGTCAATAGCCGCTCAGTGGGGTCCTCATCATCAGCAAGTGCCCCTATCAATTGATCCATTCTCTTGATCGCCCAAAACAGATTCACCGCTGTCGGCCTGGAGCGGCGCAACAGATCCACTTCCGCACGGATCCTGGATCGCCATTGAACCGCCCCGGCCTGATACGCCGCCCGAGCGGCCAGAACCATCCCGTAGGCTGCCGTGACACCGATTGCCGGAGCACCTCGAACCACCATCTCAGTAATTGCGTTGGCGGTCTCTGTGGCGCTGTTCAATTCAACAAAAGCCACTTGCTGAGGCAGTACTCTCTGGTCCAGCAGAAAGAGTTTGCTTTCTTGCCAGACGATGGCGTCATCGGCGGTAACCTGTTCAGGATCGAATCGGGGTTGCATGTTCAATCGGTACCTATCTTTAGTTTCGAAGCACTTAGTCTCTCACAATTACCAACGATGGGATATTTCAAAACCTGCTCTGGACAACTCTCCCCGGGGCTGGAAAATGCAGCTCGAAATAGCCACATCCACTTGAAAGGCATTGCATATTTCCGCTTTAACATGCCATGCTCTGCATCGCCGGAAGGTATCATCCGGTTGACAGTTTGATATCCATTCACAAACATGAAGCGAAACAATGCCCCAACAGGTTGATCTTCTGATCCATGCGGAATGGATCATCCCGGTCGTACCGGAAAATCAGGTACTCACGCATCACAGCCTGGCCGTCAGCGGAGGCCGAATTGAGCGTATTCTGCCGCGTAGTCAGGCAGAGTCAGAACTCGATGCCCTGCAGACCATCGATCTTCCCGGTCAGGCACTGATTCCCGGCCTGATCAATGCCCATACCCATGCATCGATGAGTCTGTTGAGAGGTCTTGCGGATGATCTGCCATTGATGACCTGGCTGAATGAGCATATCTGGCCTGCTGAGACCCAGTGGGTCAACGAAGAGTTCATTCATGACGGATCCCAGCTGGCCATCGCCGAGATGCTGTTAAGTGGAACCACCTGTTTCAACGACATGTACTTCTTTCCCGATATCACCGGTCGGGTTGCGGACCATGCGGGCATACGGGCCGTGCTCGGATTGATTGCCATCGATTTCCCATCCGCCTGGGCCGCCGATGGAGATGAGTACATTCACAAGGGACTGGAGGTACATGATCAGTTCCGCAACAACTCAAGAATCCATAGCGCCTTTGCACCCCATGCCCCCTATTCAGTGGGCGACCAGGTGCTGAAGCGCATCGCGGTGCTTGCCGATGAGTTGGAAATCCCCATTCACATGCACCTGCATGAGACACAGGATGAGATCGTCCAGGGACAGCAGCAGCACGGCAACCGACCGATGCAGCGGCTGAACGAACTTGGGCTTCTGTCGCCCGCTCTTGCCGCGGTGCACATGACCCATCTTCAGCCTGAGGAGATCGAGTTGTTTGCCTCGAGCGGCGCCCATGTGGTGCACTGCCCAGAGTCCAACCTGAAACTGGCCAGTGGCTTCTGCCCGGTTGCCGAGATGATCAAATCCGACATCAACATCGCCCTGGGTACCGATGGGGCTGCCAGCAATAACGACCTGGACATGTTCAGTGAGATGCGCACAGCTGCGCTGCTCGCCAAAGGGGTGGCGGTGGATGCCAGTGCCGTGCCGGCCGCCAAGGCGCTTTCGATGGCCACCATCAACGGCGCAAGGGCATTGGGGTTACAAGAGATCACCGGCTCACTGGAGATCGGCAAGTCCGCCGACTTGATCAGTGTCGACCTGGCCAGGCTGGCGAGTCAGCCGATCTACCACCCGATATCCCAGCTGGTCTATGCAGCCGGACGGGAACAGGTTTGCCATGTCTGGGTCGCCGGACAGCAACTGGTCAACAATCACACTCTGACAACCCTTAACCAGCCCCAACTCATCAAGCAGGCATCATCCTGGGCGGAACGTATTGCCGCCTCGGATTCGGCTCAGCAGGACTCGTAAATCCAACCTTTGATGTGTAACCTAACCGGATTACCACAACCAGGCTTAATCGAAGATTCATGAATCAGGAACAGATCAACGTCGATCACTCGGAAGTCAGCAAGTTTGAGGAGCTCGCCTCACGCTGGTGGGACCCCCATAGTGAATTCAAGCCTCTGCATGAAATCAATCCGCTGCGACTCGACTATATCAAGGGATTCACCTCACTCGAAGGCAAAGAGGTTCTCGATGTGGGATGCGGCGGCGGCATTCTGTCGGAAAGTCTGGCAGCCTGTGGCGCCAAGGTAACCGGAATCGATATGGGAGAAGCCCCCCTGCAGGTCGCGCGATTGCATCTGCTGGAATCGGGGCTCGAGGTCAACTATGAGCGCATCCCGGTGGAGCGTCTCGCCGAAGAGCGTCCCGCCTCATTCGATGTGATCACCTGCATGGAGATGCTGGAACATGTCCCTGATCCAGCCTCGGTTGTCAGTGCCTGCGCCAAGCTGGTCAGACCTGGTGGCCAGCTGTTCTTTTCCACGATCAACCGAAATCCCAAGTCCTATCTGTTTGCCATCGTCGGCGCCGAGTACCTGCTCCAGCTGCTGCCCAAGGGGACGCATGACTACGCCAAGTTCATCCGCCCATCCGAACTCAACGCCTGGACCAGAGAAGCCGGTTTGGACAGCCTGGATATCAAAGGTCTCAGCTACAACCCGCTGACACAACACTATCGAGTGGGTGACGATGTGGATGTCAATTATATGGTAGCCACAATCAAACAGGGATAGAGCCATTAAGTCGAATCATACTGATTGTGTACTGTTCGATCTGGATGGCACATTTGCGGACACGGCCCAGGATCTTCACTATGCACTGAATCTGCAGTTGGAGCGTCATGGCAGAGAGCCCGTATCGTTTCAGCAACTGCGCCCTTCCGTCTCTCATGGCAGTCGGGCGATGCTGCAGGTAGGCTTCGGTATCGATCCCGAGCACCCGGATTTCAGTGCCCTGCAAAAGGAGTTTCTCGATCTCTATCTGCAGAATATTGCCCAGCAGACCAAACCCTTTGAAGGCATGCTTGAGCTGTTGGACGAACTGGAATCTCTGGCAATACGCTGGGGCATAGTCACCAACAAACCGGCCAGACTGACCGATCCTCTGATGCAGAAACTCGGTCTGCAGCAGCGTGCCTCAGCCGTGATCAGCGGTGACACAACCCCTTACGCCAAACCCCACCCGGAACCCATTCTTCAGGCCTGCAGAGAGTCAGATGCCAGTCCTGAACGAACACTCTATATCGGCGATGCCCAGCGGGATATCGAAGCCGGGCGAAATGCGGGAACCAGGACTTTGATCGCCATGTTCGGTTACCTGGGCGAAACCGACAAGCCGGAAACCTGGCAGGCGGATGGCCGGATCGACCACCCCGCACAGATACTGGAGTGGCTATAAACCGATTCCATGAACAACCGATAATGTCTCATATGAGTAATATCAATGTCATAATCACTCGCTTGGTCGCTATAATGCCACTCCCGCAATCGGATTCGTGTTAACAGGCCCTGAAGCATGCATAACTACCAACCCTCGAAAACACTACTCAAAGAGCGCAATATCCTGGTCACCGGTGCCGGCAGCGGTATCGGCCAGGCAGCCGCCAGAGCATTCGCCGATCATGGCGCCACGGTAATTCTGCTGGGTCGTCACGAGGGTCGGCTCGAGGAGACCTACGACGCCATCGAATCTGCCGGAGGTCCAACACCGGCGATGATCTCATTCGATCTGGAGAAGGCGCCCGCCAACGACTACTACGCATTGGGTGAGAGTCTCTACGAGGAGTTCGGTGTACTGCATGGCCTGCTGCACAATGCGGCACAATTGGCCCTGCTCAGTCGTATCGATGACTATGATTTCGAGACCTGGCAGAAAGTCATACAGGTCAATCTAACCGCCCCCTTCCTACTCACCCAGGCCTGTCTGCCACTGCTGCGAAAAGCGGAAGATGCATCGATACTGTTCACCTCGGATGAGCGGGGTAGAAAAGGCAAGGCCTACTGGGGTGCCTACGGTGTATCGAAATTCGGCATAGAGGGCCTGATGCAGACCCTTGCAGACGAGCTGGAAAACAGTCACATCAGAGTCAACAGCATCGCCCCCTGCCCAACACGCACTTCATTGAGGGCCTGGGCCTATCCGGGTGAGAATCCCCTCTCGCATCCGCTTCCGGATACCCTGATGGGCAGTTATCTCTATCTGATGGGTCCCGACAGCAATCAGGTGAATGGAGAGGCCATGACCGCTCTGCCGGAGAGAAGTGAGCAGAGCACTTAAAGGTTATTAGGATTTAAGGATTGTCAGCGCTCTCCTGAACAGAGAGCGCTGGAAGCAGCTTATTCAGGCAGATGTGTAACAAAACACTCTTTTGCAATCCAATCTCTGTACATCTGGAGAATCTTTCTCTCACGTTTGCTGTTGTTCGATTTGATCAACTCGATTGAATGTAAAACCTGCAATCGCTCCTTTTGTGTCAAACCACTGGTCAGTTTAGGCATTCGTCTCTCTCCGTGTATTTTTTTTGTCTGGCCTATTTCCTTGCGATCGTTGCAAAGATAACAGGTTGCTGGACTTCTGAGTTGTAACCAAAATCCTGCATATTTACCCAAAAAAACAACAACTGCATTGTTAATTGCAGGTAAGCCTAAAGATAGACCAAGTCAACAGAAATATAAATACCCAAGTGTTAAACTTGGTTAATTTTTCCCAATGCTATGAATAAGTTATTTCACTGTTTCCTTTTTGAATGAGACGATTTTTTGCGTAACACATCCTCATCCGATACCACTAAAGTATAATTATCCTGTCGCACACCTTTGAGCAGCTGATCGACGCTATCCTTTGGCACATCGATCATCTCCAATGCAATGGCACCCAGTCTGAGACTCCCTTCCAGCGCCTCTGGAAAAGCATGGCTTGCACCGGCACTGACCTGATGGCCGCAGGCTTCCAGGTCCCTGGCCCGGGAGATAATCGGCACATGCGGATAGGTGTTTCTGATATGGGTGATAGCGCGTAAAGCAGTCGGTCCGCTGTTGACTGTCAATACCACCAAAGAGGCAGTTCCAAGATTGGCGGCATCCAGCAGATCCGGATCACTGATATCACCATAGTAGACCGGCAAGTCATCCTTCTTTCCCTGGGCCACCCGTTCCGGATTGGTATCAAACACAACCAGGGGTACACCACTGGTATGCAGCAACACAGCAACGGTATGCCCTACTCTGCCATAACCCCCTATGACCACCTTTTTCGAGATGTCTCCATGCTCCATAGGATACTTGAGATGCTCAGTTTCCTGTTTTTTGCTGCTGATCCGTTTTGCAAGCCTGTCACTGAGGCCAACCAGCAGCGGGGTTATCAGCATGCTCACAGAGATCACCCCCACAGCCATGACAAAGGTACTGTCATTGATCAGTTGCAGTGCTTTGGCCGACCCAAAGAGAACAAATCCGAACTCACCACCCTGAGCCAGAAAAAAACTGATCCGCAAGGCAATGGGTTTGGTTACACCAAACATCAGTGCCAACGAAAACAGTACCAGGATCTTGATCGCAACGATCACCACAATGTGCTGTAGAAACATCGACAACTCATCATAGATTGATGAGAAATCGATGGACATGCCCACCGCCACGAAAAACAGACTCATCAACAACCCCTTATAGGGTTCGATATAGGCCTGGATCTGCAACCGATAGCTGGAGCCGGAAAGCAGCATACCCATGACAAACGCACCCAGTGCCATGGAGAGTCCCGCCTGATCCATCGCCCAGGCGGCAAGGAACACCGCCAGCATTACCACCAGCAGAAATCCCTCACGATTTGCCTGTCGCGCCAGATGGTTGAGCACCACGGGAAGTACATAGCGCCCGATACCATAGACTGCGGCAATCACGCCTACCACGATACCCAGCTGTTGCCACAGGGGAACATCGGCGGAGAGACGACCGGCATCGGAGAGGATCGGCACAGCCGCCAGCAGTGGTACGATCGCCAGATCCTGCATCAACAGAATTGAGAAAGCCGTCATACCGTGCTTGCTGGCGATCTCTCCTCGATCATGGAGTATCTGTATGACGAATGCCGTGGATGAGAGAGCAAAGGTCAGACCGATCAGCAGGGAGAGCGACCAGGAGGATTCATACAGGTGAACATAGAATGCAATCACCAATCCGGTAACCAGGATCTGCAGTGAACCCAGCCCGAATACTTCCCGACGCATTGCCCACAATCTTTTCGGCCGCATCTCAAGTCCGATCAGAAACAGCAGCAGCACAACACCGAGCTCGGTGAAATGACGTACATCCTCAACATGCTCAGTTACATAAGGACCTGGTGAGTAGGGTCCGACAACGATTCCGGCAACCAACAGCCCCAATACGGAACCAAGCCCAAGGTGCTTGAACAAGGCAACTGCCACTGAAGTGGCAATCAATAACATCAAAGCTGATACTAGGAAGGTATCCAGGTGCATAAGATTCTTATATTGGTATTGAGGGTGAACCCTGACTCTCTACCCGCCGATCATGGCAGGCCAACCGTTTATTATTTAAATTGGAAACCTCTGATCTATTCACAATTTGCCTTCCCGGTGAATGCCGGGGTCGAGGAAAATCCAGTAGATGGATTCTGTCATTCGGCGGAGAGGCGGATTACCCGGAGATTCCATCAATATCATACTTTGTTCTTTGCAACGCGGCTGTTTATCCGGATCGGGACTATTCATCATCAGGTCAAAAAATCCTCTTTGGTTAATCGGCCTGGGGAGATAATACCTTCTTGGTATACACACTTACAGTGTGTCCATCCAGTCTTTGGCAGATTGAGCAGGCTGTCAATCACAGATCGATTATGGCATGAGCCAAATTCGGTTTGAATTTCCTCGCCTCGAACTACCCTAAAAAATGATGGGGTATATTCTGCTTGTAATCATCCCCAACTGAACTAGCTTCAAGCATGAGGAACCTCTGTTAAATCAAACATCATCTGATTGACTGAAAGGATGCTGTCCAGGTGGGTTTGCGGGTTGGTGATTGTCTCCTAATGAACGCCGTTCATTCTTAAAGCCGGCTCGCTTGCACAGCTGGGTACATCTCTGGATTCATCAGAGGTTTCTCACATACTGAAATAGATGATGCAATGCCTGAAGATATCTCAGCTGGTATATCATTTACCTCAGTAGTACATTTTTATACCGGTTTATCAGTTAGTTATAATGATTTGACCATATTGCCAGAGCATCCATACCAATCTAGGGAGAGTCTGAAATGATTGAGTTCGACGCCAATGCAGTAGTACATATCAATGAAAATCTCTCTGCAGAAGAGATCCACAATATCGAAAAAGAGCTGTCCGGAGTCAGAGGTGTCGTCAGTGCCTGTGCTCATGTCAAAACGCCCCATCTGATGGTCGTTGACTACGACCCCCAATCCATACACTCATGCGATCTTCTCTTTTATATTGAAAGAAATGGTGTGCATGCATCCCTGGTGGGTGGAATCTAGGATTATTTAGCTTTATCTGAATTCAGATCAATAACCACACTTAGTTCATTCGTTATTATTCTGAAAAAAAGAAGGTGAGCCATTGAAAACATAGAGATGCACAGTAAGAAAAGATTCAATATCCCGCTGGAAGTACTACTCGAAGCAAAAAAGTGTACGAAACATCATGCCTGTCTGACTGATGACGAATATCAGCTCTGCGGTATTCGCATCACCACAGAAAATCATGCCCGCATGGTTTGCGGCAAGGGTACCGAGTGCCCATACAGTTCCCAACTGGGTAATCAAACCGTATGTACCTGCCCGGTCAGACATGCCATCCACAGCAAATATGACATATAGCGCACAGTTCGCACCATTTCCCCGCAAATCATGCATTGATCCGACATCGGCATAAAATCAGGATCTCTCCGAACAGTTAAAAATCGATAACGAGGTAGAGTGACAATGCGGGAGTTCAGCGGTTTTCCGAAGCAGACGTTGCCGTTTCTACAAAAACTGGGCCGCAACAACCAGCGGGAGTGGTTCAATGACCATAAGCAGGAGTACGAAACCTATGTGCGTGAGCCTGCGTTTGCCTTTATTGAGGAGATGGCGCCAAAGCTGAAAACCTTGTCCAGCCATTTCCACGCCATCGCAAAAAAGTCAGGTGGATCCCTGATGCGGGTCTACCGGGATACCCGCTTCTCCAAAGACAAGACACCCTACAAAACCAATATCGGCATTCAGTTCAGACACCAGCTCGGAAAGGATGTCCATGCACCGGGCTTCTATCTGCATATAGAAAACAGCGGCTGTTTCATCGGTGCGGGAATCTGGCATCCAGAATCGAAAACCCTGGGCAAAATCAGAAACTTTATCGCGGATAACCCGGCCTCCTGGAGTGCCTTGAAAGAGCAGACTGAGTTCAGCACTCAGTTCGAACTTGCCGGAGATTCCCTGAAACGGGCACCGAAAGGGTTCACACCGGATCACCCGCTGATCGAGGACTTGAAGCGCAAGGACTTCATCGCCCTCAAATCCTTCGATTGCTCACAGATCAACCGATCGGATTTCACGGATTTTGTCATGGACGGGTTTCAAGCCACAGACCAATTGATGCGTTATCTCTGTACAGCGGTTGAGGTCAACTATTAGGAACCATGTTCAATCCGGTGACCAGGTAGTCACTATTTTGCCAGCTTCATCCGTTGACGGATATCATCGCTGGCCTGTTGCAGTATTGAGTCCTTATCCACTGAATCGAGAATCTGCTGCACAATGGTTTTCGGACCGTCACTACCCCAGGAGCGCCCCTGGGAAAAGTATCGCTGTGCCGCCAGTCCCACCACATAGGTGGTGTAGTAGCCCATGCCACCCTGAGCAGCTGCAGTTACCAGGGTCGAAAGCCCGGCACTACTCGCTTTGAGTGCACTGGCTGCTAGATTCACACTCCATACCGTAGCCATCAACAGAGCCATCTGGGAACCGATGGTTTTGATCAACTGTCCGGCTTCACCCCGGGTAACCGACATCCCGTAGATCCTTGCCAGATGCACAACCATTGAGGCATCCAGAGCCAAAGCCGCAACCAGATCGGCAACCGGTATCGGATTAACAGCAACTGCGACCCCTTTACCCAGACAGTAGCCGCGGATCACCCGCTCTGCCACTTCCTGGCGTATCGCAACCACCCGTTCAGCCACCTCATCACTCAACTGACCGGCAAACAGACTGGCGTTCAAAGCAGAGAGTGTCATGCCCTCCTTTTCGATCAACATCCAGAGCGTGTCAGTCAAAGCCAAAACATCCGCTTGCGGAGTTCTTCTGATCTCCTGCTCCTGACCCTGTTCATCCATCTGCAGATAGATCCGCTCTGCGGGTCTTGCCGCGGCGGCAACGATATAGTCGCTAGCGACAAGTCCGGTTAATTTCTCTCGCAGACTGCTGAGCAAAAGTTGCAGTTCATCCGCGGTATATCGGTCCGCTTTGTTCAGCACCACAATCAATGGCCGATTCAGTTGTGCAAGCTTCTGCATTGCCTGCAGCTCTGTCTGGGTCAAATCACCGTCCACTACAAACAGCACCAAATCCGCACGGCTCGCCACATCCTCGGCCATACGTTCGCGCTCCTCACCACTGATTTCATTGATACCCGGCGTATCGATCAGAAACACCCCGGATACCTCAACTTCTCGCCAGACAGCCATATCGCTATGACGGGTCTCGCCATGCAACGCACTGACAGCGAAACGCTGCTCGCCCAGCAGCGCATTAAGCAATGCGGATTTACCCACGCTGACACGACCAAAAACCGCGATATGCAGATGCCCATGCTCAAGTTTGTCGAGCATTGCCTGAACCTGGTGAAAATCATCCTTAAGTGAATCACGAACAGACTCAGGTAATCGGTCATCACTCAGCAGCTCACGTAAATTCTCCCGCGCCAACTGCAGGTGGCCATCGTTCTCTGATTGCTGCTCGTCAATCTTTTCTGATGAGCTGTTCCAGGGTGAGCCGCGCAAAATGTTTTGCACGCGCTTCCAGATTTCCACTCATTGTCTCCTCAAATTTATCTAAGACCACGCTCTTTTCCAGAGATTCCCCCTGTTCAAGGGTTTCAATAACGGACTCACCCAGACTCTGAAATATCAAACCATAGGCCACGGCATGAGTCGCCCCGCCAGTGACCGTGCCCAGGCCGGGAAATGCTTTCAAAACATTTCCGGCCAGTGCCAACAACAGAGTCATGCGCTTACCCACATGCTGACCGGCCTGTTCAACCAATTGTTCAAGGTCCACATCTCTGGCCCTTATCTCATGGAGTTCGCAGAGTGCACCGACCATCTTCATACCCAAATAGCCTTGAATCAGAATATCAGTGCCCGGGCTGACCGCAGCCATCGCCCCAAGCATCGCTTTATGGGTATACTCTTTTACCAGTTTTCGTCCTTGCTGCTGTCGATACTCCAATGTTGCTGTATGGAGTTTCTCTGCACCGAGATGCAGAAGACTCTGGTCTCTCTGCTGCTCCAGGGAGTCTCGTTGGCGGCCAGTTCTTTTGAGTATCTCAGCCAAAAGTGAATCCACCTGAGGGGGTCGTTCACGAAGTGCCCGCTTCTCATTCCCCTGTGCATCGATCCTGATCACCTCCTCCTGGCCACCGGCCTGAACAGACACCATTTTATCGACTCCAGGCAGCTGACTGGCAAGCCGTTGCATAATGGCAGCCAGATCTTTGTCGGTGTATCTATCCCGTTTGTTCAGAGCGACTATCAATGGCCGCTCAAAGGCCTGCAGCTCAACCAGTTCCTGATGTTGATCACGAGTCAGCTCGGCCTCACAGACGTAGATCACCAGATGTGCCCGTCGCGCTTCTTCCCGGGCAATCTGTACACGCGCTTCATTACTGTCAAGGATACCCGGGGCATCGGTGAATATGAGTCGTTCACCCTGGATTTCACAAGGGTAATGCTCAACGGCCTTGGTGGTACCTGCCCTTGGGTCGGTCTGGATCTCCTCAGCCCCGGTGATCGCCCTGATCAATGCACTTTTACCGGCGGATACCGGACCAAAGAAGGCCACATAGCGATCGGCACTCTTGCTACGATGATCCAGTTCAAAAAGTTCCTGCTGAGCCTGGGAAACATCAACCCCCTTCTCATCGGCCTTTGCCAATGCGGTTTCAAATGCTTCACGATCTTCAGGCATCGGTATCTGCCGCTGCGCTGGAACCTCCTGTTTTGCCGATTTCCCAGGTTTGAGCAGTCGCCAGATGAGAATTAACAGCCCTAAAGTGAAGAGGAAGAGCCCTACCCCGTAAAACACCAGCAGTTTGGGCGAGAGTTGATCCAGCAAATGCCAGACATTCAGTGCAGACTCAGTAAGTTGCAGAGTAAGCAGAAGAATCAGTAATCCGAGAAACAGGATCAGCATCAGCAGAATCAACCTGAATATCCGCTTCGATGATCGATTTTTCTGCTGCTCTATCATTGAAAAAACCTTATTGATACCTTTCTCATCGACCTGAAGAGCCTATCGGCTCTCCTCAGCCGCCAACTGTATGTCATGTTATTATTAATCAGGCAAGTGAATATGTCGTAATCCGCCGCCATATACCAGCCAAGCCAAATAGCAGGCGGAGTTATTTTCCTGATAATTAGGAGTCTCCTATGATCCTCCTCCCCAATTCACGTGACGCCTGGAAGACAGATCAGTTCAATAAGACATTAAAGCAAGAATTGGAAAGTGTCGACCCGGTTAGCCTGCCATTGCAACAGAATCTGGCATTGAGCAGTTACGTCAGTGATGAACCATTCAGTGTCATGGTGATTCAGAGCCATGAGGAGACTCGAGTTGTCCTGGCAAAAGTCGGCATCATCTACAGTGGTATCGAAGCTGGCTGCAACTGTGCGGATGACCCAACTCCGATCGAAACACAACCGGAATATTGTGAGGTTATGTTGTCTATCGATAAAGAGTCGGCTGAAACCACGATTACAGATCCGCCGGCCAGTTAGATTGGTTACAGGGCGCTTAGCGCCGAAATGGTGATTCAGCCCTCACCGGAACAGATTGGTATGTGTGACGGCTAGTGAGCATTCATCGGGGCTTTCAATCAAATGCGGTTAATCCCTGAGTCGGCGAAGCTTGGGTTACTTGAGCTAAATGTTCCACCTGAACATAATCAGCAGCATCCGACCAGTAGTGGCTGTTATGACCTGACACATCAGATCTCGGCAGCATGATAAATGCATCCAATGCTTTGATGCTGGTCAGTGTCGAGTTAACCCTCTCCTGGTCCGCACGCATCAGAGAGGGATGCAGCCTGACCCCATCTGCGGACAGATAGGCAAGTACTTTGTAAGCAGTTTCATTACAGGAGAAATTCCCCAGTAGAACAGCAATTCCCAAGCGTGACAGCTGGTTCAACAGCCTTTTCGCCGCCTTGAGTTCAGGAGCAATCGCCGGTAGATCAAACTCAACGATCAAGCCGGTCCCAACGACATGGAGTCTGCGCAGCTCAGACTGAATGAATGGAATAAGTTGGTCATCGTGAATAGCCATACCGGACATCCATATCAGTATCCTGTCAGGATTGCCACAAAACAGAGATTCGCCGAGCTTGCGAATAGCCTGCTGGCAGACCAACCGGTTAAGCATTCCCATTCCATCAAACTGGCTGGCACTCTGATAAATCCCCCCCATCTCACCATGCAATCCGGTGGATGGTGAAAAACCGGGAATCTGCTCTATGATCGCTCCAGGCTCATTAAGTGCCATATAGCGCTGCTCATGAAACTCAACTGCACCATTTTGCAGTGCCGTCCTGACCTGATCTCTCAGTATGAGATCCGTTTGCTTTTCTGCTATCGGTTGTTTTATTTTCGACTCATTATGGCGTAAATAGGGTACAGCAGCCTGTTCAAGTGCAGCATTGGCCGTGAACTCTGCATGCTGCAGAATTGCATAGGCCCTGTCATAAATGGAATCAAAAGTAACCAGACCTATACCCCAACTGGGGGTAGCACCTTTGGCACGGGAGAGTTCATCGGTTATCTGTTGAGCACAATCCCGGCCCAGTTGATCTATATCAGACTCAAGCTCACGTTTGACAAGAATACCAAGTGCGGTATTTCCAGTTCTAGCAACCAGATCCCTCCTACCAAGGACAGGATTCAGGACATCAGTTATGAGTGAGATCAATGCGTGGTTTGCTGCTGACGACTGCTCATCTGTCAAGCTCTCGTCACTCTCCAGGGCGATCAGAAAAAGCGACACGAATTCATTTTCAAAGCCGTTTCCGGTGCAACAAAGATCCAGTTCATCAAGCAGTCTACGGCGGCCAACAACACCTGTTATTGCATCATCGGAGGTTGTTTTACGATAACTGAGCATCTCTTTGGTTCGCATGATCCGGGTTTGCACAGTAGCAATAAGGTGTGGAGATCTAACCGGTTTGGTTAAAAAGTCATCGGCTCCAGAATGCAGTGCCAAAATCTTTTTTTCAATATCCTCTTCACCCGAAAGGAAGACAATGGGGATAAAACATGCCGAGGACTTGGCACGGATCAACTGTGTCAATTCGATTCCGTTGGCACCGGGCATATAGAGGTCCATCAGCACAAGATCGGGCTGAAATCCTTCGACAGCCTCCATGACACTCATGGGATCGGTGATTATCAGGGTTTCAAAGCCGCCTTTATTTAACAATTTACGGGCAAATTCAGCCTGTGATTCATCATCCTCTACAACCAACACCCGGTAATGTGGGTTTAATTCAGGTGAGAGGATGTGCTTGATACCAGCCATCAATTCATTGACATTGATGGGTTCTGAATAACACTGACTCGATCCAGCACGTAACACTTCC
The DNA here is from genome assembly GCF_001708965.1 of Candidatus Thiodiazotropha endoloripes. Taxonomy (NCBI): domain Bacteria; kingdom Pseudomonadati; phylum Pseudomonadota; class Gammaproteobacteria; order Chromatiales; family Sedimenticolaceae; genus Candidatus Thiodiazotropha; species Candidatus Thiodiazotropha endoloripes. The sequence continues at coordinate 1,510,044 of NZ_LVJW01000003.1, read as the reverse complement.
AGCCGTGTTTCAACATCACAGACATTGGATATGAAAACCAACTCTGGAGATTTCGTCTCAGCTCGAGTCTGATCTGAAAAACAGTGTTTTATCTGATCGATATAGGGTAGGTATTGTGTATCCAGCAGCAGTAACTCCACTGGATGGCTGAGCAGCACACTGTCAAGTGAATCGATATCAGACAACTGCCTGACTGACCAACCATTCTTTTCAATAGCCGCAGTGATCAGATCACCCTCCACGCTGTTGCGTGGTAAATAGATCACCTGACAAGCATCGGCCGAATGGTCAGCGTGTGGTTGACGGGAGCTTGAGACTTCGATCGCCTGGGTGAGTTGAATCAGATAGAGAGAGAGTTGATCCAGCTCATCTCTATCAGATAGTTCATGCTCTTCATGAACATCACTGATCACTTTTTCTATAGCCAGGCAGATTTCGTGTATATTCACCAAACCAGAGGCTTTGCTGTATCTACCAAGCTCATGGAGCTGGCGAAGAGCGGCCTGGATACAGGAACTGTTCCATAACCCGGAAGGCAGTATCGGCCAATTACTCTTAAGTCGATCAAGTAGATACGGCAGCTGTTGCAACGCCTCATGATCGATTGAATCTTCGCTTGTGGACATCCCATTCACCCTGATAACAACCATGTTATAGATTGGCCGGATTTTGATCAATCATGATACCGGCCTAAGCTCAGATACTTGATGGGGACTCTGGACCGCTGAAAGCTGGCCATCCCATCTACAATGCCAGAATGGAGTCCAGTTCCCATTCCAGTGATTGGGACAGGGTTTGTACCATTCCATGCAGCCATCAAACAGACACCAAGCTATTAACCCGGCTACCTTGAGCTTGGACACAGCGCACCTGGCCACTGGGTTAATGGAGTCAAATCCTGACTCTATCCTGAGACTAACGCAATTTACCAAGACAGTCACTCATCGAATCAGTGTTGAGTGCATTGCCACACAGAATCATCCTGGGCTTGTTGACACCAGGCCAGTCAACAGATTGATGCGACAGAGCTTGAATAGGCGTGAGTGGAAAATCTAAACAATGTTGCAATTTTTTACAGATCAATAACCGCATACCGGCTGACCATCAAGCTCAGATCAGCCGGTTTGTAACGAACAATCTGGACAACTTCGCACACAAATCCGCCAGACAACTTTACGCAAAGCAGAGGCTAATCCGGCTTAAAAACTTCATTGTGTCAGTAGCGCCGGAGCCATATTCAGTTTCGTAAGAGTAACTGATTGATTATTAATGAATAAAGAGCTCTAATATAGTCATACCACTATCTGCATCCCTATTATCAGCAGGTTACAGACTTTTTGACCATACCGGCCTTGCCAACAGCGCCTGGGATTATTGATTTATGAGCTTGGCTGACTTTTCACTCGAACAAATACGAAACATTGGTCTAATCGCCCATATCGATGCAGGCAAAACCACCACAACTGAACGCATGCTCTATTATTGCGGACGTACCCATCAGGTCGGCTCCGTTGATGATGGCACCACCATAACCGATTGGATGGACCAGGAACGGGAGAGAGGCATCACCATCGTGGATGCTTCAGTAACCGCCTATTGGCAGGATTGCCAGATCAATCTCATCGATACACCCGGACATATCGATTTCACCGCTGAAGTCCAGCGTGCACTGAGAGTTCTTGATGGCGCCGTCGTGGTGTTTGATGCCTCACAGGGTGTCGAACCACAGAGTGAGACCGTATGGCGCCAGGCAGATAAATACCGTGTACCGCGCATCTGTTTTATCAATAAGATGGACAGGCTCGGAGCGGAATTCGAAAAGTCCGTTGAGAGCATACGAAAACAACTTTCGGCAAACCCGGTCATTCTACAATTACCGATTGGTGCAGAGAGTGAATTTCAAGGTGTTATCGATTTAATCAATATGCAATCCATCGTCTGGCAGGAGACCTTGGACAGCCCGCCTGAGTATCAGGATATCCCACCAGAGCTGAATGCAGCAGCCCAATCGGCACGCAATAGCATGATCGAGGCCATCGCAGAAGTGGATGACCGACTGCTCACCCTGTGGCTGGAAAACGCAGAGGTCACTGATTCGCAAATTAAGGCGGCTCTGCGCCGGGCTACCATTAGCAACAGCCTTACCCCGGTACTCTGTGGCAGTGCTTTTAAAAACAAGGCCGTACAGCCTCTGCTGGATGCCATTGTCGACTACCTGCCCTCACCTGTCGATGTCGGTGCGGTTGCAGGGATAGATCCGAAATCGGAGAAGGTGATTGAGCGTCAACCCGATCCAGAGTCGCCATTGAGCGCACTGATATTCAAAACCGTGACAGATCCCTATGCAGGCAGATTATGTTATGTCAGGGTCTACTCGGGGGTACTGGAATCCGGAGCGAACATACTCAATCCAAGACAGAACCGGACCCTGCGAGTCGGACGCCTTGAAAGGATGTATGCCGAGCATCGAGAAGACATCAAGCAGATCGGTACAGGGGATATAGCCGCTCTGCTGGGGCTGAAGGAGACAGTAACGGGAGATACACTCTGCAGCGCCAAACAACCACTGTTACTCGAATCGATCTCATTTCCGGAACCGGTCATCAAAATCACCATCTCGCCAATGACCGCACAGGATAATGACAAACTGGCTAATGCTCTGCAGCAACTGGCGGAAGATGATCCAACCTTCAAATTCGAAGCCGAAAAAGAGACCGGACAAACCCTGCTCGGTGGTATGGGTGAACTTCATCTGGAGGTGGTTCTGGAGCGATTGAAGCGTGAGCATGGCGTGACAGTACGCACAGGTATGCCGAAGGTTGCCTATAAGGAGACGATCAACCAGCCAGTGGATAACGCAGAGGGCCGTTTCATCAGGCAGACCGGTGGCCATGGCCAATATGGACATGTTGTCATTTCTCTTACCCCGGACAGCTCCACGGATGGTGTGATGTTTGAAAACAGTATCAAAGCCGGCGCCATCCCGGCTCAGTACATTCCGGCCATTGAAGCGGGTATTACAGAGTCGTCCCGCAGCGGAGTCATCGGTGGTTATCCGGTGACCGGAATCAAAGTCAGCTTGATTGATGGTTCATACCACGAGATGGACTCAACGCCACTATCCTTCAAAGTAGCAGCTGGCATGGCATTTCGTTCAGGGCTTGAGGCGGGTGATCCTACGCTTCTGGAACCTGTTGTGAACTGCAACGTGATTACCCCGGAAGAACACCTTGGGGATGTATTGGCACAACTGGCAAACCGGCGAGCTGAGATCGAAGGGATCTCAGATAGGCCTGGCAGTATCAAATCCATACACAATCTTGTCCCCCTTTCGGAGATGTTCGGCTATGCAACAGAACTGAGATCCGCCACCCATGGGCGGGGCACATTTACCATGGAATTCGACCACTATGCGGCAGTATCCAAAGAGATTATGCGCACCATGGGCAGGTGATTCAAGTCAATTAGCCGAGACAGCTTATCAACCATGAAAGGCCTGGTCCGACTCGAGATAGCTGAGCTCTTCCTTACTGCTCTGCCGACCTAAAACTGTATTGCGATGGGGAAACCTGCCGAACTGGCGGACGATTTCACGATGGTGCTTAGCCCACTTAAGACTCTCTTGCATACCGGCCGCTTCAAATAGCGCAACGGAGTAATCCTGATCTGATAGGGATTCACTGTGCATGAACGGTAGATACAGGAAAGCCCGCTGATCGGCTGGCAACTGTTCATCGAAACCGGCACGGATCGCATGATTTGCTACCTCTCTCGAATGCTGCTCGGTCGAGTATCCCTGCGGCTGATCACGAAACATATTCAAGGGAAACTGATCAAGAATGATCACCAGTGCCAAACACCCTTCACGGCTACCCAGCCAACTGTCGAGTCCACCACTCCTGGCCTGCTGCCATGCACTCATAAAGCGGGTTTTGATCTGTTGATCAAACTCGGGGGTGGATTTGAAATGGCGAGGTCTTACCTCATCAGAAAACCAGAATTCGAGTATATCTTGGGGATTGTCCACAGGCCCTAACGGTTTTTTCAGTGAAATAAGATTAAATCTTAGTTCAATACGCAATCAGCAGACAGATTCCTTGTGATTTCTCTTTTCATCTGGATAACTGATAGGCTTGCTTTCGACCACAGGCAGCAGCACCCGCACGATGCAACTTCAATCGGCCAGTTCCAGATCCTCCCAGATCGCCTCCAATCCTGCCTCGGCACAGGCCCCATCGATACTATCCCGCTCAGATGAACCAGGCGGCGCACCGGATACGCCGATCCCGCCAAGGGTTTCACCTTGCGCTGTGATAACCAGTCCACCACCGACCAGCAGAGCACCAGGATTATGCTGCACCTGATCCGGAATACGCCCCTCTTTCAGCAGGCCGGCCAGAACCGATGTGGATTGACGGAAACTGTTTGCCGTCCAGGCTTTCCGTATGGCTGTCTCGATGGTGTGCGGCCCGGCAAACCTGTCACGCAGCAATGCGGTGACATTCCCACCTCTATCGACTACAGCCACAGCAACTGAGTAGCCCTTTTTCCGGCATGCCTTGATTGCACCATCCACGGCCTTGGATGCCAATTCAAGACTCAGGCTTCGACTGCTGTAGAGGCTGTCACTCTCAGCAAAGCCGATTTGTGTCACTACCCATAAAGCCAGGATCAAAATCGCTTTAATTGAATATTGCATTAGGATTCCCCAGGTAAAAAATAGCAGCGGGAAAAATCTGTCATACGGACCAATAGCGGTATGTAACATATGTCACACAGACTCTATCCAGCAGAATGAAATGTTACTGATGAAAGCTGACGCCTCACCAATCAACAGCAACATTTCAACCACCATACGCCTCTCTATGTGGACGCTACTGTTATATTGAGCCGGTCATCAGTTTCACTGCCTGCTTGGTATCAACCACCTTATTGGCAATCAGACCAAAATTCACCAGAGCGGCCTGATAGGCCTCTTTCCCTGGGGCAGCAACAGCGTCCTTGACCACAACCACCTTGAAACCATTCTCAACCAGCTCCCGTAGATGGGAGTCAGTGCAAAGATTGGCGGCAAGGCCGGCCAGTATCACGGTATCAATACCCTGCATACGCAACTGCAACACCAGATCATTGCTGTCCGGGCCATATATCTTATGAGGACTGGTTACAACGGTCTCTCCATCAAGAATGTATTTCTTGTATTGAGTCAGAAAATCGGCCCCTGTATCTCTTAGATCCGTTGCGTAGACTGAATCCTTTCGATTGAACACCTTCAGCTCAAGTAGCTGTTTTTGCAATGCCCCTGGATTTTCCCAATTGTGATCATGCTGAAAATAGGCATGCGGGCTGACAAAGACAGGCATATCGATCCGTTTTGCGGTAATAAACAGTTTTTCAATATTGGGGATGGTTCCAAGTTCTTTGATGTTCTCGGCAAACAATCCATGGGCAATGCCCTTCTCGTCGAGAAAATCACTTTGCGGATCCGTGACAAGCAAGGCTGTTTTGGCTTTTTCCAGCTTTAATGGTGTTTCCGCTGCCTGCGGAGATAATGGAATGGAAAGAACCACCAGTGTGAACAGTGTGGATAGGGTTTTCTTCATGGTCATACACCTTTATCACCTCAACCTGGCTCTGACTGAATAGACAGCCGACAGAATGAACCCTCTCCAACCTCATGGTTTCACAGGCAGACATGGATCACTATGATGCATCGAAATCAGTCACTACAGGCTTAGAGGTTCCATAAAACAAATGAAAATATCAGACTGCATGAACCTGCCAGACTAACGAGATCGATTAGTCGCAAGTAGCCGTCAGTGGCATGCTAGAAAAAGCCGCAGGGGTGTTCTGTAGCAGATGCTACAGAAGCGTAGGAATAGACGTCTTCCTGTAGAAATCCGGTACCCTCTCAGGTAACTCTACGGCCATTCCGGAAGCTCATCCGGTTTGGTAGAAGAGCGGCAATAGCCAACTGAATGCCAGCCACATGATCAGAATCAAGGGTAATCCAACCCGTACAAAATCACCGAAAGTATAGTTGCCGGCGCTCATGACCAACAGATTGGTCTGATAGGCCATAGGCGTGGCATAGCTCATATTGGCACCGAACAGTACCGCAAGTACAAATGGCTCTGTCGGCAGATTCAGATTCTGCGCGATACCGATTGCCACCGGGGTGCCGATAACCGCAGCCGCATTGTTCGACACCACATTGGTCAGTAACGCCATCAGCAACATCAGACTGCTGAGTATCACGGTTGGAGATGCCCCGGCGGTCAAACTGACAAAACTGTTTGCCAGAAACTCGCTACCCCCGGTCATCAACAGTGCATTTCCCAAGGCGAGACTGGCAACAATGATCAGAACCACCTGTGCGTTCAGTGCTCGGCCGATATCGCGCCAACTGAGACAACCACACATTAACATCAGCAACACACCGGTTACCGCACTGACCGCAATCGGCAGAATGCCCAGAGCGGCAAACAGAATAATCCCCAACATGATGGCCAATGAATAGGGGGCACGCCGGGTATGAGGCAAGTCAGTCGTGGCATCCAATACCATGACGATCGATTGCTGTTTCAGCTCGTGTATCTGATCACGTTTTCCTTGTACCAGCAGGACATCACCAACCCTCAGGCTCAGATTACCCAATCCCTGTGGCATGGACTTGATGCGTTCATTGGCGCGGTGAACGGCCAATACGACCAATTGGTAACTATCTGCGAAGCGCATCTCATTGATCGTGCGGTTCTGCAGGGGGGAGCCTCTGAAAATAATCGCCTCTGCCAGCTGCTGATCGTCCGCCCGCAGCGGGTGATCATTATCTACCTCATCCCTACCTGAATAGAGTGTTGCCCCCATCTGCTGTTCAAAAGCTTTCAGATTGGCGGGTGTATCGTGCACCAGCAGGCGATCTCCAGGATTAAGCTGGGCATCGGGGAGAGGCATGATATAGGTCGTTTCACTGCGCCTGATCCCCTCCACCTGCATACGATCATGGGTTAGGGCGATGGCTTCGGAAAGGGGCATACCCGCTACCGTACTATCCTCTTTTATGACCAGATGCGCAGTAAATATCCGTGGTGAACTATCGGCCAGAACCAGCTCTCTGTTTGGCAGTATGCGGGGAGCGATCAGCCATAAATAGAGCATGGCGATCGTGTTGGCTATCAGGGCGGGGACGATGAAATCAAACATCCCTATCCGATCCAATCCCATATCAGCTGCGACACCGATAACCAGAAGATTGGTTGAAGTACCAATTGAGGTACTCATGCCACCGATCAATGTCGCAAATCCCATCGGCATCAATAAAGCGGAGGCATCACTCTTGGTCTGCAGCGCCACACTGACCAGAATAGGTAATAAAAGTACCACGATGGGTGTATTGTTGATAAAAGCACTCATCACGGCTGCCATCAACAGTGTGAGCAGAAACGAAATTGTTGGACTGACTCGCCATAAATTTGCCAGAGTTCGGCCAATCGGCTCCAGTGCGCCGGATCTGACAAGGCCATGACCTGCCACCATCAATGCACAGACAGCAATCAATGCCTCATGACCAAAGCCTTTGAAAAAATCGACTGAATGAACTCTGCCTGCAGACCCTTGGTAAGGAAACAACTCAAAGCCAAGTGTAAGCAGAGTCAAAATCACCAGTGCTGAACTCTCCAATGGGAACTTTTCCCGGCTGAAAAGCACCAATGCCAACCCTGTAAGCAGTAATACGGCTAGCATGTGTGAATTAACCATTCCGTTTTCTATCATTTCTCTCCACTGACCGGATGTTCTGATCGCCGATAACAAACCAGAACAGTAATCAAAACAAATCGCATGTAATAAGACTCAAAAAAGGCAAGAGATTGAAACAGGGCTGGATAACGCTGGTCGCTATTAGGCCAGTATAGCCGCTTTATGACAGCTCAAAAAAATCCCGGCAGGTGCCGGGATAATGTGGAGGATCACAATGTTCAAAGCGTGTTACGCTCGAAACACAGATCAATATGCAGTAAACGGGCCAAATTTTATTTTCTTTTTATTTCAATAATTTAAAAAATTTACTCGTCATGGCTCTCCTATCCAATGCACTAATTTTGTTCAACATGCACAACATCGAATGGTTCATTATCGTGCAGGAATAATCCCACACCAATGCTGGTTGAAGTCGTCACTGCTGTTAACGGTCGGATCAGATAAGAGATGGCTTCAAATGAATCTTGAGCGGATGCCGGCCCAACCAATCCAGTCACAACACCTCACTGAATTCAATGTTTCTGCAAAGATGAAATGTCAGCTGAAGAGAATTTTTATGAGATATCTTCGAAGACACAAAATCAGAGATGATATTGATACCCATACCGGCCTTATTTTGGGAAACATTCAGGTGCAATTGGTTGTTGAAATGAGATCACAATCTCGACCCGGTTCACTGATACCATTTCATAGTCGATTGACTATGGGAATTGACTGATATCTATGAACTGATCTGTGCTTCGATTTCGGACAATCACTGAAATCTTTCTCTCAACATTTTCTGTTATTTTATTAACTGGAACTCAAACGTATTCACTCCCTGGTGAATCGAATTGCAGTTTTTATTTACCCAGATGAAAACTTTTTACCGATTGATAATTCTGTTTTTGAATCTATTTAATACTTAAGAAAAAAAACGATCGGACGAAAGCATAGTTACGATTTAACGTGGTTTAGTGACTGAATTTCGTTGTATTCGTCATAAATTTATAGATTTTGTCGTAATAAATTGTCATAAGGTGTTGTTCTTATGCTCATCTCGAACTATATTATGCAAGTCTATTCAATCATATAGGAGTACCAATGGCACTTAAGAAAACTGTAAAAAAGCGTCGTAGAGCAAAAAGAAAAGTTGTTTCAATGGAAACAATCACAGAAGCTTTGCAAGCCGACATTAATCTTTCTGCCGCAAACAAACGTGCATTGAGCAGATTATCTAAAGCTGAAAAAGCATTGGAGCGTCAAGACAAAATGCTTGCGACCAACAGCGAACGTGTAGCAAAAGCTCGCGCCGCGGTTAGCAGTGCTAAGACTCCAGCCAGCAAAGCAAAGGCTAAAGAGCGTCTGAATGCTGCTCAAGACAAGCTTAAGCAAGTCAAGGCTGATCGTAGTGCACTGGCCAGTGAGCAAGGAAAGGCGGTTCGTCTGGCAAAGGGGCTCTACAAAGCCATGCAATCTGCCCGTGCGAAAATGATCAAAGACTTTGAGAAGAGTGCGAAAACTCTCGAAAAGGCCGTTGATTCACCACGCCGTCGACGTCGCAGGACCAAGACAAAAGTGGCTGCCGCTGCCGAATAAGCTGGCAATTCATGAAGAATTGAATTCACTGTCCTGGCCTTCCAGGACAGTGAATCCTCCCCCAACTTCAAGCCCCCCCTCCTAAAGATCACCAACAGCTGAAACCGGGCATGATGCTTTTTCTGCACCTGAGGGGATAGAACGCTCCCGCTCTTGTGCCGTTCTATCTTTTAACGGAACTGAATCATCCTAATCATCCGGTCTCAGCCAGAATCTGATTCCTGATCATAATCCTTTTGAGCCGTCCTGCCAGTCACTTTTCGAGGCCATGTTGTCTTTGCAACGACCCCACCATCAGTTTTTACCCAGAAAGTTATGGCGAAACATTAGACCAAATCAGTGATTGCGAATTCGCCTGTTGCGGTTAATCTTTCGGTAGATCAGTTTCTCTATCTCCACCAGAATCAGAACACTTGAAGCAACCATTACAATCACCAACCACATGCCTGGTGATATTGGGGCCGTACCGAATAGAAACTGCAGCTGTGGAAGGTAGGTAAATCCCATTTGAAAAATCAGCAATAATCCGATTGCATAGAGCACATAGCGATTACCTAAAAACCCTCCCCAGTTCACGATGGATGCTGTGATATAGCGAGAATTGAACAGGTAGAATATCTCATACATTACAAGGGTATTGACTGCGATGGTTCTTGCTTCCTCAATACTCAAACCCTGTTCACGTGCCATGATAAACAGACCAAAAGTTCCACCTGTGAGAATGATCGAGACAAACAGAATGCGCCAAAGTAGAAATGGGGTTAACAGTGGCTCGCCAGCCTCTCTTGGTTTACGTCGCATGACATCCGGCTCTGAAGGCTCCATAGCCAGTGCCAAGGCCAGAGTCACCGCTGTGATCATATTGACCCATAAAATCTGTACCGGTGTCAGTGGGAGTTGATTGAAACCGAGTACAATTGCCGCAAGAATGATTAAAGCCTCGCCACCGTTTGTCGGCAGTATGAAGAGTATGGCTTTCTGTAAGTTGTCATAAACCGTCCTTCCCTCCTCAACAGCGGAGATGATCGAGGCAAAATTGTCATCGGCAAGAACCATCTCGGAGGCCTCCTTTGCCGCTTCTGTACCATTCTGACCCATTGCTGTTCCCACATCCGCACGCTTCAATGCCGGGGAGTCATTGATACCGTCTCCTGTCATGGCAACAACCTGCTGCTGATCCTGCAGCAGAGAGACAAGCCTTAACTTATGATCAGGACTCACCCGGGCAAAAACATCGACATCCATGACCCGTTCACTTAGTTGTTGATCATCCATCCGTTGCAGTTCCTGACCGGTCAATACATCGTCACTATTCACCAGATGCAATTGCCGGGCGATTGCCAGTGCAGTTGCACCATGATCCCCGGTAATCATTTTGACCCTGATACCAGCCTGTTGACACTGGTTTATCGCTTCGATGGACTCACTCCTGGGAGGATCGATCAAACCAAACATACCCAGCAGGATCATTCCTTGCTCTACATCCTGAAAATCCAGTTCAATCTTATCGATCGGTGTAGGCTTGATTGCAATGGCCAATACACGCTGTCCCTGTTTTGCCATCTCATCGATCTGATTCAGCCAACGTTGTCGGTCCAGAGATTCGTCACCGCTCAAGGTTCTCTGCAATCGACAGATGTCGAGTAATTTTTCCGGAGCACCTTTGATAATGATGAAAGCACCGCCACTGTGACTGTGGTGGAGGGTTGCCATGAAGCGATGTTCAGATTCAAAGGGAATCAGATCGGAACGTGGATGCTCCTGAATGGCTGCATTTGTATCGAGACCAGCTTTGACACCGGCCACCAGCAGTGCTCCCTCCATGGGATCACCGTGAACTCGCCATTCATTATTCTCAAGCTGCTGCAGGGAAGCATCGTTACACAACACCCCAGCCCTCACCACTTCACCCAGTTGCGGGTGATCTTCGACCTGAATCGCTTGACCGCCCAGGTTTATGGAACCATGAGGATCGTAGCCATCACCAGTCAAGCTAAAACGGTTCTGGCAGGTAACAATGGTTCGCACGGCCATTTCGTTGCGTGTCAGGGTACCGGTTTTGTCCGAACAGATCACCATAACCGATCCGAGAGTCTCTACAGCAGGCAGCTTTCTGATGATCGCATTCCGTTGCGCCATGCGTTGTACACCGATGGCCAGGGTTATGGTCATGATTGCCGGCAACCCTTCCGGTATCGCGGCAACCGCAAGGCTGACTGAGGCTAGAAACATATCTGCAGCCTGGTAACCCTGCAGTAATATACCGAATAGAAAAGTGATCACTGCAACGGCCAGAATGCCAAAGGTCAGCCAGCGGCCAAATTGATCCATTTGTCGCAACAGTGGCGTTGTTGTGGATTTGACCTCAGCAACCAATGAACCGATACGGCCGATTTCTGTATTCACTCCAGTCGCAACCACCACACCTCTAGCCTGTCCATGAGTTACCAGGGTTCCCGAGTAGGCCATGTTTGTCCGATCTCCGAGAGGAGCATCCTTTTCAAGTACCTGGACGCCCTTCTCGACAGCCATCGATTCGCCTGTCAATGCTGACTCCTGTAGCTGAAGCCCCTTGACCCGAAACAGCCTCAGGTCAGCCGGCACCCGATCACCTGATTGCAACAGCACCACATCACCTACAACCAGCTGTTCAGCATCAACGGTCAGTTGCACTTCATCCCGTAGCACCATGGCCTGTGGAGATAACATCTGGCGAATGGCATTCAGAGCATTTTCCGCTTTGCCTTCCTGGAGATAGCCGATCAAGGCATTGATGACCACCACCCCGAAGATAACACTGGCATCAAGCCAATGTTGCAGCAGTGCAGTGACTACCCCTGCAACAATCAGTACATAGATCAGTAAATTATGGAATTGATGGAGAAAACGCTTCCAGGCAGGTACCGGCTCTGGCTCTGGAAGTCGATTGGCACCATAGAGTTCATAATGCTTTTTTGCCTGATCGCTCGACAACCCGGCTTGATTCGAATCATATCGTTCAAACACCGCCCTGTAATCAGAAGCATGCCAGTAATCATTGATTTGTTGGGAATCATCCTGCTCGGCTGAGTCACTACTCCTGGCTGGTTTGAAGACTCTGTAAAGACTGAAGATGACAACGAATACACATAACAGCGCCAGGCCGCTCCACCATATGTCACTAAACATGAACAGACTCTCTTATAACTTCTGATCGGCGAACCTACTGAAAAGTAAGGTGCAAACAGTGGCTGGTAATTCAAGACCATGATTATCAGTATATAAGCAGCATATTGCCTGCTGTGAATCTGTTGATCGCAAGCAACAGCAGTATTTACTCACAATTAAGGGCCTTAACTATCAATTATAATAAAGATCCGCAATTCCACTGGAAAATCATGGGAATTTTCCTGGCCAATTGGAACAGACGAAAGGCTTTGACAAGCGGAATCACTTCGACAACAGTGCTTTATCAACCGGCCAGCAAGAGGCCCTATGCGCTGCTCTGCCTCCACAACTGGACCTCCCCATGAAGAATGCGGCACTCTTAAAAGTATATTCAATTATTCTAATTAATAATCAATACCTTAATTAATTCTCGACAAATTAACTTAGTTATTGCGTTTTAGTTGGTTTTTGACTTATTCTTCAGACCTAGGGCCTATTAAATAAGTTCTAGACCAATAAAACGACGCCTAGCAGAATCCGGCCGTCACTGATGTGCGGAATAGCAGATGATCCTAAGGGATAGTCAAAACAGTGATTCTGATGAAGCAGTTCTCATCATAAATCCAAACAGAAACCTTACATGGCAGCAGTCCAAGTGGTTATTCCTCTTGTTTGCCTTTTGCTGTTCGGCAGTTGCCGCTTATTTCTACTCGCTCGGCGCCTGGCTGGTGCTCCCGTTTGCCGGTATGGAGATTCTGCTGATCGGTATCGCCATCTATTGCCAAAGCTGCTGTGCCCATAGTCAACAGATCATCCGCATAGACAGCAAACATGTCAGAGTCATCGATAGCGGTCGAGTCGAAACGGAAAAGTGTTTTCACAAATCCTGGCTGAAGATCATCAGAAACCGTGATCCGAAAGGCTGGTACCCAAGCCGGCTGTTGATCGGTTCCCATGGACAATTCGTAGAGGTAGGAAAGTATTTGATTGAAGAGGAGCGGGAAACACTCGCCCACAACCTGAAAAGTGCAATCGAGGGCATCTGAGCCGTATGAAGTTCAATAACAATTTTAAACGACAGGATAATCATCCCATGTCGGTAACTCAGCAGCTGATCAATAACCAATCTTACAAGCTTAAAGCGACATCATTAACCGGTATAGCAGTTGCCGGAATGTTTTTTGCCGATAAATGTAGAGCGGAATATGGTATCAATTTCCCTCCTCCGGCTGCTGATGTTGCCCAGGAGATCTATGACATCCATATGTTGACGATGCAGATCACAACTGTGTTGTTGCTGATTGTTTTCGGATTCGTCTTCTACTCCCTCTACTATCATCGAAAAAGCCGGGGATTTGAGGCCGATCAGGATTTCCATAACTCCTGGTTTGGCAACTGGTCCTGGGTTGTTGTACCAGTAATGGTGCTGGGTGTGGATCTCACCATTGCCGGTAAAGCGGATGCGGTACTTAAAAAAGTCTGGGATGTACCGAAAGCGGAGAATATTCTGGATGTCAAAGTCACCGGCCATCAATGGTGGTGGGAGTTCGACTATCTGGATCATGACATCAAGGTGGAAAGCCGCTATGTGCCGGAAAAGGAATCGGGGGATCTCTATCTGAGAGAGGTCGACAATCGCCTGGTATTACCGACTGGTCAGAAAATACGCTTTCTACATACCTCAGCTGACGTTTTGCACGCCTTCTGGGTACCGGAACTGGCAGTAAAAAAAGATGCCATTCCCGGTTATGTCACCGAAACCTGGGCTGAGCTCAACCGTGAAGGTGTATTCCGTGGTCAATGTGCTGAACTTTGCGGCACCTGGCACTCCCGCATGCCCATTGTGGTTGAGTCGGTTTCGCCACAACAGTTTGCCGCCTGGGTCGATGACCAAAAAGCCATCAAGGTCGCTGCGGCGGCAGAGGCCAGTGCTGACAAAACATGGAGCCTGGACGAGTTGATGGCCAAAGGAAAAACCCTGTACGACACGAAATGTGCCGCCTGCCATCAGGTCACCGGCATGGGCCTGCCTCCCGCCTTTCCTGGCTTGAAAGGCTCGGCAATGGTAACCGGCCCAATCGAAGCCCACCTTGAGATCGTGATCAAAGGTAAAGAGGGGACTGCCATGCAGCCTTGGGGTTCACTGAACGATCTTGAAATTGCAGCCATCGTGACCTACGAACGAAACGCCTGGGACAACAATACAGGCGATGTGGTGCAACCTTCAGATGTGAAGCAGGCGAGATAGAGGAGAGTTTGAACATGACCACAACCACCTTAAACCACGATGAAGCGCATCATCATGATATGCCCACAGGTTGGCGTCGCTGGCTGTTCAGCACCAACCATAAAGATATCGGGACTCTTTATCTTCTGTTTGCCCTGACAATGCTGTTTCTCGGTGGTGCCAGCGCCATGCTGATCCGTGTGGAACTGTTCCAGCCGGGCATTCAGTTGCTTGATCCGGATCTCTACAACAATCTGGTAACCAACCATGCCCTGATCATGATATTCGGCGCGGTTATGCCGGCTGCGGCAGGATTGGCAAACTGGATGATCCCGATGATGATCGGTGCACCGGATATGGCCCTGCCAAGGATGAACAATCTCAGCTTCTGGATCCTTCCTGCAGCTGCAACCATGTTGATTCTCTCCTTTGTAGTGCCCTTCTTTCCAGGTGGCGGTACCCAGATCAATACCGGCTGGACGCTCTATCCTCCGCTTTCAGTTCAAGTTGGCATGTCGATGGATTTCCTCATCTTCGCCATCCATCTGTTGGGTATATCCTCAGTGCTGGCCTCGATCAATATCATTGTCACGCTGTTGAATATGCGCGCACCAGGGATGACCCTGATGACCATGCCGATGTTCTGCTGGACTTGGCTGGTAACCGCTTTCCTGCTGATTCTGGTAGTACCTGTTCTTGCCGGCGGTGTCACAATGCTGCTGTTTGACCGACATTTCGGCACCAGCTTTTTTGATGCAGCCGGTGGTGGAGACCCGGTGTTGTTTCAACATCTGTTCTGGTTCTTTGGTCATCCGGAAGTCTACATCCTGCTGTTACCGTCAATCGGCGTACTTTCCCATGTAATTCCTGCATTCTCCCGCAAGCCCCTATTCGGCTATAAGTCGATGGTTGGTGCGATGTTGACGGTAGCCACAATCGGTATGGTGGTGTGGGCCCATCATCAATACACCATCGGTATGTCATTGGGTGCTGTTACCTATTTCATGATCGGCACCATTCTGATCTCCATCCCGGTGGGTCTGATGATCTTTAACTTCATCGCCACCATGTGGCGCGGCGCCATGACCTTCGAAACACCCATGCTGTTTGCCGTAGCAATCGTTCTGATGTTCACTTTCGGAGGATTGAGTGGCGTCATGCTGGCTGTTGTTCCTGCCGACATGCAGTATCACGACAGTATGTTCGTTGTGGCTCATTTCCACTATGTATTGATGCCAGGCGCTGTGTTCGGACTGTTTGCAGGTGTATTCTACTGGCTACCCAAGTGGACAGGTCATATGTATGACGAGACCCTGGCCAAGATCTTTTTCTGGACCAATGTGATCGGTTTCAACATCACCTTCTTCCCGCAGCACTTTCTTGGCCTGGCTGGCATGCCGCGAAGAATCGTCGACTACAACATGATGTTTACCGAGTTCAATGTCATCTCCAGTATCGGTGCGATCATTTTCGGTCTTAGCCACCTGTTGTTGCTCTATATCGTCATTAAAACCATTCGTGGTGGAAAGAAAGCAGAGAGCCGGGCCTGGGAAGGCGCCAAAGGCCTGGAATGGGAGTTGGATTCACCACCGGCATTTCATACCTGGACCGTAGCTCCACAAATTAAATAGAAACACTGGGAGTGGTAATGAGAATACCGAGATATCAAACACCGGAGTTGAGAAATAAAAATGTCCGCCTGGCCTGGGTGCTGGGTGGCATGGCGATTTTTTTCCTGGTTACCTCCTTTCCATTTTGGACTGGCCTGTTCCGCATCGTAGGCACCCAGGCAATGCCATGAACAAAGCGCGTTCCGGAGAAAACAAGAACCGTCGTACCACCCTGCTGCTGAGTGGACTGGTGGTGGGTATGTTCGGTTTTGGTTTCGCTCTGGTACCGCTGTATGACCTATTTTGTGAAGTCACAGGCACACAATCCCTGTCTCAGCGAAAAATCAATCCTGCAGATCTTACGGTGGTCAAACAGGTTGAAAGCGACAGGTGGGTAACCGTGAAATTCGACGCCACGGTGAACCCGAATCTGCCCTGGGATTTCCAGGCGGCAACCCGCACTATGCGGGTACATCCGGGTAAAACCTATGAAGTCAATTTTGTCGCCCGCAACCGCAGTGGCGATGCTGCGACCGGACAGGCAATTCCCAGTGTTGCTCCCTGGCAGGCCACCCCCTATTTCAGCAAACTGGAGTGCTTCTGTTTCAACAAGCAGACTCTGGCCGGCAATCAGCAGACCGACATGCCACTAAGATTTATGGTATCCCCTGACCTGCCGGCGGACATCCAATCGCTTACCCTGTCCTACAGCTTTATGCGCTTGAAGGCCTCCAAAAGCAAAACTGATCTGTCGAAACTGCTACCGCAAATCGCCAAGCAGTCTACAACTGGAAGCACTTTACCCAACAGATAACCGATGACAATCAACCAAACAAAACTCATATCGGGGAGAGAATTATAATGTCAGCAAAGGAGCATAGTGGGGACTACTTCATACCCGATCCAAGTCCCTGGCCAATCATCGGCATGTTTTCACTGTTAATCACCCTGTTTGGCGGCGCTCTGGCAATGAACGGGGTCTCGATAGGCAATTTTCTGGTGGTAGCCGGCCTGTTGATGTTCTTCTACCTGCTGTATGGCTGGTTCCGGGATGTGATCAAGGAGAATTTAAGCGATTGTTACAATCGTCAGGTCGATACCTCTTTCCGCATGGGCATGTTTTGGTTTATTGCCTCGGAAGTATTCTTCTTTCTAAGCTTTTTTGGCGCCCTATACTACATTCGGAATATCGCTTTACCCTGGCTGGGTGGCGATGGCTATCTTGGTGTAACCAACGAAATTCTCTATCACGGTTTTGAGAATGCCTGGCCATCCCATGGGCCGGGAGAACTGGGTGGTGATTTCAAACCGATGGGTGCCTGGGGTATTCCTGCAATCAATACACTGATACTGCTGACCAGTGGTGCGACCATCACCTGGGCCCACTGGGGTTTAAAGCTGGACAACCAAAAGCAGCTGGTTAACGGACTGATCGCAACCATCGCCCTGGGGGTCTTTTTCGTGATCCTTCAGGCCTATGAATATGGCCACGCCTATCAGGAGCTCAACCTGACACTGGAAACCGGAGCCTACGGCTCAACCTTTTATATGCTAACCGGATTCCATGGATTCCATGTGACCATGGGGGCGGTGATGCTGATGGCCATCCTGGGCCGAAGTATGAAAAGCCATTTCAGCGCGCATAACCACTTCGCCTTCGAGGCCGTTGCCTGGTACTGGCACTTTGTGGATGTGGTATGGCTTGGCCTGTTTGTATTTGTCTATTGGCTGTAAGCCTCTTCACCACCCATATCAAATAGAATCAAGGTGTTAGACCATGCGGTGTGAGCAGCCCGAAAAAGTAACCGGCCATGAGAATGGCGAACAACAGTAGTGAGAGTGTCACCCGGATGGTCAAGGCGCGTACCACACGGGTGCTACTGTTCTTACCGTCATCCTTCGCCATGTAGTACATTCCCTGAAAAAGGGAGATGAGAATGAACAACAGAACCAGAAGTACAGGTAATTTAAAGATAATGTCCACGTTTATGCCCTCTTCTGAGGTACCGATGAAATACCGATCTTCAGTACTGTTTTGATTAAGGATGATTTTAATATAGTTGTTATGACACGTAGTACCCGGCAATTTCGCGCTCAAACAATCCCTACAGTTGTTATGGTAATTGTAACCCCCCTGTTATGCAGTCTTGGATTCTGGCAACTCGATCGTGCCGAGCAGAAACGCACCCAGGCCACTGCCTTGGAGATGCGCCGTAAGATGCCCCCGATTTCGCTGACCGATTCTTCACGACCTGAAACAGATCAACTTCTATACAGACAGGTAAATCTGCAAGGTGAATTCCTGACCGAGAGAACCATCTTAATTGCCAATCGCAAACACTTGGGTAAAACCGGATTTCATGTGGTGACACCACTGCAACTCTCAGCCAGCGGCGAACTGGTCCTGGTAAATCGTGGTTGGACTGCAGTGACACCTTCCACAGACAACGAATCACTGTCCAACCACAGTGGCCAGCTGACCATAGCTGGAGAGATCACCATTCCCCAAGCTCCTGCGATAGAGCTTACGCCAACCGACGACGCTGCTCAGTTACAGCCACACTGGCCCTATCTGACTCTGGAGCGTTATCACCAATGGTCAGGTTTGGAGGTATTACCCATTCTGGTACTGCAGACATCTGAAGATGATCAGGATTTCATCCGCCAATGGCCAACACCGAAAGTCAGTGATCTGATGCATATCGGCTATGCCATCCAGTGGTTTGCTTTCGCTATCATCGCTCTACTTGTCTGGCTGCGTCTCTCCTATCAAAAGGTGGCAAACGAAATCCCATGAACAGTCTGGCCCAACAACCTCCTGCTTCTCGCAATTTGACCTCGTTATGGATCCTGGTTGCGATTACTGCGCTACCACTGATAGCCGCCTGGCTGTTTTTTCTGAATCCACAATGGCTTCCCTCAGGCAGGACACATCATGGGGTGTTGATCGATCCGCCCAGAGCGGTGGCATCAATCGATCTCAAGACAATCGATCAATCGAGTTTTGACTGGCTGACCCTTGAAGGCATGTGGACACTGCTGGTAATCAGCGAACGGAGTTGTGATGCAGCCTGCCTGGAAACCCTGATCAAAGTTCGCCAGATACGAAAAGCCACAGCGGCCAACAGACAGCGCATTGCCCGTGGGCTGATCATTCTGCCGGGGAGCGATGGAACTCTGCAGACCCCCTCCCTCGACGGTCTTGATGGCACCCATCTGCTGATCCCAGAAGATGGCCAGCAGAGCGCCGTCAGAACACTCTTTCCACTCGCCGAATTTGAAGATAGCGTACCGATCTTTGTAATCGATCCCAGAGGTGATTTGATGATGCGTTATGACACCCCACAGGTCACTTCCAAACAGATTCTCAAAGATCTGGAACGCCTACTCAAGGCCTCACAAACCTGGTCCCAAGGAGGTCAATATGGCCACCAGTGATCTTACCGCCCGCCAATCCGTTGGTTTTGCCTGGCAGCACTACTATGAACTGACCAAACCCAAGGTGGTGTTGTTGATCGCCTTTACTGCACTGGTCGGCATGCTGCTGTCAAAACAGGGCATAGTCCCCTGGCAACCGATGTTGTTCGGGCTGCTCGGCATCTCTTTGGCAGCGGCCTGTGGGGCGGTGGTCAACCATATTGTCGATCAGCGAATTGATAAAATGATGGACCGCACCCAGCGTCGACCAATCCCCAGCGGCCACATGGACAGTCAGCATGCGGGCAGTTTTGCCCTGTTACTGGGTATGGTTTCGATCTCCATGCTCTATTTCCTGGTAAATCCGCTGACTGCACTGCTGACATTCCTGGCGCTGATCGGTTATGCACTGATCTATACCCGTTTTCTGAAACGCACCACTCCGCAAAATATCGTCTGGGGGGGCTTGGCCGGTGCTGCGCCTCCACTGCTCGGTTGGGCTGCGATTACCGGCGAGGTGACCATCGAGGCCTTTCTGCTGATGTTGATCATCTTTGTATGGACCCCACCCCACTTCTGGCCGCTGGCGATCCACCGGCGCGATGACTATGCCAAGGCGGACATTCCGATGTTGCCGGTAACCCATGGTGTCGACTTTACCAAGCAGCAGATTCTGATCTACAGCATCATGTTGCTGGCCGTTACGCTGCTGCCCTTCGTGGTGCATATGAGTGGCTATCTCTATTTGAGCGGTGCCATCGCACTTGGTATCGGTTTTGTCTATCACGCAGTCAAACTGCTGCATAGCCCGGGTCGTACCCATGCGATGAAAACCTTTGGCTACTCAATCCTCTATTTGAGCCTGCTCTTCACACTGTTACTGGCAGATCACTACATCATGCTGATCTGAACAATTGTAAAATGAGCTTGAATTCTCAAGCTCTCGACACCATATAGGGTATGTCTCCAAGAGAATCGTGAGATAATTCTTTGCGGGTTGTGAAATTCGCGGCTGGCAATCTGAGCCAGGGAATATTTCAATCTCAATGAAAGGAAGGTCATCCGTGAAGGACATATTCGCCAGGATTGCCCGCCAAACAGCGGCAATGTTCAATCGCATCCTATCCCTCTACCATCCCCGTACTCTGCGGGAGAAAGGTAAGCTCTGGGCGAGTGGCCTGGCCACCATCACACTGATCGTCATCCTGTTTCTGCTCGGAGTCTACTGGAGCATCATGCCGCCACCGTTCGATGTGCGCAGCCACAGTAACGATCGACTGGCGGAACTGGAGCTGAAACCGGTAACAGGCTCCTACACCACCATGACCCTGCTGACGGCAATCAAAACCCTGTTAGAAAAACCGGGTGGCTATCTGAGTAACGACATCACGCCTCCCAGTGTGTTTCTCGACAACATGCCGAATTGGGAGTTCGGCGTGCTCACCCAGGTCAGGGATCTGGCTCGTTCGCTGAGAAACGATATGAGCCGCTCCCAATCCCAATCCCTGGAAAACAAGGATCTCGCCATCACTGAGCCCCAGTTCAACTACAGCAATGACTCCTGGATTTTCCCATCCACCGAGGGTGAATACAGACAGGGTATTGTAGCACTGGAGCGTTATCTGAAAGGGCTCTCTGCGGATGGCAATCAAAACACCCAATTTTATGCCAGGGCCGATAATCTGCGGGATTGGCTGGCGGTGGTGGAAAAGAGGCTGGGCAGTCTTTCTCAGCGTTTGAGCGCCAGTGTCGGGCAACAGCGGATCAATACCGATCTGGCAGGTGACCCTTCGGCCTCCCAGTCCACAGCCACTAATCAGCAGATGAGGGTACAGACTCCCTGGCTGGAGATCGATGACGTTTTCTATGAAGCCAGAGGCTCGACCTGGGCACTGATTCACTTCCTGCAGGCAGTGGAGATCGATTTCTATGAAATCCTGCGCAAAAAGAATGCTCTGGTCAGTCTGCGACAGATCATCCGTGAACTGGAAGCCACCCAGGCACCGATCAGCAGTCCTGTGGTATTGAATGGTAAGGGATTTGGCATCTTCGCCAACTACTCGCTGGTGATGGCTTCCTACATTTCCAGAGCTAACGCGGCGGTAATCGATTTGCGAAACCTCCTCAGCCAGGGATGACATGTTTTTATAACATTTGTAAAAATTCGAAACCTGAAGTCGATAAACCTATCAAATGAGTAACCAGACGCTGCTCACCGCTCAATACAGATAGATCCCCTAAGTGGATTCTATAGAGTAATATCAGAAAGTTATGTAGAAAAAGCCGGTATTGGCGCAACAGTGTCAAGCCGCATCAAATGCCACAAGTAAGCTGTTCAGCTCTGGGAAAAGCCATAAAAACAGCATCATGCTGAAACATCACCGGGGAATTTACACCCCCGCAAGCTGCGGAATGATGCAGAATCACTTGCCATACGCGTAAATATACTGATAATGGCGCACTTCAGTTGCGGGCCCTGTGCTATAATCCGCCCGTTTTTGAGAGCCCTCAGTTGGGGCCCACACAATATTGAGTATAGAGATAGTATGGCGAAAGAAGATTTTATCGAGATGGAAGGCACGGTTGTCGAGACTCTGCCCAACACCATGTTCCGAGTGGAATTGGAAAACGGTCATGTGGTGACTGCCCATATTTCCGGCAAAATGCGCAAACACTACATTCGTATCCTTACCGGCGATAAGGTAACCGTGCAGCTGACCCCCTACGACCTGACCAAGGGCCGCATCACCTATCGTGCTCGCTGAGGCCGATCAGCCTTCGTCGATCGAGGTATCGGCAACCTGTTCGCCCTCGATATCGAAAACCAGCTTGTCTTCCACGACATCCACTCTGACGGCTCCACCCGCTGACAGCTTTCCGAACAGCAACTCTTCAGCGAGGGGCTTTTTAATTTCGTCCTGAATCAAACGGGCCATGGGACGCGCACCCATCTGTGGATCATATCCATGCTCCGCAAGCCAGACTCTCGCTTCAGCTTCGACGATCAGATTGACATGCTTCTCCTGTAGCTGACCTTCCAGCTCAAAGACAAACTTGTCCACAACCTTGGCGATATGCTCCGGTGTCAATCCGGAGAACTGAATGATCGCGTCGAGTCGGTTTCTGAATTCAGGTGTGAACATCTTTTTGATCACTTCCATGCCGTCAGTGGTATGGTCCTGCTTACTGAAACCGATGGATGAGCGACTCATCTCCTGAGCACCGGCATTGGTGGTCATTACGATCACCACATTTCTGAAATCGGCCTTCCGCCCATTGTTATCGGTCAGGGTGCCGTGATCCATCACCTGAAGCAGCAGATTGAATACATCCGGATGGGCCTTTTCGATCTCATCGAGCAGCAGGACACAGTGTGGGTGTTTGGCGATCTCTTCGGTCAACAGACCACCTTGATCAAATCCCACATAGCCAGGAGGCGCACCGATCAGTCTTGATACGGTATGCCGCTCCATGTATTCAGACATGTCGAAGCGGATCAGCTCCATGCTTAAGATTCTGGCCAGCTGCCGGGTGATCTCGGTCTTACCAACACCGGTCGGCCCGGTAAACAGGAACGAACCAACCGGACGTCCTTCGTTGACCAGACCGGAGCGGTTCATACGAATCGCAGCGGTTAATGCCTCGATTGCCAGATCCTGACCAAACACCACCATCTTCAGGTCTCGGGTCAGATTACGCAGGGATTCTGTATCGGACATGGAGACCTTTTTCGGTGGAATTCGAGCGATTTTGGCAACAATTGCCTCAACTTCGTCCACATCGATAATCTTTCTGCGCTCATCCTCCGGCTGCAGTTGCACGTTCGCACCCGCCTCATCGATCACATCGATTGCCTTGTCGGGCAGATGTCGATCGTTAATGTATTTGTCAGACAATTCGGCAGCACTGTTCAGAGCATCCTGGGTGTACTCGATATTGTGGTGCTCCTCGAAGCGGGATTTGAGACCTTTCAGGATCTCAATCGTCTCTTCAACGGTAGGCTCTTCCACATCGATCTTCTGGAATCGGCGGGCCAGTGCCCGGTCCTTCTCAAAAATTCCACGGAATTCCTGATAGGTGGTTGAACCGATGCAGCGCAGTTCGCCGGAGGCCAGCACCGGTTTGATCAGATTCGAGGCATCCATAACCCCACCGGATGCAGCTCCGGCACCAATGATGGTGTGGATCTCATCGATGAACAGCACCACATCTTTTTTCTGCTTGAGTTCTGCCAGAACGGCTTTCAGGCGCTTTTCGAAATCGCCCCGATATTTTGTACCGGCGACCAGGGTTCCCAGATCCAACGCATAGATGGTGGCCGTTGCCAGGATATCGGGTACCTCGGAATCGACAATCTTTTTTGCCAATCCTTCTGCAATTGCGGTTTTACCGACACCCGCTTCTCCGACCAGCAGAGGGTTGTTCTTACGCCGTCTGCAAAGTATCTGGATGGTGCGTTCGATCTCATGGTGCCTGCCGATCAGTGGATCGATCTTGCCCTGTTCCGCCAGGTGATTGAGATTGGTCGCATAGTTGTCGAGCGCACTCGCCTGCTCCTCACCTTTGTTCTCGCTGGAGAGTTCCACCGGTGTCTCTTCTTGGCCCACATCATCCAGTTTCGAGATACCGTGAGAGATGTAGTTGACCACATCCAGTCGGCTTACCTTCTGTTCATTCAGGAAAAATACCGCCTGGGAATCCTGTTCATTGAAGATCGCCACCAGCACATTGGCACCGGTGACTTCATTTTTACCGGAGGACTGAACATGAAATACGGCACGCTGCAAAACCCGTTGAAAACCCAGGGTGGGTTGAATCTCCCGATCGTCCCCATCAGGGATCAACGGCGTTGTCTCATCGACGAAGCTGCGTATCTTCTGCCGCATCTTTTCGATATCGGCGCCACAGGCACGCAGCACGGTGACTGCTGAAGGGTTATCCAGCAACGCGAGCAGCAGATGATCCACAGTCATGAACTCATGCTGTCGCTCTTTAGCACTTTTAAAGGCCTGATTTAGCGTGAATTCCAGCTCTTTGTTCAACATCTTAAAACTCCGTCAGTACCGCTCAGGTCTCTTCCATGGTGCACATCAGCGGATGCTGGTTGCTACGTGAGTAGTCGTTAACCTGTGAGACCTTGGTCTCGGCAATGTCTTTGGTGAATACACCACAGACACCTACACCCCGGGTATGTACATGCAGCATTACCCGGGTTGCCTTCTCCCGGTCCATGTTAAAGAAGGTTTCCAAAACCTGAACCACGAACTCCATAGGGGTATAGTCGTCGTTGAGGATAATAACCTTATACAGTGGCGGTCTTTTTAGTTTGGGAGACGCCTCCTCTAATGCTAGACCATCGTCATGTGATATTTGTTCTCTATCGCTCATAAAGGGTGATTCTAGCAGGCTTGCAGAGCCTGAAAAGTGGAATTATTTTACGGATTACTTGTCCTGTCCTGGCCCGGCTATCCATTGTCATCAAACCAATCCCTGCAGTAAAAAAAGAGAGCACGCTTGCACATCATATCCAGTGCTAACGATCTCCAGCTGACCAGTAATTACCGCCTGCATGCTCCGTTTCAATAATTTGAAATATCAATAATTAATCTGATTATTCCTAACATTGACCATAGGAAGCTTAAAAAGCTCCTAATCCTCGATGCACAATCTTACTTGAGCGCTCTTTTGCTTCCATCTCCCTGGAAACCCACCAGAAACCACTGAGCGGTACTGTTCCAGTAATATTGTGGCCGCTTGTTCCTTATTCAAGAGGTGATAATAAAAAAATATCCCTTCCGGACTCACGTCTGTTCTGATGTTTTACTGAAACCAGATCGATCAGGCAGATCGTGAATTGATAACAGCTCCGGAAACTGACCGGCAGCAGTTAAGGGTAAGCCTGGATAACGAGGTTAAAAAGATTAGGGTAATTACCTATAAAAATTACAATTTACTGTTAAAAGTCAGATATTTGTTGACCCACACAATCTGCACACTATACTTCAATCTACAGTGTTGAGAATGGTTCCGAAAAGAGAACCAGAGCACTGGTTTTTTGGCCGTTGATTTGACGGTCTAAGCATTTTTTCCAAAGGTTGATGCTTAGGCTGGTGGACAGAGTAGTTTCATGCCTCTCTGCTAAATATAACAACCTTGTGAGTTGCAGTGAATGACTCGCTCAGATCAGTCTGATCATGCAACCCGCAATGAGCGATCCACCAATCCTGGGCTTTCGTATATAGTGAGGAGTAATAGCTATGGCGACTGGAGTCGTAAAGTGGTTTAACAACGCCAAGGGCTACGGTTTTGTAACCCCAGAAGATGGAGATCAAGATGTTTTTGTCCATTTCTCATCGATTGATATGGATGGATACAAAACACTGAAAGAGGGCCAGAAAGTCCAATTCGATATAAGCCAGGGTCCGAAAGGTCTACATGCAACCAATATCCAAAAAGTTGCTGCCAGTGGTGATCAATCCTAAGTATCGTCCACTGTTACAGTTTTCCTGTTCAAAAGCCGGTATAGCCTAGCTATCCC
Organism: Candidatus Thiodiazotropha endoloripes; assembly: GCF_001708965.1. Classification (NCBI taxonomy): domain Bacteria; kingdom Pseudomonadati; phylum Pseudomonadota; class Gammaproteobacteria; order Chromatiales; family Sedimenticolaceae; genus Candidatus Thiodiazotropha; species Candidatus Thiodiazotropha endoloripes. Next base: position 1,483,769 of record NZ_LVJW01000003.1, on the reverse strand, counting down.
GGCTTTTTTACGTCTACCCTGCCCGTTTTCTCAATCCTGAAACGACACTGACGGTTTCCAGGCTCGGCTGCAACCGATACCATACAGTTTTTTGTATGGATATCGACCGCCCAGCTCCCCTCGAATGTTGATTCTGCTTAACAAACCTTTCGGTGTTCTGACCCAGTTTACCGACGCCCAGGGACGCCCTACACTGGCTGATTTCATCAAAACCAAAGGGGTCTATGCCGCCGGCCGATTGGATCGGGAGAGTGAAGGCCTGGTGATCCTCACCGATGATGGAAAGCTACAGCAGCAGATCACCCGTCCCGGTAAAAAGAGTTGGAAAACCTACTGGGTGCAGGTGGAAGGAATTCCCAGCGATCAGAGTATCGAGCAACTGAAGCAGGGAGTGGTGTTGAAAGATGGCCCCACCCTGCCGGCAAAGGTCAGAAAGATTGCCGAACCAACCCTATGGCCGAGGAATCCCCCGGTGCGGTTTCGCGCCAGGATACCAACCCAATGGCTTGAAATCGCACTGCAGGAGGGAAGAAACCGTCAGGTACGTCGTATGACGGCCAGTATCGGCCATCCTACGCTGAGGCTGGTTCGCACATCGATCGGTAAATGGCGGTTGAAACATCTACAACCTGGTGAATGGGTCATGCTGGATAACCAACCGGCAAAACTCCAGGTTCAGAGAAAAAAGCACAAGCATGTCAGAAAAAGCTAAGGTAATTGTCGGTCTTTCCGGTGGCGTCGACTCATCGGTCGCCGCCCTGTTGTTGCAACAGCAGGGTTATGATGTGGAAGGACTCTTCATGAAGAACTGGGAAGAGGATGACGATCAGGACTACTGCTCGGCAGCCGTGGATCTGGCGGATGCCCAGGCGGTTGCCGACCGATTAAGCATTCCACTGCACACCATCAACTTTTCAAGCGAGTATTGGGACCGGGTGTTTGCCTATTTTTTGCAGGAGTATGGGGCCGGCAGGACCCCCAACCCGGATGTTCTGTGTAACCGGGAGATAAAGTTCAAGGCATTTCTCGACTATGCAACGGAGCAGTTGCAAGCCCATGCGATCGCCACGGGCCACTACGCTTCAGTTGCTAAGGCTGGTGAGTATTTCCACCTGGCCCGTGCTTTGGATGAAGGCAAGGACCAGACCTATTTTCTCTATATGCTGGGTCAGCAGGCGCTTTCAAAAAGTCTCTTCCCGCTTGGCCGGTTAACCAAAACAGAGGTCAGAGGGATCGCCGAAGAGGCCGGCTTTCCCAATCATAAAAAGAAGGACAGCACCGGCATCTGTTTCATCGGTGAACGTAAATTCCGCGATTTTCTGCAGCGTTTTTTACCGGCTAAACCTGGCGTAATCGAAGATCCGGAAGGCCATACGATCGGCCAACACCAGGGCCTGATGTACTACACACTGGGCCAGCGTCAGGGACTGGGTATCGGTGGCCGCAAGGGTGCGGCGGAAGCCCCCTGGTTTGTTGCCGCTAAAGATCTTGATCGTAACGTGCTGATTGCTGTTCAGGGCCATCAACACCCACTGTTGATGTGTCAGAAACTGATCTGCGGACAGCTCCATTGGGTGGATGGCAGGGCCCCGGCTGGACCGATCCAATCGACGGCCAGGATCAGACATCGCCAGCCGTTGCAGTCATGCCGGGTGCATCCCATGGAGCGTGGGCAATGCGAAGTGGTCTTTGATTCACCACAACGTGCCGCAACACCTGGTCAATCCCTGGTTCTGTATGACGATCAAGTCTGCCTTGGAGGCGGTATTATCGAGTCGACAGATGCCCCCTCACCCTGAATTGCCTGGCTACACTTTGCGCCGGCGCCTCGATCCAATATGGTAGAATATCAACACCAGCCAACCTTCAGTCAGGAACAGCATGAAGTTTCAGGATAGTGATCGCGTCATCGCCTTATCGGGAGTTTTTCAAGCCGCTGGCCTGGTCCAGCAGGTTGCCCGTAAAGGCCTGATCAGTACTGAAAGAATCTCCACCAGCATCAACAGTCTTTTTCAACTCGATGCGAAAAGTGTGGTCGATGTCTACGGCAGCCTGGATGATATCGCACCGGGTGTAAAGCTGACCTACAAGCAACTCAGTGCAACCGATACCCGGGATGATGAGTTGACCCGTTATGTTCTGAGTCTGATCCAGTTGGAACGTAAGCTCAGTAAACACCGTCAAAGACTGGACAAGATCAGGGCCGGAATCACCGAAACCGCCGCCCGACTGATTCACTTTCCCGCCACGCACAGCAATATCCTGGGTGCGCTGGCCGATATCTATGCGGAGAATATCAGCACCCTCAAACCAAGAATCATGGTAAGTGGGGAGACTGTCTATCTGCAGAACAGCGACAACGTGAATCGTATTCGAGCCCTGCTGCTGTCCGGCATTCGATCTGCCATGTTGTGGCGCCAGACTGGAGGACGTCGCCGACAGCTGCTGTTCAGCCGAAGCAACTACATCGATAACTGCAAAAACCTCCTCGACAAACTCTGAATCCCAGTCCGATTGGCATCCCCAGTCGAGCACCTATGTGTCAGCCAAGCGGCTGCCGGGACTCTGCAATCCGGACGAAGCCGTTTAACACTTCTGATTTCCGCTAAATTCGGACTTATCCATAGTCAATGGCAGTAGAATCCTAAGCTCCATACTTGATCCTCCTATAGTAATCTGATGATTACCTTCTATAGTGCAAGAGATCACAGCCAGCAGAACATTATCACCATTGAATGGCTGTAATTCGGCTAACCAGGAATCTGGCAACTGGCCTGTGTCGCCCGCTGTATGACTTACTGGCCTGCTTGAAGAGAAGCAGCAAGAAATATAAATAACACGAATAATCAAACAGTAATATACTGTTTTTTAAAAGCTACAGGAGGATTGCATGAGTAGCAGCTTTGGTGCAGAAAAAGAGCTGATGGTCAATGGAACTGCCTATCAGATCTATCGTCTGGATGCGTTGGAGAATTCAGACCGACTACCGGTTTCGATTCGTATCCTGTTAGAAAACCTGTTGAGACATGAAGACGGTGTCACCGTTACCGCAATGGATATCAAAGCGGTTGCCAACTGGGATCCCCAAGCGGAGCCCAGCAGAGAGATTCAGTATCGGCCTGCCCGGGTTCTGATGCAGGATTTCACTGGTGTACCGGCGGTTGTCGACCTGGCTGCGATGCGCGATGCCATGGTCACACTGGGTGGCAGCGCGACCGATATCAATCCGCTCCAGGCGGCCGAACTGGTTATCGACCACTCGGTACAGGTTGATCACTTCGGCGATGCCAATGCCTTCGATCTCAATGCTGAGATTGAATTTCAACGTAACCGGGAGCGCTATCAATTTCTAAAATGGGGCCAGAGCGGCTTTTCCAGCCTCAAAGTCGTACCACCCGACACCGGCATCGTACACCAGGTCAATCTGGAATACCTGGCTCGGGTAGTCTATTCAGAACAGCGCGATGACAAACTCCTGGCCTTTCCCGATACCTTGGTCGGTACAGACTCCCACACAACCATGATAAATGGTATCGGGGTACTTGGATGGGGTGTCGGCGGTATCGAAGCTGAAGCCTCAATGCTGGGCCAGCCGATCTCAATGCTGGTTCCTAAGGTCGTGGGGGTCAAATTGGTTGGCAAGCTTCCTGAAGGCAGTCTGGCAACTGACCTGGTGTTAACCATTGTCGAACGCCTGCGCGAGCATGGTGTGGTAGGTAAATTTGTCGAATTCTATGGCCCCGCAATCGCCAAGATGCCGCTTGGTGATCGCGCCACCATTGCCAATATGGCCCCCGAATACGGCGCCACATGTGGTCTGTTTCCTGTCGATCAGGAGACTCTCGACTATCTGCGCCTGACCAATCGATCAGAGGATCAGATCGCCCTGGTAGAGGCCTACGCCAAAGCCCAGGGTATGTTTCACACGGCAGACTCCGCGGAGGCTGAATACTCTGAGACCCTGGAGATCGATCTCTCTGTAATCGAGCCCAGCCTCGCCGGGCCCAAGCGTCCCCAGGACCGGGTGCCGCTGAAAGATGCCAAGGCACAATTCGAGCAAGCTGTTGAGGCTTTCAACGGTGGAGAGAGTCAAACCGTCTCCACCAATATTGATGGTGCATCCACTGAAATCACCGACGGCGATGTTGTCATTGCGGCAATCACCTCATGCACCAACACATCAAATCCCAGTGTCATGATGGCAGCCGGTTTACTGGCTAAAAAGGCGGTTGAATCTGGGCTTTCAGTCAAACCCTGGGTCAAGACCTCCCTCGGACCGGGATCCCGGGTGGTGATGCAATACCTGGAGCAGGCCGGCCTGGACAAACCACTCGATACCCTGGGCTTCGATCTGGTCGGTTATGGCTGTACAACCTGCATCGGCAACTCCGGCCCATTGCCGGAAGAGGTCTCCAAAGCGATCAGCGATGGTGACCTGACGGTCACTTCGGTACTCTCCGGGAACCGAAATTTTGAAGGCCGTGTCCATGCAGAAGTCAGAATGAACTACCTGGCATCACCACCTCTGGTTGTGGCCTACGCCCTGGCCGGCACGATGAATATCGACCTGTATCATGACCCCCTGGGCATCAACACAGAAGGAGAACCGGTGTTACTCAAGGATATCTGGCCTAGCAGTAAAGAGATTGCTGAGGCGATTTCAGATAACCTGACCAGAGAGGGCTTCATTGCCAGTTATGCCAGGCTTTTCGACGGGGATAGCCGCTGGCAATCCCTGGAAGCCCCTGCCGGCAGCCAGTTTCAGTGGGATCCCGACTCGACCTACATCCGCCATCCGCCCTACTTCGAAGAGATCTCGCTCGATCTGGATCCGATTACCGATATCGAAGCGGCGCGATGTCTGGCGTGGCTTGGCGATTCAGTCACCACTGACCATATCTCACCGGCAGGCGCCATCAAAGCCGACAGCCCGGCAGGTACATACCTGACCGAGCTGGGGGTGAAAGCGGATGAGTTCAACTCCTATGGCTCCCGTCGTGGCAATCATGAAGTGATGATGCGGGGTACTTTCGCCAATATCCGCTTGCGCAACCGCCTGCTGCCCGAGAGTGAAGGCGGTGTGACCCGTCATCTGCCTTCAGGTGATGAGATGAGCATCTACGATGCTGCCATGCGCTACAAAGAGGAGTCCGTGCCGGTGATTGTGATTGCCGGCAAGGAGTACGGATCCGGATCCTCCCGTGACTGGGCGGCAAAAGGACCGGCCCTGCAAGGGGTACGTGCGGTAATTGCTGAAAGCTATGAGCGGATTCATCGTACCAATCTGGTCTGCATGGGCATACTGCCGTTACAGTTTCTACCGGGAGAGAGTGCGGATACCCTGGAGCTGACCGGTGAGGAACGATTCTTCATCCCTGACCCGGGAGAACAGACTGTCCACCGCATCACCGTCAAGGCGAGATCCGATAAGGGCAGTGAAAAGGAGTTCGACGTCACCGTGCGTATCGATACACCCAATGAAGTCGACTATTTCAAACACGGGGGAATCCTGCACTATGTGCTGCGCAAGATGGCCTCTGAAAGCAGCAAATAAAGGGATCCTCTGCACTGCAGCCAGTTGAGAATCGTTTGCCTCATCCAAGCGCGACTCTGCCTAACCTTTATTGGTTAGGCAGAGTCGAAAGGAGCGATTGACAGGCAAAGCCAGCCGCTTGTGGGTACAGGGGATAAAAATATATTAATCCCAATTATTAAATAATAACCCTATCTTTATGTTTTAATTTATTTTTCAAAACAAAGAAATCAGCCGACTTAACCCCTTACAACTCAACGGGTATAATTCCCGCCTTTCTAAGATTTCGTGGTACGTAAAAACATGCAACTCTCCTCACTCACAGCAGTCTCCCCCATTGACGGCCGTTATGGCAGCAAAACTGAAGACTTGCGGGCCATCTTCAGTGAATTCGGTCTGATCCGTCACCGGGTCAAAGTCGAAATCCGCTGGTTACAGGCACTTGCCGGCCACAATGACCTACTCGAAATTCCCACCCTGAGTGAACATGCCAACAATATTCTCAACGGCATTGTGGATAACTTCAGTGAAGAAGATGCCCGCCGGGTCAAGAACATCGAACGCACCACCAATCACGATGTGAAGGCTGTGGAGTACTTTTTGAAGGAGAAGATTGCCGGCAATGAAGAGCTTGAGGGCATCAGTGAGTTCATCCACTTTGCCTGCACATCGGAAGACATCAACAATCTCTCCCATGCCCTGATGCTGCGGGAGGGTCGTGGTCAGGTACTTCTGCCCTATGTCGATGAAGTGATCGAAGGGGTGAAATACCTGGCACAGCAACTGGCGGATCAACCCGTCCTGAGCCGCACCCATGGCCAGCCAGCCTCACCCAGCACCATGGGTAAAGAGATGGCCAATGTGGTCTACCGTCTGCAGCGCCAGAGAGAGCAGATTGCCGCTGTGCAACTGATGGGAAAGATCAACGGTGCTGTCGGTAACTATAACGCTCACCTGGCCGCCTATCCGGAAATCGACTGGCAGGCTTTCGCCAAGCAGTTTGTCGAAAGCCTGGGCATCAGCTGGAACCCCTATACCATACAGATCGAACCCCATGACTACATCGCCGAGCTGTTTCATGCACTCTCCCGGTTCAACACCATCCTGATCGATCTGTCCCGTGATATCTGGAGCTACATCTCATTGGGTTACTTCAAACAGAAGACCGTTGCCGGAGAAGTCGGCTCCTCCACCATGCCACACAAGGTCAATCCCATCGACTTTGAAAATGCGGAAGGTAATCTTGGTATCGCCAATGCCCTGTTCGGCCATCTGGCGGAAAAACTGCCAATCTCCCGCTGGCAGCGTGATCTTACCGACTCCACTGTACTGAGAAACCTCGGTGTCGGATTTGCCCATACCTCGATTGCCCTGCAGTCCCTGCTCAAAGGGCTGGGCAAACTGGAGGCCAACGGTGATGCCATGCTGGATGACCTGAACCAGAACTGGGAAGTCCTTGCAGAGCCGATACAGACGGTAATGCGTCGTTATGGCATCGAGAAGCCCTATGAAAAGCTCAAAGAGCTGACCCGGGGTCAACGCATTACCCCGGAAGAGCTGCAAACCTTTGTTGACGGTCTGGAGATTCCTGAGCAGGCCAAAGAGTCTCTGAAACGTCTGACACCGATGAGCTATATCGGCAATGCCAAAGACCAGGCCGCAGATATATAAGGATTAACTGTCAGGGGCTTTTAACACGAATCCAACATTCAATCCGCTACTACAGGTAGCGGATTGAATAGAGCCAATTATGTGTATCAGGCTTGCTGCCTAACATATTCAACCTCACAGCTGCCCCACTAACTTCGATCACTATGACCTTTTGGATTGATTCTCCTTGGCCACGCCTCTCCTTCGTGTTTGAAACATGAATTACATTACGCAGTTAAAAGATGAAGCTCAGAAAAAGCGAACATCTTCAGCATGCAGATCAGGTGAGGAGTCTAACTCCCCTCTCCCCATGCGGGAGAGTGGTTCTGAGTTGCTGACAATTTTTCTCACAGACCACCACTACTTTGCATGCTGAGTAAATGGTACCGAATCCATGATGAGGTACACTATGGGTATGCATTTACTTAACTTCCCAAAAAACATAGATACTGACAAATTTCTGACCAACTACTGGCAGAAAAAACCCCTCTTATTTCGCCAGGCACTGCCCGACTTCAAATGCCATATAGAGGCCGATGAACTGGCCGGCATGGCATGCGACGAAGAGATCGAATCCCGCCTGGTACTGGAAAAGCATGGTGCCACACCCTGGGAAGCACGCTATGGCCCCTTCGCCGAGTCACTCTTCGCTGAACTGCCTGAGAGTCACTGGACACTGCTGGTCCAGGATGTGGACAAATACATTCCGGAAGTGGCAGAGCTGTTGGACTACTTCCGTTTCATACCCGATTGGCGTCTGGATGACATCATGATCAGTTATGCGGTTGACCAGGGTTCGGTTGGCCCCCATACCGATGACTATGATGTTTTTCTGTTGCAGGCCAAAGGTTGCCGACGCTGGAAGATTCACACCCGGGCGGTTGATGAGAATGACTATATACCCGGACTCGACCTGCGCATCCTGCCCCAGTTTGAAGCGGAGCAGGAGTGGCTGCTGGAAGAGGGAGATATGCTCTATCTACCACCGAATGTAGCCCATTGGGGTATCGCCGAGGGTGAAGCCATAACCTGTTCCGTGGGGTTTCGTGCCCCGACCTGGCAGGATATCGCTTCGTCCTGGTTTGAGTCCTGGATCGAACAGCAACTGCCGAAGCAACGCTACCGTGATCCTGCGCTGAAACCACAAATCGCACCAGCGGAGATCAAACCTGTAGCACTTGAGGGCTTCAAAGCCAAACTGCAGAGCTGTCTGGATCGACTCGACCGGGATGAACGCTGGTTTGGTCGTCTGGTAACGGAAACCAAACCCCACCTGCAGGTTATTCCAGTAGAGCAGCCTCTTACTGAACAGACGTTTCTCAACCGATTCCGGGAACAGGCGATAATCCATCGCAACAGCCACAGCCGAATGGCATTCAGCCGCTATGAAAAAGATGGCCTGGATACGCTCTACATAAACGGCAACAGCTATACCCTGCCCAGCTCTTCCGGTGAGTTTCTCCCGGTCATCACACACTACCGGGATTTGCATTTCGGTTATCTGCAGGAGTGGCTTGAACAACCTGAATACCTGAGCCTGCTCTGCAGGCTCTACAATGAAGGACATTTTCTGTTCAGTGATGAGCACTGAATCCGCTTGAATCAATGAGATTGTCCAGGACAAGAAGCAAGGCTGAAAAAACGGCCCGCTGAAACAGCTGTATGGAAGCAGAAAGGATAGGAGTAATCATCAATGGCAACTAACGACTTCGCAATCCGCCAGGCGATATGGCCGGATGATCGGGAATTGCTGCGTCAGGTAAGAGAACCTGTATTCATCGAGGAACAGGGTGTCCCGGAGAGTATGGAGTGGGATGATGACGACATTATCGCCTATCACCTGCTCGCGCTGGACAATCAACAACAACCGATTGGCACGGCACGACTACTGGGCAGTGGACAGATCGGACGAATGGCTGTACTGGCCGACTGGCGTAATCAGGGGATCGGTACCGCCCTGCTGTTGGAACTGCTGCAACAAGCCAGCCGGGTCGGCCAGGATCAACTGTTTCTGCATGCTCAGACCTCAGCAGAACCCTTCTATGCGAAATTCGGTTTTATCGCCAAGGGAGAGATCTTCCACGAAGCCGATATACCCCATCGAAAGATGTTCTTCTCATTAACCGATCAACCCAGCGTTGATGATCTAAAACTGGCCACCCTGGGTAAAGACGATGAGCTGTTTCAATTGAACAGAGTTGAAGACCACCAGATTCACGCCGCATCGATGGTGAGACAAGCGAAACGTTACCTTTGCCTGTTCAGTTATGACCTCGACCCGATCGTCTATGACACCGATTCATTCCATGATGCCGTGAAGCAGCTTGCGATGCGATCGAAGTTCAGCCGGATTCGAATCCTGGTTCAGGACAATAGCCTTATTGTGCAACAGGGTCATCGTCTGGTTGATCTGGCACAACGCCTCCCCTCGGTGATCGAAATCCGCAAACCCTCCGATGAGCATCTCGATATAGAAGAGAACTTTATGCTCGCTGATGATTGTGGATACCTCTATAAACAGCAGGCATCCAATGTAATAGGCACTGCAAGATACAACAACCGGCACTTCGTAAGCCGGCTTCAGACGTTGTTTGATGAAGCTTGGGAGTACGGTGCTCCGGATCGTGAGCTGGCTCGGTTACATCTGTAGAATACTTTTTTAATTAGCCATATCCTTCACTTATCCTTTAACTAAAGAGAAAAAATCTTTTAGCACTCTACCAAACTGATTTATTTTAGATGGTCAGTATTTTATATCATCTTGAAATAACGCATTGAGAATTATCACAATACCAAATTAGCATCCAGGCCTACTTAATTGCTATTTGGTTAGAGCTTGCACATAGAGTACATTCTGACGAGTTTGTAAGGGTTTTCTTGTCTATCTACATCTTAATAATGAAAGGATTTGAAGAATACATTTCAAATGAAATCGCGGGGAACAATAAAAAGTTAAAACTTAATAAACAATAAGGATTATAATTAATTCCGTAAGATCGAATAAGATTTAGTTCAATGAAATCTCATGATTCAGGCATCTGATAAATCTTAAAAGCTCAACACCAGTCTTGTCTGAGTGATTCCCGATGCATTGCTAACCATTGAAGTGCAATAATGATACTGGTTGAGTTCGCCCGCCCCTGGTAGAGTTCGCCAATCGCCTCACCAGCATCCATGACAACAACCCGTATATCTTCACCTTCATGATCCAAACCGTGCACACCAGCGGCATTGGTTGCATCAACCTCACCACAATATAGCTTGATGCGGTCAACCGATATGCCTGGGCTGACGACAAATTCACAGATTCGTTTCAGGCGGCCGATCTCGCAATTGGCCTCTTCAAGGGACTCTCTTCTGGCTACCGACTCATCGCTTTCATCACCATCCTGCAGGCCACCAATGGTTTCCAGCATCCAGGGGGGATTCTGATATCCGGCCACACCGATTCGAAACTGTTCCACCAGCACCACCTTGTCCTGACGTGGGTCGTAGAGGAGAACAGATACAGCCCCGATATCCTCGATCCGTTCCCGAATGATGGTCTCACTCTCGCCCCCCATATAGAGATCATGTTTTAGGCGGTAGCGGTTGATTTTCAGAAATCCACGATAGGCCGGGTCGGTCTCAACGATCTTGAAGTTGTATTTCATTGAATAAGTTTCGCAATTCTGATGTCATCTCTATCCGGTAGCTGATCATTCAAGTACCGTTTAATAAAATACCTATGAAATGTGAGTAGATCCAGAACAGAATTTGGAGTTTCGCCTATGCGCGATTCATGTTTGGCCCCCCTCTCCCCCAGCACTTCTCTCACGATAGGAGAAGAGTGTCACTCCCTACAGATGTTGATGGGATAGCAGTAAGTTGAATTACAATCCCAATCATTTCAAATCAGCTTATGCTAAGAAATATCAATGTCTACTGGAGTTTAGTTTTTTGGATTTTACTTTAAGTTCCTTTGAACAAGGTTCACCAACTGATCCAAACCGATAGAGCACCACACATGTCACAATAGAAGTTTATTTTTTTACGACGTATTACAAAATGTAGTAATAGATTTAAAATATTGAAGACAGATATATATCCACACATTATTTAGGGAAATCACAGAGCCAATCCAACAGGTTATGCGAGGTGAGCAACCATCAAAGATAGGCATTGATGTGGTATCGTGTGGTTGTTTTCCAGTGGTTAATTGTAAGAATATTCAGTTATAAGACAGGACTCTTGATTATGCCTTTACCGGTTGTGGGTGTTACCCGTCCAAACTTCCTGGTACTAACCCCGATCTGTGTCTCTTTGGGTGTAGGAAGCGCACTTCTTTCTGGTTTTCCCATCGCCTGGGGAGTACTTGGCGTCGTACTGCTTGGAGCCTTGATGGCCCATGTCAGCGTCAATGCCCTGAATGAATATTTCGATTTTCATTCGGGATTGGATGCTAAAACCGACCGAACACCCTTTAGCGGGGGTAGTGGTACCTTGATTCTGCAACCGCATCTTGCACCTCAGGCATTAATCATCGGTACAATCTCCCTCCTGATTACACTGGCCTGCGGACTTTATCTGATACAGGTATCCGGCTGGGGGTTGCTACCCATTGGGCTTCTGGGCATTCTGATCATCATCAGTTATACCAGTTGGATCAATCGTTACCGCTTTCTGGTATTGATCGCTTCAGGTCTCTGTTTTGGCCCATTGATGGTAGTCGGCACCCACTACGCCCTGACAGGTCAGCTATCCATCGCCGCCGTGTTACTCTCACTGGCACCTTTCTTCCTGGTTAACAATCTTCTTTTACTGAATCAAATACCCGATATCGATGCTGACCGTAGTATCGGACGGAATAACTATGCTATCTCATTGGATGCGCCGAAAAGAGCCCGAGTGTTCTTGACTTTTACTCTTTCTGCCTACCTGGCGATAATTTCAGGGGTCATGCTGAATCATTTACCGGTGACCACCCTACTCTGTCTGCTGACCGCCGGATTGGTATACAAGATATATCAAGTCATAAAAGATGATACCCACGATCGGAATCAATTGATTGCAAGCCTGGGCCGGAATGTCATACTGACATTGATTACACCCAGTCTGATTTTTCTAGGCATCCTGATGGACACTCTATAGTCCTCATCCAACAACCAGGTCTGATCAACTCTAGAGACAGTTTGATATTGCCGCTCTGCTGGCACATGAGACCACACGAGCCAGAATGACCTTGTTTTTACGTGTCAGTTTGATCGTTGTTGCTTTTTGATCACTACCAAAGCCACCGATGGAGACACGATACGTCTGATCATCAGTCATCTGAATTACCTGCCTGACGAGTTTCTCTTTTTCATCGGATCCCACAGTAAAAGCAACCACCACATTGAATCGATCATTATCCACTGTATAGAAAGTACCCCTTTTCCTCCCTCCATTGGCAGGCTTACTGCGGTATTGGGTCTATTTATCTCAAGCTCTGCTGCATTGTTGATCAATGGAGAGAATGCCAATAGGCTGGCAATTACTGATTTCAGATATTTCACTTTAGGTCTCAATTTTGACTTAAGGGAAAAGGATGTTCGGATTTTGCCTCAATAAGGGCCGATCAAATTCGTGTTTACAGACACTGACCATAGGCCTCTGAGATGCGCTAAATCGAATTTTCTTAAATTGTGGGGCACCAAACTGCTGCCATACCCTTTACATTTACACATGCAATTTTTCATAGAAAATCACTTGGTTACCTATCTTCATTTGATCTTCAGGGTACCTACCATCGGTCCAGTCAACGCTAGGGTAATCCCCATCTTGTTACATCAAGGGGTTGTTGGAATCTAAAAACGGAGAACTAAACCGATCAGGGAGGTCAGCCATGATTCATTGTTCCACCAGATTTCACCAAAACACCAATCAAACGAAATCTACAACGAGCAGCAACAGCCGCACGGGAGGAATCAGCGACGAATAAAAATAGAGAACTACGCCAATGATGCTCAGAAACTTGGAATACTCATTGAAAACAGTTCGCCAGAAGAGATCATTCAGATACTCAAAGTCCAGATGAATTAACAGGTTGTCATCACCAACATCCTGAAACAAGTAGCTTATCTGACCTGTCTCTCGTCCTTCCCCTTTGAATCCGCGCCTACACGCGGATTCTTATATTTACTAACCTGTTGTAATTATTCAGTTATACAGGATAACCCTAGCTAGGGGGATTCCCATCTACAGATCCTTATTGATAAATAGTTTAATTGATTCAGGCAAGCTCAATCTTCATTCAGGGATCAGTAATCCAATAACACATCAAGGAGTAACACATGGGCTTTTTCAGTAAGATAATCGATCGAAACTCCACCAGAGTCGATATGGGGAACCGGAATGGTCCCTTCGGCATGAAATTCAATACCGGTAAAGTTGTACTGGATGCCAGAGGTGGTAACGACAAAATCCATGTCCACCAGAATATGGATGGTTCGGTTAAAGTCAACGTCAATGGTAAAGATTACAATTTTACCGCTGAACAGGCGAAAAACCTGGTCATCAAAGGCGGCAGGGGCAATGACACCATTACCATGTCCGGATACCAGCTCTATGGACCAAAAACCAGCATCACAATCGATGGAGGTAAGGGAAATGACACAATTTACGGCAGCTGTGGCGATGACAAGCTGATTGGCGGTAAAGGCAACGATAAAATTTATGGTGGTGGTGGCAACGATTACATCAATGGCGGTAAAGGCAGCGACAAACTCTATGGTGGCTGTGGCAATGATCGTATTGTCGGTGGTAAAGGCAACGACACCATCAAAGGCGGTTGTGGCAATGACTCGATCAGTGGCGGCAAAGGTAACGACACCATCGATGGCGGTTGCGGCAATGACAATATCCAGGGGAACAAAGGCAGAGACCGGATCTTTGGCGGCTTTGGCAACGATACCATTCATGGTGGCAAAGGCAGTGATACCATTTACGGCCAGTGGGGCAATGACCTCATAACTGGCGGTAAAGGCAACGACTATATCGATGGTGGTAGCGGAAATGACCGAATTCAAGGCAACAAAGGTGATGACCATTTACGTGGTGGATCTGGCAACGATATCATCCATGGCGGCAAAGGCTGGGATCGTTTGGTGGGCGGTTATGGCAATGATTACCTGAATGGGGGTAAGGGCTGGGATCGCATCATTCAAGGTAATGATGACCAGGTTTCCACCATGCCGGTCGGACCAGGTATGATCCTGAAGCCTATTTCGGCCCGGTAACAAACAACAATCTCTCCCACCTGGATATTTCATTTTGTCATCCCCGTTAAAGGTGAAATATCCGGGCTTATTCACTGCTGGTACACTCTAAAACCCGCTATCGACTACAATATTTGTGGGAAGTGAGTCTATCTATAGCCGCAAATGAACGCTAATCAGCGCAACCATTCAATAATAGAAATTCAGCACTGATGATCAGAATCCCCATCTTCCCTGTGAAGGATGGGATCCGGGAATCACCATCATGGATCCCAGTATCCGCTTAGAAGATGAAGGGTTATACATCAGAACCCACACAAATAAGCAGCAACAACTAAAAAATCAGGAGAGATTGTATATTTTATGAAACTTTCAGGCAGATCGAAGTCGAAACTATTCAGTAGTTTTCAACAATGAAGCAATCCAAGGTTTGCAATGACCTGAAAACTCTGAATCCAAGATCTGAAACACAGACAGGATTTCAAATTTCAGACAATAGAAACAATGCCAAATAAGGAAGTTATCGATGCCTCTATTAATCTCACTGCTTCTTCTCATGCTGTCGCTTGGCACCCAAGCCGAAGAGATTCCAGAGAATGAAGTATTAACGCTTGATGATCCGATACCCGGATCACTCTACCTCGAATTTACCGATGCGGATGATCTGCTGCCAAAAATCGGTGATTTCAAAATCATCAGCAGTCTTTTCATGAGCAATCAACTGGGTGAACGCTGGGCGACTATGACTATTCTGAACCAATCGTCATCCCAGCGCCTGTTGGATCGGAAGTATATTGTTGCCCTGTTCGCAGATGGTGAAAAAAGACATCCGGTCGATATCGAACATACCTTTTATGGGAAGGAACAGATCACCCTGATCATCAACTTTGGTAAGAGCAAATTCCCAATCCTGCGTACCGAAGTTAGAAACTAATTTGGCTTACCTGCCACGTAGAAAAGCACGCAGCATAATCCACACGAAGAGGATTCCACCGATCACCGCCAGTAGTCCACCGATCCCCATAACCCCCATCGACGCTTTTGCCCAGACACTCTCCAGGCCCTGTGCTGTTCCTGCTGTTTTGCGCTGAATACCCATCATGCCGGATGCTGCCAGACCACTGATATGCAACAGTTGGCCAATACCATAGATCCAGGGTTGCAGCTCAACCATCCGGCCTTTGGGCAATGGGTAGCCCAGCTTGGGCAGTAGAAGATATCCCAACCCCATCAGAGCTAGAGTCACACCGACGATCGATCCATGATAGTGGGCCGGGATCATGGTATTGAGACCGGAAATAAAGAGTGCCAATGCACCACCGGAGAAGAAAAGCAGCAGAGACATCCAGAGTGCAGCACGCAAAGGTTTATATTCAGAGTTTGAACGATCGGCACGAATCAATCCACTGAGTATCAAAAAACCTGCAGGGATTACCGCGAGACCTCCTCCATATTTCATCAAATCGGTAAAGGCCGACCTTGACTCAAGGCTCACTGTTTCATGAACCATATAGATGACTGGCGTGAACAAAACTGGCACTACACCAATCATCAAAATCCACGCATACCAACGTGAACTCCCCGGAAGTGTTACTCCACTGGCGCGTGCCAGGAGAATCCATGCGAGAATAACCAACTGAGTATAAGCGAACTGTAAGCTGTGTCCTGCCCCCCAAAACAGATACTCATAGTAGGCCTGTCCCTCCACCTCGTCAGGCATCTGAAACCAAGCAATGAGTAGAGCCAGTAAGGAGATTACGATCGCCAGTGATACAGTCCAGCTGGCCAGACCAGGGATATCAGGTCTATTACCCAACCACTGTCTCGGACGAAAGTTGCCCAGCCGAATCAATGCCTGCAGGGTAATGCCGATTCCAAACAACCCCAGCATCAGGAAAAAACCTGGACGCTGTAGAACCGGTACATAGTTATTCATCAATGGAGCGCCATCGCCTAAAAAAGCGGAGACGGCTATACCCAGTGCACCACTGAGTGCTGATAGATAAGCGACCGATTCAACAATCCGCAACCTGTTCTCATCCGGTGAGGTCAGACACCAGACCAACGCACTCATCGCCAGGAACCAGATCAGTACCGATTGATCTACGTGTATCACCAGGGCGGTTTTAAAAAAATCAATCCAGATAAAAAAGGCTTCACTTCCAGGAACCCGGGAAAGGACCAGCAACAGTGCAAACAGACCCGCCAGTGCCAGAGCCAATACACCCAATTGCAACCATCTGAGTGCCAGCTTTTGTCTGCGCTCACTCGCTGCCTGTAGTGCAAAATCCTCACATTCGGAAGGAATCAACGCGAATAATCTCCAGTTAGGATTGAGAGGTTAAGCCCGGTAAAAGAAAACAGTAATCTGTACACGATTGGTAAGTCGGCGCCAAGAGGCTCAACCGGCACCTACTTCCACCATATCAGAGTACCCTTGAAGAAGAATCCCAATGTGAACGCCCTGCTACCTTTTTTTGTTTGCACTCTGTTTGCCTGCCGACAGGTACAATGCATTTGGTCTTTATAATAATCAAAATGTTAGGAGCTTCAAACATCACCTAGGCGAAATCCACCAATTCACCGGTGAACAGAGAGAACAAAACAAGCTTGCCGTTGATTTGACTCACGTTCAGCACTCATATTAGGCTGGCACCATTATAATAAGCTGCAGTGGGAATGAAAATTATTTCCCCATCTCATTCAGGATGCGAGCAGCCGTCTCACCCATTGCGTTGAGGAGACCATGCGGAAAGACCCGGCCTTGCTGTTTCGAGTTCAATATCGTCTAGTCCTGATGACCTGTCTGCTGGCGTTTTGCGTCATACTGCTTGGTGCCTATGTGCGGCTCTCGGATGCCGGTCTTGGTTGTCCGGACTGGCCAGGATGCTACGGGCAACTCATCGTTCCCAGTGAATCGGCTGAGGTGGTCTCAACCGATCAGGCGTTCGATCAATCCAAAGCCTGGAAAGAGATGATCCATCGGTATATGGCGGGCACCCTGGGTCTATTCATTTTGCTCCTCGCGATACTCGCCTGGACAAACCGGGCAATCGCCCGTCAGCCTGTAATACTCCCTGGCGTACTGTTGTTGCTGGTAATATTTCAGGCCCTGCTGGGGATGTGGACTGTAACTCTGCTGGTCAAACCAGCCATCGTGACGGCTCATCTGCTGGGTGGCTTTGCCACCCTTGCCCTGCTCTGGTTACTGTTGCTAAGAGTGCGACCCATCGACCATCTGCACACGGTGGAGACCAGCAGATCTCTCAGGCGATGGATTTACTTCTCGCTTTTCATACTGTTGATGCAGATCACGCTGGGTGGCTGGACCAGCAGCAACTATGCCGCGCTGGGATGTACCGATTTTCCAACCTGTTATGCCGGGCAATGGTGGCCTGATATGGATTTCAAAGAGGCGTTTGTGATCTGGCGCGGGCTGGGTATCAACTATGAATTCGGCGTGCTGGAAACCGAAGCCCGTACGGCCATACATGTCACTCATAGAGTGGGCGCCCTAATAACCCTAATTACTCTGGGTATATTAACCTACTGGTTGATAAGGAAGAGCTCAGCGCGTTCATTGCAAAGCATCGGATATCTGCTTACATTAATCCTCATATTGCAAATTGGCCTTGGTATCACCAATGTAGTAGGTCATTTACCGCTGAATGTTGCAGTTGCTCACAATGGTGGCGCAGCCATTCTGTTATTGATTTTGGTGACACTGATCTGGGTGTCGAGACAACGGGAATAGCACATGTCGGAAAACGCCACCCCTCGCCTGGGGATAACTGCATTGCTTGGAATCTCTGCCTTACTCGGTGGATTGCTGGTTTGGTCCTACCTGCAAGGATCCAAGACTGAAGAATCAATCCAACCCTTGGCAACCGAACAGGCAACCCTGCTTCCGGAATTACGTTCCCTGAAACCATTCTCCCTCTCCAACCACCATGGCGAGACATTCGACAATCAGAGTCTGCTCGGACAATGGACCTTCATGAGTTTTGGCTATACCTACTGTCCCGATATCTGTCCTACCACCATGTCTCTGTTCAGTGAAATGAATGACCTGCTGAAAAGGGAACAGCAAACTGATCCCTACAAAATCACATTCGTTTCCGTGGATCCACAAAGAGACTCGCTGGAACGACTTGCTGAGTATGTCACCTATTTCAATCCGGAATTCCTCGGTGCCACCGGCCCGGAACCGGCGCTTGAGAAACTGACCAAACCATTGGGCATTCTCTATCAACGGGTTGAAACTGAGGACAGTGCTATGGGCTATGTGATGGATCACTCTGCCTCAATCATTCTTGTCGATCCGCAGGGCCAATACCATGCCTATTTCAGCCCGCCCCATGATCCACAGAAAATGGCCAATGATTTTCTCAGCATCACTGACCATGCCAGATTGGGAAAATAGCTGTGAACAACCTTATAAAAGGTAAATGTTGGCATTGTGGCCATGAATTGCAGACAGCCGATTTTGGCCGCGAGGCCGGCTGTCTCTCCTGTGGCAAACCGACTCGGGTTTGCCGTAACTGCCGTTGGTATGCCCCCAGCCGTCCCAATCAATGTGAAGAACCCAGTGTTGAACGGGTGCTGGATAAAGAGAAAGCCAATTTCTGCGAGTTGTTTGAGCCAACACTGGTACCACTGTCAGAAAAAGCAAACCGATCAGAAGATTCTTTGCGCCAGGCCGCTGAGGATCTATTCAAGTAGTCGTCACCCGCCCGGCAAAAGGTCTACTGTCTGCGCTGGTTGACCGAGACTCACTGTAATCTATTTGCTCCTGGATCAGGGTCTGTCAACCAGCCCTGGCAAGCAGTCGGTCGAGCTGGTTGGCGAAAGCCTGGCGATCTGAATGACTGAACGCTGCCGGTCCCCCAGTATCCACACCACTACCCCGCATGGTATCCAGGAAGTCCCGCATCGCCAGACGCTGACGGATATTATCAGCCGTATAGCGCTCACCCCGGGGAGTCAGAACAAAACAGCCCTTCTCGATGACGTCCGCAGCCAAGGGTATATCGGCGGTAATCACCAATTCCCCAGGTTGTGCCTGTTGCACAATGTAGTCGTCCGCCACATCAAAACCAGCCGAGACCTGCACTGAGCGGATCAGTTCTGAAGGGGGAACCTGTAATGCCTGATTGGCGACCAGTACAACAGGAATACGGACCCTGTCAGAGGCGCGAAACAGAATCTCTTTTATCGGTTTTGGGCAGGCATCGGCATCGACCCAGATCCTCTGCAATGACATTTTAGCTCCGGAATTAAACGCGCCTTGTTAATAAAAGTGCATACTGACTGTAATATTGGCTATTGTAATCAGTAAACAGACCATTATACTTCACGGCCCGGCCATGCCTATGGCCGCTTCATCTGCTCCCACCAGGAATCCTTAATGTCCCACGAAGATCCCGCAGCCACCAGCTTCAATGAGTTTGATCTGCCCAAACAGCTTCTCAGTGCACTGGATAAAGTAGGCTATGAAACCCCCTCCCCGATCCAGGCGCAAACCATCCCATATTTGCTGGCCGGGGACGATTTGCTGGGACATGCACCTACAGGGACCGGTAAAACCGCCGCCTTTGCCCTGCCACTGCTGGCTCGCCTGAACCTGAAACAGCGCCATGTTCAGGTTATGGTGCTGACCCCAACCCGGGAACTGGCCATCCAGGTTGCCGAGGCATTTCAGCGCTATGCGTCGCAGATGCAGGATTTTCATGTCCTGCCAATCTACGGCGGTCAGGATTATGGCGGCCAGATCCGCCAATTGAAACGGGGTGTTCATGTGGTCGTCGGAACACCCGGCCGGGTCATGGACCATATGCGCAAAGGCACACTCAAACTGGATAATATTCAGACCCTGGTACTGGATGAAGCTGATGAGATGTTGCGCATGGGCTTTATCGATGATGTGGAGTGGATACTCGAGCAGACCAATCCGGAGAGGCAGATCGCTCTCTTCTCCGCCACCATGCCGAAAGAGATACGCCATATTGCTAGGCGTCATCTCAATCAACCCCATGAAATTGCTATTAAAAGCAAAACGGCCACCGCTGAAACCATCAGGCAGCGTTACTGGCTGGTCAAAGGACTGCATAAGCTGGATGCCTTGACCAGGATTCTTGAAGTCGAACCGTTTGACGCCATTATCATCTTTGTTCGTACCAAGACGGCCACCACCGAGCTGGCTGAAAGACTCTCTGCGAGAGGCTATAGTGCCGCTGCATTGAATGGTGACATGGTGCAAAAGCAGCGGGAACAGATGGTTGAACGACTGAAACGAGGCGCACTCGATATTCTGGTAGCAACCGATGTCGCTGCCCGAGGTCTGGATGTAGAGCGGATCAGCCATGTCATCAACTTCGATATCCCATACGATGCCGAGTCCTATGTACATCGTATTGGACGAACCGGACGTGCCGGTAGAACCGGTGACGCAATTCTGTTTGTTGCCCCCCGGGAGAGGCGTATGTTGGGCACGATCGAGAAGTCGACCCGGCAAAAAATCGAACAATTGACTCTGCCCAGTACCGAAACCGTCAACAATCAACGGATCGCAGCATTCAAGCAGCGAATCAGCGATACCCTGGCATCTGAAGAGCTCGATTTTATGCAGGGCCTGTTGGAACAGTACCAACAGGAGCACGATGTACCGGCTATCGATATTGCTGCGGCTCTGGCTAAAATGTCACTTGGCGACAAACCTTTACTGCTTCAAGCCGAAAAAAGCAGACCCAAAAACAGTGAGCCTTCCAGAGAGAGAAACAGCAAACGGGTGCGAAGTGATCAAAAAAGTCACGTTACCAGCTCCGCCGCGCCTTCAGGTATGGAACGCTTTCGCATCGAAGTGGGCCATGATCACGATGTAAAGCCTGGCAATATTGTTGGCGCAATTGCCAATGAGGCGGGTCTTGACGCGGAGCATATTGGTCATATCGATATTCAAAACGATTTCAGCCTGGTCGATCTACCGGTCGGTATGCCCCATGAGATCTTTCAGGATCTCAGAAAGGCCTGGGTCTGTGGGCAACGCCTGAAGATTTCCCGCCTTGCAAAAGCGGAAAAACCAGCCAAAAGAAGCAACAGGTCTGAAAAGAAAAAACCTAAGAAAAGAAAGCCCAAAAAGCGCTCCAGCGCGGGTTCAAAACAGTGATCCGTGTGGCTGTTATAGGCTGGAAGCTCGACCAAGGCAACAGCGGATTAATCGACATGCCTGCGGCCTGATTATCGGATCTCGAGGGTTTGCAGATGCCCGGCTCTTCTGTCAGAGAAAATCCACTCGCAGATTAACTCTTCGGTTTTCTGCCCGTCCACCAGCATTGCTGTTATCGGCAACCGGTTGAGAATCGGCGTAGCTGACCGAACGCAGATGTTTCGGTGAAAATCCCTGATCCAATAAAAACCGGGTTACTGCATTGGCCCGCGCTGCAGCCAGTTCCCAATTGGATTGAAAAGGACCACCAAGAATCGGCCGGTCATCCGTATGCCCTTCCACGGCAATATCCGCTTCACCGATCTCCTGAAGGGTCATGGCAAGCCGACTCAATACGGGCTGGGCTTCAGGTAACAGTTCAGCCTTGCCGGAATGAAAAAGAATCACATCGGCAATCTCAAGAGAGACACCGAGCTCACGCTGAACCACTTTGACTTCATCATCAAAGCGCTGCTCGATGGCCGCAGTCAGCCTGGTCACCGCGCTGTTGTCAGGCTGGGATTGTGATGGGGTTTCCTCAACGACCTCGGTGGGTTGTGGAATGGTGGCTGGTACAGGTGTCTCAGGCTGGCTGTAGGTCGATGCAATTTGATTCTGCTCTTCAATAGGCTGCATCTGACGGACCGCCATTTGACCCAGCAAAACCACCAGCATGGCCAGGATAACACTCAGCACATCTACATAGGTCAACAACCAGTTCGCATCAGTATTGTCACTCTCCCACTGATACCAGGAGATGTCGTTCAAAGGACCATCACTGCTCTGTGATACCATCGATCCTTCCCCCTACTGTGAAGCGACCAGTTTCAGTTGGACTGCCGCCTGCTGGATATCCTGATTTGCCGAGGCTTCATCCATCATCTCTCGGATCAGTTCAGAGTGTTGCCGATCACAAAGCATCATGACTGCCTGCAGGTGAGCGACCCGGCGGCTGATTAATTGCCTACCTCGCTGCTCGAATTTGCTTGCCATCGGTTTAAACACCAGATTGGCCAGCACCAATCCATAAACGGTGGTCAACATGGCAAACCCCATGGCAGCGCCAATAGATGCCAGGTCTCCAGAACCGAGACCAAACAGCATCTGTACCAACCCCAGCAGGGTCCCCAGCATACCGAATGCCGGGGCATATCCGCCCATTGCCCTGAGAATATCAGCCGGCCTGCGAAGATGATCGCGATCTTCCGCAATTTGCCGCTGAAGTGCCAAATTCACCTGATCCCGCGGGAATCCATCGAGAACCAGTTGGGTTCCTCGACGCAGTAGAGGAGCGGATATCCGCTGGGTAACCGCCTCTGCCGGCCGAATTTCACCGCGGCGGAAAAAGTTTGCCGCCTGGAGAAAGCGTCGAAATGACTCTTCCTCTTCATCTCCCTGATCCGCAGTCGGCTTTCGAAAATCACTCACCAGCTGCCACATAGCCATCACAGCGTTCAGGGAATGACTCATGATTGTGGTCAGAAGTGTCCCGCCTACGACCAGAAACAGCCCGGATACGATGGCGATCAAGCCTGATCCTGGTGCCATCAACTGAATCGTTACGGAGACAACTACAGATATTGAAAGCAGTCCAATCCAGATATAAATGGCCAACGCAACTCTCCTAATCTCTATGGTGGTGTACAGATCCGATCTGACCCAGGTTTTCTGATATTTGCGTTTAAGAAATCTGCAAGTTACAGGCCAAATTTGTGAAACTGATCCAATCGATCGACTCTACTAGGCGTGGTTCCGGCAATATAAACCCGAACATGTGCATGTAAATTATTATCAAATAGCGGTATATTTCGATGACACAGGGATAATCAACCCAAGCAGCATACCCTGGACTACGGCATAATCAGCCTTTCCAACCAATCATCGCGGGATAACCCAATGAAGTTAAAAGCGCTCTTGCTTATCTCATTATTATCGAGCAACACGCTCTCAGTGGTAGCTGCAGCATCGGAAGTCAATATGAATCCGGGTTTGTGGCAGTGGACTGCCGTTATGGATATGCCCGGCATGCCAATGCAGCTCCCCCCCACTTCCTATACCACCTGTATCAGTCAGGCTGACTTTGTGCCGAAGGACAGTGAACTGGGACAGAACTGTGAAACCATCGATCTGAAAACTGAAGGTGATACAGTCTCCTGGAATATCACCTGCTCCCAGAATGGTATGGCAACTACCAGCCAGGGAGATATCACCTACTACGGGGATCGAGCTGAAGGAAATATCAATATCAACTCTCAGGGTTTACAAATGCGCTCTAAAACCACTGGTGAAAGATTGGGGCCCTGCACGAAACAGTAGTCTGATATCGATAGGTTACAGTAGAGCATCAATTACTCGTTTTGAACATGACTGCTTGATTGTCAACCATTTGCAAAGCAGTGTATAGACCTCCTATAGGTGCAGCCAGGCATATCCCAATTGCTCCATCTGCTGCTCAATCCAACGGGAGCGCTCAACCACATAAGGAGAGGGAGGATGCGCACGATAACGCCAGGGATTGGGTAGAACGGCCGCAAGTCTGGCGGCCTGTCTGTTGGATAGCTCACCAACCGGTACCTGAAACCAGTAATCACTGGCGGCACCAACTCCAAAAACCCCAGGACCAAATTCAGCAATATTCAGATAAACCTCTAGAATTCGCTGTTTATTCCAAAATAGCTCAAGCAACAGCGCGATGCCCATCTCCAAGACTTTTCTGGCGAAATCTCTGTTTGACCAGAGAAACAGGTTTTTGGCAGTCTGTTGGGTCAGTGTACTTGCGCCACGTAATCGCTTACCCCTGTCCGCCTCTTCCAATGCATCTATGATCGCTTCTGGATCAATTCCGTAATGATATGGAAAACGCTGGTCTTCTGCAGCCACTATAGCTAATTGCACCGAAGGTGCGATCCTATCCAGACTGACCCATGTGTGGCGTATCACTTGCGGATAAGCCATTGGCCTGCTGAACTCTCTCTGAATCTTCCATGACCAGGTTGGAGGATCGAAATAGCGAAGCAGTACGATGGTCGTGATGACGAGTATGCTTACACCTAATACAAACTTAAAAATCAGGCGAAACACTAATTCCAGCAACTGAACAATACCACACTTACCCTTATTCTTTCGAACAACCACTTGCGCTAATGAAATCTTTGATATGGGAGTATGAATTGATACTTAGAGCAGGTGTTTTCCATCGAACAGATCATACTCAAGGGTAAATGGGTCGATTCCTTCAATACAGCCCAGGTTCACGCGAAAGTGCCCTGGCATTCTGGCCGTTTCATGAAAAGTATAGATACCGCATTGATTACAGAAGTAGTGGCGGGCTGTTTTTAACCCGAACTGATAGCTTCCAAGTGTCTGATCATCAGACTCATAAGAAAACTGATCAGGAGGTATTGCCTCACTGCTCATCATTGCACCTTTGCGAGTGCAGAGGGAACAGTTGCAGCGTAAACCTTTTACAATCTCTTCACCTTCAAAAGAGAAGCGGACCGCACCGCAATGGCAACTCCCATGGTAACGTTCTGTCATGACCTGCCTCCTGATATTCAGTATTTCTTGAAAGTGTAGATGGTGTAAATCCAAATATTAGCTGGAAATAGGCTGTTTTGTTCCAGTAAAAAGGGATCAGTCAGATTAACCTGTAGTTTACCATTTCGTTGATAATTGCATCACACCTTGAATAGGCTAATCTCTAGAGCCGTTTAACACTATTCCAATAGGCCATAGTATTATCGAAACCATGCCACCAGAAAACGCCAAATACGCACGTAAAAAGTAGTTAAAAGTGCATCATGCACGATCATGCCCAGTATTGCCGTGATCAAAGTAAACCAGAGTACCGCTTCGAAAGGTATCAAAGTTGTACTGGAAATAAACAGACTGTTTATTGCCAGCCAGAGGATCAGTCCTGTTATGAAACCGACAATTGCATTGAAAAGACCCAGGGCCAATCTGTCTATCATTGTTGTATCGCTATCCAATTTCATAGGCTTGGCTCAAGTATGCTCTTTTTACTCTATTCCGGGTTTGCAGATCGGGGGGATTCCTTTGAGAATTTTCACTGTGTAAATCTGATATCTCAGATTCAATGAGCTGATCATCATTTTGTGATATTACAACAATCCATGAGTCTAGCTGATTATGTTGCTCTTTTAACTCTCTGTAGCTTGAAGGCGGCATGAATAACTCTGGCAGGCCCTCCATACAACCAAAACTGAGCCAGCTATCTTATTGTTTTTATGTATTTTTTTCGCACTTCTCTTTAATAACTCTTTATAGGCTATTGTATCTTAAACTGATATGATTAGTTCTACTGGCAAGTTGATACATTATAAAGATGCCTAATAATCGTCTGTTTACAACTACTGCAGCCATCATTATAGAGAATCTATCCAAATTTCGAGGATGGATTGCAAACCATATGATGGGCAGTTTCTATGCAGGTTTTTACAAAGAAAATGCCAGCACCAACTCCATCCTATGGGGGTACTATCCTGTTGCTTTGGTTGCTCTGATCGGCTTGATAATATCTGTAGGCCTGTTCATGCAATCTATGAACTGGGAAAAACAACAGGCTGAGATTGCTTTTCATGAAACTGCCCAGGACAGGATTTTACTGATCCAGAGAGAGATTAAGTTCTCACTCGGTATTATTCAGGATATCGCCAGCTTTATTGAAGCTTCTGAAATTGTAGGGCGAAGAGAATTTAGGAAATTTGTAGGGCCAGCTTTGAAGAATCAGGCTGGAATTGAAACCCTCGCATGGGTACCTAAAGTAGATTTTGACAGTTATGATGAATTTCTGAATTTTGCCAGAAGAGGTTTCCCTCCATTTAATATAAAAGAGTTGACGACCTCTGGTCAATCAATAAGCAGAAAAGCGAAAGGTCACGTTTATTATCCTATTTTATATGTGCAACCTTACCAGGATAATAAACCGATGCTTGGCTTGAATATCGGAACCGATAGTCAGGTAAAATCTCTATTCGAGGAGAGTATCAGCAAGGGAACAATACAGATTGCCAACCGATCGAATATAGACTCACAAACACAACAATCGGTTTCAGGAATTGCTGTTGTCGTTCCCGTCTTTGTAAAGAGTGATGAAGAGCAGTCTGAAACAGTTCAGAATCACCTGCGCGGTTATGCACTGGGTATTTTCAATATCGGTGAAATAATTGAACGTGCACTTGAAAACCTTAGACCAGGATCTGTCGATATCAGGTTCTATCAAGGGGATACAACCACAGATGAGACACTTTTATATACCCATTACTCAAGAAGCCGACAACATGATCTGCTCTCTACGTCTGATCTTGAGGAGTCAGGAATCAATTATTTACAGAAGATAGTGGTTGAAAACCTATCTTGGAGTGTTCTGTGTACACCTGTATTTGATAAATTTGAAGCCAAGACTTTCACCAGTTGGATTATTCTTATTGGCGGTTTTGCCTTCACTGCATTACTCACGATCTATACGGCCAACCTGGTTGGGCAAACAAACCAGATACGCCATCAGGTTGCAGAGAGAACCGCCCTGCTTCGCTCAACTGTTGAGGAACTGAATCAGGAAGTTATGGAGAGAAAAGCTGCTGAAACCGAATTGCAGAACCTTAACGAGACTTTGGAACACCATATCGCTTCGCGTACAGAAGAAGCCGAGCGTAGGGCAGAATATTTGGAACAATTTGCCTATGTAACCTCTCATGACCTTAAAGCCCCACTTAGAGCAGTTAGCAATCTTGCAGAATGGATTGAGGAAGATCTTACAGACAAATTAGACAACTCCTCAAAAGAACAGCTTGCTCTACTCAGGGATCGTGTCAGACGAATGCATGACCTGATAGAGGGACTGCTGGAATACTCTAGAGTAGGAAAAACATCCGACGTTGAGGCCATAATTGATACACGTGAACTGATACAGGAAATCACTGACTCGCTTTCGCCTCAGAAGGGTTTCACAATTAAGATCAAGGGTGAAATGCCAATATTGAAAGCAGACCGACTTCAGCTTGGACAGGTTTTCTCCAACCTCATCGGAAACAGTTTAAAACACCATGGTGGAAGTAAAGGTAAAATACGTATTAGCAGTAAGCAGGTAGGAGACTATTATGAGTTTACTGTATGTGACAACGGCCAGGGTATTGCCTCTGAGTACCATGATAAGGTTTTCAAGATGTTTCAAACTCTCAAATCGAGTGACTATAACAACAGTACCGGTATCGGATTAGCTCTTGTTAAAAAAATAGTTATAGAGCATGGTGGTTCGATACAGCTGAATTCCGCTGTAAATAAAGGCGCTTGCTTTACTTTCTTATGGCCTTATACACCTGTAGAAGATATTCAGGTTTATAATAAAATTGAAGGTAAACTGACCGGGTAATATTTCATGTTGAACAAAACTGAATCCATATTGCTTATTGAGGACGATCGTGTCGATATAATGACAGTTCAACGTGCACTAAAAAAGAACAAGATATCTAATCCACTGTTCATAGCCCGAACTGGCCATGAGGCATTTAATATGCTGCGTGGTGATCATGGTGAAAAGCAGGTTACTCCAGCACTGATTTTACTGGATTTGAACTTACCTAAAATGAGTGGAATTGAGTTCCTGCATAAAATCAGAAATGATCCAAATTTATCCGATCAACGTATTATTGTATTGACCTCTTCCAATGAACCCAAGGATAGAGATGCAGCCTTTGAATATGATGTTGATGACTATATCGTGAAACCCCATTCATTCAGTGAATTTACACGAGCTATTGCGACCATTCTTGAACTTTGGGAATAGTTGCCAGTTAAGTACAGTTGTACTATTTCCTATTAAATAATATGTGCCATAACTCTTGTTTGTTACTCAACAATAGAGTTTTTTGTTTGCCATCCTCCTTCCATCTATACAGCAAATCTATTCTCTTCCTTTCTTGATCCATGAATTACAACAATAGTAACTTGAACTCACAGGATATTAGATAAAACAGATTTTATGCGTTAAATTCCTACTACATTAAGATTAGCTTAAGAAAGCAATTGATCCATGTCCCTTATCTTTTTGTTTTCATCATTTTATTCCTAGTTATCTATTTGTTTTTATTGAATATTAAATATCTTGATTGTCTTTTTTTGTTGTAAATCTATAAAAGATGACCAAGTTATGAACATCATTCAAACATAGTTATACTGTGGTTAATCATTCGTAACAGAAAGCACTCTCCAGTCATAAGTTCATGAACAATTCGACTATGACCATTGGCATTTTAAAGAGTATTTCGTTCAAATTGACGACCAAGCTGGCATCTCACCCGCTTTTTAATCAATATTTTCAAAATATTAACGACTTCATATCGATAACTGGTTTTGAATCTAACGAACTTTTTAATCTTTTAGAGCAACCCGAACAGAAAATATTTGATCATTTTGTTGTGGTTGGTGATAGTCTCTATGAGAAATATCAACCACCTTTTGTTGATGTTGTAAAAATAGTTGACTTTGCTGCTTCAGAAATCAATAAAGCTGTTAGAAAACAAAAATTAAAAGCAACAGCGGATATGGTCAATAAGCAAGCTGAAGTGATAAAAAACGCAATAGCAAAAGCCTACTTTTACCGATCTCTCGACAATGTCAGATTACTTGCCTCTCAATCACCCGAAAATCCTAATTCCCCTTTGACATTACATCTCCATTGGCTAGAAGAGATCGTAGCCTATCTTACTAAAAAAACAAAAGTTCTACCTGAAACAAATCACCTTGAGTGTCATTTTGCTGAATGGCTGAAAAAAATGGAGTTTGAGTTATTACTTCAAAGCACAGGTGAAGATAAAGATGCTCAACACGCAAGAATCTATTTATCCCATAGAAAGATACACCAAGAGTTCACATACATCCTCACATTTGTACACAATTCTGATTATGAATTAGCATTTTCACATTGGTCTCTATTGTATCAAGCCGTTCTAGAATTACGTCAAAACATTCAAAATTTACAACTCTTATATAAAAACCATGAAGAGAAATATTTCTTCGAGTACGTAGATGAGAAATCAGACATAGATGAACAACTCTATTACTTTCTCTCGATAAGATTGGCTAAATGGGCTCTTAGTGGCAAGAACACAGAAAATATAGATCAGCTTAACCTGAAAATCTTAGAGTGTTTATCTGATGCTAAACTCGATGGTGTTTTATTTACAAGTGATAATGAAATACGTGTACTTTTACAAAACCCGGATAATAGTGAAGATATAGATATTCCCCATTTTTTAGAAGAAAAATTACATGCATTTCTTTTTAAATTGGCAAAAGAATCTGGAATGAAAAGTCGGGCTATTGCCATAAACCTCAATGCATTGAACAATTATCCAAAACAAAAAATCTCAATGCTTCGTCAACTTTCTTTCTATAAAACAAAGCATAATTTTGAACTCATCACACAGCAAAAAGTGGAATTACTTTACCAATCTGCAATTGAGGCTGAGTCTGTTGCTGCTTTTGCCTCGAAGGCCCTGGATGACAGAACACTTGAGGTATTCTTCCAACCTATAATCGGTGTACAGAAAAATGATATGGTCAGCCTTGAAGCTTTAGTCAGAGCACCAACCAATGAGGGATATCTTGCTGCTGAGGCTTTTTTGCAGTACCTGGTGAATGAAGACAAAATGATGGCTCTCGACCATTTTGTGATACAGAGGATTTCCCAATATGCAAATCAATTAGAGGGAATAGTAGACAGTGTCAGTATCAATATCTATCCGACATCATTCCAACACGAAGAGATTATTAATGCCTTAATTTCATTATCTGAAGAATTACAGAGACATACTGTTTCATTGGTTGTTGAAATAACTGAACAACTGTTTATGGGTGACACTTCTCCTGTTGAATATCTGGCAAGAGAGCACAATATCGCCTTCTCACTGGATGACTTTGGCTCAGGTTATTCTAACTTATTCCAGCTTATCGGATTGGCAGAGCGAGAAGTGGTCAAGGTATTGAAGATAGACGGTAGTCTCGTACGCCAAATTGATAAAGATGACAAAGTCTTTGAAGTCATCGAAACCATAACAAAAATTGCCAATACCCTAAGCATTACTCCTATTGTCATGGAGTATGTCGAGAGTGAACACATTTTGAATAAACTACAGTGTCTCGACGCAAAAATGTATTTTCAAGGCTATTTTTTCGACAGACCTCTGCCTCTTGATCAGTTGATTAAAAAATATGGGTCTGCTAACAGAAGAGATGCATCACTAGTTGAGCATTGAAATTATTCTTTGAATTATATATAGGATAACAGGGTATGTACGATTTTTTAAATAGTATAACGCTCAAGCATATCTAACCTATCTAAATATATTAATCAGTGTGATTCATAGACATCCTTTCATTATCATTGGGTGTTGCAAAGAATACAATGGATTCACCTTTATGAAGAGTCTGATGATGTAGGCTTTGTTAACAGGCTATGCGGTATCTCTAGTCCCACTTTGAGAAAGTGGAAGCGTAGCGCACTCATCACTCAACGCCAAAATCACTATTGATATGGAGACCTTAGGAATTCCCGTAATCTTGGCGCAAGACGAGTTCAAAGTGAGTTATTGCGGCTGCACAATATTTTGCTATCACTAGCGTCAATTCATAAGGATTTCAAAAAGCAACAGGTAAAGCCTGTCAAATAATTTAGGAAAAAGTCCGAAAAGACATTGTGGCATCTAAACAAACACATTAATTACACTTTCGACTGTGCCAGCTTGAATCAGTAATAGAGAAGTTTAAGGATTAGAATTTATACTCCTTTTTGTAGGTTTTCTTTCTCAACAATTGATACCTCAATTGTAGCCAAAAACCATTTTATATTTTAAATCTGATTGGCAGCTCATTTTGAAACTGAGTGACTCATTTAATATCTTTTAAGTTTCATTGCGTTTCATCATTAAGTACGAATTTTGCCTGTTCAAGTAATACTTTATACTTGTAACCGGCACCGATATCCACGTTATTTCGAACCACCCCTTGTACTGTAACCCTGGCACCTGGTGAAATCATCTCCTGAGAGGTAGCAATCAATTTAGTATTAGGTCCTTGACCAGTACCATCCTGCAATGTTATCCAGTTCTTACCCACTATATTCAGGTTGACTTTGATAACCTTTGCGTTGAAGGCAACACTCTTTTCATTTAATTCCATAGCATTGGAGACAATTTCCCCGATGGTCATACCATCAGGGAGTGGAGTAATCTCACCCGGCTCTGGAGACTTAACAGCATCTTTTTTGGATAATGACTTTATATCAACTTCATGCTTACCAGAAACTGACCTGTGTAGACTGTCCATATCACCGACACCAGTTTGACTTACACTTTCTACAAAAATAATTGAGTCGAAAAACCTGTCCAGTGATTTACTGTAGAAATCTCTCATCTCCATACCACCCTTGTAGACGATCTTCTCACCTATCTTTATCGGTAGAAGAGTGGTTGCAATCCAACTATTTCGCCCTTCAAGCCTGAGATAGGTATAATTCTCCACATCCATCATTTCTACGACAGTACCTGAGCCGGTACCCACCTCCTCTGCTGAGGCAGTTTGGAAGACATATAGCATAATCACGAAAATTAACGCACTAAGGTTTGACATAATTCTCTCTGATAATGAGGAGCCGATACTATTTTGAATGGCAAACCGGAGCTGCCATCAATCTTTTTCTGATGGAGTATAATCCTGCGCCGGTAAATTCAGCTGGTCGTTTTAAGGTATAGTTTATTTGAGTTTTAGTTATACCCAAATCAGTTTCCGTGGACTACTGTTACGGTTTCCTGAAATACAAATATTGAGCTACCATAGATTTTAGCCTACTAGATCAGCTCCACTAATACAAAAACAGCAGCTGTCATTCCAGCTATATGGAGGAAATCGTGAGATCCAGACCTGTATCTGATTACCACTCGCAACACAGATATCAAAAGAGAGTACTGTTACAGCTTATTCTATTGGTATCGATCATCATTCTGGTTTCAGGCTGCGCTTCTCCAGGCCCATCTGCCCAAGGTCAACAGGCTGATGCTGGAAATTATGTTTGGCCAGCGCCACCAGAGAAGCCCAAAATACGCTATCTCGGCAGCTTGAAGTCCTCAGACTCTTTCGATAGTGGCCAAGGAATGGGGCTTCGTGAGTGGTTTCTTGGGAAAGAGGAGGAGGAAACCCGAGCCCTGGTCAAACCCTATGGTGTATTCAGCGATTCTCAAGGCCGGGTTTATGTTGCTGACACGGGCATTTCCGGACTTGTGGTATTCGACCTCAATAGAGAAACCATGGAGTTCCTGGGCACCAGTGGTCCAGGAACGCTGAAAAAACCAACAGGCGTAACTACCGACTCTGCCGGCAACGTATATGTCAGTGATGTCATAGATCATCGGGTCGTGATGTACAGTAAAGACGGGCAGTTCATTAATGCATTTGGAGGCAGTGATGTCCTCGTTTCACCCGTCGGGCTGACATTCAACGACACCACCCAACAACTCTATGTAGTCGACTCAAAAAAGCACCAAGTCATTGTTTTTAATAAGAATGGTGACGTGGATTTTACCATTGGCGACCGAGGTTCCGAGAAGGGAAAATTCAACTATCCCACCAACATTACCATTGATGAAAAGGGTCAGATATATCTTGCCGATACAATGAATTTTCGCGTTCAGATTTTTGATCAACAGGGAAAATATCTGAACGGTTTCGGCAACCTTGGTGATGGTCGTGGACAATTCAGCCGACTCAAAGGAATCGGTGTCGACCTTGAAGGCCACATCTACACTATCGATGCCGCATTCAACAATATGCAGATCTTCAATCAGGGAGGCCAACTTCTACTCACCGTCGGTAAGCCAGGTACCGGACCGGGAGGCTTCTATCTGCCTGCAGGAGCTCATGTGGACAAAAATAATAAAATCTTTGTAGCTGATCAATTGAATCAGCGTATCCAGATGTTTGAGTATTTAGGAGAGGCAGAATAAAAGCGATATTCGTGAAAACTCGATTCACTTCCTCATTTCAGAGATGAAAACAGTTAGTGCCAAAGTGGCACTAACGCAAGTTTTAGTCGAGCTGTGTCGACACGAATTAATTCCGACTTAATATTTCTTAATGAATTCTTAATAATACCGCTTGATAATTCACTCAATAAAGCGATCAGATTTGAATGCCCAAGTATCACCACGAAGTTAAAAATACCCAGTATTTTACTTGATATTTCTAAGATCGCTCTCAAATCATAAAATCTAAAAATAATAGCTAAGTAAAACCAATTAAATTCCTCAAAACCATTGACCTTAATATAGCGTTGTCATAATATTACTATCGATGTGGGATTTATTTCCCATTTCTTAAGAGAACCTTAAGAAAGCCTAAGAACTGCTGGACAACAAGGCAGCAAGGCCACATGCAGTAGAAGTACCCCTAAATGTAAGAATAGAAATAACGTAAAGCACTCAAATGGAGCTGGTGCATCATCCTATACCCTGAAAGGAGGAATGGCATGAGAAGAACAGCAATCCTGGGTAGTATTTTTGCCTCACTTGCCCTGCTAGCCACATCAGCAATTGCAGATATTGCCAACACATCACATGACCTTCGAAGTCAAACAACACTCTTGACCCAGGCCGGTAATACACAAATCTGTGCTTACTGCCACACGCCCCATAATGCCAGTACCACAAACAGTACGACCCCATTATGGAATCATCAAGATACAGTGGCCACCTACACCATGTACAGCAGTCCCTCTTTGGATATGACCATTGCCGGTTCACCGGCGGGCGTCTCCCTTGCGTGCCTCAGCTGTCATGATGGAACCGTTGCTGCTGATCAGTTGATTAATTTTCCAACTGGCATCACTGGACCCGATGGGATCTTTTTTCTGGGTGACAGTCTTGGTACAGATCTGAGCAACGACCACCCGATCTCACTGACCTATAACGCGACACAGGATCCTGATTTTGTTGCTGCCGTTAATTCACAGGTCAATGGTCTGCAACTGTTCGGCGGAACCGGGGATCAGGTTGAGTGTGGTACATGCCACTCTGTGCATGACAATACCAATGAGCCATTCCTTCGAATGAGTAATGCTGGCAGCGCACTCTGTCTGGCCTGCCACATTAAGTAATCACACAGCGTATACATCCCGTGATTCGCATTGGGAACAGAGAGACATTCGGCATAACCAGGGTAATATCCATTATCCTGGTTGTGTCCTCTCTGTTATTGATTGCTTCCTGCAGTACAGAGTCCAAACAGGTATTTTTCGATATTCAGCCACCGACAGCCAAAGAGTTGGCAGAGCAGGAATTGAAACGACAAACCGCACTGATTGAGGCTCAAACAAAAGGATTGAAAGCAGGTCAATCAGCTAATTTCTCTGCTGGATATTTCCAACAACCTGCTGATACTGGCCCAAGACCAGAGATTGAGTCGATCAAGGAATGGGAGAGGGTGGAGGAAATCCTACCCAAAGATGAAGAAGACAATGTCGATTGGTCCATGGCTTTGAAACAGGGAATGATAAGACCCCGTGCCGGAAAAGACCCTCGCGCATTATGGGCTAGAGCCTTCCAATGGGATTTTATCATTCCAGGTGAAGAGCGGGAGGATGATGCCTTTTTCCCCCACTCCGCACACACCGAGTGGCTTGGGTGCAAGAATTGTCATAATCCCACGCTCTACCCCTATCGAAGAAATCCTGCAACGATGAAAGAGATGAAGCGGGGAGCTTCCTGTGGTGCCTGTCACGGTAAAAAGAAAGTCTCATTCTCTCTGAAAGCATGTGACCGCTGCCATATCAACAGTGACGACGAGGAAGAGGAAGAAGAAGACGAATAATCTAAAAGACACTACCGCTGTAGTGCTTTCAGGGTAAATAATTGGTGAAGGTATGCGCAAGTACACTTGTGTTCTAACAACAACATTAATATCTCTTTTCTTATACGGTTCATTGCTGACCGCAGCCCCTGGTGATATTCAATACACTCGAGAAGGTGGTGATCCTGAAAAACTGAAATCATTCCCACCATCAATCTTTCCCCATTGGATCCATCGACTCAATTACCGCTGTGATGCCTGTCACAACACGATATTTGAGATGAAAACCGGGACCACTACGATCAATAAGGACATAATGAAAGAAGGCAAGACCTGTGCTGTTTGCCATAATGGTACAGATGCCTTTGACGATGGATTTGCCAATTGTAACCGCTGTCACCTTCTCGAAGAGCAGTAGGCATCATGCTTCCCCTGGAGGTCATGACAAGATCCATGATGCCTCTGGCATTCATTTGGTTTTTTGCCACGATAACTTTTTTCTGGAGTGAGAGGCTCTCTGCCGAATCAAACAGTAGTTTCGTACTCTACCCCACTGAATTGGATGCAGTGGTGAAATTTGATGGCACGAAAACACGGAATGGTTTCGAATCTGAAGAGATTGAGTGGCAGGCAGGCTTGAGAATTGCCCAGATGGGATATCTGTTGGACCCCAGGATTGCCTGGTTTCTCATCGATATAGAACCACTCTATACCTGGACTGAAGTTGAAACCGACGATACCGTTGAGGAATACGATGGTGAATTGTTCAACTATTTACTTCAGACCAGCCTACTGCAAGGAACACCTGGGCCTTTCGGACTGGATCTATCCGCACAAAAGAATACAAGCCTGAATACAGGCTCACTCGGTAGTCGTTTCGACACAGATATCGAATCTTTTGCAGCAACCCTTAACTGGAAAAATTCAGCCTTTCCAATGAGTCTCTCCTATGAAGAGAAGACGCTTGATGAAGAGTTTCGTTCAAGTCTGACGAATCCGGTTACCGAACGCGACGAGCTTTTAAAAAGTTGGAATCTCAAGGGACGAAGCAGCAAACTGAGTGTTCACCTTACCCATGACGAACTGGATGACCGTATCATTTCACGAAACCAGGATTACGAACTGGACAGAGCAAATATCTCACACCACCTGTTATGGGGACGAAACAGTCAGCTTGATTCGAACCTTAACTACTCGGACCGTACAGGTTTCAATGCCAATGAACGTCTAACAGTGAGTGAGAGTGCGAGGATACAACACCTGGACAATGTTCACAGCCGTACCTCATATCACTATCAATCCACTGAGCAGACCATAGAAAATACAGAGCACGGCGGCAGATTCGAGCTTCACCACAGACTCTACAATAACCTCAACAGCATGGGCTATGCCAATCTCAACAAACGCGAATCAGACGACCTGGAGGAGGATAAGTGGCGAGTAGGTCTGGAGACACGCTATACAAAGAACAAGCTTTTGGGCGCTCACATCAGTGCTGGTGTCCGCGCTTCATACCAGGAGACAGACAGGGTTTCCACACTTGGAACCATCGATGTCATCGATGAGAGTCAATCAGTTCCTTTTACCGGGGCAATCCTACTCGAACAACGATTTATCATAACAAGCACCATCGTTGTTACAGATAGTGATGGAATAACCGTATATGACGAAAATACAGATTATACGATTATCGATCTGTCTGGTGATCTGACTCAGCTGCAGATAGTTCCCGGCGGCAGAATAAATTCCGGAGATACCATACTGGTAAGCTATGACGCGGAAATACTGCCTACGCAGGAGTTCTCCACAGTATTCACCAATTACCATTTCACCATTGATTACGATTGGGTAAGACTTTCACATAGTGACAGTAAATCGGATGACAAGCTCATCGCTGGAGCAAGCGAAAGTTTTCTACAGAACACGCGTAATACTTACACCGATCTTGAGTTTCATTTCAAACCGATCAATATTGACACGGTAATCGGTGCTGAAAGACGCTATACCGAGACCGGTGGGTTCGAATCGACCACATATTCTTTCAATCAGCGGTTTTCGTGGACCCCAACCGCACGCAGAGGCGGACAGAGCATCAATTGGAGTTTAAATGCCACCCAATCATTTACAGAACAGGATTTTCTCGACACTGACCTCTATCGCGTTGATTTCATCGTAAATTGGCAAGCCA
This sequence comes from Candidatus Thiodiazotropha endoloripes, assembly GCF_001708965.1. Taxonomy (NCBI): domain Bacteria; kingdom Pseudomonadati; phylum Pseudomonadota; class Gammaproteobacteria; order Chromatiales; family Sedimenticolaceae; genus Candidatus Thiodiazotropha; species Candidatus Thiodiazotropha endoloripes. Next base: position 1,446,102 of record NZ_LVJW01000003.1, on the reverse strand, counting down.
GTAGAAATCTGACGATCCGACCGACCATAAGCGGTTGGAAGAGAAAGGATGTCGGCTCAGCCATCGCAGGGGGACGCAAAGACGATGAATTCTTCACAGCCGGGATTCTTGCTCAATGGCGTTACCGTAAACTCGACCTGGACTTCAAATACAACCATGATCGTCGCGAAGTGACCAATTCAGATAACAGTGATACGACCGAGACCAACGAGGATCGACTGATGATCACGTTGAGGCGGAGAATATTGTGAGTAGACTTATCTTACTGACAATTTTCCTCTTGCTTACCGCTTGCTCGTCTACAGGCCCGGTTACCTTCGTGCCCGCAAAAGATAGCCAAAGGATTGTCTGGCCTTCAGCACCGGAACCAGCGAGAATAGAGTTTATTACAGCTTTCAGTAATGCCCAGGACCTGGGCATAGAAAAATCTATATTCACTAAATTACTTGACCTCTTTACTGGTGCAGATGATCAAAATCTAGCACGCCCCTATGCACTTGCAGTCTTTGAGAACAGGCTTGCAATAGCAGATCCGGATGCAGCTGTGGTGCATTTATACGATCTCAACAAGCAGACCCACAATAGAATAGAGCGTGTCGGTGAGAACCAACTGGAATCACCGATCAGTGTGGCCATTGATAGTCACCGGCTTTTCATTGCTGATTCAAAATTAAATAAAGTATTTGTTTTGGATTCCAGCAATAAGCTTCAACACATAATCGAAGGGTTAGAGCGCCCTACCAGCCTGTCATTAAATCCATCCCAGCAACGATTATTCATTGCAGATACATTGGCTCACAAGGTCTTTGCTTATGATCTAGTAGGAAACTACTTATTCAAAATCGGTGAGCGGGGTGAAAATGATCTAGAGTTTAACTACCCAAGTCATCTGGCAGCCTCGGATAAGAAACTCTTTGTCAACGACACCATGAACTTCAGGGTTCAAATATTCGATAGTAATGGGCAACATATATCAACCTTTGGCAAGCAAGGAGACGCTTCCGGTTACCTGACCCAGTCAAAGGGAATAGCGGTTGACTCTGATGGACATATCTATATCGCCGATGCACTGGCGAATAGAGTTCAGATTTTTACCCAAAACGGTGAGTTTTTACTTGAGTTTGGCAACACCGGCAGACAACATGGAGAGTTCCAGATGCCGACAGGATTAGCCGTGTGGAATGACAAAATATTTGTCGCCGACTCTTATAATCAACGCATCCAGGTTTTTCAATACCTGAAGGTGGATGAATGATATGCGAAATATCTATCTTCTATTTCTACTAATGACGACGATTCCCGGTATCACTCTGGCAGGCATTGCTGAGACGGCGCATAACCTCTCCTCAAGCGGTCAGTTTACGGTTAAAAGCAACACTGAGGATCGAATCTGCATTTTTTGTCATACCCCACATGCCTCTGCACCGGATTCACCATTATGGAACAGATCCTCTACTGGGGTCTATATCGACTATCTCAGTAGTACGACACATGCCGATGCAGGCACCATGAGTTCGTCATCAGTTCTTTGCCTGTCTTGTCATGATGGCACCATCGCCTTGGGTAATATTGGTAGACCGGGTACGATCACCGATTTAAGTACCACATATATCACTGATCGTGCTCTGTTGGGTACAGATCTATCTGATGATCATCCGGTATCCATTATCTACAATCCTACTCTTTTGAATACCGATCCTGATCTGGTGCACCCAAACAATGTGGATCTACCACTACGAAACAATGAGCTTCACTGCTCCTCATGCCATGATGCCCATGAGAACATTCATCCCCCATTTCTGCATAAATCAACTACGAACGGTGATCTGTGTGTCACCTGCCATATGCCAAGGCCTGAAGGAGCAGGTACTGCCTGGATCTGGTCCAATAGTTCGCATGCAACCTCAACCGCGACACCCCAAGGCACCAATCCCTGGTCAGAACGTAAGCCTGAATGGACAGGACTGACCGTACAAGCGAACGCTTGTATGAACTGCCATACACCCCACAATGCCGCAACACCGGAAAGACTGATCAAAGGCATAGAGGAGGATACTTGCTACCTCTGCCATAATGGTACAGTCGCGCAGACCGATATCCAGACCGAAATGCAGAAAATTTATCACCACCCGGTTGAGATTGCCCTTAATGACGAACACTCTGCACGCACCGAAAATCCTCTAATGATGCCCTGGCATGTGGAGTGCGAAGACTGCCATAACCCCCACGCCAGTTTCAGTGAAGCGCCAATGATCTCATTCAATCCGACGAACCCGATGGGTGGCGGTCACTCAGTTGCACCTGCTGTTAATGGCAGCATGATCGGTGTCACTGGTATAGACGCCAACGGTAATTTTAAGCAGGAAGCGGACTTCGAGTACGAAGTCTGTTTTAAATGCCATGGCGTACCCGGAAAAAGTGCATGTGATAACCAGCGCTGTTCAACCGCGGATAGTTACAATATGGTTAGGGCTGATGGCGTTTACAATATCCGTGACAAAGTGAATTCAGGCAACCCGGCCCTGGTTTCATACCATCCCATCGTGGAAAACGATCCTTCAAACAATAGCGAAGTACCCAGTCTTCGTAACGACATCCCTCTCACCACTTTTAGCGGACAGATCTATTGCAGTGACTGCCACAGCAGTAACACTTCGCCTGCTGCCGGTGGCCTGGGGCCTGCAGGTCCGCATGGTTCGATCCATCAAGGGATTATGGCCCAAACTTATGATATTGACCCTGCCAGTTCCACAACGCTCTCAAACGATCTCTGCTTCAAATGTCATGATTCAGGTAATTTATTTACAGATCAATCCTTTCCACATACGGAACACGTAGTTGCAGAAAATCTGGGGTGTGTCAATTGCCATGACCCCCATGGATCCGCATCGAATCGCCATCTGATTAATTTCCTCACCTCATCCAACATTGGCGGACAGATCAGAACAATCACAGGTACCGGTGATTATCTCGAACCTACCTGGTTGGATACAGGTGTACACAGCGGAAGCTGTTGGCTGGATTGCCATGGAACGGTTCACAATGGTTTTGACTATTGATGATCTGGTTTGACTTAATTTCGGTGAAAAGTATTGACTCGAATCACACGCTATCTTCTTGGGGTTAAACTATGAAACTTGTCACTCAGGTATTGGCTTTTTTCACCCTTCTGATCGCAGCTGCTCCTGCAGCACTTGCCAATCCATCCCCTGCGTTCGAGGGCAGAAAACTCTACATATCACACTGCATGATCTGTCATGGTATGGATGGTAAAGGATATGGCCCTCTGGCGAAGAAAATGAAGATCGAAGCGGAGGATCTCACCGACTATGTACCAACGATGAGTGATTACGGTCTGCAAGTTATCATTACCGGGGACAAAAATGTTCCCAAGTCTCTGAGATCAAGACACGGTAAAATCAGCAAGGATATGCCGAAATGGAAAGAGGTGCTCAATCAGAGCCAAATCTCAGCATTGATTGCCTATTTGCGCTTTCTCAGCACCACCAAACATGATCTACCCGGTGACCCGGAGCTCGGCTATGAACTCTATCAGCGCTATTGCTCAATCTGCCACGGTGTAGAAGGTGTTGGGGATGGTGCCTTAACCAATCTTATTGGCGTTGTTCCTATCGATCTTACAAACCCAGGTAAAACAGATGACTTTAGTAATAAGACTCTGACCAAGGATATTCTTGAGGGAAAAGGAGACTACATGCCAGGCTGGAAAGGCATACTGACTAATGAGGAAGTCGATGGTTTGGTCAGCTATATCAGACTGCTGTACCAGGTTTGGGCACACCTGGAAGATGGCGGTCTGGTAGTCGTCATGAATTCACCAACACTGGAAAACAATAAGGATAGAACAACTGCGTTACTTAACGATACCTCATGCAGCAGCAAAGCCAACTTATCTGTAAAAGGCAAAGCAGAAGCCCGTAAAGTTGGTAAACTCTTCAAATCCAGGGGTGTTAGAGTAGAGCAGGTCCTATCCAGTCCTTACTGCCTTGCTAAGGAGACCGCACTGACAGCTTTCGGTCAGGCTGAAACACATGACTATCTGGCTTCAAACGAAAAGCTTTCATCAAACCAGGCTGATAACTATGCTGCTGAGCTGGACACCCGCATTGGCAGTTACGAAGGGAAAGGCAACCTGGTTATTTTCACCCATGATTCAATCATCAAAGATCTCTCATTTCAAAAACTGAAAGATGGATATTTTCTAGTCTTGAAACCTATGGGTAAAAACGAATATGAAGAGATTGGCGTTTACAAGATGAACAGATGATACCAACCCCACTTACAAAGGTAAGTGGAATTGGTATTTCTATTTATCCGTTAAGTGAACTATTTATCTGGCAGCATACAGGGATTTCATCTGCACACTGCATTCAGCATCCTGATTACACAGCACAGCTTTAACCAGTTTCAATGCCCCTTGCGGATTGCTTGGCTTGCGCCAGATCGGAATATATTTGGTTGAGTTATCCTGGTAATCCCCTTCCATGATCAAAGGGTCATTATAGAGGCTTATCAGATTGTCGCAGCGCAGATAGAGTACGTCATCATACCCTCGAGAATAATCGCATACCCATTTCTGCTGATCCGCACTGTTGGACATTACATTATGATAATGGTCACTCGCTACCGCATTGAATGCTGTAGTCATGAGCAGCAGTACCAAACCGTGGAAAGTTAATTGTGCTTTGGACCGTGTGTACATCATTCTTCCCCTAACAACCCATAGGAGTTCGAAACGACAAGACGCACAACACTAGGTATTGGTCTGATTATGTCAACAGAGCAGTTGCCCGGTGACATATCGCGTTTTCGGTAATCCGTCGGTCATAGGCGGCTCAGCCACCCTTAGACTGTGATTTTGCGTCCCCACCTTTCGATGGGTTTGCCCTTTCGAACACATTGTGAAGCAAATTATCACCTGCTTCTGTAGCCTGTAGCGACCCGCGACAATGATTCTTTAGTTATTGATATTGGCTGTCATGGGCATACAGGAATCTGGCGATGGACCACCTGAAATTAAGTGATGCGCCTACCCTTATAAAATTATTTACTGCACCCATTGAATCCATGCATAGCATGATTCGGGTATACCACCAAATAAGGTGCAATTCCCATGCCTTCAATTTTTTGCTTTATAAAACAGTTCATTGAGTAATAAGATTTTTATTCTTTTCGCTAAATGTAAAAAAAATCGACATATCCATCTGCTAAAAAGTGACAACCCGTTATGACTCAAGGCTATGAATTTTAACCATCGATATAGCGCCAGAGTCTGTTTGGAATATCCAACTGTGATCCAGAGTAATTGTTCCAAATGGGTAGTATTACCCATTGCCAACCCATTCTTAATTTAATAGTTTGCACACGAATGGACATAGATTATGGACACGCCAGGAAGGTAGATATTGGAGAGGAATCATTTCATGAAGAAATCACTAGGATTGTTTTTTTTAGGTCTGATCACTATCAGTGGTTATTCAACCGCAGCTTCAGTTTACACATTCACTGGCGAAATCATCGCAAACAATTTCTCCGATAACACAGGAGCAATAAGCGATTCCGGCCTCGCTATCGGTAGCACAATCTCCTACTCGTTTTTAGTCGATACCACGAGACAGGGAATCAGGACAACGAATAATGGAACTATCACAACATATGATGATTCCACAACGGCTAACCATACAATCGACTATTTCTATGTGGATCTGATCAGCGGTGGACTCGGTGAAGTGGATGGCGGTTACTACAACGGGCCTGGCTATGTAGACGAGTACAATCGTGGTCTTGATATCACATCTTCAACCAATCCATCTGATGACTGGGTATCCTTTCTTGGTGGATCTGCAAATAATCTTGTTCAGATCTATTCAGGTGGAATGTCCTTTGTTGACTGGATAATCGGCACCTCCCCGATCAGCGCACTGGAGTCGACCTATGACTCAACCGGGGCCTCTTCGGTGTTTAGCTCACTTCTTACACTCGAATCCGTTGCGCCTGTACCGATTCCCCCTGCACTCCTGCTGTTTGGATCGGGTCTATTGGGACTGCTTGGTTTCAGTTACCGGAAAAGAATCGATTGAAGATGGGGCTTCGGCCCCATTTTTTAGTCCACAAAAAACACTTATCCCATCAAACATGTAAAGTGAAAACGGGAAGGAGATCTATGCAGGTTCAGAGCGACGGACTGGAAATCAGCGGCTCCTGAAAGGTCACAAACTGATCTGCGGCATGAGTTCTGAAGATACATTGAGTAAAACGTGTGCGCTATGAAGTGGCTTTATACAACCTTACAAATCTATTCAATACGCCTGATTGATCAGTCCTATTAGAGCCTGTTAACACTAATCCAATAGGCCCTAGCAAAATCTCACTATACTGTTAAAAACAACTGATCATGCCGCTTTCTCAACCCGGTTCCTGCCCTGACCTTTGGCACGATAGAGTGCCTCATCAACCCGTTGAATCAGCTGGTCCGAGCGTTCATTCATGTCACACTGGGCGATACCGATAGAGACCGTCACATTGCCATAATTCTCACTATTGACCCTGTCTTTCAGTTCAATAGAGGCGATAGATTGTCGAATCTGTTCTGCTATGGCATCCGCGTCACTCAGTCTAGTCTGTGGCAGTATCACAGCGAACTCCTCACCGCCGAATCGGGATGCAATTCCCTTCTCTTTAAGACAGTGTTTGAGGGTTGCGGACAAGAAACGAAGCACTTTATCCCCCACCAGATGGCCATAGGTGTCATTGAAGATTTTAAAATGGTCGATATCGATCAACATGATCGATAACGGTATTTTCTGTTCCTGAGCTAAAACCATATGATGTTCGATCTCTGCATCGAATGCTCTCCGGTTGGAGAGACCAGTCAATGGATCCGTCAGAGACTCTTCTTTCACTTGTTGTAACTCTTTACGCAGTGACTCCACTTCAGACAGGACATTGGACATCTGAGCTTCCATCTTTTGCTGGGACTGCTCCATAGTGCGGGTATCGTCTATCACCTTTTGAACTTCGATCGACATTGCCTCAGGGGAGATCGGGCTGTTCAGAATTGTTGAAAAGTGACTGAGCTTATTGACATAACTGGTAAGATTCCCGCCGGAGTTTTCAAATTCACTCTGAATATTGACAATAATATTTTGCAGTTCCTGCCGTATATTCTCCAATGCTGCATCATCCTGAATGAAGAACTCTCGATAGGCTTCCCAAAGCAACTCGGTTGATAGTACCGGTTCTGCTTCCAACAAAGCATCGATCGATGCCTTCAACTTCTGGTTTCTGCCCGTGACATAGTCATATCCAATCCGAAAATTAAGGGGTGATGGGGGGACGGTTTGTTTGGAGAGGAAGGCAATCACCAAACGTAAATATTCTGATGCCTTGGTATAGTCATCTTCTCTATAGGGAATTGTATTCATTATTATCTACACCTTGCTATGACGGATAACCTCCATATTGACAGTTGCAATAAATCCCAGTTATTGCCGTGATATTCGACGTTATCTTGATAGCGGATGATAGGCGATTTTCTTGATACCTAATGTGTGTTTGCAGTCGTAATCTGATATCAAGCAGTTAACTCTGTGACTTCATACTGATGAGCAAGAATGGCCCAATGAGAACATCAGACTGAAATGATGGCTAAATGGGTAATCCCATGCCAGAACATCGATGCAAAGCAGTTTGATTTGTACGTTATACAATCAAGGTACCCATGGGCAGATGGGAAGTTTCCTGACAGCAAAGCACAAGAAGTAGTGGGTTATTACACCCGTCATGTCGAGTTGAATGCAGTTGTTGTTCTGGGCTTCCTCTAAAGCAGCATCAGGTTAGCCCAGCTAAGTTTTTGATAAGATGGTGGGTCGTGCAGGAATCGAATTTACTTGTATCCATTTGTTTTTATTATATTTATTATCAACATAATTATATTATACCCCCAAATATACCCCCTCACGCCCATTCTCAGTCATCTAAACACAACTCAAAATACTGTGTCCCAATTAGCGTAAGTACCTCATTCGTCATAGAAGAGCCTAGCTGTATTAGTTTTACATGACAACTAGCTCTCTTCTGAATACGATTGCGTTAAGCTAGTGTAGGTCGTCACTAATTATGTAACAGTAGAATCTCCCTATTTTACTGGGTTTCGGCAATATAATAGTCAAAAACACTGCGTTTATAAGTTACATACTGTTAGGCGACCTACACTAGTTGTTTGTTCCTTCTAATGACATTGAATACCAATAATCCTAGTCCAAACAATAAATAGGTTTCAGGCTCTGGTACAGAAGTAGGTGATTTTTCAGAAATTGATGTAAGAACAATAGGTTGCCCAGTAACTTGGTAATCATCTCTACCTTGTACACTATCTGGATTCTCGATACTGAGGCGATGATCGTATGCATATAGATTAGTAACCGCCCATTCTGTAAAGGCCTCGTAAGAAGTCAAAATTTCACTTGGTATAGAAGAATTAAAGATATGCGGATGAAGAGTAAGTACAGCATTTGCTCCATATGCATATAAACCTAAAGAAAGCTCAAAATAGCCTCTTCCAGGATTGTAAGAAGCATACCCACCGAAAGTAGTATCACGCTGGTCTTTACTGATTTCTAAGCCTGTACCACTTAATAAGGTCGCATCAAAGTCCATTCTATAAGTCTGATAGCCAGTCTCACTAACTCTAGATAAAGTGGAATTGTGAGTACCATCTACCCGAAAAATATACTGGACTGGTTCATTTATGGGATTACCATTTCCTAGACTATCGAACGTTCCAGTGCTTTCGAATGTGTAATATAGAGCTGTTGCCTGAGCTAAGTTGAAGAAAGAGGAAACTAGAAGTAAGGATAATATGTTGAGGATATACTGTGTTTTCATTACAACTCCATGTTTGCACTTTTATTAATTCCATTTAGCCTCTAGCAAAAAAGACGCCAGATTATATTTTCTTTATATTTCAGTTTGATATCATTTACTACGAATTCGATGTGTTAATTATTTCGACACTGCTTCATTCGCACAATGTTTTGTTATGGGAGTATTTTAATATGATCACCAACAGTGCTATTCGCACCGTCAAGTTTAAATAATAATCATTCAGAATAATAATCGCCGAAGAGAACTTGATTACACTTGTATGGTTGAATTTGAGTACTGATAGCCGATCCCTGCCTCTAAATGGAGAGTTGATAAAATGAAGCCCGTAACTTGTAGCAGCAAGTTACCGGTTCAGTAGCCCGATGATGCACAGGTCTATAAGACCGTTAACAAGCGGGGGCACTGAACCGACCCGATTTATCTCGAACAGTCGAATGGGCTTCAAGCCCGAATTTAGCAAGGGTGAGTACAAATGACAAACCTTAGAAAGAGAAAATCCCGTGTGAATGTCGGTGTCGATGTAGGCAAATGGATGCTAGATATTCATATATACGAAAAAGATCTCCACTGGCAGGAAGAGAATTCGCCTGAAGGTATCAAACAAATCCTAAAGCGCCTGGCCCACTACCGGGTACAACGCCTGGTTATGGAGGCCACAGGCCGCTACCAACTGGCCCTGGCAACTGCCGCCTACCAAAAGTCTCTACCCGTCTGTATCGTCAAGCCCATGTCGGTTCGTCGCTATGCCGGTGCCATTGAGCAACTGGCCAAAACCGACAAGATTGATGCCCGGGTGATTGCCGAATTCGCTGCTGTCATCCAGCCTGATCCAACCCCAAAGGTCAGCCGTAACCTTCAGATAATAAAAGACTTAATAACCCGCCGTAGACAAGTTATGGAAATACGTACCCAAGAGCTCAACCGGCTGCAGATTATGGGCAAGACCTTTGAAGCCTCCTGCCGCCGAATACTACGGACACTGGATGCTGAAATTCAGCGAATCGAGAAGAAGCTTACAGGGGTCATCGAAAAACAGGCTGAATGGTCCGAACGGAAATCGATCTTAATGTCAGCCCCAGGTGTCGGTGAAACGCTGGCCTATACTCTGCTAGCCGATTTACCAGAGATGGGATCAATGAGCAACAAGCAGGTAGCCGCCCTAGTTGGCGTGGCACCGATCAATCGAGATAGTGGTAAATCACGAGGCAAGCGGCGAATCAAAGGTGGTCGAGCGGGTGTTCGCACAACACTTTATATGGCCACCTTGAGCGCTACCCAATGCAATCCAATAATCCGCGCTTTCTACAGACAGCTGGTGGCGCAGGGTAAACATAAAAAAGTTGCATTAACGGCCTGCATGCGAAAGTTTATTACTATGTTGAATGCCATGGTAAGAGATCAAGTTACTTGGGCTTATTGATCTTTTTATTAGTCGGGTTGACGCCACAGTCGCTTGTTATATTTGTAATGTTGGCATAACGACCCTAGGAAGTCTGGAACGCTGCATCATGTCCATGACAAATTCCCTCCAAAACGGCCAAATATGGTAAGTCACATTACGATCAGCAAATAATTTAAGCGCTTCAGATTCAATATCATCTATATCAATAATATACTCTGCAATAAAATTCCCTGTCAGTTCTGCCTTTATACAGTCTAGTGCTTTTTCTGAGTCTTGATCTTCAATAGAGGAAATTTGTGGGTCGACTATCCGTACACCTAGTTCCATTTCTGCCCTAAATAGCCGAATACTTACTTCTTTTTCACCCTGCTTTTCAGTGATTGTAGCTGTCTGAGTGCCTTTAGATTGGAACTTAAGTTGGGAAGCTAGTTGACCAATATAATACTTGGGTTCAAAGTTCTTATTAAAATGCAGTTTAGAGTCTCTTAAGTAAATATCTCTTGGGATCAAATGATCCTTAGCTTTTTGGAAATACTCTTCTTCTGACATATCATTTCTTTGTAAAGAGACTTAGTTATAGGTACCACTTAGCCTAGTGCAAACATCAATAGGAACCACGTTAGTCATTCCAGAACTTGCACTAGGCACCTCACTTTCAACAGGAAAGACTTTTTCTCCATAGCCACTGCCTGGCCGTTCACCAAGTCGACGTCCAGTATGGTAGGCGAGCACAGTGCAAATATAGGAGTTAATACTAACTCCTTCATATTCTGCAGATTTTGCAACCCTAGCATGTAGACTTTTGCCCATGCGAAGAGTCACTCTTCCACTAAAATCCCAGAAATCATTTGATTTCTGTGGTTGAGGGAAAGCCCTACCCTCTTCTCTATACATCTCATATGCTGTCGCAATAGAATCAATAGCGAGTTCATATGCACCATCAGAACTATCACTATAATCTCTCAAATCTGGGAGTTCACGCACTGTTGCTTCGTAGAAATTATCCCCATCAATCTCAATGTTCTGAATGGTGATTGCATATTGGCGCGGATCAAAAACGCTCATTTTTTACTCTCCAAGTAATTACGAATCTCTTCTTCGTAGCGTTTTACTATATGATTTAAAATCTTAGTAATATACGGCTTTTTCACAGGCTTGTTTGTTCCATGTCCACAATCGAAGCTACCTGTTGTAAAACCATCAATCTGCGGGTGAGTTATGACAAAATGATTACCTTTTCCTTGCTTTAAATTGAATCCAGCATCTTCAAGCCAAGCTTTTAGGTCGTTACATCTTGTGTTATTGCCTGATTGCTCCAATCGCGCAACAAGTTCATCATAGTCCATAAACACACCACGCACCATATATGGTGTCATAATTCATAATTTACAATCTCTTTCGAGCGAGGTCCATCATTTTCTTACTTAAAATACTTATCCTATTGTTTTTTATTGTTTTTTTATTTTTCTGATTTTCACAAAAATATAACTATAACATTTTGTGGGGTAAGGATAAAAAATAGACACATAGTTCTATGTTATTGTTTTTCTGCTTTTTTTTATGAATTCTAACAAAATAACCACTTTAATTACTATTAAACCAACCTAGCAGTTTTAACTACTCTAACTCTCTTGGAAGCCTGCCTCCCTCCATATCGCTCAAACTGACTATGACTCTAAAAACTTAGTTCTCGAATCAGATGTATATGCAAAGGCATATTATTACTCTATTTCTACTTTGCTGAGTTGTCATCTTATTTTGTATCGTTTAGATCATAAAACGCCTCTTGTTAATCTCCATAGAAATTCGAGGGCTAACTATGGTCAAAAATCGAAACATGCCCATTGGAAGTTACACTATTTGTGGAGTAGCGACCTTTAATTCTTGCAAAATCAATGAAAGATGTAGTGCCACATATAATGGGATACGCTGTAAAGGCGTTTACGTTAGTGCTCTTATGGAACGGGACTGGGCGTCGAGCGATCAGACGTTGCAGTCAATTTGATGAAGCTGGGCGGGTTTTCGTAAGGAGACGGTTCTATTGAAATTCAGTATAAAGCCATCTCAGTACAATGATCAGGATTACCACAATCAATTATAATTCTGCTATTCTATCTTCCCAAAGAGAGTAAGCCTCTACCCGAGGGACTAGCTTCTCTCATAGTTCATCTCTACTATTCTAAAATCAATATCAATTTTCAAGTAATGGAATTTGTTATAAGCATCATCAATATAACGCCATAATGTAAAGAAGAATAAAAAAGCCAAGTTATAATGGAGAACAAAAATGGAGGTAATAAGTAGTGTCGTTTTAGTAGTATCAGTGATTTTGTTATTTGGATATCTAATCCAATCAATCGCAGCCTTCGTTCAAGCAGCTAATCATAGACTTGTACAGAAAGTATTTTCGCCACAACACTTCCTAGATACTTGGGGTGTAGTTGCAATGATATTTTTTATTCCTTTCGTTGTTTCAATTACGGCAAGTTTAATAGAACTCATCAATTCTCCTCTTGCTGGCCTGAGCGCTACTCTTGTCGTATCGATGTTACTTATTTTTATAACTTTAGAATTCTCTCAACTTGGATCACTAAATGATTCTAATCGTATATGGAACAAACTGCTACTTGTAGCTATTTCCCTAGATGTATCGTCCATAATTCTAATTACTGCAGTTAAAGTAAAGGGTGTTGAGGCCTTAGCATTTGTTTTTTCGATTGCGATATTTGCTTTCCTTTCAAGTTTTATGATCATACTCTTTTCATATGTCTCTGGAAAATCTTATGAATAGCCCAGAAGAAAAACTAAAATTTTACAAGTTGTCATTGTTTTCTACAATCGCTTTCCTTTTCATTATGACTATTGCGTTCTCTTATACAATTTATGACTTTCAGGTAGGAATAAAGCGTACAGTTGAGAAAGACCTAAATCTACTAAGAAGCGAAGTAACAAAAGCTATCGAACTTAGCTCACCGGATAATAATACAGGGTTGTCTGATTTCCTCACACAACAGTTTATAGGTGCGATTATTGCGTTCAATGGAACAAGATGTCCATCTGGATGGCAAGAATATAAGCCAGCTTATGGCCGGTTTATCAGAGGCATAGACAATGGGATCAAGAAAGTAGACCCTGACGGGATTAGAAAACCTGGTAGCATCCAAGATTCAGCAACGGCTTTGCCACAAAAAGGTTTCTCTGGATTTACAACTACGAATGGCCGTCATATACATAATAATGCTGGGCAGACGGGGATTAGAACCAAATATGGGAACAACGATAATCGTGAGTCTCGCGGCCCCACAGAGCCAGCTGGCGAACATAATCACAGTGTTACTATAGATGGTGGTGGTGATATTGAAACTCGCCCTACGAATGTTGCACTCCTGTACTGTGAGAAGCTTTAATTGTATGGCCGTAACAATGTTACTGCGTTAATTCTAACCAATGATCGTTAATAAACTTACACAATCTAAGTAATAGTGCTAAAGATGTATAAGCCTCATTATCTTGGACACTGGATTGTGTTCCATGGGCTGATTCATCTCGCCAGTAACGAAGTAATACAGAATACCCTGCATATTCATCTTTAAGTTGCGTCCTCGCCTTGCCGACTAAAAGATTTTCAATTCTTTTACGCCCACTAGCTGCTTTATACTGTGATAACACCCTGTCTTCATCAGTTTTATGAATAGCAGCAGCCAAAATAACCGATTCGGCAGCAGCTCCACACATAGCCGCACATGCAACATATGCATGAGCACCATAACATTTAATGGCTTCCTGGCTTCTCTGATGAAACCCAACACCAAAAAGATCTCGATATTCGGCCAACATCTCAGCGAAGCGACCGGGCTCTGTTGGAACCCAATTATCATGGTCAGCCTCTTCTAACCATTGCGCTCCGAATGGAGTTATTGAATAACCAGCGCCAGCACTCCCTTCTTCTGTAGCTTGTGCCTGGTGCTTGTTTACACCAGGCCGTAGAATTCCTCGGCGACACAATTCCCACCCTACGGCATAGAATACTGGAATGAGTTCGCGTATCCTCATTTCCAATGCTTGCTGATCATTTCTATACTCTTGAATTAGAAATCCGCGCAGAAGGTTAGGAATATATATGTCATATCCATAAGAACCGTAACCACCATGATTCGGATCTCGGAGCCATTGAATCAATAGATTCATTGCATCTTCTTGGTTCATTGTTATTTCACAAACTCATATTAATTAATAGATTGTTTTAGTTAAACTAATAATATTATCTCATCTCTATATACATAGAGGTACTTAACCGGCCTTTTAAAGTACTTAATAAAAAAACTAAAAACTTATATGACGACAGATAGATTGTTAATCAAACCTCCTCTCAGTCTCCATACTCTTTCCTCATGCGCGTGCTATACATAACTTGTACATAGCGAAACTGACAAGCATACACTAGTCTTATAGAGGCATTACTTAAAAATCCTAAAATTTTATAGCAGTTTATAATGGAAGGGAGTTAGGTGTTATGAATATTAAGAAATATAGTAGTATGACTCTATTACTTTGTACATTTTTTATACAGGATGTAGTTGCTGAAAATAATAAGGAAGAAGCTGATACAGAAGTTAACAACAAGTCAGATGCAAACTCATCTTCATCAGACCTAATGCTCACAGGTGATGAACCTATAGATGACCTTACTGATCTTTCTAATCGTCCGTATAAAATTGTACATGGAAAAACTTTTTCAAACGATCCGACCAAACCACTTAATCAGTTACTATTAGAAAGAAGTCATGATGGTTGGATTAAATGGCAAAGTACATCTGGACATATCTATTCTTTAGATCCCTCTTCAGTTAGACCCGGACGATGGGGCATTGTTCGAGATATTACAAGTATGCCTATCATGGGATATTATCAGGACTCACGTAATAGATTTGATAGTATTATAGTGATTTCTGTTGATGGTTTAAATTCGAGAAATGTATCACTATTTAACTTGTCAAAGATTCCCAACAAATTGCACTATTTAGGAGTGGACGATGGGACCGCTTTTTATAACCCATTAAAACGGCCTGCTGTATATGTTCGAGCAGTCGGATATAGTAATAAGCCTCCTTTAGATTTTGGTGAAAGTCTTTCAATAGTATCAGTATCCGCTAATTTACAAGATCAATATGTTGACACCCAAATATCTATCGTAAAAAATGAAATAACAAACGCTATCGCATTAACAAATTCACTTGCAAATAGAGCACAATCTTTTGTTAACAACTTACGCGTCCAAACATTTAAAGTAATGAGAGGAGAGCATGCACAATTTGCACATCCTAATTGGTTATTTGTAGGGTGTGGTGACCCAGATGCTTATGCACGAAGTCAATGCCCAAATGGTTTTCTAACTAGAACTGATGTATATGGAAGAAGAGGTAATCAATGTGGTTATGGTTATTATGTTTACACCTGCACATACAAACCATACTAACATATAGAAACATGATAAATAGATAGATCATTTCTGGGTCTATCTATTCATACTTAGAGGAATATACCGGATTGCTCTATATTCTTGGTCAATTTGATACTGAGCCTTCCTTGGCCAATACTTCTGGATTTAAAGTTACTCAACAACCCGATCTATAAACCGGTCGATATCAAAGTCACAATCGATGAAAACAGTTTCGAGATTGCTGTCGTTCTAGGAGGATAAGACATAGCGCAAGCGGGCAAACACATAAGCCTTCTACTCTTTGCTATCCAGCTCTTCTATATAGCTGGTCATTTGACTTGGCGTTATGTGGTAATATCTACCCACACCGCAGCTCTTCCTAATGTCACGGGTAATATGTTGTTTAGCCAATTCCGGGTGCCTAAACCGGCGAGTGATTGCCTTCATACGTTCGTCGAGTTCTGCTTTGTCAGCTTTTGATATCGCATTCTGAGGTCGAGAAGTTTTCTTTTTAGCCGGTTTACTCCTTTGCCTGGTGGACCCACACCTAAAGTCAGATATTTGGATTACATCTGTCATGACTCATCTCCTTCCATGAGGTTCTCGACATTGATATTTATGGCCTCACTACACGCCAACGTTGACAATGTGGAAAGTGCATCACGAAGACAGAGGTTAATACTGTCTACATGGATGTAAACCGCTACACCAGGGTTTCGCTCTCTTAACGCTCTATCCTTTTGATAAAGTGCCATGAAATCCATAACCTCGCTAATACCGTTAATGCCATTTAGGGAGCGTTGCATCATTTCGAGTTCTTTTAGTGTCATGTCTCACCCCCAATCGCCCCATGATGGCTATCCACTACAGAGCTGACTTTTGACTCTATATTACGCAATCCGTCCACTGTACCAGCTAAGACTGCCAGCAACTGACCAATATTAATCGTTTCTTCATCCTGGATCTGATGAGCTACGTCACTATATATGTTACCAATGGCAGCAATCCCAAGTGTGATGCTGTATATCTCACTATTACATATGGTGCTCAGCTTTCTTAGGCGTTCGTATTCTAACGAACTCAGTGGAGTGGTCTGAGAATCAGGGATTGTAGGTAGACTACTGATTAGCTCTGATATTTGACTCATGACAGCAACTCCCCATGTTTTCCCGAAAGCTCGGTCAATTGAATCTGTTTAGCTTTCTCAGCCAGTTTCAAGAAACGCTCTCCCCCTTGTTCTTCTAAATAGGAACTTATCTCATCACATTCGTCGAAAATACCAGACATGGCATCTGTTAACGCTTCTGATACTAGCGTCGTAAAAGTAACATGAGTTACCTGGAGATCCTCTATATCCCCACACTCAATCTGCTGTAAAAGGGTTGTAGCGGCCTCAATGTGATAAAGCCTCTGATAGATATTTTCCAGTGCTAGAGCAACACTGTGAATAGGTGTGTCCATAATGATATCCCTAGTTATAATGTAATGACAATGTGCTACAATTACATACTAGCTTAACAACAGAGAATGTCAATACATCGTCATGACACCATCAAAAACAGAATTTATCCAGATAAGGATCGAACCGGAACTAAAGGAAGAGGCCAAGAAACTAGCTGACAAGGAAGGTAGAACACTAAGTAACTGGGTTGTATGGCTGATCCAAAATGAAATTTCTAAGGAATCTCAATAGGTTATTTATGCATATTGGATATATATCAGTAATTACCTAGACTTAGAGGAAGGATCAGAGTTATCCTGATTCCTACAAGGCTTGCCAGCCCCTCGGGCTTCTAACCCGAGTTCATGTTGGTAGGCCTTTTCTTTTTGGTTTATGCTGTCCTTAGGCTTAGCGCCCTGTTCTGAGGGAGGCTCAGAGCCAACAGGACCATCGACGCCGATACTCCCGGTGGTCTGCGCTGAGTCTACTTCGAACTCGGTAATCAGCCATGGACCCGTTGACATGTTCTTAGCCTGTAGCTAATCTGTCATTAAGACCCCTTGTGAACTGAACCACCTATGGCAATTGGAGCCGGACGGTCGTAGATCATGAGGGGTGTTGTCGTTTTACAATCTGATAACGCCATAATCTTGATCCATATACATTCATTCCTCCCTCTTTATACTGAGGTCTTATCAAACTAGCTCATAAACTGCAGGTGCTGCACCCAAATGACCACCATTCTGGCAAGAACTGACCACCCAAACCGGTAAGGGCTGACCAGCCTGCTGCTATTGACCACTAAGAGCAGGCTGACCAGTTAGCAAAATCAAAAAAACTACCGTACGTGCAAGACCTAAATTTTATGGAAGTCCCAGTATTTGCTTTTCGTATTTTACAGTTATCCTGACCTGAAGAACCTTGCTCACTTTCAAGCAGGGTTTTCTTGTACGACTACCATATAGTACCATGCGGATATGGCAGTCAAATTTCTGATCAAGCAAATGATAAACGGACCAAGTGAGTAAAAAAGAAGTGAAAGCTATCAATGCTTCACATTATCTACTAGAGATGCACTTATTACGGGAGAAAATTCATTCTTTCGACGAGTATCCCTTTTCTTTACCAGTCATCCGCAACCTAGACAAACTGACCTTTCATCCGGCGGTAACCTTTATAATCGGGGAAAACGGAACAGGCAAATCCACTTTACTCGAAGCTATCGCTGCAGCTTGGGGATTTAATCCAGAAGGAGGAACTAAAAACTTCAGATTTTCAACAAGAAAATCACACTCCAACCTGAATGAATATATCCGGCTATCTAAAAGTTTCCGAAGGGCTCAGGATGGATTTTTTCTGAGAGCAGAGAGCTTTTACAATGTCGCAAGCAACATTGACGAACTAGATGAGGAACCAGATTTCGGACCACCCATAAAAAACTCATATGGCGGCTTGTCTCTTCATAATCAATCGCATGGAGAATCTTTCTTTTCTTTATTTATGCACCGTTTTGGCGGGAATGGCTTATATATACTTGACGAACCAGAAGCCGCTTTATCACCAACACGTCAATTAGCAACACTTCGAAGAATCCATGAACTCGCAGAAAATAACTCGCAGTTTATAATCGCCACACATTCCCCCATCATCCTTGCCTATCCAAACTCAAAAATATACGAAATATCGGATGGAAAAATACAGCATGTAGAATACATGAAAACGGATAACTATTTAGTGACTAAAGGCTTCATCAACAAACCTGAAACTATATTAAAAGAATTACTCAGCTAGAATCCGAGTCAGGGTCTAAACTAGGATGCTGCCGAACAACAAGCCCCACAAGCTCATAAGACACAAACATCACTTCACCTATTTCTCTCTTTAATTCCCTCTTGATCTCTGATTTAGATAGCCCATCAAGTTTAGTATACAAATCATCTAATCCACCTACACACACATCAAGCTTATTGAGCGTAGTCAAGATTTTTTTTGCATATTCTATAGATAGCTCCTCACTCATCGTTCAGCACCAGATAATATATAATTAATAATTCTCGGCGCAGTGCCCCGGAAGACATGTTCGCACACAGCGCCGATAACATGCATTTGCACTGCTACCATAACCCATACCCGTGCAGTTATCTGCACATTTCCTATGGCAAACTTTCATTTCTTTCTCACAGTCATCATCGTCATTTTCAGGGGGACAATCGGGGCGATCATCGGCTGCAGAATCAGGAAAGGTTCCATCTGGTAATATACCGTCCCAATCAGAACTATCTTGCCAAGCATTTGATGCGCCCCAACCAACTACTACTGTTGCAATACCACTCGCTCCCCACCAAACTAAAGGAACAGCTTCGCCAGTAGGATCAGCCCATCGTAAAGGGTTATTTAAAACGTAAGAGTAGGTATTCAGTCCGCCTTCAAGGCCAATAGGATCAGATTGCAGATATCTACCTGTCGTCGGATCATAATCCCTAAAGTAGTTGTAATAGCTCCCTGTCTCTTCATCAAAGTACTGCCCGGGGAACCCCAACTGCATTTCAACCTGAGCAACCGTCACAGCCCGCTCTCCAAACGGCCTACGATCACTATCCCAAACCACACTCCCTGCACCATCCGTCGCCTTAACCACCGCACCCAGATGATCGGTATGCAGATAAGCGACCTGAACAGGCGCTATTCCTTGCAATTGCGCCACTGGCTGCCCTTCTAAATAGACATACTCCTGGATCGCCTGACCACTCTGGTCATACTCACCCAACAGCGCCCCACTCGGCCCGAACCGGAACCGGGTGATGGTACCATTGACGGTTTTGCGTACCCGCTCTCCCTTGCCATTATAGCCGTAGCTGGCCGTGGTCCCGGTCTTGGTAAAACCCACCAACCGATTATGATCATCGTAAGTATAGCTACCAAGCAAACTGCTGATGGTGTTACCGGCGGCATCATACTGCCGTGTATCGGTGGTCACCCCAAGGATCTCCTCCAAGCGGTGACTGTCAGAGGCGTAGTTGTAACTTTCTGAGACGCCATCTTCGGTCAGGTTCAACCGGTTACCGATCGCATCGTAGCTGTAATCCAGATCCCCATAGGCACCAATGGCATCGGTCAGTCGATCGAGTTCATCATAGTCGAAGCTCTGGTCTCGGCTGGTCTGAATCAGATCCTGCCAACTGGTGATGTTGCCGACCGGGTCATGGCCATAGCTGTCATTCAGGACACCGCTCAGGGTCTGGGCAATGAGTTGGTAATCCTGATCGAAGGTGCGGCTGAGCTGCAGGCCGTTACCAAACGCCATGGCGTTGATCGGTCCAAAGGGCAGTCGCTGGATCTGATTGACCAGGGACTGGGTCGTGCCATCGGGTCGCTCCAGACTGAGGCCAGTGAGCTGGCCCTGGGCATAGCTGTAGAGAACACTATGTCCGGAGGGGTAGCTCTGGCTGATGAGTTGACCCTGGGGGTTGTAGCCGTAGGTGAAGCTTGTTGTTACCCCGTCCTGGCTGATACGGGTGACTTGGGTCAGTTCACCGAAGGCGTTGTATTGGTAGTCGGTAGTCCCTTCTGCATCGCTCATCTGGGTGAGCAGGCCGATACCGTGGGTACCCTGATCGTAGGTATAGCTGATGTTAAGACTGGTATCCGGGTAGATGATGTTGGTCAGGCGGTTGAGGGCATCGTAGCTGTAGCTGGTGGTGACGTTGCGGGCATCGATCTGGGTGAGTCGATTACCTGCTTCGTCGTAGGTGTAGGTGGTCACCCCAGTGTCAGGACTGGTCAGGCTGATCAAGTTACCCAGGGCATCATATTCGTAGCTGGTGACCAGACCGGTGGGGTCGGTTACCTGGGTGAGGTTGTCCTGGGTATCGTAGCTGTACTGGGTAATGCCATTCTTGGCATCGGTTGTCTGGCTGAGCCGGTTGAGCGGGTCGTAGGTCTGAGCGGTGGGATTGAGGTTGGCGTCCAGGGTCCGGGTGAGGTTACCGCTGGGGTCGTAGTCGAAATCCGTGGTGTGGTTTTCACTGTCGATCGACTGGTCGAGCTGGCTCAGTTGGTCGTAGACCTGCTGTTTGGTGCGGTTCAGGGTGCCGGTGGGATCACTGACCTGTTCACTCAGTCGATTGCCCATGTCGTCCAGGGTGTAGTCGATACGATTACCCAGCTGGTCTTCCAGGCCGGTGAGGCGGTGGGCGGCATCGTAGTCGTAGCTGATGCTGTTGCCATCCGGCAGGGTGACCTGGATGAGGTTGCCCACGGCATCGTAGTCATAGTCGGTGGTGCGGCTGGTGGTGCCGTCGCTGACAGTCTGCTGGATCATCCGCCCGCGCAGGTCGTAGCTTCGGGTGGTGGTCAGACCATTGGGGCTGACGATGGTGAGCGGGCGTCCTGAGGCATCGTGTGCGGTGATCTGGGTGGTCTGATTCAGCGCATTGGTGATGCTGTTGCGATTGCCATTTTCATCATAGCCGTAGCTGGTGACGTCGGTGACATCCACCCTGGGCCCGTCGATGGTCTCTACCTGACCGTGCACCGTATAGGTGTAACTGACCGTACGGTCGGCCAGTGCCGTGAGAGGCAGCATCAGGCCCAGACTCAGGCCGGCCCAGAGGGTGAGGTTTTTAGGGGTGAATGTCATGGTGGATTTGCTCATGTCCATGTCCTTGCTTCAATCAGGTCCTGTCGGTCCGGTTGTCTGGTTTACTGGATGGGGCTTTGCTGTCTGCTCATCAGGCGGCCTTCAGTGTCATAATTGTATTCGGTGCGTTGTTCAGGCTCAGTCACCGTCAACGGTTTGTTGAGGGCGGTATCCCAGGTTGTAGTGATGGTTCTGGCCTGGGGGGTGCCTGAGGCCTCGGTGCGGCTCAGTTCTCTACCCTGATCATCTCGGATATAGGTTGTCGTGTTGCCGTTCCAGTCGGTCTTACTGGCAATGAACCCATCACTGTCGTAGGTATAAGCCTGAATGTCACCACCAGAGCAGGTCGTGCAGCGGTCACCTTCGATATGATCCACTTTCATTTGGCCTTGCTTGACCACAAAATGATATATGCGTTCAGCACCTGTGGCATCGGTCACCGTGGTGGTGCCATCGGCGTTATAGGTAAACTCAAATCGCTCTGCACTATTCGCGTGTTCTGACAAAACGGCTTTGCCGTCATCATTGTAAGCCCAGGTCGCATACCGATCATTATTCTCGTCTGTAATACCTGTTAGATGATATGGAAAGTCTGGATCTTCGTAGTGATATTGACGTGTGTTGTTATCCGGATAGGTAACACTGGCCAGTCGTCCTTCTGTATCATAGTCATACTCCAGATCACCATCCGGGGTAGTGATTGTAGTCAGAAAACCAGCGTTATCATAAGCGTAGGTCAAGGTATCACCATAGTGACCGGTGACTGTTTGCAGACGCCCTTCACCATCGTAACTGAACTGAGTGTTCTGACCGCTTTGGTTGGTACTGATGACCAGTCTGCCGTCATCATCGTAGTTTTCGACGGTGTTGTCTTTGAGGGTAATAGACCAACCACTGTCAGTCTCCGAAATAGCCGTTCTGCCTGGGTAGAGGGGCCGCCATTGATAATACTGATAGCGATACACATCAGTTTTACCGTTCCCCCGAGATACATAATTAATCTTAGTATAGGTGCCAGCATCCAGCGTATGGTTCAAGCTGTTGATTATTGGCAGTTTAAGTACATACTTACTACCAAGGCGTATCTCACACATACCGGATCGGTAATAAGGGATGCCACTCTCGAGTAATCCACCATACACGCTTGACTTGATTTCATGCCATCCCTGAGTGCAAGCTTGGTACCGAGTATCATAATAAGATGTACGGTTTGTAGCCGGATAGGGATGAATTTTAACACTCTCTTCATCCATCAGTTGTTCGTAACCATTGAGGCGTTGAGTGTAATTATGACGCCATCGAGGTCCCATGTTGATATACCCATCCTCAAGACCCTGAGTATTATAAGTTCGCTGTACCTTTAGGGTGCCATTAGCCAGGGAATAGTCAGTTTCAGTTTGAGTCTTTGCGCCGGTTGCTGGACTGCAAGGATTTGCTACATATGGCGGACATTGCAATGGCACGCCAAGACCGAACCTCCCATATTGCTTCACATTTGCCTGACTGTTATTCACACATTTCTCAATTGTGGAGTTGTAAATCTGTAGAGTGGGTTCTGGGCACTGGACAGCGCGCCCTCTCGTAATATACCGACTGCCAGGACCGTATCCAGTACATGGCTCATATACACCATTAGCTGTTACGTAATAATCACCTCGGTAATACAAGTGTCTATGCACTTTATACTCACTAATGCTGTGACCTAATGTCATTTTTGGTGGATTATGTGAATTCACCCAGTCCCCATCAGGCCATACTTCAGAGTATGGCGAACAAGAATATGCTGCAGCTTGTTGTTCCTCTAACAAAAATGATCTTAAAGTAATAAACGCATCTTGTTCATTATCAAATGTCGGAAGTGGATTCTGATTTACACCTTCTACCCTATACGTCCATGGCCCAACATAAACATCCTCGTAAGGCATTTTGTAGTTATAACGCACATGGTCATTATTGATATCTATCGAAGATTGCCAATCCATCATTGAATAAGGTAAGCCTTTGCTCTCAAAATCATCTCTGGCATCTGTTTTTTCATCATGACATTGACCACCGGATGTATTCGGATATGCTTTCCAGCAAAATGGAGCATCATTGGCTATTGAATTCAATGGGATGCTAAAAAAGCTGAGTAATACAAGTAGACTAAAGATGTTCGTGCAGTATAAATACCCCGCACTGTAACTACTCTTTGAACCTTGAATCAGCTGCAATAAGCTATAGATTGATCGACTACTTAGTTCCTTCATCTATCAGTTCCTTAAGCGTAATAATTTCCTAGTGATTGCTTTTGGTCACATCGGTACGTCTCAAGCAATCCATTAAAAAACAAGAAAATTAAAAAGTAGATGTGGAGTAATCTAGAAAGGAGGATCGAATTTTACTAGACATCCCTGTTCATTGTCTTGTTTGTTATTCCTGTAAAAGTTGATTTATTGAAGAAACTATAATTTGTCAGATCATCCCCTTCACTGACGTAGATCAAACAAAAGAATAAAACACAGCTGAAGAGGACCGCTCTTTTGTAACAAGTAATGTACCCATTGGCCTTAAAACATCGAACATGCATTTGAAAATTCAGTGCTTAAGACCAATTCTGCACTTAGACATACTCAATCTTTCTCCCGATACATGAGGTAATCAATCAACTCTACATCTTCTCCCTCGATATCTTTCACCAGTGAGTCGAACGCTCTGTTGGTGGCACTCGATGGATACTTAAAGGCTATTCCTCCAAGCTTATTGATAGATTTTATCAATGCAACATCTAACTCACCCTGCCCGATCAGTGTGGCTGCACTACCAATTGCCTCATAAAACGAAGCGGCTGTCGATCCCCCTCTAAATCCATTAATTTCACTACCTATCTCCCGGATTAAAGGGAAGGCACCAAGTACTGAGAGACCTACCTCTTTACCCACATAGGCAGCCGGTGATTCGTCGTCATCCCCATCGGGCCATGCACCACGCATGAGACCTACCAAGATCGCTTCTACAGCAAAGAGCAGCATCATGTCAGTAACATACCGGGCTATTTCAGTAGGATTCCTGAAATCCGTTTTCCCAAACAACTCCATGGCCACATTACCCTTTGCAAAGAAATAGGAGCCTAGTGCTGTCCAGATCTTCACAAATTCAGCCTGTCGTATGGTTGGACTGAGACTACCCCGCTCGATCGGGGTTCGATCGGACCACACCCCAGAGGCCTGAGATCGAGCCACAGCTCGGTCGGCTGCGTTTATCAAATCCGCTTGATTATCCGTATCCTGTTTCGCAGCTTCATATGCCCCCAACCAGGTAATGGTATCGACATACCGCTGAACATAGACAATACCCGCAAAGTAGGACTTTCTGACCACAGGCGGGATAAAGGAGGGCTTGTTGGGATCTCCGTGCAGTGTCCTGAGGGTATCGTGAATATCCTTATTGAAGGTCTTCCCTCGATTCTGCATGAATGGGGATAGTGCCTGTACTTCCTTAATCACCTTCACTGGATGACCAGATAGTGCCATCAATCCCTTAAGGGTGTTTCGGTACCCGATTACTGGCATGGTCTGCAGCAGGCCTAGTGGCTGCATCAATATAGTGCCGACGTTCCAGGCGATAACTGATACTGAGAAACCAGAACGGATGCCACGCAAAACCCTGGAAAGGATATCACCAGGCATCAACTCACCGGCTGCCGTGTCCTTGATCCAGACATCCAGAGCCGTAATCAGCTCTTGATTGCCGGTCTCTACAGCTGCATTTCTTACAGCACTACTGGCAATGATGGATTGGGCCTGATTGACCGCCTCAGTGAGGTGAATTCTCCTCAGAACATCATGAACATGCTGATGCCAGACCATCATATCCAGGCGGACAGGATTACCTCCAGAGCCCACACGCTCCTTTGTCATGCCATCCTTGGTATGAGCATGCGCTGACCGCCCGCTAGTCATAGCCTTGGACATCTCATTGTATTCGCTTTCCTGTATCTTCAGCGAGGCCTTGCGATCGTACATCAAGGGGTAGTAGCCACCCTTATAGATTCCGTGCTTGGTCAGTAAGGGCATAGGCTCTACTGAAGGAGGAGCTACACCATTTTGCCTCCGTTCTAGAGCAAATAGCGCAGGCTTATATTGCTCAATGTTGTCCCAGACGGCCTGGATGAAATCCATATCCTTTTTATCCAGTGAGTCGATGACCTTAGCCATCAGGGCTTCTGAGTAGGGTTTTGCACCATCGATGAGGCTGTCGTGAACGGCCTCTCGGCTGGATTCATTGCCGTAATTCAACACCAGTGAGATCCGCTCCCACTTTGAAAGAGGAATCCCTTCAAGATCATCTTTCTTGTTCATTTTCCGCATTTCACTGTCCTTGTAGTAGCGGTGATAGATCTCATCCATTTCTTCACCGGCCTTTTCCTCAGCAGGCATGAGATTCTGTGTGATAGCGTCGTCTATGGGGCGCTTAATCAACTGATACATCAGCCCATCTTTGTACCCATCCAGCCTCCTTAAGACAGAATCTGCATGAAGCAAGACATTCGCGCCATACTCGTAGGCCGCCTTTTTGGCCTTTCCTTTTATGGTGCCACTCTCCCCCTGTTTCGGCCCTTTGACGGCGTTTTGTCGTATTGATTCACCTGCAGCATCCGCTTTCAGCGAAAACTCACCTCTCGCTTCCTCAGCCATTTTTCGACCAACATAGCGCAAGTGCCTGGCCATGGTGTCGATACCCTCCAGTTCCTCGATGGTCATTTCAGACCACTCCCGGAGGCTGACACTCCCCAGTATGCCTTTACTGTCCGCATCCAGGATCTTGATCAGGTTCTGATCGTAGAGAGAAACGCTAATACCCTGTTCCTGATCGAATTGGTTTTTAGCCCAATTCGCCAGCTCCCTAAGCTTTCTGATGGCATCCTGCTCTTCCCCGTGTGATCTTTGAAAATCATAGGCTGATACCAGTAGTTTCAAATAATGGATGTAATCCTTGTGGACCTGTTTGGGATCATATTTCTTGGTCTGGATGGTCCGTAGGTGTTTTCTGATCCGCTCAGCTTTAGCCTTCGTCTCAGACACTTCCTTATACAGATAGTGATTAATGATCTGCTGGACTTTGGCATCCAGTTGATCCTGAGGATCTGTAGCGGTCACAGCCTTCTTAGCAGCTCGAATCTCAGCGTAGTAGTATTTCCCTGGTTTTAATTCCTGTACGGTCATCTGAGAAACGATTTGACGAACGTGGGCTTTCAGATAATCCCGATCAATCTGGCGTTTTGCAGGTGATTTCTTGTTTAAGGCCTTGATCTCATCTAGTAGAAGCTTGGCCTGCTCCTCATTATGGACCGCCTGGCGGATCTCCTCCTCGATTGAGCCATCATTCAGAATATCGCCATATTTACCAATCATCCGCAATTCTGCTGCTGTGTCGGCGGCCTGATGCAGCGAGGGTGTGGACAGGATCGTTTCCAGCATTGCCTTTGTCGTGGCGAATCCATAGGCCTGGGCGTACTCATCCGGATTGACACCACCCTTTTTTGATTTCTTGAGGAGCCCTGCAGGAACTCCGTTCATGATATCTTTCACAAGATCGTAGTCCATCGGTGATTTCTTCAGGTTCTCCATGAGTTGATAGATAGGCTCTTTTGAAAGTCTCTCTTTCTCCTCTTCAATGATCGGGGCCTTTTCCGTTGCCCACTCCTTCGATCTTCGCTTTGTAAGCTCAGTTAGAAGCTTCTCATCGAGGGTTTGAGTCGCTTTATCCCTGGCCTTGGCCTGACGTTTTTGATAGGCCTCCCATTCCTTATCACTCATTCCAGCCTGTTCTTTCGAACGGAAGAACTGGTCATAGGCGGGATTGGCATAGGCCCGTTCTATTTCCTCCTCAGTGGCCAATAGTCGATCCATGTACTGACGTATGTCGTCATTGAGTTCGACATCAATGGATTTGATACTCTGGTAAATACTGATTAACCACCGACGGAAAGTAGCAAAAGCCTCACTGAGCTTAATCGAGGGAGCCTTACCTTCTCTCAGATAGGCCTCAAAACCCCTGGCAAATTTCTCGTGATGCTGTTTTTCAATCTGATCGAAAGATTCAATCTCTAACCAGTTGAATAGAGCCTGTTGGTCATCTGGTGCCCCATAGATTTTGGACATTTTCGCTTCAGTTTCCAAAAACAGATGCCCGGCTTCGTGAAGAAAGGTTGAAAGATTGGAATGCTCAGTGAGTTTTATGATGCTTTGCACATCAGTGAAAGCGATTGTTCCACCCTCCAAGGCATTATTCTTCAGACCTCCATCTTCTCCAGACTGCTTAAATGCCTTATCTACCTGACCTAGGCCCTGACCTTCTTTCAAGCTATTCAGGTGGGTCACAACAGCCTCTTTCTCACCCATTCCAGAGTCAATCAGCGCCTGAATAGCAGTTATGTCCTGCTCATCAACACCAATATCAGAATTACGAATACAGTCAGCAAAACTCATGGATACCATCTCCTATGTGATTCTATAAACGGTATAAAAGGGAAATATGATCAGAGAAGTGCATCCTTGCCCTCGATATGAATGTGAATCTCATTACCATCCTTCTCCTTATCAAATGCCTGGACAGCCCTGTGTTTTCCTAGAAGTTCTTTCAGCTTGGTTCGATCAGCGAGCCTGACCTCTTTTACCTGTACGATTTCGCTTTGTTCGTTATTGTCTCGAACTTGAATCGCCTCTACCTTCAGGCTTGCGACTAATCCACGGCGGAAAACAGGTGGCCATTCCTTCACGGGTTTCAGGTTGCCGTTTTCCTTAAAAAGATCGGCTAAATCTGCTTCAACATCATCTCTGAGCACCTCCAGGAGGTAATCTGCATCAACCATGATCCGTTCCTGCTGTGCCTTGACCTGCTCTGAGATTGCCGCCTGAATGTTTAGTTTTGTTAATAGCTGAGATGCTTGTGATCTGGCTGATTTCTCACTGTACCCGGCCTCAATCGCTGCTTTTGTGGCGTTGAAATTGTGTTTCAGAAGCTCAAGAACAAACTGCTGCTGTTGCGGTTTAAGCTGATCGAATGCGCTAGGTTGCTGAACCAGACCTCTACTTTCATCTACTTGAGATACATACTCTTTTTGTGTCATTTCAATAACTCCAAATATTCGATATCAATGTATATGGGAATTGCTCTGCATGACCGCCAGATAGTAAGCATCCTTCAGTCGTTGGCCTTCTGTGCAATACCGCCCTGCTCTCGCGTAGCAACAATTGGTTCGTTTGGCTTCACCAGATAAGTGGTTGTAGAAGGCATTGGCTAAAATCCGGATTTCATTCCCTGCTCTCAGCACACCGATTAGAGCAGATTTGTGGTGACGGATAAGCTGACGGGCATCGTCTGTGATTGCAGATTTCGGGGTCGCCCAGATCGATTCACCGTCGATTTCCAGGGTGATTCCTAGTCCGGCGAGCTGCGTAATAACCTCATTTACTTGCCTATCACTCATCACTAAAAACTCTCCGAATTCTCCCGAAGGGGCTCATTTTTCTCGAAGGCTCTCATACTATTTGTGTGAGACCCTTCAGGGTTTTTGAGCCCCTTCGGAGGTAATGACCATGACCACTTACCATTCATCCCATCCTTGTTGGCCTCAATTCCGAGTAGTTTTTTTGCCCTTTTGACGGTTGCCCATGAGTGTCCCGCCTGGTCAACATCTTTTCGAATCTGCTTCGATTGAACTGGCCCGTCCTTGAGTAAGGTGGTCAAGAATTCGATGGCATCATTCATGGCTGATTTATGTTCTGAATCGTCAGTCGTTTCTGTTTCGGCAAGCATCTCCCTTGCAGTGCCATCAATGGCTTCACCCCAAAGCAACTGGCTGGTACTGACACCGGGGAAATTGGGTAACTCCACTTGCTCCAGGTCATAATAGAATCCTCCATGATCTGCCCCGATATTGGATTTCGCTCGCATAAATACCCGCTTTTCATCTTCCGGGTTCTTTGCAGCCACCATGACCAATCGAGCTAATGCCCCAAAGGCCAGTGAACCCGTAACCCGATCGAGCGGATCTCTACCTGCAGTTCCTTTTGTGAAATGTGTGATTCCGATAAGAGCACACCGGATTGATTGAGCCAGATCGACTAATGGCTGGAGAGATCGCCGAGTCTCCGCGTTCTTGTGGCTGTCACCTGAGGTAGCCGATACGATGGGGTCAACAATCATCAACTTGATCGGAACTCTCATCGCCTCAAGCTGCTTTCTGAGATGCGGTACGTCGTGAGCAGGGTCAAATGGACGGCTGTCGCCTTCCTTATGAACAGAGGTTACGAAATGAATCCGGCTAAGATCAGCACCACATGCGTGTAATCGTGGAATCAGGGTATCTTGCGGGTCGTCTTCCCCAGACCAGATCAAGACATGCCCCTTTTCTGCTTTGGTGCCATCTGGCCATCTACCGCCTATGGTGATCGATGCCGCAAGAGCGAGGCATAGGGTTGTCTTTCCTGTTCCAGGCACTCCCGCTACGATGTGCATTTTCCCTGCAGCCAACCACCCATCCCAAAGCCACTGAATGGGCTCAGGTGTAAGGCTGTCGCCCTGAATCAGCTTCACAGAGAGGCTATTCTCAGTATCCTTTACCTTTACATCATCAATCGATCTCGTGGTCTTAAACGAGGCCTTAACCGCCTCTAAGCCTCTATGCTGGTGAAGATCGTTGAAGTCTGTCGCACACTCAGGCCGGTTCTCACCGAAATCAGGTACAACGACAACACCGCCAACCGCTTTGGCGGCTTCAGTTGCTTTTGTGATCCCGGGATTCCCTTCGGTGTTTACATCATCATCAGCGCATAGAATCAATTTAATGTTGGGCAGTTTCTTTCTGAGAGCCTCTGCCACAGGTTTCAAATTGCCGCTGTTGAAGGCGACTGCTACCGCTTTCCCTGTCGTCTCATGAATGCTTGCCCCAGTAGCGAAACCCTCGGCTATACACAATGCACCGTTTGGTTTTCCGATCGGGTAGTAACAACCTTTTACTCGACCACCAGATAGGAATTTCTTGCTGCCATTGGGATCGATAGTCTGAATTGAATGGAGAGTACCTTTTGCATCACGCATTGGTACCAGCAAATTATATCCATCCGACCTCAGACCGTGACCAGATACACCTTTATTTAACAGGTACTTATGAGCCCCGGTTTCGGGCTTTGCATTCGTCCATTTCTCTTCAGCATTCTGCCTAGCTTGGGCCTTACGTTTTTGATCTTCAGCCGCTCTCTTCTCTCGAATTCTCTCCATCCGTTGGGCATACTCCCGCTTTTCCTCAGGGCTAAACGCTTGTCCGGTATCAGCTCGCCAATCTTGGGAAATGCCTGTTCGCCAACAACCAAAGTGACCGGCAGGAATACCATCACCGTGTAATATGTAGTATCCAGCCGAATCAGAAGGTCTGCCATTAGACGAAAATCGATGAAGTTCACCATCAGCAATGAGATTCTCTGGCGGTTCAATACCAGTTTCTCTCATAGCTGATTCAAATTGATTGAGATAGTCACTCATCGAGATCCACCATTGAATTCTTGTTTCAAACCAATGGCGGCCAGTTTTAAATCATGATTCTCAGCCTTGAGTCGTTCGTTTTCTAAAACGAGCCGATCTATCTCTAGTGATGCACAAAAATCAAAAGAACCTGATTCACTGTTAATAAGTACAAAAAACATGCTGTACATCATGACACCTCACGCATGAGGTACCGGATCGATTCGATTGCCCGACCAACCTGGTGATATGACCAGCATTGTCTACAAAGAGAATGATTAACTCTGGTAGGGGTGAACCTGCTACCGCAAACAATGCAATGACAAAAGGTAGTTTTGGCTTCTGGGATGGGAGTTGTGCTATATTTCTCTTTGAGATTAATGCGCTCACTTGCCCCAGATACCCCGGCGCTGCCCACGCCGGGAGGGGTATTCCTCTTACTCATTAGAATTACCCCTTAAGCTGCTTGATCTGTGCTGGTATTTTGATCCTTTATAGTTCGCTTTCCCTGATTATTATTCTCTTTTTCTCCAGAAATGTTGCGAACAAGATTCAGGATATCGCCAACGCGCCAAGCACTGACTCTTCCTCCTAGCTTTATAGGTTTGGGGTATTTGCCGTCTTGAATGCCTTTGAACCAACCGGATTTACTGATTGGATACAGTCTCAGTACATCCTTGATTCTGATTAGGGCGTCTTCTGGAAGGGTGGCCAGATCTTTAGATTGCTGCATTTGTCGTTCTCCACTGAAAACTCATATGGTCCAGTGGAGAACATAACAATGGAATATTGGCTATGTCAGTCCCATTAATTCACTATTTTATGGGACTCTTGATAGTGCTTCTTCAATTTTTTTCTTGCTAATTCTTTTCCTAGCTAGCGTAATCCGTCTTTCTATTTCCTTTGTATTTTCAATAGCTTTATCACCATCATAAAGATACACCCCTTCCATTTTTGCTAATTTTTTAAGCAAATCATCACGATCCATTTCTTGTTTCGTGCAAATACTATAAACCATTAAAAGGTGATAGTATCTACTGTAATTCCACTTCTCACGCCTACCCCTTTTGCCTTTCCTAAGACCTTGAATCTTCTTAAGCATCTGGAATGTTAGATCATCATCAGTTGAAAAATGATCTATTACACTGCTATACAGTTTTTCTTTAAATCCAGGGATTATTAATGAGTAACCCAATAGCTCATTTAAAGTTCTATCTGCCCATTCACTTAAAAGCTTATTACGCTCCTCTGTAGTAAGTGGCCTCGGATTTTTCATTGTTTCACTAAGCGCTGTGACTACTGGTGCTTTTTTTTCGTTCATTTAACATCCCTCGTTAATGAATTGGCTTTAGCACCACTACGCAGCCCATCTAAATAGTCCGCCCATGCCTGCATCATTTTGACTCGCTCGGGTAAATGTTGGGCGTAATTGTAAGAGGCTCGCACTAAATCTCTTTCTGTGTGGGCCAATTGCCTTTCAATAGCGTCCATATGCCACCCTTGCTCATTCAGAATTGTTGACGCCATGGATCGGAAGCCATGGCCGGTCATTTCGTTTTTTGTATAACCCAAGCGGCGAAGGGCTGCATTCACTGTATTCTCTGACATTGGTCGTTTCGGGCTTCTAATACCAGGAAAGACATACTGACCGTTACCTGTTAGAGGCTTGATATCATTCAAGACGGCAATTGCCTGGGTGGAAAGCGGCACAATGTGAACCGTCTTCATCTTCATTTTCTCTGCTGGGATGCGCCACTCCTCTTTATCTAGGTCAATTTCCGTCCATTCCGCATGCCGGAGTTCACCTGGCCGAACAAATGTCAGCGGAGCCAACTGGAGAGCACACCGGGTCACAAATGAGCCCTGATATCCATCGATCGCTCTGAGCAGTCCGCCTATCTGTTTAGGATCAGTGATACTGGGATGGTGTTTCTTCTTTACAGGAGGGAGAGCGCCTTTTAAGTCTGCTGCAGAATCGCGCTCCGCTCGATGGGTAGCAATTGCATATCTGAAAATCTGGCTGCAACTCTGGTGTATGCGGTGAGCAGTCTCGATTGCACCCCGGCTTTTAACTCGATTCAAGACTGTGAGTAATATAGGAGGGGTAATATCGCCGATAGGTTTTGAGCCGATCCAGGGGAAAACATCATTCTCAAGCCGGAGCATAATCCGGGAAGAATGGGACTCAGACCAATTGGGAGTACGTTCAGTCCACCATTCTCGGGCTACCGCTTCAAAACTGTTATCTGAATTACGTGTCGCCTTCTCTGCCTTTCGCGCTTCACTGGGATCAATTCCAGACGCGAGGAGCTTTCTGGCCCCATCTCGTTTATCCCTGGCGGATTTCAGTGTCGTATCAGGATAAACGCCCAAAGCAAGCAGCTTTTCCTTGCCGTGAAACCGGTACTTGAGACGCCAATATTTGGACCCATTTGGATTGACCAATAAGAACAACCCACCACCATCAAATAGCTTGTGAGACTTGTCTTTTGGCTTGGTATTTCTGACCGCTGTATCCGTTAGTGTCATACCCACTCCTGCTGGGGGTACCGCGATCATGACATTTACCGAGTACCCCTAGAAATACCCCCTGGAAGCTCTGGATGTGGGGGTACGATATTGGACCATATAGGACTAAGTATACAATGAAACTCAGTAACTATAAGGGGTTATGGACTATATTGGACTTAGCGGGAGTGTTATATGGTGGGTCGTGCAGGAATCGAACCTGCGACCACCTGATTAAAAGTCAGATGCTCTACCGACTGAGCTAACGACCCGAAATTTGGAACGCGCAATACTACCCTAGAATCAGCTCCGAGTGAAGCCCCATTTCAAAACAATTTCAGCTTTATGGCTGTGTGCCCTATTCCATCAAATCCACAGACTCTCCGCGGGCCCGCATATCAGCAGCCCTGGCCTGCACATAGCGTTGAAAATTGGCCTGTTTCAGGTAGCTGCCACTCAATACATAATCCAGTATGGCGTGGGTGTGGAAAGACCTTAGATAGGCCTCTGATCGGAAGATCTCTTCACCCTTTGAGTCGAACAGCACCATACTGGGGGTATATTGAATCCCCAACTGCTCTGCCCATTTGGTGGATTCCACTGTTTTTCCTGCCGGGGTAATCAGCTGTTCGGATGACCAGACATCCACCACAGCGACATCAAACTCCTGCAGGGTTTTGCTCAACTCCGGTCTTTTCAGGATATCCTGGTGGAGTTCGTCACAGGGTGGACACTGTTTCATCTCCATCAACACCAACAGGGGCCTCTCCCCACGGCGGGCCGATGCCCTCAGATCAAGTGGTGGTTGCAGATAGTCCGCCTGTCGGTGCAATTTGCCACTGGCAGCCACCGGTTGATGCGCTTTCAGATAGTCTCTGTAGGACTGCCTCTTCTCTTGATGCCTGGCCACATAGTCGAGGGCCTGCTCAAATTTATGGGGAGGATAGTAGCCATTGAGTCTCAATACCGGCCTACCCTGCTCATCGAGGAACAAAAGGGTTGGGGTATATTTGACATTCAGGGATTCAGCCAAAGCCTTTTCAGTCGTCTCGCTGCCATCGATTCCAGTGACGCTGCGATCACCCCACATATTGATACCAATCAGCTGAAAACCTGCCCTGGTCTTGTCCACAATCTTTTTAATGGTGAAATTCTCATTCAGCAGCTTGGCGCAGTAGGGACATCCATCCTGGTGAAAGTAGAGTATGATCCGTTTTCCCTCTTCGGCTGCCTCCTCAACGTCATCCCCCAGATCGAGGAATGAGTTTTTGAACCAGGACGGCTTCTCATGAAACCCCGGATTGACCATACCCGCTTCCAATCCGGACCCATTGTCTGCCGCCTGGGATGGGCTCAGTGAAAACAGCATCATTGTGATAACAAATGTTCTTAACATTGATAGCCACTCAATCAATTGTAAACTAACCTATTCAAACTCAGACAATCCCGGACTGAATTCCTCTCATCGATTCAGCCACTCCAACTGCATTTACCTCGAATTATTTGAGGCGATTTTGCACCCTGGGATTGCACTTTTGTGGTGACATTTTTTTGTCTCTTCTCAAATTCAAGCAAAATTCCAGACGATCGAAATGCGTCGCCATTTTGACGCCACTCCATATTAAGATATTTATCTTATTGTTTTTATTGCATTTATTTATTTTGGCACGTTATTCGCAGAATAAAACTCGAATTTCAGAAGTTTTGTGAGCAATACAATGACCGGTATCCACAGCATACATCATGACCGCTTCACTCCCACTGACGGCCCCATCCTCGGTCGTTTAGCCGACGTCGTCAATGATGACGGTACCCTCGGCCTGATCATGGAGCTGAGCGGGAAACTGCAGACCACCCTCGAAGTGGATACCCTGATTGAACTGTTCGCACAGGTGATGGGTAACCAGGCACTCTACGACAGCCTCGACTACCGCGCACCAACCAGCGGAATGGCGTTGCACTTTGGCCAGGATGAGCAGAGAAACAAACTCGGCTACAACCTGAAAGTGCTGGATACCGATCTCGGTCAGATCGTCGTGAGTCGTAACAAGCGCTACAACAAATCTGAAATCGCAAAGGTTGAGAATTTTCTCGCCGCCCTACTCTATCCCCTGCGTAATGCGCTGCTCTATCAAACTGCAATCGAAAGTGCGTTTCTCGACTCCCTCACAGGCATTAAGAACCGCACCGCCTTCGACTCCAACTTCAATCGGGAAATCGAACTCAATCGACGTAAAAACAGCGAACTCTCCTTAGTCGTCATGGATATCGATTTCTTCAAGCGAATTAATGATCAATATGGTCATGCGGTGGGTGATCTGGTGTTGAAGCAGGTTGCGAAGGGGGTAGAAGAAACCATCCGCAGCAGTGACGCACTCTATCGCTATGGGGGCGAAGAGTTCGTGGTGGTGCTTAACGGTACTGATCAACTTGGCGCCAGACTGTTGGCTGAAAGAATCCGGGAAAACATCGAAAGCCTGCGTATTGAATCCTTGAAGAATCTGCAGGTCACCCTGAGTCTGGGTGTCAGCATGATGAATGAAGGTGACACCGCTGAAACACTCTTCAAGCGTGCCGACGAGGCGCTCTATGTTGCCAAAAACCAGGGTCGCAATCAGGTCGTGATGAGCGAATAAGAGCGCTAGGGCCTGCTATCAGCCGCGTAGTTGCAGAGTCCGCTCAGATGACAAGCGTTGCAACGGGGCTGTTTACAACAGACTGATTTGGCATGTATCACGATCAGGGCATGAAACTCGTTATAGTAAGACGCTTCTCCGACCAGCGCCTGTTCAATGGTCTGGCGTAACGCCTCATAGGGCACATAACCATCTACCCAACCAATCCGGCCAAGCAGTCTGCGGGTATAAGCATCGATAACAAATACCGGCCGATGAAAGGCATAGAGCAGGATGTCATCCGCTGTTTCCGGACCAATGCCGGTCACACCAAGCAACTGTTCACGCAGCTGAGGATCATCCAGTCTGTGTAATGCCGGGTTGTCCAGCAGCAAACCGCAGAGATTCTGCACACGCTCAGCCTTCAGATTGTAGTAACCGGATGGCCGGATGGCTTGGGCAAGTGATTCGCGAGGCATGGTGATCAACGCTTGGGGATTGAGCTCACTCAGGCTTTTTAAATTATGGATCGCCTTTTCGACATTGGTCCAGGCCGTGTTCTGAGTCAGTACCGCACCGAGCATAACTTCAAAAGGGCTGTCTGCCGGCCACCAGTTCTGTGCACCGTAGTGTGCGAAGAGTTTCTCAAACAGCTCTTCCAGACGAGCCTTGAGTGATCTCAACGAGAGCGTCCACCAGAGGATTTTTTACCCTTCCATGGACTGTTCTTGGGGACAGGTTTTGTCTGTCGGGAAGCTTGACGAGTATTGCTTCGTTTAGTGCTTTGGCGGGGCTTTGAACCTTTTGGCGGGTAGTCCTTGCCTTTTGCTTTGGGTCTGCTTTTCGAACGTTCGGTTTTTACCCCGGATACATTGGCCAGTTCTTCGATCTCTTTCTCTTTGAGGAAGCGCCAGCGACCGACCTTGAGTGCGCTTTCGAGTATCACACTGCCATAGCGTACCCGCTTGAGCCGACTGACCTGACAGCCAACCGCCTCCCACATGCGCCGAACCTCCCGTTGTCGTCCCTCCATGATGACAACGTGAAACCAGCGGTTGAATCCCTCACCACCAGACTCAACAATCTCTTCAAAACGGGCCGGACCATCATCCAGCTCGACACCATGGGTCAGTTGGTGGAGTTGCTCTTCGGTGACTTCACCCATCACCCGTACGGCATACTCACGTTCCACCTGCTGACTCGGGTGCATCAGTTGATTGGCCAGCTCGCCATCCGTGGTCAGTAACAGCAGGCCAGAGGTATTGATATCCAGCCGACCTACCGGAATCCATCGCCCACGCTCCAGCCTGGGCAAGCGTTGAAAAACCGTACGACGGTTCTCCGGATCATTACGGGTGACCAGCTCCCCCTCCGGTTTGTTGTAGACCAGCACTTCACGCTCCGGTGCTTCAAGCTTGCGCTTGGAAACCGGTCGACCATCCACCCGGATGCTGTCCTCCGGCAGGACCCGGAGCCCCAGTTCAGCCAACTTGCCGTTGACTTCCACCCGGCCTGCAGCGATCCAGCCTTCGATTTCGCGCCGTGAACCCAGACCGGCGTTGGCCAGTACTTTCTGCAGGCGGTCTCCGACAGGCTGTTTGTCCCTACTCATCGATCTCGGTCTTCAATGGGGTTTGCTCCTCATCGGACAGTGCC
The DNA here is from genome assembly GCF_001708965.1 of Candidatus Thiodiazotropha endoloripes. Lineage (NCBI taxonomy): Bacteria > Pseudomonadati > Pseudomonadota > Gammaproteobacteria > Chromatiales > Sedimenticolaceae > Candidatus Thiodiazotropha > Candidatus Thiodiazotropha endoloripes. The sequence goes on along the minus strand of NZ_LVJW01000003.1, from coordinate 1,407,990 downwards.
ACACTGGGTGATTCTGCCTCAGGGTTTGCAGTAGTCAGTCGCTTCTCAGAGCGCTCCAATGATTCCGGTTCTGCTTCATCCTGATGATCTGAGATATCATCATCTGTAGCCGGCACTTCAGCTGTATCGAGCTCAGCAGTCGAATCTGTTTCAGCTTCGAATGATTGGCTGTCAGCTTCACCATCTGTCTCTGCCTCAGCTTCCGATTCACTGACAGATTCCACCGCTGGTTCTGCTGAGGCAGATTCTGTCTCAAACTCATCATCCGCATCTTGTCGGGTCTGGGTATTCTCAACAGAATCGACCGACTGTTGCGTCGCTTCGCTCTGCTCGCCATCCACCTTATCCGGGTCCTGTAACTCCAGCTCCCGATTGATCGAGTCGAGATCGCGGATCTCCGCCAGGGTCGGCAGCTCATTCAGACTCTTCAGATTAAAATAGTCTAGAAACTCTTTGGTGGTGGCGTACAGTGCCGGCTTACCCGGCACATCCCGGTGCCCCACCACCCGTACCCACTCCCGTTCCGTCAGGGTCTTGATGATGTTGGTACTCACGGAGACACCACGGATATCTTCGATCTCACCACGGGTAATCGGTTGGCGGTAGGCAATCAGCGCCAGGGTTTCCAACAGGGCTCTGGAGTATTTTGGTGGACGCTCGGCCCAGAGCTTGGAAACCCAGGGGGAAAACTCTGCACGCACCTGGATACGAAAACCGTTGCCAACCTCGGTAACCTCGATGCCTCGCCCCTGGTAGTCCTCGGTAATTTCGGCCAGAACCTCTCTGAGGCTCTTTTTCTCCGGCTGCTCAGATTCAGTGAAGAGTCCGATCAGTTCGTCCAGGCTCAAAGGTTTGCCGGCAGCCAGCAGTGCGGCCTCTACGATCTGTTTCAGTCTGTTCTGTTCAGTCATCTTATGAAATCTTCGCTTTGACATGAATCGGAGCAAAGGCTTCTGCCTGCACCAACTCGATCAGCGATCCTTTTATCAGTTCCAACACCGCCAGGAAAGTCACCACCACGCCCAATCGGCCCTCGGTGATATTAAACAGTTCGGTGAAGCTGACAAACTGCTGACCATCAATACTCTGCAGTACGTGCGACATCTTCTCACGCACCGACAACGGCTCTTTCTCAACCCGATGGCTGCTGAACATATCAGCGCGATGCATGACATCGGCAAGCGCCAGCATGATCTCGCGCAACGCCACATCGGGCTCAGTGACTTCAACATGACGTTCAACCAGCTCCGCATGCCCCTGGAAGGTATCCCGGGTCATGTGCTCGAGACCATCCAGATCCTCGGCGGCCTGCTTATAGCGCTCATACTCCTGCAGACGGCGGATCAGCTCGGCTCTGGGATCATCCACATCCTCATCCTCGCTGACAGGTCGTGGCAGTAACATGCGGGATTTGATCTCCGCCAGCATGGCAGCCATGACCAGATACTCAGCCGCCAGTTCAAGCCGCATCTCGTTCATCATATCGATGTAGCTGACATACTGGTCGGTGATCTCGGAAATCGGGATGTCGAGGATATCCAGATTCTGACGTCTGATCAGATAGAGCAATAGATCCAACGGCCCCTCGAAGGCATCCAGAAACACCTCCAGAGCATCCGGCGGAATATAGAGGTCGGTGGGCGGAGTGGCCAAAGGCTCGCCCATCACCATGGCAAATGGCATCTCCTCCTGCTCCGGATGGTGGTGGGGATGATTTTCAGTTGGTTCCATGGCTGACTATTATCTACAGTTGAATGGTTGGATTCCGGGGGTATTATCCCAGAATCTGCAATGACATGGCCTCACGGACTTCCCGCATGGTCTCCCGGGCCACCGCTCTGGCCTTCTCGGAGCCCGCTTCGATGATACGCTTAACCTGCTCAGGTTGCGCCTCCAATTCGGCTGCCCTGGCCTGTATCGGCTTGAGTTCATCCAATACCGCTTCAATCACCGGGGCTTTGCACTCGAGACAACCGATTCCGGCGCTTGTACAGCCCGCTTGCACCCACTCCCGGGTCTTCAAATCCGAGTAGACCTCATGAAACTGCCAGACAGGACACTTCTGTGGATCGCCCGGATCGGTTCTGCGCACCCGATTGGTATCGGTAGGCATCCGTTTCAGCTTATTTTCCACCTGCTCGGGGGTCTCCCGCAGGGAGATGGTATTGGCGTAGGACTTGGACATCTTCTGTCCATCGAGCCCCGGCATTTTCGAGGCCTTGGTCAGCAACGGCTGAGGTTCAGCCAGAATCACCCGACCGCTACCCTCCAGATAGCCCAGCAGGCGCTCTCGCTCCTCCATGCTGATATTCTGTTGTGCACCCAGCAGTTCCTGCCCTTTTAGCAGTGCTTCTGCATCGCCCTGTTCCTGGTAGGCCTTTCTCAGTTGGGCATACTGTTTGGCGGCCTTTTTACCCATCTTCTTACGCGCGGCTTCCGCCTCCTCTTCGTAGTTGGCACCACGTCCATAGATGTGGTTGAAACGGCGCGCCACTTCACGGGTCAGCTCCACATGGGCAACCTGATCCTCTCCCACCGGCACCTGGGCCGCCCGATAGATCAGAATATCCGCCGATTGCAACAGCGGGTAGCCGAGAAAACCGTAGGTCGCCAGATCCTTCTCTTTCAGCTTCTCCTGCTGATCCTTATAACTGGGGACCCGTTCCAGCCACCCCAGAGGGGTAATCATGGAGAGCAGCAGATGCAACTCGGCATGTTCCGGCACCAGGGATTGTACGAACAGGGTTGCGGAGTCACTGTCCACACCCGCCGCAAGCCAGTCGATCACCATGTCCCAGATGCTGTTTGGAATCACACTCGGATCATCGTAATGGGTTGTCAGCGCATGCCAGTCAGCCACAAAAAAGTAGCAGTCGTACGCTTCTTGCAGGGTAACCCAGTTCTTTAACACCCCATGATAGTGACCAAGATGCAACTGTCCTGTGGGACGCATGCCGGAGAGCACCCGGTTTGCACTTAACGGCTGATTCAAATCTAACTCCTTGCGGGACTGAGAATGACAGGAATAAGTTGTGTGACCAGATCCGATGCCGGCAGGATCTTGATCGTCAGGCCGACCAGCGGCCAGAGCAGAAAACCGAGGATACCGGTAACCAGCATTATCAATACGATGAACAGACCATAGGCCTCAAGCCGGGAGAAGATCTGAGCCTGTTTGGGGGGCAACAGGGAGTAGACAACCCGCCCCCCATCCAGCGGGGGAATCGGCATCAGATTCAGGGCCATCAGTACGGCATTGATCAACACACCTGCCACTCCCATCAGCATCAACGGCACACCCAGCCATTCAAAATGCTGTAGCGAGAGGGCCCCGGCGTAGACCATCATGGCCCAGATCAGCGCCATCAATAGATTGGCGCCCGGACCGGCCAGCGCCACCAGACCCATATCCCGTTTCGGTTGACGCAGATTGTTCCAGTTGACCGGCACCGGCTTTGCCCAACCGAACATGAAGCCGGTCAGCAGATAGGCTCCCAATGGAACCAGAATGGTACCCACCGGATCGATATGCTTGATAGGATTGAGGGTTACCCGCCCCAGCATCTCCGCGGTCTTGTCACCCAGCCGCTTGGCCATCCAGCCGTGTGCCGCTTCGTGCACCGTGATGGCAAATATCATCGGCAACACAAAGATTGCCAGTTTTTGAATCAGACTTAAGCCTTCCATCGAAAAATTATACCTCGAACAGGGATGTGTCGCCTTTCCCGGCGCGCACAACCTCAGGTTGATGGTCGGTCATCACCACCACCGTGGTGGCTTCATAGCCGCAATAGCCACCATCGATGATCAGATCCACCTGGTGATCCAGCAGATCGCGCATTTCATAGGGATCGGTCAACGGCATCTCCTCACCGGGCAGGATCAGGGTGGTGCTCATGATCGGTTCACCCAGCTCCTGCAGCAGTGCCCGAACAATCTCATTGTCAGGCACCCGAATACCGATGGTTTTACGCTTTGGGTGCATCAGCCGCCGGGGAACCTGTTTGGTCGCCTTATGGATGAAGGTATAGGGCCCAGGGGTCAGATTTTTCAGCAAACGGTAGTCCTGGTTATCGATTTTGGCGTAGTGTGAGATCTCAGTCAGATCCTGGCAGACCAGGGTGAAGTTGTGGGCGTCATCCACCTTACGGATACGCCGGATGCGTTCCATCGCCCCCTTGTCGCCGATATGACAACCCAGCGCATAGCTGGAATCGGTTGGGTAGATCACCAGGCCGCCTTCCTGAATGATGCTGACCGCCTGCCGGATCAGTCGGACCTGGGGGTTTTCCGGATGGATCTGAAAAAACTGCGCCATGATAGTTCCCGATCAGCCCAGCTGGCTCCGCACTTCGGTCTGCCCAGTCAGATTCCAATTCTGCCACACCGGCTTACAACCCTCCGGCAACCTGGGCAATCGACCCAGCTCGATCCAGGGATTCTCCGGGCAGTGAAAATCGGATCCGGCAGAGGCCATCAGATCAAAATCCTTGGCATGCTTTGCCATGTTGATGTAGTCATCGCGGCTATGGCTGCCGGATACCACTTCCAGGGCATCACCCTGTAAAGCGACAAAAGTCTTCAACAGCTGGCGCAATTTGCTGCGGGTCATCCTGTAGCGGGCCGGATGGGCGATCACAGCCTGCCCGCCAGCTCCATGAATCCAACCTACCGCCTCTTCCAGGCTGGCCCACTCACCTGGCACATGCCCAGGCTTGCCGCTAACCAGAAAGCGCTTGAAGACCTTGCGTTCGTCCTCAACGCGGCCGGATCGGACCAGAAACCGTGCAAAATGGGTGCGACTCACCAGACTCCCTTCCGCCAGGGCCCGCGCACCCTCATAGGCGCCGGAAATCCCCGCCTTATGGAGTCTACTGCCGATCTCAACAGCTCGCCACTCACGGAATTCCCGAAGCCGTTGCAGTCCATCATTGAGCTTGGGATCGTGGGGATCGACATTCAGGCCGACCAGATGCACGGTCTGCCGATTCCAGCTGACCGACACCTCAACCCCGGGAATCAGAACCAAACCACAACTCTGTGCGGCCTCACTGGCCTCATCAATTCCTGCTGTGGTGTCGTGATCGGTCAGGGCCAGTACTTCGACCCCTGCCTCAGCGGCACGCTGCACCAAAGCCCGGGGTGAAAGGGTTCCATCGGAGGCGGTTGAGTGGCTGTGTAGGTCGTATACGCAAAACATGGGGGCGGATTGTACCCATTGTCCTGCGCTACGGATACAAAAATCGCCAGTTCAGGAATTTCCATCAATTTGCCTCGACCCGGCGCAGATAAAACATCCTGCAGAGTTACGCCACATCTCACAGACGATACTCCAGCAGCCTGATACAATGACGTCCATGTTATTCGATAACCTCTCCATCAACACGATCAGCAGCCGCTTTGATGAACTCGCCAATGAGCTCATCAAATCGGAGCGCATGCGGGAATCGGTCGATCCTGAGCGCTCTCCCAGCGCACTGCGCGAAACCATGTTCCGACTGATCGATATCCTGCAGCTGGTTGACCAGCCGAAAGAGAACGAATCGGACAATACCCTGTCTGAAGACGAACTGAATGAACTGGGAGACTATGGGATCAATCTGTTGATGGATTTCTCCGCACTGGCGACGGAGCTGGAACTCAATAAAGAGAGCCGGGAGTTTGAGGATCTCGCCCTGCCCCTGGCGCTGTGGCTGGGCAGACATCTGGGTCACATCAAAACCCTGGAGCCGATCGTCAATGCACTGGCCAGGCTTGCCAACACCTATCAGGATAACGCCGAATTGGAACAACTTTATGAGGTTGTCCAGGAGTTGTTGAATACGGTTTCACCTGAACTGAAAACCAGAAAAAAACAGGAATCAACTTCAGAACCATGGCGTATCCTGCTGATTAATCAAGCCATTATTGCAACCCGAAGCCACCGCCCAGGACTTATCGAACGGGCCTATGAGATACTCGTTGAGTACATACCGGATGAGGCCCCGGCATTTTTCAAGGAGGGCATGAGCCAGATGGACGCCCTGAATTACCCACAACAGGTACGCGAAGTCGTTGAAAAGTATTACAATCTCTGGAGTTCACCCAGAACCTTACATTAAATCGATATACAATCCCTGACCGAACCTTTGCCATCCTGAATTTACCCACTGATTCCTTATGAAACTGCTTGCCGACTTTTTCCCAGTCATCCTGTTCTTTGTCGCCTACAAACTCTACGGCATCTATATCGCCACCGGGGTTGCGATTGCCGCCTCTGTGATTCAGGTCGGCTACGGCTGGCTGCGCAAAGGGCATGTGGAACGGATGCATCTGATCACCCTGGCGATCCTGGTGGTGTTTGGCGGGCTGACCATCCTGCTGCAGGACCGGACCTTCATCATGTGGAAGCCATCCGTCATCAACTGGCTGTTCGGCCTGGTGTTTATCGGCAGCATGTTGATCGGTAAAAAGCCCCTGGTACAGCGCATGATGGAGAGTGCCATCGATGTTCCGGATCCCATTTGGAAACGGCTCAACCTGGCCTGGGGGGTGTTCTTCATCATATTGGGTTTCCTGAACCTCTATGTGGCGAACGACTTTTTCGTCGCTGAGCGTCAATTGATGGAACTGAGTGGATTGCAACAAATCGACTTCGATAGCTGTCACACACAGTTTCAAGGCATTGAATTACAGATGTGTCATGATGCCCACTCCCTGGAAGAGAGCTGGGTGAACTTCAAACTGTTTGGCATGATGGGGCTGACCCTGGGCTTTGTGATTCTACAAGCCTTCTATCTGGCACGCCATTTGCGCGAACCTGAACCTGAAACCGAGGAGAATTGAGTGCTCTACGCGATCATCGCTGAAGACCGGGAAGACAGTCTGGAACAGCGTCTGAAAATTCGTCCGGATCATGTACAAAGACTGCAACAGTTACAGAACGAGGGAAGACTCGTGCTGGCAGGCCCCCACCCTTCGGTGGATGCGGAAGATCCAGGCCCGGCCGGATTTACCGGCAGCCTGATCGTTGCTGAATTCGACAGCCTGGAGAGCGCCAAGTCCTGGGCGGATGAGGACCCCTATATAAAATCTGGAGTCTATGCACGGGTAACCGTAAAACCCTTTAAGAAAGTGTTACCAAACTAGACTCCTACAACTCGCTAAAAAAACTTAATCACCACAAGGTAAGATCAATGATGAACAAACAGATCATTCTGGCTGCACTGTGCAGCGCTGGACTTATGAGCGGCTGTAATCAGTCCACGGAGCAGACAACAGCGGTTGCCACCAACGACAGCCAGCGCTCAGCCACTCTGCCAGCTAAGACAGAAACCGATGCTGCGGATATGGACGTCAACACCCTGTTGACGGTGAATGGCAAGCCGGTCACCCGGGCCATGTACAGCCTCTACTTCCAGGATCGGATGCGTGGTGTGCCCGATGCCAAGACCTCGGCGGAAATGCAGATGGGCGTACTCAATGAGCTGGCCAACATTCTGATCGTCTCTCAGGCAGCGGAAAAGGCCGGCCTGGCTGAACGCGAGGATGTTTCGGCTTCTCTTGAATTGCTGAAAGCCAAGTTGCTGACCCAGGTTGCAATCCAGGAGCACGCCACCAAACATCAGCCTTCAGACGAAGAGATTCAGCAGATCTATGACGCCGAGTATGCCAGTCAGTCGAATACCGAGTATAAGGCGAGACACATCCTGGTGAAGCAGGAAGAGGAAGCCAAGAACCTGATCACCGAGCTGGATGGTGGCAGTGATTTCGCCGAACTGGCCAAGCAGCACTCAACCGGACCTACCGGCAAAGATGGCGGTGACCTGGGCTGGTTCGATGCCGCACAGATGGTCGAACCTTTCGCTCAGGCGCTAACTGAAATGGAAAAGGGCAAATACTCCTCAGCACCGGTACAGACCCAATTCGGCTGGCATGTCATCCTATTGGAGGAGAGCCGCCAGAGCCCGGCGCCCACCCTGGAGAGTGTCAAGGGTAAAATCCAAACCGCCCTGCAGCAGAAGGCCCTTACCGACTATATGCAGGGACTGCGTGATTCCAGCAAACTGGTATTCAATGAGAAGAATGCCAAGCAGGCACCTGATGCCCAACAGGATGCTTCAATGGCTTCATCAAAGCAGTCTGAGGGCGCCGCTGAGGCGACCGCTGAAAAAGAGAGTGGTGATGCCGCTGCTCCGGCAGAACAGAAGTAGATCCCTCTGAACCATCATCCCCGACCTGACGGCCGGGGATGAGGTTTCCCACAACAGACTACTCCTCCTCAGGCTCCTTGCCGGTCTTACCGATGTTGGAAATTGGGACTACCTTGGTCTGTGGGGGTTCATCGACAAAATAGGGGCGCTCCTGAGCGGTGCGGCCACCTTCATCGGCAAGCTCTTTCTCCCGTGCGGTGATCAACCCTAGACAGTAACGAATATCCTGGATCGTCTTCTCAGACAACGGGTGTTTGAGGCTCTTCGACTCCGGGGTGACTTCACGCACAATGGTGGTGAGCAGTTTCCGCATCACCATCATGATCTCCCGTTCCTGATTCGATTGTTCATTCATAAGACATACCACTAAAACTTTTGATTCTTGAGAAACCTCTGATCAATTCCCTTCCTGTCAAGCCTACGAATACCGGATTGGAGGAAAATCGAGCAGATGGATTCAATACATTTCGTAAAACTAACACGTGGGAGCAGCCAATAAAACGCCCGAGCAGAGACGTTATTCGGCCTGATTCAATAAGGCTTCCAAGGCCGCTTCATTGAGTACGGTGACCCCCAGCTTTTCTGCCTTGGTCAGTTTGGAGCCTGCCGCTTCACCGGCCAACAGATAATCGGTCTTGCTCGAGACACTGCCGGTGACTTTCGCCCCATGGGCCAGCAGGGTCTGTTTGAACTCATCCCTGGGCCGGCTCAGGGTACCGGTGATAACGACTGTTTTGCCCACCAGGGATGAAGCCGCAGTCTCGACCCGGGCAACCTCCGGCCACTCGATTCCCGCCTGCAACAGCTCATCGATGACGACCCGGTTATGCGATTGACGAAAGAAGGAGACGATGTGTGCGGCCACGATCGGCCCCACATCGGGGGTCTCCTGCAGTGACTCCTCATCAGCCTCCTCGATTGCTTTGAGGGTCAGAAACTGTTGCGCCAGGGCTTGTGCTGTAGCCTCCCCCACTTCTCTGATACCCAGTCCATAGAGAAACCGGTTGAGGGTGGTCTGCTTGCTTTTGCTCAGGGCATCGAGCAGATTTTGCGCCGATTTCTCCGCCATCCGCTCAAGTCCACTGAGCTGTTCCAGGGTAAGCGCATAGAGATCCGCCGGGGTAGAGATCATCTCCAGCTCCACCAGCTGTTCGACCAGTTTATCGCCCAGCCCTTCGATATCCATCGCTTTGCGTGAGGCAAAATGTTTGATTGCCTCCTTGCGCTGCGCCGGGCAGAACAGACCGCCGGAACAGCGGGCCACCGCCTCACCTTCCGCGATAACCACCTCGGAATCGCAAACCGGACAACGCTCCGGCAGATCCACTGACTGACTGGAGGCCGAACGCTTTTCCAGTATCACACTGACCACTTCAGGGATCACGTCACCGGCCCTGCGCACCACCACCGTATCCCCTACCCTCACATCCTTGCGCCGTACCTCGTCCATATTGTGCAGGGTGGCATTGCTAACCGTGACACCGCCGACAAACACAGGCTGCAGCCGGGCTACCGGTGTGACGGCTCCGGTTCTGCCCACTTGAAACTCTATCGCCTCCACCTGGGTCAGCTCTTCCTGGGCCGGAAACTTGTAAGCCACGGCCCAACGGGGGGCACGGGAGACAAAACCCAACTGCGCTTGCAGCGCCAGATCATCGACTTTGAATACCACCCCGTCGATGTCATAAGGGAGATCATCACGCTCAGTTTCAAGTTGCCGGTAATAATCGATACAACCCTGGATGCCATCCGTCACCGCCATCAGCGGAGAGGTTGGAATGCCAAAGGATCTCAATGCGTTGATCCGATCACTGAGATTCAGTTCGGTATGCTCCGGTGAGACTTCACCAAAGCCGTAGGCGAGAAAGGTCAATGGCCTCTGAGCCGTAATTCGGGGATCAAGTTGTCGCAGCGATCCGGCGGCCGCATTGCGTGGATTCACGAAGCTTCTCTCATCGGCCTTGCGAGCCCGCTCATTGAGGCTTTCAAAACCGGCTTTCGGCATAAACACTTCGCCCCGCACCTCAAGCACATCGGGCCACTGCTCACCCAGGAGCTTCAGCGGAATTGCTTTGATGGTGCGCACATTACTGGTGACATCCTCACCCCGATTGCCATCCCCCCGGGTTGCTCCCATGACCAGACTTCCCTGTTCATAGCGCAGACTTACGGCCAGGCCATCAAGCTTGGGTTCTGCCAGATAGTTGATCTGTTCGGACTCAGCCAGTTTCAAACGATCCTTGATGCGACGCTCAAAATCCCTCATCTCTTTATCATCAAACGCATTGTCGAGGGAGAGCATTGGCACTTGATGTACCACCTCATCAAATCCCGACAAGGGCTTGTCACCAACTCTCTGGGTGGGTGAGTTTGGACTGATCAGCTCCGGATACTCCGCCTCAAGAGACTGCAGTTCCCGCATCAGCCGGTCGTACTCCGCATCGGGAATCAGGGGGTCGTCGTAGACGTAGTAGCGTCGGTTGTGATCGTTGATCTGCTGACGCAATGCCTCGATCCGGGAGAGGATCTCCTGGCTGGGATTCAACCTTTACTCCTGGCCAGCTGAACCAGTCGACGATGCTCGATGATCTGGCCGCGCAGGTGTTCGATGGTCTGCTTGCTCAGGGCGCTGTGAGTATCATCCTGCAGCTCACCGTCCAGAAGGGCCGCCAGGCGTTCGGCGGTAAACAGCAGGTCGGAGAAGACCGCCATACTGTCGCCCGGCACCGGAAGCTGGGTAAACAGGGTCAGCCCGGGGGTGGTGAACTGCTCCACATCCTCGCTAGGAAAAGTACCGGGCTCGACCATGCTCGCCAGATTGAATTGGGGGGTCTGCCGGCTGTCACCACTGAGCCGGTGATAGATCGAGAGACTGCCTAAAACCATGCCGGTCTCGCTCATTGCTTTCTGAATATCCAGACCGTTGAAGGGGGCATTTCTGGCTTTCAGATTGATCTGGATGATCAGCTTCGGCACGTCCACCGGCGACTCTTCCTGAGCACTGAATCCGAACAGCTCCTGCTGCTCCGGAGTCTCAAAGCTGTCGTCGGTGCGCATCTCGAGATCCGAGCTGATCTCATCATCGGCACGCATGGGTTCAGAATCGGGAAACTCTTCATTGAGCTGTTCCGTATCCTCTTCCTCCCACTGGGCCCAGGTATCCTCTTCCTGATGATGGAGATTCTCCGAGTGCTCCATCGTCACCTCGTCAGCGATGGCATTCTCTTCTGTGGGCGATGCGATTTCAGGCTCTTTGAACTCTGGCACAACCCGACGTCGTGCCTGGGACATTTCCCGCTTTCGACGTCCGGTCTCATAGAAGTAGATTGCGGCCAGAAATACCAGCCCAAGCAGTAGCAGAACGATGCGCAGGGTTGTGGCATCCATGATTCTACAGAGCGGCCAGTTGAGCCGCCTCCTCCACATCGACAGTTACCAAACGCGATACACCCGGTTCATGCATGGTGACACCAGAGAGTTGGTTAGCGATTTCCATGGTGATCTTATTATGGGTAATAAAAATGAATTGTACCTGATCGGACATCGATTTCACCATCTCGCAAAAGCGTCCCACATTGGCATCGTCCAATGGCGCATCCACCTCATCGAGCATACAGAAAGGCGCTGGATTGAGCTGGAATATGGAGAACACCAGAGCCACCGCCGTCAGTGCCTTCTCACCTCCGGAGAGCAGGTGGATGCTGGCGTTGCGTTTGCCCGGTGGGCGCGCCATCACGGTGACGCCGGTATCCAGCAGATCTTCACCGGTCAACTCCAGATAGGCATGACCGCCACCGAATAGCCTTGGGAACAGATCCTTGATACCGGAGTTGACCTTATCGAAGGTCTCCTTGAACCGGGTTCGGGTCTCCCGATCGATTTTGCGAATGGCGTTTTCCAGGGTTTCCAGAGAGCTGGTGATATCCGCATGCTGCTCTTCAAGATATTTCAGGCGCTCGGACTGCTCCTGAAACTCGTCGATGGCCGCCAGATTGATCGGCCCAAGTCGTTGGATCCGGTTCGCCAATGTCTCCACCTTCTGTTGCCAGACAGATTCGCCGGCATCTTCAGGCATGGTCTTGAACAGCTCTTCAGCAACCAGTCCACCTTCGTCCAGCTGCTCCTGTAGTGTGTTACGTCGCACTGATACTTCCTGGTTCTGCAGTTGGGCCTGGTTCAACTTGTCCCGACGCTGTTGCACCTGCTGCTCAGCCTGATGCCGCTGCTGCTCCTTCTCACGCAGATGGCCATCCACATCCTCAAGTCCCTGCCGGACCTGGTTCAGCTCCTGCTCGACGGAACTGCGGGCTTCCAGTTTGACATTCAGATCCTGCAGCTGCTGCTGCATCGGCGCCTCGGCACTCTCCAGACTTTGCTTTAACTCATTGCGGCGCTGGGTCAACTGCTCCAGCTGACTGCGGGCACGCTGCAGGTTCTGGGTCAGTGAGGTGTGCACCGTGCGCATCGATTCGACCTGCAGTTCCCGCTGGTGGGTGGCCGTTCTCTGCTGGTTTAGCTTCTCTCTCGCCTCGGTGACCTGGGTCCTCAGTTCATCGCGACGCTGAACCAGAGACTCCCGTCGGCTGCCCAGGGTCTCGATCGCTTCCAGAGCCAGATGCAGACGCTGGCGGGTCTCTTCCATCAGCAGATGATCGTTTTCGATCTGCTCGGCGATCTCCTGCTGCTCCTGCTGCAACTGCTCGCGGCGCTGGCGCAGATGATCGGCCCGGGTGCGTTTACTGCTCAGATTGGAGCGAACCTCGGACAGGGCCCGGTTGAGTTGGTTGTAGTTGGCCTGGGACTGCTCACGCTCCTGTTCCAGATGCTTGAGTCGCTCACGCCCCTGCTCCAGCTGTTCGGTCAGTTCATCCACCTGCAGCTGTTGCTCTTCCAGAGTCTGCTTCAGGATGCGCAGCTCTTCCTCGCGACCGAGTACACCGGCACGCTCATCCGACTCACGGGTGATTCTCAGCCAGTTGCGTCCCAGCCAGATCCCTTCGGGAGTAATCAGTGACTCGCCTGGATTCAGGCTGTGGCGACGATGCAGTGCGGTCTGCAGATCATCCACCATCCGTACTCCGGCCAGCAGATTCTGCAGACTCCAGGGAGCCTCGATCTGAGTGGCGAGCTCTTCCGCATGGGATTCTGTTGTGCTGGCCGCACTCCCTTCCCACAGGGTCAATGTGCCTTTCTCTAAATGGGGCAACGCATCATTCAGCTGATCGAGGTTGTCGATACAGACCGCCTGCAGATGAAAACCGAGCACTACCTCAACCGCCTGCTGCCAGCGTGGGGTGACCTTGATCTGTTGCGCCAGCCGTTGCGCCGACTGCAACTGGGTTGTCTCCAGCCACTCGGCGATATCGCTTTCCGCCTCACCCAGGGCCGCCTGTTGCAGTGCTTCCAATGAGGCCTGTCGGCCTTTATTCGATTGCAGTTCCGCCCGTGCCTGGTCGAGTTGATTTGCCTGCTGGTTGTTGAGCTCCCGCTGCTGATTGATCTGTTCAACCATCTCGCTCAACTGATTGTGCAGGATATCCACCGACTCTTTCTGGCCCGACTCCTCCGCTTCCAGTTCGCCGATCTCACCCAGCAGACGGCTGTCATCCAGGCGCGACAGCTCTTCATCGAATCGCTGCAGACGGCGCTCCAGATTGCCCCCCTGCTGCTCAAGATGGTTGATCCTGGTACGCTCCACCTGAGCGGTCTGGGCCGGTTCCGCGGCCTGCTGATTGAACTGTTCCCACTCCGCCTGCCAGCTCTGCATCGCCTGCTCCGACTGGTTCAGCGCTTCAGAGAGTTTATGTTCATCCTCACGGGCCTCCATCAGCAGTGGCTCTTCGGTCTGCAGATTTTTATTCAGCTCATTCAGCCTGGTCTCATCCTGCGCCCGATGGGCCTCCGACTCTTGAAAGGCCTGTTCGACCTGCTCCAGATCCTGTTGCTGCTGTTTCTGGGTATCCCGGGCAAACTGGATCGCCTGCTCCAGGCCGCTGATCTCGGCACCCAGACTGTAAAACCGTCCCTGAACTTCGTTGAACAGGTCATTGGCTTCGGTGTGCTTCTCCCGATCCTCTTCGATCACCGACTCCAGCTTACGCTGCTCCGCCAGTGCCGCTTCCAGATGGTTCTGCAGCTCGGCAATGTTACGCTGCCGCTGTTGCAGATCCTGGTCCAGGGTACGCCAACGCAGTGCCAGCAACTCCGCCTTGGTCTGACGCTCTTCCTGCTTCAGGGTTTGATACTTTTCTGCGGTTGCCGCCTGGCGCTGCAGATGTTGCAGCTGTTTCGCCACTTCATCCCGCAGATCGGTGAGTCGTTCCAGATTCTCCCGGGTATGGCGGATGCGGTTCTCGGTCTCCCGACGACGCTCCTTATATTTGGAGATACCGGCCGCCTCTTCGAGGAAGGTACGCAGATCTTCCGGTCGCGCTTCGATCAGACGGGAGATCATGCCCTGTTCGATGATCGAGTAGCTGCGTGGTCCCAGACCGGTACCTAAAAACAGGTCGGTGATATCACGACGACGGCAACGCACCCCATTGAGATAGTAGAGGGATTGTCCGTCACGGGAGACCTGACGTTTGACCGATATCTGATTGTACTGGGCATACTGACCACCGGCCCGCCCTTCCGCATTGTCGAAAAGCAGTTCGATGGTTGCCGCACCGACAGGTTTGCGTGCAGATGAGCCATTGAAGATGACATCCGCCATCGATTCGCCGCGCAGCATTTTTGCTGAGCTTTCACCCATCACCCAGCGGACCGCATCGATAACATTGGATTTGCCGCAACCATTCGGCCCAACGACACCAACCAGATTACTGGGAATCGGCACAGTGGTTGGATCGACGAATGATTTAAACCCGGCGAGCTTGATTTTCTCCAGACGCATGGGCCGCTAAGATACACCAAAGAGGGGCAATGTTACAGGGGACAAAAGCAAAAATTTGTACCTGAACTCTTTTTTATAACTTACTGTTTTTATTAACTTATAAATGAGATGTTTCAGACTGGGCACTGGCTCACGTATAATTCATCGCCATTTTACTGATGAGACTGCAAAACCATGCCGAGCGAACCAAGCAAAGATCTGGAAACTTTCCAAAATCCTCAACCGGAAAGGGACTATACAATCCGCATCAACATTCCGGAATTCACCTGCCTCTGCCCGAAAACCGGCCAGCCCGATTTTGCTGAAATGACTCTGGAGTATGTTCCCGAGAAGCTGTGCGTCGAACTCAAAGCCCTGAAGATGTACATCTGGTCATTCCGCGATCAGGGGGCTTTCCACGAAGCAGTGACCAATGAGATTCTGGCGGACCTGGTGGCCGCCACCCAACCCCGCTATATGCGACTGACAGCGGAATTCAATGTTCGCGGCGGCATCTACACCACCGTTGTTGCAGACCACAGAGCGGAAGACTGGCAACCACCGGTACCGGTCACCCTGCCCTGATAGAAAGCTGACGACCGGGATAAGCACTTGGGATTCTGCATAGGTATCGATCTCGGCACATCGGGCTGCCGGGTGATCACGATCGATGAGCAGGCCGATGTGGTATCCACCAAATCCCGGTCACTGCCCGCGTCGGTCTCTCCGGCACAAGGTGAGCAACAACAGGACCCACAGGATTGGTGGCAGACGGTCAGCGAACTGTTGCAGGAGACCGTTGCAGAGATAGGCAACAAGCCGGTGGATGCGATAGCCGTGGATGGCACCTCCTCAACCCTGCTGCTGACCGATCAGCAGGGCACACCGATCACCCCAGCGTTGATGTATAACGACAGTCGCAGTCGTGACAGTCTGGAAATATTGAACTCTGTAGCGCCAGTGGGAAGCCCGGTATTGAGCGCCAGCTCCAGTCTGGCAAAGCTGCTGCATCTCAGTCGTAAGCAGACAACTGAAAGCTACTACGCCCTGCACCAGGCAGACTGGATTGTGGGACGCCTGACTGGAAACTATCGGATCAGTGATGAGAACAACGCCCTGAAGCTGGGATACGACCCGATCACCCGGCAATGGCCCGAATGGATCAATCGTCTTGATTTCAATACCAACTCTCTGCCACAGGTTCATCCCTGTGGTAGAGCGATTGGGAAATTAAGCAGGGAAGCAGCCCAAGCAAGCGGATTGAGTAGCGGAACGATCGTTGTTACCGGCACAACCGATAGCAACGCGGCCTGCCTGGCATCCGGAGCCAACGAGATCGGTGATGCGGTCACATCTCTCGGCAGCACCCTGGTGTTGAAGATTCTCTCGGATAAACCGGTATACGACTCACGATATGGTATTTACAGCCATCGTCTTGGGGATCGATGGTTGGTGGGTGGTGCATCGAACAGCGGTGGCTCGGTGTTGCGACACTATTTTAAACCGAATCAACTCCCCGGATTAACCGCCGCAATGAAGATTGATCAACCCACCGGCCTGGACTACTACCCACTGGTATCGGCTGGAGAGCGGTTTCCGATCAACGATCCAGACCTGGCACCCAGATTAAGCCCCAGACCAGAAAGTGACAGTATATTCTTCCAGGCAATTCTCGAAGGTATCGCCAAGATCGAGCAGCAAGGGTATCAGCGACTACAAGAGCTTGGAGCACCCAGTCCTAAACGGGTTTTCTCGATTGGTGGTGGCGCTGTTAATGAGCCTTGGCGGCGGATGCGGGAACAATACTTAGAGGCGACGGTAATCCGGGCTGCTCAACAAGAAGCGGCTTATGGAGCAGCACTGTTTGCCTTGAATAGAGTTAAAGCAGATAGATAGCAATATTGTTCGATAACAAACCATGTCAATTCAAGTTTAAGGAGCAATCGAAATCCGTAGTTTTCAATTTAATTTTTTATTGATAAAGAATGTTGAAAAACTATTCAGCGTACTTAGTATTTGATGGATTAGATGAGTCAGCAAAAGATAATACGCAATTTATTTGACACCAGCCACAGATGCAATTCTCTACCCCACTGACTCATCCTCACCCAAAAACACCGGAATATCTTTACGATAACGGCGCATCACCAGATTAGCCAACAACCCTGTCCAGCCGGTCTGGTGAGCGGCACCAAGTCCCTGCCCTGTCTCTGCGTGAAAATATTCATAGAAAAGACTCAGATCACGCCAGGCCTCTTCAGTTTGAAATGGGCTGTCCCGTCTTAAAGCCGGTACCCGCTCTTCTCCATCCCGTCGGTAGAGATTGACCAGGCGTTCGGAAATCAGCGTGGCGATGTCACGCAGTGTCAGGGATTCATCCGAGAGGGCTGGGACTTCATACTTGAACCCATCACCGAGAAATCGGTGAAATTTCTCAATTGCTTGTATCAAAGCATAATTGGTCGGTATCCAGACCGGACCACGCCAGTTGGAGTTACCACCAAACAGATGGCTCTCCGACTCTCCCGGTGCATAGTGGATGCCGATGTGGCCTATTCCCGGCAGTTCACCCAGATCCCGATAGTGTTCATGCAGTTTACTCAGGCTGCGTATACCGTAGGTTGAGAGAAACTCATCCTCATTCAACAAGCGGCTGAGTATCCTTGGCAGCATGGAGTGATCGACCAGTGCCAGCAGGTGTTCTCCCTGATCGTTTTCCCAGTCGGGACAGGCGCAGACATAACTGCCTTGAAACAATCCCTTTTTATGGACCTTCAACATCTCTCTGAATCTGGGGACGTTCTCAAGCAAGCGCTTGTCCACCACTTCCGTGGCGAACATAGGAATCAGTCCAACCCAGGAGTAGACATCGACCCGGTGGTAGTTGCCGTAGGGGGTGATCAGCAGATCCTTGAAGAAACCCGCCTCCATGTCCCATAGGGAGGGGCCATGTTCATCGCCGCCACTGATCGCTTTGGCGATCGCCAGAAACTGTTCGTAACACTGGATTGCGATATTCTCATAATCAGGATCATCGATGGCCAGTTCCAATGCCATCACGGTCATGTTCAGGGCAAACATGGCCATCCAGCCGGTGGCATCTGCCTGTTTCAGGGTATATCCGGGTGGCAGTGGCCTGGAGCGGTCGTAAACGGAGATGTTATCGAGCCCCAGAAAGCCCCCTTCGAACAGATTCTGGCCATGCTTGTCCTTGCGATTGATCCACCAGGCGTAGTTGAGCAGCAGTTTGTGGAAGACCCGCTGCAGATAGTTTTTGTCTCCCCTGCCCAGTTGGATCCGTTCCGCCCGGTAGACCTTCAATGCCCCCCAGGCATGGACAGGCGGATTGACGTCGCTGAAGGACCACTCGTAGGCCGGTATCTGACCATTGGGATGCAGATAGTTCTCTCCCAGCAACACCTCGATCTGCTGCTTGGCGAACTCCACATCCACCAGTGCCAATGCCACACAGTGAAAAGCCAGATCCCAGGCGGCAAACCAGGGGTACTCCCAGGTATCCGGCATGGAGAGAATATCCGCCGCCCTGAGATGCCGCCATTGATTGTTACGACCCAGCTTGCGTGAATCTGGTGGTTGATGCTGATCCCCGTGCAACCAGCGATAGACATCGAAATGGAAAAACTGTTTGCCCCAGATCATCCCAGCCAGCGCCTGTCGCATGATGCGGTGATCCTCTGGGCCACCCTCCGGCAGCATCTCGTCGTAAAAGACATCCGCCTCACCGCGACGCATGGCGATGATGCGTTCTGTTTCTGCGAAGGGTTCTGCAAGCGGCTGCCTGCTCAATACCAGATCGATATTTCTCGACTCTCCAGCGGGGAGTTCGAGTCGATACCAGGCGGCGAACTTTGTCCCCTGTTGCTGCGGATTGACTGCGCTCTGCTCCCCATCGACGACCACTCGGTGAAAGGCATCCTTCACATAGGGTGTCCGTGGCGCAACACCCCAGTGCTTCTGGGTGTTGGTTTCGTTTTCAGTGAACAGCAGTTCTGCCTGCTGTTCCCCATAAAGGTGGTATTCACCCAGCTCCTGGTGCGTTGCCTGAACACTCCAGTTGGCCGTCGCTGTGGTGTCGTGCTTTTTGATTTCTGGTCTGGCCGCCTCTTCCCCCCAGGACCAGTCGTTACGAAACCAGAGCTGGGGAAGCAGATGCAGCAATGTGCTCTGTTCTGCATGATTGTGAATGGTGATCCGGATATGGATTTGATCAGCCTCGGCCTTGGCATAGATGACCGAGACATCCCAATAACGATTGTTTTCAAACACACCACTGTCGAGCAGATTGAACGGGGGATCGAGTCTGTCCCGGTGACGGTTCTCCTCCACCAGTCTCGAGTAGGGATAGGCAGCTTGGGGATATTTGTAGAGATATCGCAACCAGCTGTGGCTCGGAGTCGCATCGGTATAGAAGTAGTACTCCTTAACATCCTCGCCCCGGTTGCCCTGATTGCCGGTCAGGCCGAAGGCGCGCTCTTTCAGTATGGGGTCTTCTCCATTCCACAACCCCAGGGCAAAACAGAGATGCTGCTTCTCATCGCTGATACCACCCAGTCCATCCTCATTCCAGCGATAGGCCCTGGACCTGGCCTGATCGTGATCGAAATACTCCCAGGCTGTGCCGCCGGGGCTGTAGTCTTCCCGTACTGTTCCCCAGGCCCGTTCGGAGAGATAGGGTCCCCACAGATTCCAGTCCACTTCCCCATTGCGCTGCTGGTGCAGGCGCAGTTGCTCTTGATTGAGTTGTCGGTCGTTCATCACTACTCCTGCCAATCACAAAGGGCGCTCACTGCCCATCGATGATTCGCTGTAATCGTTGCCAGGCATCCAGAGTGGTTGCCACGGACCAGGCCTGTGCAGGCGCCCCTCTTGGTTGATGGGGTGGGTCTGCATCGAAGATCTCACTGACATGACCAAGGCCCGCATCCTTCAGATGATCTCCCAGCGGTTGCAGTCGCTGCTGTGCCGCCAGGGCATCGCCACTCATCAGATACTCCGCCCAGGCGTAGTGGCCCAGCAACCAGGCCCACACCGTCCCCTGATGGTAGGCCCCGTCACGATCCGCCACCCCACCCCGATAGTGATGGGCATAATCTTTGTGGCGGGGACTCAGCGAACGTAAGCCATGTGAAGTGAGTAACTCGCGGGAACAGATCTCCACCACCTGTTTCTGTTGCTCCGCTTCCAGTGGCGAATGAGGCAGAGAGACGGCCAGAATCTGATTGGGACGGATGCTGGAATCATCTCCATCCGGGCCATCCAGCAGATCGTAGAGCCCTTCCCCGTCAGGTTGGTTAAAGCGCTTGAAGCTGGCTTTCACCGCTTCCGCCAATTCAGCATACTCTGTGGCCGACTGATCCAGGCGCTTGGCGAAACCCGCCATGATCATCAGCCCGTTGTACCAAAGCGCATTGATCTCCACGGCTTTGCCGGTACGTGGTGTGACCACCCAGTTACCGACCTTGGCATCCATCCAGGTCAACTGAACTCCGGCTTCCCCGGCCCGCAGCAGATTGTCCTGGGGATCCATACCGATCCCATATCGGGTACCCTTGATATGCCAGTCGATGATGCTCTGCAGAACCGGGTAGATCTGTTGCAGGCTTTCCATATCATCGCTGGCATCGAGATAGGCACGCCAGGCATCGAAGTACCAGAGCGCCGCATCCACGGTATTGTATTCCGCTGTTTCACCCCGATCAGTGAAACGATTGGGCAGCTGTCCCTGATCCACCAGTTTGGCATAACTCATCAGTATGGAACGGGCACTCTCAAGACGACCGACAGCCAGGGTCAGTCCAGTCAATGAGATCATCGTGTCTCTGCCCCAATCACCAAACCAGGGATAACCGGCGATGATCGAATCCCCCAGCTCCCCGGAGGGCAGCACTCTTTTGATCAGGAAACTGTCGGCTGAGAGACGCATCTGTGCTACCCAGTCGGGCAGTTCGCTCAAACTCGCGGTTTGAGGCTGTCGCAAACGCTCGTCCCGATCCATAAAGCGTTGCATCGAGGCTGGCAGATCGAACTGCAACTGGTCATTCAGAGTGACGGCAAAACCGACCCACTCCCCATCCCGCAAGGTAAAGATCAGTTGCCCCAGGGAGAGATTGTTGTCGATGGCGGCAAGGCCACGCTCCGCCTCCCGGTTCAACTGAAAGCCTTCGTGCCAATCCTGTCTCGGTTCCATCTCCGCTGGGGTGGAGTGGAGGTAGAGTCGGCCCCCTTGTGGCCATTCGATCTCCAGTCGGTCATCTCTCTGTTTGATCGCGGCGGTGGTGCCTCTTACCGGCATGTTGCCATGGTGATCACGATGGTTGACCAGCAGCTTCAACCGGAGCCTGGCCGGCTCATCGCCACCGCCACTGCAGCGGTAGGCCACATAGGTCGTATGCTCACCATCCACCATCCAGATCCGCATCTCCACAATGCGCTCGGCACAGGCAAAACGCCATACAGGCATCCGCCCATGCAGTCGGAAATGTTCGATGTTCCGATAACCGGACGGTTGCACCACATCCCCATACCAGCGATTGGTGAACAGAGGCCACTCCCGGCCCGCCGCATCCAGGGTTGCATCCGCCTTGGTCATCAGCAGCTGTCGGTCCATCGCCCCTTGCAAGGGAGCAATCAACAGCCCGTGGTAGCGTCGGGTCAACGTGCCGGCGATGGTGCCCCCGGCATAACCGCCAAGCCCGTTGGTGAGCCACCATTCACGACGCTCCGCCTGGGCCAGATCCCCACAGATATCACGCCCGAAGCGAATCAGGTCGGACATCTCAACCGCCCTCTCTGAACCCCGGATAGAGGGTCATGCCACCATCGACAAACAGGGTTGTGCCGGTCACATAGTCCGATTGATCCGACGCCAGCCAGACGGTTGCCTTGGCGATATCATCCGGTTCTCCAATACGCTCGTAGGGGATCAGCTCCAACAGTGAAGCGGCCGCCTCCGGAGTCTCCCATGCGGAGCGGTTGATCGGGGTTTTGATCGCCCCCGGTGCAATGCCGTTGACCCGGATCTTCTGGTGGGCCAGCTCCTGGGCCACACTCTGCATGAACATCATCACGCCCCCTTTGGAAGCGGCGTAGTTGACGTGACCGGCCCAGGGAATCACCTCATGCACGGAAGACATACAGATCACCTTGCCGGCCGCACAGGAGAGGCTTGAATCCACACCGCGACGCAGGAACTCCCGGGCGGCGGCACGGGTACAGAGAAACTGTCCGGTCAGATTGACATCCATTACCTTGTTCCACTGATCAAGGCTCATATCGACAAAGGCGGCATCCCGTTGGATGCCCGCATTGTTGACCAGGATATCCACGCTCTGCCAGGCCCCGATGACCTGCTCGAACATCTTCTCCACATCCGCTTCGTTGCTGACATCGGCATAGACCGCCATGGCCTCACCACCAAGCGCTTCGATCTCTGCGACCACCCGTTGGGCTTCCGCCTCGTTGACCACATAGTTGACCGCCACCTTCGCACCGGCCCCGGCCAAACCCTTGGCCACCGCTTCACCGATACCGGAGTTGGCTCCGGTGACGATGGCCCGCTGTCCGCTCAGCAGATCTGCCTGTTGCCCGCTCATGCCTCTCTCCTCTTTTATTATTGATCGATTCTCTGATTGATTATTGTCGTCTTGCCTTCAATTCGTCATCCTGTCGAATGCCGGAATCCAGAAGAATCAAGGACCGGACTGCACCATCTTCAGCAATAATCAATCTATAAATCCATACCCCGATAACTCATCCTAACCGGTTTTAAAACCCATTCTAGCCCGGTAATTGTTACGGAAACATGATGGAGGGAGAATTGTAGTATGGTGGGCGGAGCCGATTCATGAAAATTTGTGTCGGTTTCTGCTGGATTGGATGGATCCAGCAATGGATGGACCGAGTCGAATCGGAAAGATCCCGCTCTACTTCTTACCCTTCGGCAGTTGAGGGACTGCGCGAAATTTATCCAGCAGATGGTAGAGACTCAGCAGAGGATGGCGCAGCAGCATTCTGGGACCGGCATAGCGCATCACATCCTGCACCCGGGTCCGCATCTGTTTCGAATAACAGTGTACCGTACAGTGATTGCAGGCCGGTTTCTGATCCTCGAATGGACAGGACTCCAAGCGCCGCTCCGCGTAATCCAGGAGTTTTTCACACCCCTCGCAGAGGGATCCATCGGAACCGTGCTTATCCCGGCAATAGATCACCATCATGGCACCAATGGTTTTTTGCTCACGCTTGATTCGGCGACTCATTGATTCGACTGATCTCTGACAGAGGTTCTCGGAGTTGAAGTTTAAAGTTCATATCCAAATGGAAACTGTTTTATACCTGAGAGCGTTGAGGAATGGCTTAACCGAAATCAAGGCAACAGGCCTTTTTTTCTGAACAGCATTACTATCATTTTGCATAACTAAAAGTAAACATAATTCAAAACCTGCCATCTAGGCAATAAATGGTTGTAACAACCTATCCTGCTAAAAATGAATTGGTTGGTAAGAAGTGGGAAATTGCGGCAGACGTCAGGTTCAGATTGTAACCCGTGTTGACTGGATTCACTCCTTCGCCGGAATAACGAACGTTTGGATAACCAATGTCTTGCTGTTGATCTCCATGTCTATGGTCATATTCAACCGAATAGTGTCAGTAAGCGAAATCGGTCAACACCATTCAGACTTAAGTAAACAGGTGAACTGTGACTGGTAAGCTAAAAAAACGGATTGCCGTCAAGTCATAAACTGTGATCATTTACAGTTCGGTTAGCTGAATTCCAAAAAAACTAAAATAGTGCTCACACTTTTACTACCTCTCAAATAGAGAGTTCAGTATACTGTAACCGCCTTCTCGCTATTCAGTTGAACCCCTTCAAATAAAACAGTTTGCAATTGAGTACAGGAAAGGTGTTCGTTCACTTTTACAACGATCTATCCAATATCAAGGAAGCTCTGAACAAGTCATGGATGCTTGGCTTACCGATCAAAATAGTTTCATATACCGTTGCCTCAATCAGCGATTGAAGGTCAGCGTCACAGTGGTGTGTGAACTATCGTTTTCTGTTTGCAACCTGTACACCCATAACTTCTCCGTGCTTCGTTAAACCATCGAGAACTGTCACTCGTTTACGGCCAAAACGAATGAGTGGCTTTTGAATAACGCTATGGAACCCGAAAACATGGAGTAGCTATGAAAAGAAGAAGATTGTTTATCTTGATCCGTCAAGTCAGTCTGTTGACATTAACTCTGTTTGCCGCCTCCCAATCACAGTCAGGACAACTCTTTGATCCCGCACTTGACCCATCAACAAATAATCCAACCTCCAATAACACCACCGACAGGCTGATCATTAAATTCAAACCGACAGCTGGAGAGGAAGGCGATCCGGAGGATCTGAACACGCTGGTAGAGGCCTTTACAGGTGCTTCATCAACCGTCGTCAGAGAGACATTCAGTGGTGCTCATGTCATCCAACTCAATCGACGGATTGCACTCGAAGATATGCGGACATTGACTGGCGAGATCGCCAGACAACCACATATTGAATACGCCGAAGCGGATCTGATCATGACCCCGCAACTTACCCCGAATGATCCCAGATACGCTGAACAGTGGCACTACTTCCAACAGACCGGGGGCATCAATCTACCGCTTGCCTGGGATTTAGCCCAGGGCGAAACCACCGTGGTGGCGGTAATCGACAGCGGTTACCAGCCTCACACCGATCTGAATGCCAATCTATTACCAGGCTACGATATGGTGAGCGATGAGTTTGCCGCCAACGATGGTGATGGCCGTGACGGGGATGCCACCGATCCCGGCAACTATGCCCCAAGTTGCAACGAGTATATCAGCGACTGGCACGGCACCCATGTGGCCGGGACGGTCAGCGCCGTTACTGACAATGCGCTTGGGATTGCCGGAGTCGCCTATCGTGCAAAGGTCGTCCCGGTGAGAGTACTGGGTCGTTGTGGCGGTTATCTGTCGGACATCACCGACGGGATTGTCTGGGCTGCGGGGGCAGAGGTGGCTGGGGCGCCAATCAATCCCAATCCGGCGCAAGTCATCAACATGAGCCTGGGTGGATGATCGGACAGCTGCCCGGAAACCGCGCTGGCGGCTATCGACATAGCACGACAGAGAGGAGCCTCCATCGTTGTCGCGGCAGGGAACAACGCTGAAGAGAGTTCAGGATTCGCCCCGGCCAACTGTCCTGGGGCGATTACCGTCGCCGCAACCGACGATACCGGTGAACTCGCCAGCTTTTCCAATTTTGGCGCGACTGTCGACTTGGCCGCGCCAGGTACCCGTATTCTCTCGACCCATAACGACGGGGTCATCGGACCCGGCAGTGAAAGCTATCGGTTGATGAGTGGCACCAGCATGTCCACCCCCCATGTGAGTGGGGTTGCAGCCCTGCTCTACGGCATTGATCCCGGGATCACGCCGGATGAGGTGGCTGACATCCTGAACCGTAGCGCCCGACCATTTACCAACGCCTGCACAGGCTGCGGTAGCGGTATTCTGGATGCCCGTGCCGCCGTGGAGATGGTGACCAGCGACGAACCCGGGGTAACCATACTTCATGATGGTGTGGCGGAAACCGGCCTGAATGGTGATTTGGAGAGCCAACAGTTTTTCGCCATTGACGTACCGCCCGGCGCCAGCAGTCTGAGCTTACACAGCTACGGCGGCAGCGGTGACGCAGACCTCTATCTGCGGAGTGAAACCAAACCCGGTCTGGATCTGTTCGACTGCCGTCCATACCTCTACGGTAATGATGAGGAGTGCGTCATCCGACCTGTGCCGGCCGGCAGATACTATGTGATGCTGCATGGCTACAGCGCCTTTTCCGACCTCACACTGGTTGCCGACTATCTGTTGGATGAGCTTCAGCCGGATGGTGAGAGTTTTGACAACAGTGAGGATCATGAGATACCGCAATCGAGTCTGAGCGGCGCTTTGAACCCGATCCAGGTGGACCGGACCGGCGCCTCCGGGAGAGTCCGGATCGAAGTCGGAATCATCCATCAATCGGTCCGCGAGATCTCAGTTACTCTGATCGATCCAAGCGGTGCAAAACACAACCTGAAGGGATTCGGTGGTATTGGGGTGGATCTGTTTGAAACCTATCATCTTGAGCTGGCTGAACAGCCTTCTGAAGGTGAATGGACTCTGCAGGTCAAGGATCTGGGCAACAGAGGGAGAGGTTATATCGATTTCTGGAGAATCAGCTTTCCCTGAGATTTCGCGGCAAACAATCGGCTGAAAATGAAAAAAGCACTCAGGATAATCCTGAGTGCTTTTTCAGCATGGGTTGCTCAGATGTTCTTAGCTTTTGGCTTGACGTCTGCGCATGACACCAAAACCGATCAGCCCGGTGCTCAGCAGCAACAGTGCGGAAGGCTCTGGTACATTGGAAACCGGAGGTTGAGTTTCGTGGTTTCGGACCAGGAAGCTGCCGAAATCGTCGTCCACTTCGTTCGGGTTATAGAACATGTCACTGATATAGGCACTATCGTTTGTGCTGCTATCGACAACCAGCAGACCGGCGAGAGAGAGGCCACCCACTTGATCATCAACGAAACCTAAGGAACCACGCATGTTGTTGGTACCTACGGTTTCCTCATAGGTGATACCGAAGAGGAAGAAAAACGGGTTGTTATACCAGCTGGAACCGGTAGCGGTGAAAATCTCAGTATTACCGCTTGTGGATACTGAATTAGCGGTTTGACCGAACAGCACGTTGTCGCCGCTAGTATCGAACTCAGACCACATGGACCAGAACTGACTGGCAGTAGCGAGTGTGTAATCAGGATTTTCCAGCAGTGCCTGCTCTACTGTCCGGTTCTCAGTGAAGGTAAGATCCAACCAGTCCAGATCATTGACGGTGGTGTAAGAACCATTATTAATAATGAGTGCACTGGCATTTGTCGAAATACCGAGACATGCAGCTAAAAACAGACCAAACAACTTCTTCATGATAGCTCCCAAGCTTTTAAACTAATTGAGGGTAATAACCCTGTTGCATGAGTATATGCACTTCCCGTGCCAACACGAAGAATCAACAACTTACATCACACAAATTGAACCCCGTGTAAAATATATCGACATTCAGTAGGGTTTTAATTTCTAAATAAGTAATCTAATGACTACAAAGACTTAGCGAGGGCGCTATCTGAGATATCGAGACCGCCATTGGGGAAACGTGATGAGATTGCACGATTTTGGTTTCTCCCTTCAGTGCGAAACAGAGCTCAAGAAATCAAGTGAGAAACGGATCGCCATCAGCCTGGAATCAGGTCCAATAAAAAAAGCGCCCAGGAGAGAGTCTGGGCGCTTTTTTAGGATTTGGTAGGCGCGATTGGAGTCGAACCAACGACCTCTACCATGTCAAGGTAGCGCTCTAACCAACTGAGCTACGCGCCTGGAAAGAGGCGAATCATACAGGCAGCCATATAGAGATTGCAAGCTCCAACACAACAACTGAATTGAGATCTGACTAACGCTCACCGGTCAAGGGTACAAAAGTAACCGGGAGCAGGTTTGAAGTATGGACCTCTCCTGAATGATCTTTTTGCAGCAACATCAAATCCTGGGTGTAGTGGCGCTTGCCGACCGGCAAAACCAGGCGTCCGCCCGGGGCCAGCTGATCGATCAGTGGTTGGGGAATCTCTTCCGCTGCCGCTGTCACCATGATGGCATCGAAAGGCGCCTCTTCAGGCCAACCGAAATAGCCGTTGCCAACTCGATAATTGATGTTGTTGTATCCCTGCTTCTCGAGCAGTCGCTGGGATCGCTCTGCCAGTTTTGGAATGATCTCGATGGTATAGAGTTGATCGACCATCTCAGCCAGAACAGCGGTCTGGTAACCGGAACCGGTGCCCACTTCCAATACCTTGTCATCCCTTTTGGGAGCAACCAGGTCGGTCATCAGGGCAACGATAAAGGGTTGGGAAATTGTCTGTCCCTTGCCGATCGGCAATGGGCTGTTGTCATAGGCATGGGAGCGGAAGTTCTTTCTGACGAAACGCTGCCGGGGGACCCGGCTCATCGCATCGAGAACATGGTCGTTAAGCGTACTACGGCCAGTCATGCGACATGCGTAGTTCGCCTCCGCCTCTATATCGTGGAGCATTGCCTCAATATCTGCCATTGTCGACCTTGGGTCACGCCAGTGCTAAATATAGTTTAGATTCATTCTATTCTAGAATAACACCTGAATTTTTAAAGGCTTTCGCAAACTATCTATAAAAAATATATCAATTGTAAGTATTATTAATTCGATAGCCTAGCTAGCGCCTCAACACCAACTACTCTTTGAAGAATGGATTATCTCCCCAGTCGATGATGATTGGGGTATCGGCTGAAAAGTCACCATCGGCCAATTCCAGGTATGGAAATTGTCAGGCAATCAGCCCTTTCTGCTGAAGATTCTTGATCTGATCCCGGATCCCGGCCGCCTCCTCGAACTCCAGATCCTGGGCATGCCGATACATCTGTTCCTCCAGCTGCTGCACCCGTTTCGCCATCTGTTTGGGGGTCAGCTGAGCATACTCCGCCTCCTGATCCGCCACTTTTGCATAGCCTTTGGCGTTCATCTGCGCACCGGGATAGGCACCCTCCATGATATCGGCAATGGATTTGAGAATGGTTTGAGGAGTGATGCCGTTGGCCTCGTTATACTGCTGCTGCTTGGCGCGGCGCCGCTCCGTCTCATCGATTGCCCGACGCATCGAACCGGTCACCTGGTCGGCATAGAGAATCGCTTTGCCATTGGCATTTCGGGCCGCTCTGCCGATGGTCTGGATCAGAGAACCTTCGGAGCGTAAAAAGCCCTCCTTGTCCGCATCCAGTATCGCCACCAGCGAGACCTCCGGCATATCCAGTCCCTCCCGCAGCAG
Organism: Candidatus Thiodiazotropha endoloripes; assembly: GCF_001708965.1. Lineage (NCBI taxonomy): Bacteria > Pseudomonadati > Pseudomonadota > Gammaproteobacteria > Chromatiales > Sedimenticolaceae > Candidatus Thiodiazotropha > Candidatus Thiodiazotropha endoloripes. Next base: position 1,379,002 of record NZ_LVJW01000003.1, on the reverse strand, counting down.
GTTGATACCCACCAGCACATCGAACTCACCCAAACGAAGATCACGAATGATCTCCACCCGTTCCACGGTGTCGATGTCGGAGTGCAGATAGCGCACCCGTACATCATGATCCCCCAGGTAGTCGGTCAGATCCTCCGCCATGCGCTTGGTCAGTGTGGTCACCAGCACCCGCTCCTTCTGCGCGACCCGCAGCCGGATCTCCGATAACAGATCATCCACCTGACTGCTCGCCGGACGCACCTCGACTTCCGGATCGACCAGCCCTGTCGGTCTGACCACCTGTTCGATGATGGCGCCGGAGCGGTTGATCTCATACTCCCTGGGTGTGGCGCTGACATAGATGGTCTGCGGCGCACGGTGCTCGAATTCCTCGAACTTCAAGGGGCGATTGTCCAAGGCGGACGGCAGGCGAAAGCCGTACTCCACCAGGGTCTCCTTGCGCGAGCGGTCGCCACGGAACATACCGCCGAGCTGCGGGATGGTGACATGACTCTCATCCACCACCAGCAGCGAGTTATCGGGGAGGTAGTCGAACAGAGTTGGCGGTGGCTCACCGGCGGACCGTCCGGACAGATAACGGGAGTAGTTTTCGATCCCGGAGCAGTAGCCCAGCTCGGTGATCATTTCGATATCGAAACGGGTGCGCTGTCCCAGGCGCTGGGCTTCCACCAGTTTATGCGCCGACTCAAGCTGGGCCAGCCGCTCTTTCAGTTCAACCTTGATCTGATCCACCGCCTCCAACAGGGTCTCCCTGGGTGTCACATAGTGGCTCTTGGGAAAGATCGAATATCGTGGCACCTTGCGCAGTACCTCACCGGTCAGGGGATCGAATACCGAGATCTGCTCGATCTCGTCATCGAACAGCTCAACCCGTACCGCTTCGGCATCCGATTCCGCCGGGTAGATATCGATCACCTCCCCTCTGACCCGGAAGGTCGCCCGGTGCAGCTCCACATCATTGCGCTTGTACTGCAGCTCAGCCAGGCGACGCAGAATGGCCCGTTGATCGATCAGTTCGCCACGACTCAGATGCAGCATCATGCCAAGATAGGAGCGGGGGTCGCCAAGTCCGTAGATCGACGAGACTGTAGCGACGATGATGGTGTCTTCCCGCTCAAGCAGCGCCTTGGTTGCCGACAACCGCATCTGCTCGATATGGTCGTTGATCGAGGCATCCTTCTCGATGAAGGTATCGGAGGCAGGAACATAGGCCTCCGGCTGATAGTAGTCGTAGTAGGAGACGAAATACTCCACCGCGTTATCGGGAAAGAACTCCTTGAACTCTCCGTACAGCTGGGCCGCCAGCGTCTTGTTGGGCGCCAGCACCAGGGTTGGTCGCTGCACCTGCTGTATCACATTAGCGACGCTGAAGGTCTTCCCCGAGCCGGTCACACCCAGCAGGGTCATCCCGGCTTCACCGTCTCCCAGCCCCTCCACCAACTTTTCGATCGCCGCAGGCTGGTCCCCTGAGGGAGAGAATTTTGAGCTTAAATTAAACGCTTTACTCATTTAGGGATTCTTCATCGTCAATTAATTGGCTATTATGGCATCCGGACATCGAAATCATACTACCTCTATCGACCGGGTTGAGGGCATAATGGATGTCCTTCATTAACAAATCCAATGGTCATCCATTGGGCTGATGTTTGAGCAGCTGGGATCAATAACCGCCATGAATTCACAACTATCAAGCCGCGTAAAAGCCGTTAAACCCTCACCGACTCTAGCAGTCACAGCCCGTGCAGCAGAGATGCGCGCCGCCGGCAAGGATGTGATTGGACTGGGCGCAGGTGAACCCGATTTCGACACCCCCGACCATATCAAGAAGGCCGCCGTTGAGGCGATCAACGATGGTTTCACCAAATATACCGCCGTGGACGGCACGCCAGGCCTGAAACAGGCGATCATCGACAAATTCCAGCGGGACAACGGCTTTGAGTACGCCATGGATCAGATTCTGGTCTCCTGTGGTGGCAAGCAGAGCTTTTACAACCTGGCCCAGGCGATTCTCGATCCGGGTGATGAGGTGATTATCCCGGCCCCCTACTGGGTATCCTATCCGGATATGTCGATCCTGGCCGGTGGTGTTCCGGTACTGGTCTCGGCCGGTGCGGCGCAGAATTTCAAGATCACCGCCCAGCAGCTGGCCGCAGCCATCACCGACAAGACCAAGCTGTTTGTGATCAATAGCCCCTCCAACCCCACCGGCATGGCTTACACCAAAGAGGAGCTGGCTGCCCTGGGTGAGGTACTCAAGGAGCATCCACGCATCATCATCGCCACCGATGACATGTATGAACATATCCTCTGGCCCGGCAACAGCTTCGTCAACATTCTGAATGCCTGCCCGGAGCTGAAGGATCGCACCCTGGTACTCAATGGCGTATCCAAAGCCTACTCCATGACCGGCTGGCGTATCGGTTATGCGGGTGGACCGGCTGAGATCATCAAGGCGATGAAAAAGATCCAGTCCCAGAGCACCTCCAACCCCACTTCCATCTCACAAGTGGCGGCCCAGGCAGCACTGGAGGGCCCTCAGGCCTGTATCGCCGAGATGCTGACCGCTTTCAAGGAGCGGCACGATTATGTGGTGGAACGGCTCAACAGCATGCCCGGCATCGACTGCCTGCCGAGTGACGGTACCTTCTACTGCTTTCCCAAAGTCGAACAGGCCCTGGCCGGCATCGATGGGGTGAGCAACGACCTGGAGCTCTCTGAATACCTGATTTCAGAAGCCGGAGTCGCGCTGGTGCCCGGTAGCGCATTCGGTCTTGCCGGCCATGTGCGTATCTCCATCGCGACCGGCCAGGATAAGCTGGAACAGGCGCTGGATCGCATCGAAGGCGTACTCAAAGGCTAACAAGCTTGCTTAGCCGCCGGATCATCGATCCGGCCTGAAACACAACGGGCGCAGGATGCGCATCACAGCTACTCCAAGGAGGGAGTCCCATGACATCTTCGTCTCTTGCCTGTCCGTATCGAAATTGCGGCTTAACCCTGGTTGAAATGATGGTAGCCCTGCTGGTGCTCACCATACTCATCGCACTCGGCGTCCCATCTCTGGCAACCCTCTCCATAAGGAACGAGCAATCATCCAGCCTCAACGGGTTTCTAAGTCACTTCTACCTGGCCAGAAGCCTGGCCATACAGCAGGAACAGCATATCATCATCTGCCCGACCTCAAGTGGGGAGCGCTGCAGGGAGGAAGCGATCTGGAGTGATGGACTGATCATCTTCGAAGACAGCAGACGGGACGGGGTTCTGGGATCTGACGAGCCGATCCTGGCGAAATACCTACTACCTGAACATTCAGAGCTGACGATCCAATCAAGCGAGCACCGTAAACGAGTGATCTACCATGGGGATGGTCGCCCAAGCGGCTACAACCTGACTCTCTCCTTCTGTGATCCAAAGGAGCGAATCGAGCCTAAGGCATTGATTGTGAATAACGTGGGCCGTATTCGCATTTCTGAGCGAGGTGCTGGGGATAGCCCCCTTAAATGTGTTCATTGATTGTACTTTTTATCGAGAAACTATTGACGCTAGGGCTCAGTCTCATTATTATGCGCCCCTCTTGAACAATTCCCCGGTAGCTCAGTCGGTAGAGCGGGTGACTGTTAATCACTAGGTCGGCAGTTCGAGCCTGTCCCGGGGAGCCAATTAAAACAAGCACTTAGGTTTAAACCTAAGTGCTTTTTTTATTTCCGAAGCAACCTTCTTTTAGCTTTTAGGCAGGATTCACAACCATCAACCCAGCTTGATCCCTTCTTGGTTTCTGGCCACCATTTTGCCGAATAGCCGATGCTCCATTCCACCCAATACACCTCAGAACGACCTACTTGGAAATCGACTTAGTTGATTTATCAGTCTCAAGCGGTCAGGGATTTCTTGTTAGACAGTGGCAGCGGGAGTTTAGAGACCGAAGTCTATATGACCAGCAAATCAATAGACTGAAAAACCATTAAATCCCTCTAAACAACACGATCTTTAAGCAATCTATCAACTTCAGTTCAAAGCTTATTGATAGAGAGTCGCAGCAGAGACCCTGTGACAACCTGCTCATTCCAAAATAGTCCTGAACCACAGATTGTGGCCAGTTAACATCCAGAATCGTGACTTATACTAAAGAATAAGAGCATCAACTCCTGTTTTTACGTTTGAATTATAAGAATACCGATAAGATTAAAAATTAATGTAAATAAAATATAAAAACCTTCATTCATCAAAACAATTAAGATCGGATATGAAGTCACTAATTACCTAGCCAAAGGAGTATCAAGTGAGAAGCTTCTTTTCATTATTACCTTTGTTAATCATTTCCTCTATTACGCAGGCAGATTGGAAGGTAGACAAAAACAGCATCGGTTCGTCAATAGCTCCAGTTGATATAGCTATCATCAGAAATGGGCTGGGTGACAGCTTCGCTTTGTATCGCATCTCCAAAGGAGGCGAAGTTTGGGCTAAATTCAATCTATCTGAGGACATTTCTGAACCTGCAGATTGGAATAATCCACCCATGCTGCGCATTGACGACAATAAACCGATAAGCCTGAGCCGACAGAAAGATCTGCAGTTAATGGGCGTAGCCGTAGATGCCTATAAATCGCAACAGAATCAGGTTGAATTTCTAATCTGGCATGGAAATGAAACCGAGGGACTATCTGATACCTTGCTACAGATACTGGAAGGTGATGAGCTTGTTGTTAGATATTTTCTCAGTAGTGGACATTATAAGGAGAGCTCTTTTCCACTGGCAGATGCGGAAGCCACGATTTCAAGGGCGCTTGATATCAGCAATAAAACAAATCGAACCATTCAACAAAAAACAACCACATTCGAAGAATTCGTTCTGCTAGAGATAAAACAGTGTTTACAACAGACAGAATCATCCAACACCTGCCTGAAACGTATAAAAGATTGCAGAAACAAAGCGGATAGAGACATCACCCAGTTTAATACCTGTTACAGATAGCCTTCAGAAGATATCAATGGGTTGCAGTAATATGCTGAACCGAACCAATCATACCGGCGTCGGCGTCCATTTTTATCGGGCGAAAACTTGTCAGAAACAGTTAACAAGGCGATGATTGTCGTGGAAAAAAACACATCGCGCTGCTAGGACCTGTTAACACTCTGAAATTAATATTTCGTCGAGCTAGATTGAGATACTGAGAACAAAACAGGAAATGCTGCATTGAGTTTATTACGATAACAGCCCAGGTTTGCCTCATCAAAACAAATCAACCCTGCTCTACTCAGCAGGGTTGATCTCTTCCTCAATAACTTCGTTATTTAGGGCAGACGAATCACCCGCTGTGGATTGGTGGCATCATCCATCATACTCACATTGCCACCCAGTACATTGATGATGTACTCCTCCAGAATCTGCTGCTCTCCAATGCTGGTCGCCCCAAGCACCACCGAAGCAGGAAATGCGGCATAGCCATCACCTCCGGTTGCAGTGAAACTGTTGGTGGCCAGCACAAAGGAGTCACTCAGGGCAGTTGCATCGGCAACACCATCGGTAACCAGGTTGACCACTGTACCGTCATGCTTGGTGATGGTCAGGTTACGCACACGGGATGGCGTGGTGACAGAGGCCAAGGCTTCCAGTGGTGGATTGGCTGTATCGAACTCCAACACCATGCCGGCTATCTGTGGAAAGCGGCCATCGGTGGCATCGGCACGGCTGACGGAATTCTCCATGGCAGCCAACACCTGATCCCCACTCATTTGCAGCACTGTGAGGGTATTATCGAAGGCAAGTGCGGCTTCCACTGCCAAGCGGATGATGGTTGGTCCCTGAATGGTATCGCGGATACCACCACCGTTCTTCAGGGCGATATCAACAGTCGGGAAGCCGTTCTGTTGAGCTCCCCAGATTGTGGAGTCAGCAGCCAGGAGGCCCAGATTGGTCTCACGAGTACGAACATCGGCACGAAAACCATTCAACGGATAATCCGTGCTGCCTACGACAAAGAAGGCGTCCTGGATGATGGTGGTATCCCGGATGGCATCATAGATGCCTACCACTCTCTTCTTTGGTCCGAGTCTGCGTGCACCCAGTTCCATCTTAAGGGCCTCTACGCCTGCTTCGTTGGTCGCTACAGGTCCACTGCGCATATCCACATCGGCAATATGGCCTGATTTATTGAAGGTTACAATCAGATTGCCTAGGTAGCGGTATTGCTGATCACTGTTGATCACCAGTACAGTCTCACCTTCACTGTCGACACGCCAGGTCGGGTAGTCTGCTTCAGCAGTGTCCTCCGGACGTAGCAGATTGTATGGGCCATCAGCGACTGGTCGGGCCATGAATCCGGTGGATCCGGCCGCCACAATAATATCTATACCCCGCAGGGCACTGGCTGAGAGGGGATCCGCGGTGAAATCCTGAGCATGGTCAAGCAGGATAATGCGGTTGATACCCTTGGACTCCAACAGTTCAACCTGTTCGAGAACCTGACCAACAGCAGAGATCAGTGGTTGGTTGTTTGCATCACGACCACCAACGAAATCGAGTCCAGGCAGTGTATTGATCGGATCCTCAATCACATTGAAGAAGTCAGCCGGAGCCCGACCAATCAATCCGATTTTGTGCTCACCACGTTTCACCCAGCAGCTTTTTACTACCTTTCCCCGACTCTTGGCACAACGCTTAGCATCCTTACCGATCTCAATCTCTGGTGTGCCATCTGCCACCACGACCTGGCTGAAATCCAGATTGACGGCTATGAAGGGGTAGCGTGCCATATTGATCATCTCGGCAAACTCATTGATACCACCATCAAACTCGTGGTTACCGATCCCATTGGCAGCCAACCCCATCGCATTGTAGATCAAGATATCACCCAGACCTGGTTCACCAAAGGCTTCAGTCGATGCCTGATAGAAAGGTCCCGGCAAGGTATGATCACCGGCAGTCAGGTATAAAGAGGGAGTACACTCCTGCTTCGCCACGCGCTTCAATCCTTTGGCTATCGTGGAGTAGTTAAGAATCTTCTCCTCTAAGGTGTTTGGGTCCTGGAATGAGGACTCATTATCTGAACTGTGGAGGATCTGTAGTTTGTTGTGGTAGTTGTATTCACACTGATGCTCATGAATATCTTCTTTCTCTTCATATCCACTATCCTCCTGATCAGTTTCAGAATCTGATCCTGCCAGTGCCGATGTGGAGATCATCATCGACGCTGTCAGCAGTCCGGCTACTGTTATTTTGAGAAACATGACTCTACTCCCTTATACACTGAAGTGTTCAATTGAGTGAGTAAGCCTAGGTCAGATTTCTTACAATATTTCGTAAGTTAGATGACCAGTAGATGATGAGTACAGCGGTAAATGTAGGGTTATTGATGACAAGTGCCAACCAACCATGGAGGTTGTCCTGAGCATGTCCCAATCTGGATTTTTATCTCAAATCGTTCAATGCCATAGGGTGGTTTTTATAGAAAGTCGATTGATTAAACATGAGAAGTAATATGATTGAAATTGTAAAATCGGCCGGAAGAAAGTTAATCGAATTCGAAACCTGTTACCGACCTAATCTCTGCCTCAAGTTGTCAGATGATTCGCTAAGGATCAAGCAATCGATATACAACAGAAAGCCATTCAACTAGTGACTGGCTTTATCGAGTACCATACGGAGGGGAATGTTCATATCCCGAAGAAAGTTGAAGTAGGCACGAGTGGCCTCTTTACTCATGCCGATCAGCATAATGCCACTCTTGTTTTTTACCGTGTAGATCACAAATCCGCGTAGTGTTTGTACTACGCCATGTATCCACACTTCCAGCAATACGATATCATTTGGGATCAGATTCGGTTTCTCCAATTCAAGCGCCATTCCGCCCAGACTCAAGTCCTGTGTGACAGCACTCCCAATATTTTGACCTCTTCTGATCAGGTCAACTTTCATGGACAGTCGTATACGAGGAAAATAGCGGTTTTCCACTTTCTGCTCCGGGTACATTGTGTAATCAATCCTCTCTTTTTCCCAATCACCTTTGTTATCTACTTAGTGATTTGAGGTTCCTACCACCGGTTTCCAGGCTGCACTCAGATGCACTTTGGAATGAGCCTCACAAATATCCAATTAAACCCATCCATTGAATAAGTATAACTATAAAACTTACACGCTCTATAAGTATATTATGATTGATTTACAACCCACCCTTACTCCGATAGCCGGCTTTCAATGACATAGATCAATACTCCTATGAAAATCTTACAAATTTTGACAATCTGTAAGTTGCGCTTCAATACAGTTGATATCAATTTGATGATTCAGTCCAAACAGACGCCCTAATTTAATGGATGAAAACTTATACCCTACTATTCTATAGATTGTTTTTATCGATCTTGAAATAAACAGGCCCATAAGTAAAAAAGTACAATAATGAATAGTTTCCAGGTCGAATATCTGGCAAATAGGTAAAACTCAATGCGCGAGCGGAAGTCTCCAGAAGCATGAATGAAGCGGGCAATCCTTACAGTGAATTACCTGGACAGATAACATCTGTATAGATCATGGAACCCGAATAGTTTTGGAGTATTACATTTTATGACAGATGATAAAAAGCAGCATCTATCAGAAGCACTCAACTGGATTGTATCCCTTCTGAATCAACATCGAATACCCTATATGATCTGCGGCGGGCTTACCGCGATTGGTTGCGGATCGACGTGAGAGTTAAATGACATCGATCTATTTGTACCAGGCAAGCTGTTCAGAAAAGTAGCGGCACTTGGAAGCAAATATCTCAGTAAACCACCACAACACTATTGCGAAGCCAGTGAAGGATGGGATCTGAAGTATGTTCAGTTCATCTATTGCGGTGTTAAGATTGATGTTGGATGTCCACATGGAGCGAATATCTTTGACGCTTCAAGCCAGAATGGTACTGTATTGAAACTCGATTTCACAGTTATCGAAACCAAAACAATTTTAAGTACTGAAGTTCTCCTGATGAAGCCTGAATCGTTAGGGCCTGTTAACACTAATCCAATAGACCCTAATTGAATATAAGACAAAATTGGGACGCCCTATTGATCTCCTAGACATTGAAGCCATAACAAAAAAACCATCGAAATGATGGCTTAAGGATCAAAACCTGTTAATGCAAATTAAATAATTTATCTACAAGGAACTCTTCTGCTTGATAGAATATGAAACTTATTTAATGAATAAACAGTAAAGATGTCAATTCTTAATGAACTACGCAAAAATCTGAGTTTCGCTATCCTCCTGGCCTCTTCAGGCTATACCATATTGTGCCTCTACTATTACCTCAACCAGGTCAACATCATTTTTCCCGCAAGCCGAATCGATGCTGATGCGGTATTGAATTTCACCATCGATCACCAGGAGCTTTTTATCGATACCCCAGATGGAGCTCGGTTGCATGGGGTGCTCTTCAAGGCAGAGAAACCCAAAGGGGTGATACTCCATTTTCACGGCAATGCAGAGAACATGCTCTCAATGCAATACGCAGCCGAGCCTTTTGTTCATCGAAACTACAGTTTTCTGGCAATGGATTATCGCAGCTACGGCAAGAGCAGCGGCAGATTGAGTGAAGAGAATCTGTTTGCCGATGCTGCCCTGTTTTTGGATTATCTGAAAACTTCAGGTTGGGACAGTTCTGAAATCATTCTTTATGGACGATCGATCGGGACGGGTGTTGCTATCCAACTGGCATCAAAATCCGATCTCAGGGGTATGATTCTGTATGCACCCTTTTACAGTTTGACTGATTTGGCGGCTTACCACTTCCCCATGTTACCCGCAGATCTGCTGCTAAAATTCCCTATGGACTCAGCCGGATACCTGAATAATGTCAAGCACCCTGTGTTGATCCTGCACGGTGCTGCCGACCGGATCATTCCTCTGGATCAAGCTGAAAGATTAGCCAGGATCAAAGGTAAGCTGGTCGTGTTGGAAAATGGCCGCCATAACAATCTGTATGGTAATGAGAGATTCTGGTTTGAAATCGATTCTTTTTTAGCCCGTATTTGAATTTCATTATTTACGGATCTATCTATCCTATCCCGGTATTTTCATTAAACCAACACGATCAATATGGGAATTATCTTCCTACTGCATTTCTACATAACGATGTGATTTCCAAGCTGATTCTCGATCCTTTTGACTCATAAATACTATTTAATTCAGTATCAATTTGATGCTGAATTGAGCTCAACTCAAATTCCCAAGATTGTTAACATCTAAAAAAATATTGACTTGAGCCACTTGATTAACTATTTATTTGTATCTAATTAAACGCGCATGTAGTTTAATTGCGCTATCATTTTTAAGTAGGGAACATCAGTATACTTCAGCCTGCGCAGCAACGACCAAACAATGAAGTAACTGATTGAGTAATAATAATTTCCAGGGGAATGATGTTATGTCATCAGATAAACGGGTAGGCATGGGACCAGTCCCTACTTCGCCTGAGATGTATATCAACGAGAAACAAGTCGATGGAATGTCGATCCTGAAGAAATTTGGCTGGAAACTGGTCTGTATCAGAAGACCGGGCTTAGGCCACGCACTTACCGTGCTGAAGAACAGTCAGGAAAAGTCAGTTGGCGTTCTTGGTGAGGATGGAATACTCAGACTCACAACCGATCTCAAGATCCGACAGGCCAGCTAGCGGCAGTCACCAAGATTTAAATTCAATATTATGGTGAGGTGGCTGGACGGACACCCCCACCCCCCTCAGTCGATATTTTCGATGGAAGCGGGATTTTCGATCTGATTGAGTTCCAGTGCTGCCTGGTACTCCGTGCTCTCCCATTCAAATCTCGGCAGATTACTGAACGATTGGATCAATCCATTGGTCCAGGCTTGTTGCAGCTCAATCAGATAATCCCCCTGCTCTTCAAATTTACAGCGGCTGGCCAGTTGAAATTCATCCGTCCGATAGAGTGACAGCTCATAAGGAGGCCCTACTGTGATATTGGACATGGTGGTGGAGCTGAGGGAGACCAGCGCCAGACGGGCGCAATCATTCAAAGGCAGATCGTGGCTGAGCACCCGGTCGAGTACCGGTTTGCCATACTTGGTCTCGCCAATCTGCAGGTATGGGGTGCTTTTTGAAGCCTCAATATGATTGCCTTGCGGATAGATCAACATCAGACCATGGGGTTGACCTTGGATCTGTCCGCCAATAATCAGTGAGACCTCACCACTGACACCCGCTTGTTGCAACGCACTGTTGTGCTGTTGCTGAACCTGCTGGCTCACCCGTCCCACATAGTCCGCTGCCTCGAACAGATACCTCGCAGAGAGCAGACTGTCGACTCCACTCGGGTAGTCGATATCCCGTTGAATGATATTGATGATCTCCTGGGTGGTGGCCAGGTTACCCGCCGAGAGAATCACAAACAGACGATCCGGCGCCGGGTTGAAGACATGCATCTTGGAATAGGATGTCACGTAGTCCACACCGGCATTGGTACGGGAGTCAGAAGCGAACAACATGCCATCTTTGACACAGATACCGAGACAATAAGTCATAAACCGACCTTTCTGTTTGAGTGTGTACCCAGGCATCTTAATACAAATTTGAAATCCCTGGATACCGTTTTCCGGGTTCGATCATAATTAATGTTCTCGCCTGGCTGGCATAAAAACTGCTCTATACCTGTTTAAGTATTGAAATGGCTATCAATACCACCCGAGAGCACCAATCTGGAGCATCCAGCGCACCATGTCAGTTCGAATTGCCATACAGCACCGTACCGAATACCACTTTGACCGCCCGGTTGATCTTGCACCTCACCTGATTCGCCTGCGTCCTGCGCCCCATACCCGCACACCCTTGCACCACTATGCGCTGAAGATTGAACCGCAGAAGAAATTTCTCAATTGGCAGCAGGATCCATTCGGCAACTATGTAGCCCGTTGTGTGTTTCTGGAAAAGGCTAAAAAACTGGTGATCGAGGTCAACCTGGTTGCGAACATGGTGACCATAAATCCATTCGATTTTTTTGTCGAGGAGGTGTGTGAACACTTTCCCTTCAAATATGAGACGCAACTGAAAAAGGAGCTGTTTCCCTATTTCGAGTTGAAAGAGCGTGGGCCCAGACTGATGGCCTGGTTGAAGCGTTTGAAGGCGGATCCGGTCGGCTTCGGTTATCAGTCAGATGGTAAACCGCAAGCCCCGGAGGAAGCGGGTCAGGGCCCCCATATTGTCCACTTCCTGGTCGAACTCAACCAACGTCTGCAGCAGGATATCGACTACACCATCCGCATGGAACCGGGTGTTCAGAGTTGTGAGCAGACCCTGACCAAAGCCAAGGGCTCCTGTCGCGACAGCGCCTGGCTATTGGTTCAGATTTTACGACACCTGGGACTGGCAGCCCGGTTTGTCTCCGGCTACCTGGTTCAGCTGGTGGCAGACCAGAAATCCCTGGATGGCCCTTCCGGTCCTGAGGCGGATTTCACCGACCTTCACGCCTGGACCGAGGTGTTCGTACCCGGTGCCGGCTGGATCGGTCTGGATCCCACCTCCGGCCTGTTTGCCGGTGAGGGGCATATCCCCTTGGCCTGCACACCGGATCCGGTCAGTGCTGCCCCGATCGTCGGCGCCACGGATAAATGCAAAGTCACTTTTCACCATACCAACAATGTTCAGCGGATCCACGAAGATCCCCGGGTCACCAAACCCTACAGTGACAGCCAATGGCAGGCGATCCTCAGTCTTGGTGACTTTGTGGATAAGCAATTGCTGTATGGTGACGTGAGACTCACCATGGGGGGTGAACCAACCTTTGTCTCGATTGATGACATGGACAGCCCCCAATGGAACACCGCCGCCCTGGGTCGCCATAAACGGGCACTGGCCGGGGATCTGCTGAAGCGGCTCAAAAAGGCATTTGCCACTGATGCCATCCTGCACTATGGCCAGGGTAAGTGGTATCCGGGAGAACCCCTTCCCCGCTGGGCACTGACCTGTGCCTGGCGCAAAGACAAACAACCGGTCTGGCGTCACCCTGAACTGTTGGACCAGCCTGACTCATCGAGCGAATACAACGCTCACCATGCCCAGTTGTTGATCCGGCATATTCAGAAGCACCTCGATCTGCTGGATGACCGCTATGTGGTACCGGGCATGGAGGACAACCTCTACTATCTGTGGAAAGAGGGTACCCTGCCGGCGAATGTGGATGTGCTCGACAGCAAGTTGAAAGATCCTCTGGAACGGAGCCGCTTGCGCCGGGTCTTTGAACAGGGTCTGCAGAAGGTGGTCGGTTACGCTCTGCCCATCGCCTGGGACTACCGTCAGGAGAGCTGGGTGAGCAATCCCTGGAACTTCCGGCGTGGCAATATGTATCTGATACCCGGCGACTCACCGATGGGTTATAGACTCCCGCTGGACTCTCTACGCTGGGAGAAGGCCGAGGAGCGTCATGAGATACATCCCCGGGATCCCTTTGATGAACGGCAGTTACAGCCGGAAATCAAAGATCGACTGCGCCTGACCCAAAGTGGTATGACCATCCCACTGCCGGAAGCACCCATGGCAGCCGACGATCCCTCGCTGTTTGAGCAGGACGACGAGATCCATGGCCAGGCTCTGATAAGGACCGCCTTGTGTGTGGAATCCAGGTCGGGACACCTGCATATTTTTCTGCCCCCATTGACTGAGCTGGAACACTATCTGGATCTGGTCAATGCGATCGAGGCCGCAGCGGTAGAGACCGGTTACGGGGTGATCATGGAGGGATACGAACCGCCCAAGGATCCCAGACTGGAGCGTCTGCAGATCACACCTGACCCGGGTGTCATCGAGGTCAACATTCAACCCAGCAGCAGTTGGCGGGAACTGGTGCAGCTCAATCAGACCCTCTATGAAGAGGCAAGACAATCCCGCCTGGGTACAGAGAAGTTCATGCTCGATGGTCGCCACTCGGGTACCGGTGGTGGCAACCATGTCACCATCGGTGCTGCCGATCCCGCTGACAGTCCGATACTGCGACGCCCACATCTGCTACGCAGTCTGTTGACCTATTGGCAACACCATCCGGCTCTCTCCTACCTCTTTTCCGGACTCTTCATCGGCCCCACATCCCAGGCACCCAGGGTGGATGAGGCGAGGGACGACTCCCTCTATGAGCTGGGCATCGCCTTCAGCGCGATGCCCCCTGGGGATACTCCGGCCCCCTGGCTGGTGGACCGGATTCTTCGCCATCTGCTGGTGGATCTGACCGGCAACACCCACCGGTCTGAATTCTGTATCGATAAACTCTACTCTCCGGACAGCCCCAGCGGCCGTCTTGGCCTGGTTGAATTCCGTGGCTTTGAGATGCCACCCCACGCGCAGATGAGTGCACTGCAGATGTTGCTGCTGCGCGCTCTGATCGCCCGCTTCTGGGATACCCCCTATGACCGGGCACCAGTCAGCTGGGGTACCGAACTGCACGACCGGTTTATGCTGCCCCATTTCGTCGCCCGGGATCTGGCCGATGTGGTGAATGATCTCAACCGCGCGGGTTATGCGTTTGAGAACCCATGGTTTGATCCGTTTCTGGAGTTCCGCTTCCCCCGCTACGGCACCATCAATGTGGATGATCTGGAGCTGGAGTTACGCTTCGCCATCGAGCCCTGGAACGTGTTGGGAGAAGAGGTGACGGTCCAGGGGACCGCCCGTTTTGTAGACTCCTCAGTGGAACGGCTGCAGACCAGAATCAAAGGCATCACGCCTGGTCGACACGCGGTCACCTGCAATGGCAGGCCGTTACCACTGCACAATACCGGCACCCATGGTGAGTATGTGGCGGGAGTTCGCTTCAAAGCCTGGCAACCGCCTTCCGGCTTGCACCCCACCATCGGCAGTCATGCGCCACTGGTGTTCGACATCGTGGATACCTGGAACCGCACATCCCTGGGTGGCTGCACCTACCATGTCGCCCATCCCGGTGGACGCCACTATGAAACCTTTCCAGTCAATGCAAACGAAGCCGAAGCCCGTCGCCTGGCCCGCTTCCATGACCACGGCCATACCGGCGGCACGATCAATCTGACTGAAGAGAGGATCAATCCGGATTTCCCCTATACCCTGGATCTTCGCACCAACCCGGGAGGCTCAAGATGACCATCAATCGGGAGTCCTTTGAAAACCATCCATTCTTCGATGAACTGATCACGCCCAACGGTCATGCCAGAGGCTATGCCCGTAAACTGATCAGCTATCTGGGTAAGCTCGATGAGGGAGAGCTGGCATCCCGCCAGCTGGGTGCCGAACTGGCGATCAAACAGATGGGCATCACCTTTCGCGTCTATACCGAAGAGGAGGGTTCCATCGATCGGGTCTGGCCGTTCGATATCGTGCCCCGGCTGATCCCTAAAAAAGAGTGGGACCGGATCGAATCCGGTCTTAAGCAGCGGGTCGAAGCACTCAATCTTTTCATTGACGATCTTTATCACAAACAGCAGATTGTCAAGGACAAGGTGTTTCCGGCGGAAGTGCTGGCAGATTCCGAAAACTTTCGTGAACAGTGTATTGGCGTCAATCCACCACTGGGTGTCTGGGCGCATATCTGCGGCAGTGATCTGGTCCGCGATGACAAGGGTGAGATCTATGTACTGGAGGATAATCTGAGAGTCCCTTCCGGGGTTTCCTATATGCTGGAGAATCGACTGGTGACCAAACGGGTCTTCCCGGAACTGTTCGAAACCTACAGTCCCCTGCCCATCGATGACTATCCATCCGAACTGTTCGATACTCTCTCTGCCCTGTCACCCCGTCCCGGAGATTATCCGGAGATTGTGGTACTCACCCCGGGTATCTACAACTCAGCCTACTTCGAACATGCCTATCTGGCACAACAGATGGGATGTGAGCTGGTTGAGGGACGCGACCTGGTTGTTGAGAAGGATGATTGTGTCTATATGCGCAATATCGAAGGGCACTCCCGGGTGGATGTGATCTATCGCCGTATCGATGATCTTTTTCTTGATCCCGAGGCATTCAATGCCGACTCGATGCTGGGTGTTCCCGGTCTGATGCGGGCCTGGAAAGCGGGTAATGTCGCGATGGCCAATGCCCCGGGGGCCGGTGTGGCGGATGACAAAGTGGTCTACTCCTTTGTGCCCGATATCATTCGCTACTATCTGGACCAGGAACCCATCGTACCGAATGTGCCAACCTGGCGCTGTATGGACAAACCATCCTGTGATTATGTCCTGGATCATCTTAAAGAGCTGGTGGTAAAACCTGCCAACGAATCGGGTGGTTACGGTCTGCTGGTGGGTCCGTCATCGTCCCGGCAGGAGCGAGAGACCTTTCGCAAGCTGATCGAGAAGAATCCCCGTAACTACATTGCACAACCAACCCTGGCGATCTCTACGGTCCCCACAATCAATGGTGGTTTGCTTGAACCCAGACATGTTGATCTGAGGCCGTTCATCCTCAGCGGCAAGTCGATGGAGGTGACCACCGGTGGGCTGACCCGGGTGGCACTGCGTAAAGGATCCCTGGTGGTGAACTCATCCCAGGGCGGCGGCAGCAAGGATACCTGGATCGTGGACAGTTAGGGCCTATCTGAGGAGTAAACAATGCTATCCCGAGTTGCACAAACCATATACTGGATAGGACGTTATCAGGAACGGGCTGAAAATACCGCGCGTCTGATCACCGTCAACACCAATCTGATGCTGGATCTGCCGCCCAAGGTTGCCCCAGGCTGGGATGCACTGATCAACCTGCTGGGCTGTTACGACTCCTATCTGGCACGTCATCCCGAGTTTACCGAGCGCCGGGTGGCGAATTTTTTGATCAACGATGAATCCAATTCCAGCTCCATCATCAGTACTCTCTGCGCATTGCGAGAGAATGCCCGCACCATACGCGAGATATTGCCGCGGGAAGCCTGGGAGTCGATCAACAGTTATTACCAGACTGCCCTGGAGCGTAAACAGAGCAGCTTTTCCCGCCAGGGGCGACAAACTTACCTGGAACATATCATTGCTGGCTCACAGTTGATGACCGGGCTACTGGCCGGCAGTATGAATCACGACACGGCCTACCGCTTTCTCAATTTGGGACGAAAACTGGAACGTGCCGATATGACAACACGTATCATCGATGTACGACCCGAAAATCCACTCCCGGAAGAGGCACCTGAACTGGCGCCATTTGAAGACATTCAATGGATGAGTATGTTGAAATCACTCAGTGCTTATCAGATGTATCGACAACATATGCAGGTCAGAATCAATCGTAAGGACGTTCTACAGTTCCTGTTTAAAACACAGGGTTTTCCCCGTTCAATAAGTTATTGCACGGAAAACATCCGTTTCAATCTCTCCCGTCTGCCGAAAAACAGAACACCGTTAAAAGTACTGAAAAAGATCGATACCCGCCTGACAGAGATGTTGACGGATAAGATGGATAACAATGAGCTGCATGAGTTTATTGACGATTTACAGATCGATTTTGGCACCCTGCATGAAGCGATTTCAAAAGCCTATTTCCCACCTGCTCTGATGTCCGCAGCATAATTGACAAAGGGTTTATTGAGTGGCGTCATTGGGCTGTAACATAAAGATGATTTGATAACAAAATAACGCGTACAATACTACGCACAACCACAACAAAAGGTGACTCCGAGTATGACGACGAAGTCCATACAACAACCTGAACCCGGTATTGTCCACGGACTGTTTCTCTACCTGCTTGTGTTTGCACTCTGGATGTTGTTGGTCGGTAATCTGGACACAGCGGAGATGGCTGCCGGAGTGGTGGTCGCTCTGATTGTCACTCTGGCAAGTCGACCTCACCTAAGCATCCTGACCGGGCTGATCATATCACCGACTGCCCTGCTTCCTTTGTTACGCTACCTCGGCACATTCATCGTGGCGCTTGTTCAAGCCAATCTCGATATGGCCCGGCGCGTGCTGAGTCCTTCACTGCCTTTGCAACCAGCCGTGGTTGAGGTGGAAACCAAACTCAAATCACCACTCGGCCGGCTGATTCTGGCCAACACCATTACCCTGACCCCCGGCACCCTGACTGTCGATGTACAGGATCAGGTACTGTTGGTGCATTGGGTCGACTCTCCCCCGGGGAGTGATCTGGCCTCCACCACCCAGGCCATCACCAGCAAATTTGAACAACATCTGAAAGGCTTCGTGTTATGACATTAACCCTATTGGAGATCGTGGCACTGGGCTTGTTGGGTGCGGCGGTACTACTCAGTCTGTTGCGCCTAATCCTGGGCCCCACAGCCCCGGACCGGGTGGTAGCCGCCGATACCCTGGCGGTGATCACGACATCGGGACTGGTGATCCTCGCCGCCCTGCTGGGCAGCCCGCTCTATCTGGATGTGGCTCTGATCTATGGCACATTGGCATTTGTCGGTGTTGTCGCCATTGCCCGTACGATTGAGGGGAACGGCTGATGAGACTGATTGCCGACCTGTTTCTTGTTATCGGTGCTGCCTTCACCCTGTTCGGTGCCATTGGACTGATCCGTATGCCCGATGTCTATAACCGTATCCAGGCAGGCACCAAGGCGGTCACCCTTGGCTCGCTCTGCCTATTGATCGGCATCGCTCTGCTCTACCCTGCCTGGTGGTCGAAGCTGTTGGTGATCGGCGTGCTGATTCTGATTACCAATCCACTCGGCTCTTCCACCATTGCCCGGGCACTGCTGAAGGCCGGGGTAAAACCCTGGAGCAGAGCCACCGTCAGCCATACAGGAGAGGCCGACCGATGAGTGAAGTAGAACTTTGGATCGCCCTGATCCTGGGGATCATGATGTTAAGCAGTGCGGTGTTGGCACTGGTGGTCAAAAACCATCTCGCTGCGGTAGCTGCCGCATCCGTGGTGTCGCTCGGTTTGGCGCTGCTGTTTGCCCTGATGCGGGCACCGGATGTGGCAATGACCGAAGCCGCTGTCGGTGCCGGTCTGAGCAGTTTGATCCTGGCTTTGGCGCTGCGACGCCTGGGCTTGTGGCAGATCGACAGCGGAAATGACAACAGCAATCTGCTGAGCGCTTCAACCAGGGGGAAAGAAGATGCGTAAACTCACCGGCCTGTTGTTTGCCGGCGGCCTGGGTTTCATGCTGCTGGCGATTACCAGCGGCATCGATTTCGGTAGTCCGCCAATGCGCATCGGCGAAGCCATACAGTCCGCCTCTCCTCAGGAGATCGGCGCCGCCAATATTGTCACCTCAGTGGTGCTGGGCTACCGGGGTATCGATACGCTCGGTGAGCTTGCCATCCTGTTTGCCGCCGCATCGGCTGCCGGACTGGTGCTGGGTCGCCGACATACCACCACGGGCACTCAGCGCAAAGGTGGTTTCGTGCTCTTTCATGGTGGCGCCTTGATCTTTCCTTTTCTGCTGACGATCGGTTTCTACATCATCTTTCATGGCCATCTGACACCGGGTGGCGGATTCCAGGGCGGTGTTATTCTTGCCGCAGCCTTTTTCCTGCCTCTGTTGGCCCGGCCCGGGGCGCGCCTGCACCACTCCATCCTGAGTGTCATCGAAGCCTTTGCCGGTGCCAGCTTTATTCTCATCGGACTTGCCGCCCTGGCGGAGGGCCAGGCATTTCTGCAACCGATGCTCAATCAGGATACCCTTGGCACGCTGATCTCCGCCGGGACCCTGCCACTGCTCTATATCGCCGTGGGTTTGAAAGTTGGTGCCGAGTTGGCAAGCCTGCTCTCCAACCTTGCACATACGGAGTCTGAACAATGATCCCGGGTGTGACACTTGAACTGATACTCTATGTCACAGCACTGGGGCTGGTGACTATCGGCCTTGCCGGTGTGGTGCTCAGCAGCCACCTGTTCCGCATGGTGCTTGCGCTGGTGATTGCCGAAGCGGGGGCCAATCTGATGCTGGTACTCTCCGGCTATCGCTGGGATGCGGTGGCGCCGATCCTGATGCAGCGAGCCGAACAACCGGCGATGGTCGATCCGGTTCCCCAGGCCATGGTGCTGACCGCAATCGTAATTGGCGTCGGCATTCAGGCACTGGCGATCAGCATATTGATTCGTATCCGCCAGCGCTATGGCAACCTGAAACGTCGTGAAGTGGCAGAAAAAATGGATGCTGAAATAGCCGCCAGTGCAGGAATCCGCAGGGACATCAGTCAGGATGAACCACTCGGTGAGCGTCCCCTGTCACCCCTTCCGGCTCATACCGCTGAATCCCGAGGAGGCGATGCATGAATAACCTGGCATTGACCATCGCCCTGCCTCTGCTTGGCGCCTTCTTACTGCCTGTGATGATGCGTCTCTCCCAGGCCATCGGTTTATGGCTCGGACCAATCATTCTAGGTTACGGCTGTTGGTTGTTGGGAAATCTCTGGTTCAGCGACATCAACCTGCCACTGTCGATTGTGATTGGCGGATTCGATGCCCCATACGGCATCAATCTCTATCTGGACTCTCTGGCCCTGTTGTTTGCCTTCGCGGTGCAGCTGCTTGGCTTGATCTGCTGGCCCTATGCATTGAATCAGGATACGGCCAGACGACAGGCCCTGATGCTGCTACTGGTTGCCGCCTCGACCGGACTGGCACTCTCCGGTGATCTGTTCAATCTGTATGTCTTTTATGAACTGGCTGCTGTGGCCACCTTCGGGCTGGTAGTTGCATCCAGCACCTCGGCAGCCTACGCCGCAACCTTCCGGTATCTGATATTGAGCGGTATCGGTTCCGTGTTGACTCTGCTCGGTATCGCACTGATCTACAGTCAGACCGGCACCCTCAACCTGGCCCATCTGGCACAACTGGCACCGGAGCTGTTAAACAATCGACTGGGATTGACCGCCTACCTGCTGATCCTGATCGGTATCGGTGTCAAAGCGGAGCTGTTTCCGGTCAACGCCTGGGTTCCGGAGATCTATGCTACCGCCTCAAGCCGGCTCTCCGGCTTCCTTGCCGGACTGCTGTCGAAACTGGCACTGCTGATCATTCTGCGACTGCTGGTGCTGATATTTGACCAGCCGGAAGCGATACAGATTGTTCTCATTCTCGGCATACTGGGTGTCATCAGCGGTGAATTTGCAGCCTGGCGCGCCAAGGATATGCGACGTATGCTTGGCTTCTCCTCGATCGGTCAGCTGGGCATTATTTTTATCGCCCTATCCTTACCGGATGAGCGGGGGCTGTTAGCCCTGCTGGCTCTCTCGCTTCACCATCTGGTGATCAAAACCGGGCTCTTCATGCTGGCTGACGGCTGGGGCGGATCACTCGACCGGTTGACCGGGATTGCCAAGAAGTCACCTGTCGGGGCAGCACTGTTTACCCTGTTCGCCCTCTCCCTGGTTGGTGTTCCCCCACTACCCGGTTTCTGGGCCAAATTCACCCTGATCACCGAGCTGGCAGCCCAGAGTGAACCACTCTATCTGATCGGTCTGCTGGTATTTCTTTTTGCCACGGTAATCGAGACAAGTTATCTGTTCCGTATCGTGACGAAACTCTACAGTTCAGCCGAGACCACAACCGAACAGCCTGAGCACGTACATTTGCCCGGCCTCTCACTGGCTACGGCTTCACTGTTCGGCGTCGCTCTGCTGTCGGCAACAATTCTGATCGCCCCGATCGGTGATGGACTGCAAGCCGTTGCGGCCGAGGCAAAAAATGCCGAGCTCTATATACAAACCGTGATACCGGCAACGCCCGGAGGCCCATTGTGATTTTCAGCCTGTTGGATGAGCTTTTGATCTTTTCGGCTGCCACGGTGCTGGTTGCCCTGATCCTGGGTCGCGGTCTGGCGGTAGGCTGGATGGTCACCATTCTCTATGGTGGACAACTGCTGGTCCTGATCAAGATGGCCGCACTGGGTTACGGCGGGGATCCCATCGCTTCCGAGTTGAGTCTCTCGGTGATGGGACAGGATCTCTCCTGGCGCTTCGATGCCCTGAGCTGGTTCTTTGCATTGATCACCCTGGTGGCAGCACTGCTGACCAGTTGGTTCTCCTGCGGTGAGTGGGAACGAAAATTCAAACAGCAGGGAGGCAATGTCTGGCTGTTTCATCTGGCCATGGCGTTAAATGTCTTCACCATGTTGATCCTGCTTGCCAGCGGCGATCTGCTCTCCCTCTTCATCGGCTGGGAACTGGTCAGTTGGGCAGGCTTCCTGCTGATGGCCGTTGCCGGTGGCGTTGCAACCAAGGCAGCCATGCGTTACATCACCTATGCCGTTGTCGGCGGGATGACGATCTTCGGTGGCATTGCACTGGTTTATGCGGCGGCCGGTTCACTGCAGTATGAAGCCATATTGATAGCGGTAGAAAAAATGAGCACCGGCCAGCTTTGGATGCTGGTATTGCTGTTCGGCAGTGGCTTCGGCATCAAGATGGGATTACTCCCCTTTCATCTCTGGCAGGCGGCCGCCTATGCGGAGACCCCGGGACCCGGCAGCGCCTTTCTCGGCGCCATCTCTTCCCGTATGGGCCTGTTTGCCATTCTGCTGGTATTGGTGAAGCTGTTCGGCATCGTCAACATCGACAGTCTCAAGATTCCCTTCACACTCATCGATGCCCGGGACCTGCTGGCCTGGATTGCGGTGTTTACCATTATCTTTCCCACCTATACCGCCCTGAAACAGAATGACGCCCGATATCTGCTGGCCTGGCATGGCATCGGTCAGGGTGGCTACATGCTGCTCGGCCTGGTCACCGCCAACTCCCTGGGGGCTGCCGGTGGTCTGCTTCATGTCCTCAACTATGCGGCCTGTCAGGCGGCGCTGTTGATGGCGGTGTTTGCCGTCATGCATCGCACAGGTACTGCTGATCTGAACAAGCTGGGTGGCCTGGTAGCACGGATGCCACTCTCCTTTCTGGTGCTGCTGACCGGCATCATCGGGCTGGCGGGCCTGCCCCCAATGAACGGTTTTGTCTCCAAATGGCTGGTCTATCGCTCACTGCTGGAAGATGGTATGCCACTGCTTTTCCTCGGCACCATCATCGGTACGCTGGGCACCATCCTGTCGGTCTATAAGCTGATTCACAATATGTTTCTCGGCCAACTGAGAGTGGAACATGAACATATTCGCGAAGCCCCCTGGAGCATGATGATTCCGATGCTGATACTGGCCGGCACGATCTTCACCACCGGACTGTTGCCGGGTATCCCGCTGACCTGGGTTACCGCCGCACTGCAGACGATTGGCCTCACTGGTCCCGAGATCACCCTGGGTGGCATCGAATCCTCCAGCGGCAGTCTCGATATGATCTGGGTGATCGGCGTGCTGTTTGCCGGCTTCGGTATCGGTGCTGTGATCTTCTACTCCGCCGGGCCGAGTAAGCGGGTTCATCAGCTCGACAACTACGCAGGCGGTCACTTTCTCAGCGCCGATGTGCGTTACCAATACAGTGACAACTTCTACTCCGGCCTGATGCATCTGATCCGTGGCTGGTATCGTGGCAGTTTTCAATGGCTGGAAAACAGCATTACCTCGCTGGTCGAGTTTCTCTCCCTTGGCATGCAGGGTATCTACCGTCGTGCCAACTCTGAATTCTATCTGTTAAGTACGGCACTCTTCATAATTGCCTGGGTGGTTTTCTAATGGCACCGATCGAACTTTTCATTGAGCTGACCCTGATGCCGCTGGTTGCCTTTATCGTCGGCATGATGATGGTGCTGATGATGCGGCGTATCGCGGCAAAGATTCAGCGTCGAGTCGGACCACCTTTCTTTCAGCCACTCTACGACATCGTCAAGCTTCACGGCAAACGCACTCAGGTCTCCCACGGTCTGATTCATGACATCGGTATTGTCATGGCCATGGGCGGCTATATTGCCGCAGAGACCCTGCTACCGGTACCCGGCATGAACGGCATCGCGGAAAAGGGGGGACTGATCACCCTGCTCTATCTGATGATGATTCCCTCCCTCGGCCTGGCGCTGGGTGTCGGTCAGTGCGCCAATCCCAATGGCTCGATCGGCATTGCCCGCGCACTGACAGCCATGCTGGCCTACGATATTCCATTGGTCATCGTGATCTTCGGCGTTGCCTATGCCGCCGGCACCACCAATCTGGTGGAGATCATCGCCACGCAACAGGCTGGTGGTTTTGCAACCTGGGGTGTGGTTGAGATGCCACTGCTGGCCATTGCCGGTCTGATCGCCATGCATGCTTCACTGGGTAAACAGCCTTTCGAGATCTATATCGCCCCGGCTGAGATTGCCACGGGACCGATGGTAGAGATGAGTGGTAAGTACCTGGGTGGCTTGTTTGTCATGCAGTGCTTCCAGCTCTACACCACCTCGGTGCTCTATGTGAGTCTGTTCCTCGGCGGTGGTACCACCTGGTTCGATTTTCTGATCAAGAGTTTTCTGGTGCTGGCCATACCGGTGAGTATCGCCTATCTGTTTCCCCGTTATCGCACCGAGGATCTGTTGCGTCTGATGTGGAAATGGCCGGTGATGCTGGGACTGATCGGCTTGGCTTTCGTGATGTGAATTTACGCCGACAGGGAGTGTGTTTGGCGAGTCCTTGTAAAACAGTGATTGTATCTCAAGGCAAATGAATACCGGCGCTGCCGGACTGACGAACCTGTAGTGAAAACACCACAGGCAAGTTAACACAACGACTTTGGTGATGGTTATGAGCACGTTACAAAAGATACCGGTAATCGAAGAGAAAAAGGGCAACCCCCTGGCCCGGGTGTTCGATGATTTGGTGCGCTTCTGCCGCTCACGTTCCCTGTTCATTCTCCATTACTGCACCGGCTGCGGGGCAATCGAACTGCCGCCGGCGATGACCTCCCGTTTCGATATGGAGCGGCTTGGCATTCAACCCATGGTCTCTCCGAGACAGGCCGATATTCTATTGATAACCGGCTATGTCTCGATCAAAACCCTGAAACGGGTGATCCTCACCTATGAGCAGATGGGTTCACCGAAATATGTGGTGGGGATCTGCTCCTGCACAGTCAATGGCGGCATGTACTGGCAGAGCTATGCAACCGCTAAAAAACTCGATGAATATATGCCGGTCGACCTCTATATCGCCGGTTGCATGCCAAGACCCGAGGCGGTAATCAGCGGTCTGCAGAAACTGATGGATCGTATCAACAGTGGTGAAGCCGACAGTTGGCAGGACTACTACCGCAACTATGACTACTACCTGGGCAATCAACAGAAACTGTTCGGTGAGGATTGGCAGACACCCACTGACATCATCACCGAAGCGAAACACTATGAGTTGATGGGTGAAGGCACCCTGGGCGATCACACCCGCCTGCTGGAGCAGCATCAGAAACCCCTGGAGGCCCTTGATATGCGCCTCGGCCACAACATCAAGGAGTCAGTTGAATGAGCCAGGAAGTCGCCCATTGGCTGGACAATCTCTTGAAGGAGATCGAAGGCATCGAAGTTCGTCGTAAAAGCAGTCGCCGGGTAAGAGTCGATGTACCGGCGGATGCCCTGCCCGCACTGCTGGAGCTGCTGCAGGGACGAGCCGGTTATATACACCTCTCTGCGATCAGTTGTGTCGACTGGATCGATGATGACGAGTTTGAACTGGTCTACCACGTCTGGTCCTATGAGAGTCACTCCCTGGTATCGGCCCATATTCGCATTGCCCGTGAACCTGGGGTCTATCTCTCGGTATATGACCTCTATCAGCCTGCTGGGTTTTTCGAACGGGATATCCACGAGATGTATGGCATCCACTTCGAAGGCAGTCCCAATATGGAGAAGTTCATCCTTACCGAATGGGACGGTCCGCCACCGATGCGCAAAGAGTTCGACAGCGAAGCCTATATCAACGAGCACCTGAGCTGGCAGGAGTACAACCCGGAGTGGTTACAGGAGCTGGTCGCCGAAGGTGGTGGTGTGATCATCCCGCCGGAAGAGCAGCGCTTCAGTCAAAAGAAGAAGTGAAGCGTTTTATCAGTCCGTAAATGAACGCGAATAAATGCAAATGCGGCCCCAAATTTTTAAAATAAGCGAAACGACATGAGACCTGAGAATTACGAAGCCCAGCGCCAGCCGCCGAGTAATGAGTATGAACTCAATTTCGGTCCGAACCACCCCGGTATTGAAGGCAACTATGCACTGAAGGTAAAGCTGCATGGCGATATCGTGCTGGAGGCCAAGGCGGATGGCGGTTATCTGCACCGGGGCTTTGAAAAACTGATGGAGCAGCGGCTGTGGATTCAGAATATTGCTCTGGTGCCTCGTATCTGCGTGCCTGACCCTTCACCGATGGAACTCTGTTACTCGATGGCGGTTGAAGAGCTGTGTGGACTCAAGGTCCCGCTACGGGCTCAGTGGTTGCGGGTGATGCAGCTGGAACTGTCACGCATCGCGGCTCATCTGTTCACCTTTGGCGGTCATGCGGCAACCACCGGTATGTACAGCACCATGTATTGGGGTGTGGCTGACCGGGATCTGTTGCTCGATCTGTTTGAGGAGTTTACCGGCGGCCGGGTCTACAGCATCTACAACATTCCCGGTGGAGTGCGTCGGGAACTGCCTGATGGTTTTCTGCGACGCTTGACAGAAACCCTCGACTACATCGAGTCTCGACTACCCGACTACGACAACCTCTTTTTTAAGAATCAGGTGTTCGTCAAGCGGGCCAAGGGCACCGGTGTGATGTCTCGGGAACAGGCCCTGGAATGGGGTGTCACCGGACCCAATCTGCGGGCCACCGGACTGGCCTTCGACGTACGCCGGGATGATCCCTATCTGGTCTACGATCAACTTGAGTTCGATATCCCGGTTGAAGAGAGCGGTGATGCCTGGGCACGTACCCTGGTGCGTCGCAAAGAGTTGATGGAGAGTATCCGCATTCTGCGCCAGGTGGTGGAGATTCTGCCTGACATCCACGGTCCGATACGCGCACCGATCCCCAATCCACTGGCCTGGAATGTTCCCGCCGGGGAGACCTACACCCGGGTTGAATCATCCAAAGGGGAACTCTGCTACTACGTGGTCTCCAACGGTGGCCCCAAGCCCTATCGGGTCCATGTACGGGGGCCATCGTCGATGCATGCAGTGCAGGTGCTGGAGAAGATGTCCGTCGGATCACGCATCGAGGACATTGCCCAGACCATGTTCTCCCTGGATGCCTGTCCGCCGGAAGTTGACCGTTGAGATCTATGGGTAATCGCTGATGTCCAAACCGATTGATAATGCAAAACTGAGCAAACAGAATGTGACCATCGAGCATGAGGAGGCAGGTTCAATCCTCAGCCCACTCAAGGCGTTGCAGTTTTTCTTGCGCAAACCGGTCACAGTCCCGCTGGAACCCCGCCCCGCGGCAGACAACTACCGTGGCTTTCATCTCAACGATCATGAAAAGTGCATCGGTTGCAGTTCCTGCCAGAAAGTGTGTGACAACGCAGCCATCACCATGGTCAAGGTTCCCCATCTGCCGGAAGATCCGATCAACGGGATACGCAATCTGCGACCGGCGATCGATTATGGTCGTTGCTGCTGGTGCGCCCTGTGTGTGGACATCTGTCCGACCAGTGCCATCTCCCTCTCCCGTGAATATGTTCATATCTGTACCCAGGAGGAGATCGACAGCTACTTCATTCTACCGAACGAAACCGGTATCCATGGCGAGTATTATGGTGAGGGTTGGCAGAAGACCAGTGACTCCGACCTGCTCGACCTGAACCGTCAGCCGATGGCCGAGCTGGAAGCCGAGGAGCGAATCGATAACTTCAATGAGATCGTTGCCGGCTATACCGATCAGCAGGCGGTGATCGAAGCCTCACGCTGCGTTCAGTGCGGCATGTGCCACGATGCCTGCCCCACCCATATGGATGCTCCCGAGTATATCCGCTCGATCTGGCAGGGCAACCTGGAAGAGGCGGTACGCTGGATCTATCAAAGCAATCCCTTCTCCCATGTCTGTGGCCGGGTCTGCACCCATCGTTGCGAGGATGCCTGTTCGATCGGCCGACGGGGTGAACCGGTCTCCATCCGCTGGCTGAAACGCTACGCTATGGATTCGGTGGATCATGAACGGATCAAACAGATTGCTGCGGAAGGTAAAGCGGACTACCTGAGCGGCAAACAGATCGCCATCATCGGTGCCGGACCGGCTGGTCTCACTGCCGCCTATGACCTGATACGCAAAGGTCATCAGGTGACGGTATTCGAAGCCCGTAAGGAAGCGGGTGGTATGCCCCGTTACGGTATTCCTGAATACCGCCTGCCCTACGACATGCTCGACCGGGACATCGATGTGATTACCTCCATGGGAGTGAAGATCCAGACCGGTATTCAGGTTGGCAAGGATATCACGATGACCCAGCTGGAAGCGGATTTTGATGCGGTGGTGTTAGCCATCGGTCTGCATCTTGGCCGCTCCACCCGGGTTCCCGGCGCCGACCACAAACAGGTCCGTAAAGCGATCGATCTACTGCGTAGAACCACCGATGATGAAGACTATGAGATTCCACACAGGGCTGTGGTCATTGGTGGTGGTAATGTGGCGATGGACATTGCCAGAACCCTCGCCCGGCAACAGCAACAACAGCTTGGCAAAGTACAGGTCACGGTCACAGCACTGGAAGATATGACTCACTTTCTGGCTGACCCGGTGGAGATCAAAGAGTGTCTGGAGGAAGGCATCGAGATCTATGATGCAAGAGGTCCCCAGGCGTGCATCATCAAAAACAACAAGCTGGTCGGACTGAAGACCTGGAAGGTCCGTTCCATATTCGATGAGCAAGGTCGCTTCGCACCGGAATATGATGAGCAGGATGAGCAGATACACGCGGCAGACATGGTAATTGAAGCCATCGGCCAGATGTCGGATAACAATCTGCTTGGTGACGAGCTGACGGAAGCCCTTGAGTGGCAAAGGGGCCGACTCAGTATCGATGAACAGGGACGAACTGCGGTCGACTGGCTGTGGGCCGCCGGTGACTGCGTCAACGGGCCGGATGTGGTTCATGCGATCGCAGATGGTCACCGTGTGGCGGCCAGCATCGATGAATGGTTGAATCAGCAATAACAGTAGGAGTGTCATCGCCATGTCTGAAAGTCATAGCAGCAGTTACGACAGACTGAAATCGAAAAAAAGCCTGGCTGAGATTCTTGAAGTTGCAATTGAGTTCGAACGTACTGCCCGGGATTTCTACACGAATCTGATTCCAAAAGTCAGTAAACAGATCCGCTATCTGGTGGAGGAGCTGGCGGAAGAGGAGCAACGCCATTTTGATCTGTTTAACGAACTGAAAAACCGTCCCGGCCTTGAGCTGCAGGTTCAAACCCTGGTGGAGATCCCGGCAAGTGATAAAAAGTTTTCCGATGCCATCCATCTTCCCGAACTGGGTGACAGACCCGACGACCAGTCGGTACTGCAATATGCATTAGGTCGTGAACATGCGGCCATGGAACAGTACCATGCCCTTGCCGAGAGCACCGAGGATGGTCCAATCAAGGAG
The DNA here is from genome assembly GCF_001708965.1 of Candidatus Thiodiazotropha endoloripes. Classification (NCBI taxonomy): domain Bacteria; kingdom Pseudomonadati; phylum Pseudomonadota; class Gammaproteobacteria; order Chromatiales; family Sedimenticolaceae; genus Candidatus Thiodiazotropha; species Candidatus Thiodiazotropha endoloripes. The sequence goes on along the minus strand of NZ_LVJW01000003.1, from coordinate 1,349,626 downwards.
CTGTTTCAGTTCCTTGCCAATGAAGAGACGGAACATAAGAACCAACTGGAAAAGGTCTATTACGAAACCATTCACAGTGGTGGCGTTTGAACTGCATTCTAACCACCACCGTGCTTTTGCAATGGTAACTCTTCACACGATCAATCGCTTCTGAAAGCCAATAGGTCGAGCCACCCATAATCGACTGTTCATCAGTGGTATCGAAAATCCCTATTGCCATATTATGTCTCTCGGTAAACCTCTAGCTTACCCGGCTTGATTACCGGATATTCAGGCTCCGTCAAGGTCATTCAGGCTGTTATCGGTCTTGAATTCAGTTTTGTATGCCAACCTGTTTTCAGCTGCGAAGATCAAATTAACCATAATCACAGAAACACATCCAATATACAAAGCAACCGCTAAACACCCTCGCGCCATAGGCTGGCCTAGTATAGGTACGCCAATATACATCCTGGCCATACCGCATATCAGTATCAGAAAACTCAATGGGTTATTGAAAGCGATGTACTTCTTTCTGATTACAGATGCTATCTAGGGCCTGTTATCACTAATCCAATAGGCCCTAGTAGGTTAACGAACGCATTGACTGCATCTTGGCACTCCATCAACAGTCGCATCGATACTCCTCTCTATAGTGCCAGGTCTCTTATCAATGACTATCGACTATTAAAACCAACCAAGCAGTTGTGTAAATCACTGACTTGCTAAAGCGATCAGAAATCAGGCCATATCACCCACTCTAGGTCTTATGACTTATATCTCAACTCAAATGAATTGCATTTAATTTTTATAATTCAACAACTTATTTTCTGGCCTTGAAATTGCTTTTTGTGGGATGTCCGCCAGGGAAAAGCAGTCAGCCGGATTTCGATTCGGACTCGGGAACAGAGATAAAAGTTCGATAACTTTATAACTTTATTCTGTGACTACTTGGAACAGCGATGTGATTGATCATCCGGATGATGATCATTAGCAACCTTTTAACATGTACAGCAGAATCTAATTTATGAAGTCTTTACCTAAAAACAGTATCAACTTTGCACTCATATCTTTTCTGACCATTACCACCCAACCTCTCGCTGTCGCAGATGAAGCAGAAGACCGCACATCGGATGAGGAGTTCGACGTCATCAGTGTTACAGCCTCCAGGATCGAGCGAAAAACCAAAGAGGTTGCCGGATCGATCGATGTCATCGATTCGGAACGTATCGAAAGCGAGAAAATGTTCAATATCAAGGATGCGATTCAAGGGAGCGCCGGCGTTCTGATCAACTCCAAGAATTCTGCCTACGACAGCCGCCTGATTATTCGAGGCGCCGGACAGAAAGCCAACTACGGGGTGCGGGAGATCATGGTCATCCGGGATGGGGTCCCAATGACAGACCCCGACAGCTTTTCCCGGTTTGATTTCATCGATACCCAGGATATCGAACGCATCGAGATAACAAAAGGGCCTGGCTCACTGTTTGGTGCTGGCTCTGCAGGCGGCACAATCCAGATCATCTCCAAATCAGTGTTCGACACGGACAGTAACCGGGTCAAACTGGGAGCCGGTGAATTTGGACAACAAAATCTGCATGGCCGCCTGGCTGGTGATATCAATGACTATAACGCCGCATCGATCACTGCTTCCTATCGTAAAACAGACAACGACTGGCGGGACTGGAACGAATTCGAATCCAAGCAATTGGCTTTGAAACACGGCTATCTGTTGGACAACGGTGGTACCTTGGAGTCAGAACTGAGTTACCATGAAGCGGATCTGCAACTACCCGGTTCCATGGATGATGAAGAGTTCGAGCGCTACCTTGACACCGGCGAACAGAAAGATACCACCAGCAGCCCCTGGCAGCACAGTGGGCGCTATTCCACAATCTGGTTTTTCAACTCCCGCTATGAACAGGAGATGGACAATCTCACACTCAAGCCACGTGTCTACGCCAATCAGTGGGATCACTACCACCCGGTAACCGGCGCCATCAACGACAACCCGGGAACAACTGTTCTCGGCACAGATCTCGAGATCACATACAAACATCAGCTGTGGGGAGAAAGCACTCTGGTCACGGGTGTGACAGCCCGCCGGGACAACACCGAAGGTGCGAAGAAATACACCTATGCCGATGTTGAGACAGCACCACCACCGGCCTGGAATCCAACCGGACCAGCAACCATTCTACACACCAATTCCGATCGAGCCGGCGATCTGCTTGAAGAGGAGGATGCCACCAATACCCTGTATGGTTTTTACATTCAGGAGACCATGCAACCGACTGAAAAAGTTAACCTTGAATTCGGCTTTCGTTATGACCGCAACAACTTTGACATCGATAGTACCGCTTTTGGTGAATACAGCTATGGCAGTGGGACCTATACCTTCTTTGACACACCGGAACTGACAAAAACCGATAAAACCTTCAATCTATTCTCACCCAAACTGGGTTTGACCTATGCGCTCGATCAGCGCGTCAATGTCTATGGCCTGGTTGCTCAATCCGGACAGGTGCCTTCCGAGTCAGAGATTCAGAGCAATCCGAAACTGGATGCGGCCACTGCACAAAACGTAGAAGTGGGCTTTAAAGGGCGTGAGCAGGCGTGGTCATTCGACCTGGCAATCTATCGCACCACAGTCACTGACGAGATTGTTTCAACCCTCAATGAGGATCTCACAACAGAGTTTCAAAACGCCGGTGAAACCTTAAAGAAAGGTGTTGAACTCAGTGGACGTTACGATGTTGCGAACAACATCTGGTTAGAAGGCAGTTTTGCTTACAGTGATTATACCTTCACAGATTTTGATGAACTGGTACGCAATGGACGCAGCCAAACACCTGTCGATCGTTCGGGCAATCAGCTCCCCTATATTCCACGTCAGCAATATGGTCTGGGATTGGGTTACTACCATCCACTTGGCATAAAAGCGGTTATCCGCAGCAACAGCTGGGGCAGCTATTACGTCGATAATGCCAATACTGAAAAGTACGACGGCTACGACTTCCTGACCAATCTGATGCTCAGCTATCAGACAGGCTCCCATACGCTCGCTCTGAACGTGGAAAACCTGTTTGACAAGCGTTACGCCACAGAAGTGAAGAAAAGTACCAGTGGCAATAAAACCTATTCGGCTGGCGCACCTCGAAATGCCATGCTCACTTATACCTATCTGTTCTGAGGATGAACATTCATGAAACCATCTATATTGGCGATCATGCTGGCTGCTTTGGTGTTGCCCCAGAGCGGGGTAGTTGCAGCGGATCAGGCACAGAACCTCAAAAACAGCAAGCCTGCAGTCTCACATGGCCACCGGGGAGCCAAAACCTTTCATATTGATAATCTGGATGGCGCCACGATTACCTATATAAAACCCGATCTCTCAAGCCAATCCATAACTCCGGTAATGGGTAGGATCACCATGCCGGTGAGTGGTGTGGACAACTATCATGCTCTGGTTGTAGAGAAGGATTGGGGTGATCATAAAGAGGTGATTATCCGATACCAATATATGTTCGGTCGTCCCAGTAAGCAGAATCCTGTCCGCTTGACCGCTGCTGAAAAAAGCGAGTTTGAGATTGTCCCGAATCCATTGCCTAGAGAACACTACCGATACCACAGTCAACAAGCTTGGCAGTTTCTGGCCCGATACCAGGGCGAGTTTGTCGCGAATCAGCCATTGACACTGAGTACCTCAAATGGCAGTGAACAGACTCTGAATACCGATCAACATGGCCGGGTCACTTTTCTTATTCCAGATGATTTCCCTGGCTTGATCGAAGGCGAGAGAAACAAACAGTCAGCACAATTCACCATCAGCGGTGAATACCAGGAAGGTGATACCACCTACTCCACCCAACTCGTTGCCGATTACCGGGTTAATCCCAGCCACTGGCAATCCACAGAGTGGGGAGTGCTGGTACTGGGTATCGGCTTCCTCGCTGGAGGCTATCTGGGACAAAACCTGAAGAAGCGGGATAAAAAAGCATGAGCATCTTGAATCTCTCCGTGATACGCAAACTGGTGCAGATCAGTGCCTTTGTCTTTTTTGTTTATGGTGGTTTGATTACCGGTTACTACCTGGAAGAGAAGATCAGTGGTGCCCTTCCCGCCCTCAGTTGTGCCTACGATTTCCAGGGTTCGGATCTCTGCACCCTGATTCCCATCCAACACCAAATGGATCACCGGCTTGGTGAGACCATTGCCAAAGGGGGAAATCTGTTGATGGGTGTGATGCCCACATTGATTACCCTGGGCACCTTTCTTGTACTGTTTGTGTTACTCAACAAGGCTTTCTGCGGTTGGCTCTGCCCTCTGGGCACATTCCAGGAGCTACTGCAGATGATCGGTCAGAAAATCGGCTTGCAGCGTCAGGAGTCACTCTCCAAATCCCTGGTTGCTAAGATCCGCCCTGTAAAGTGGTTCATTCTGGTGGTGCTGGTCTTCGGCTTCCCTTTGCTGACCGGTATGGGGATGATCAACCATGACCTGGGAGACCCGTTCTGTAAAATATGCCCCAGCCGAATCCTCACAACTCTGGCTACCGGCAGTACCGTGCAGCTGCATGTCGATACGGCAAATGCCACCACCATCACCCTGACATTATTCGCTGACTTTCTGTTCGGACTTATGATCGCGTTGGGATTGACACTCCGCCAACCCTTCTGCCGGATCTGTCCCATGCTGGCGCTACACGCCGTATTTCGCAAAATGGGCTTGTTACGGTTGATCAAAAATGCATCCCCACGATGTGATCGCTGCGGACTTTGCGCCAAGGCGTGTCCAATGGACATTCATGAAATCCATACCGACATGATCAGACGGAATGTCACTTTTGAAGACTGCACACTTTGCGGACGTTGCATTGAGTTCTGTCCTGATAAGGATGTTCTGCAACTAAAATATGCGTTCATACCGGTCTTCAGAGCTGACCCCCAGTATTTCAAAAAGCGAAAAAAGGCGCAGACCAATTGGGAAAAACAGAATCTGATCACCTGGTTTGGCAACAAAGGAAGCAAAAGCCGGGCTGAATCCTCATGATCCCAATCGAACCTGTCAGCCTGAGCTTTGGCTCTGCTCTGTTGCTGGGCCTCAGTTTCGGATCGGGTCCCTGCACCATTGCCTGTCTTCCCTATCTGGGACCGGTATTTACCGGTAGTGACCAGCGTGACTGGGGCGTATGGCGTACCCTGTTGCCCTTCTCACTCGGGCGTATTTCCGGATACACCCTACTGGCAGCTGCCGCTGGATGGGCTGGACTCTGGGTGGAAGACATGATCGCGGAACCCTGGGTACGCTGGTTCCTGGGTGGTGCGACCATATTGGTCGCGCTTTCGATCATCTTTCGTCGCCAGCCTAATGCCTGCCAATCTTCCTGCCAATCCGTCCATGGGATAAAGCCTGATGCGTTGAGCGCAAGTCTGAAGCCCACGCCTCTGGCACACAAGAGTCTGCCTGGCAGTCTCTATATGATGGGCTTCGGCATGGCTCTCAATCCCTGCGCTCCCCTGACTACCCTGATACTCGCCGCGGCTACCAGCGCCAGCTTGCTCAACGGTGCAGTTTTAGGCGCCGGGTTTGCAATGGGTGCCGTATTTCTGCCAACCCTGGTATTTGCAACGGGTCTTGCTCATTTCAGCCAGCAGATCAGGCTCCATTTGAATTGTCACCGACTGGCCCTCGAAAACACCAGCGTCGGACTGCTCATCCTGATCGGATGTGCCACAGCCCTGGGATGGATTACACCATGAACATTGAAGAACTGATCGCAAAAGGAGGCCCTGTAATATGGATACTCCTCGCTTACTCCTCGATAGGCCTGGCCATTGTACTTGAGCGTTACTTCCTTTTTATGCGCCTTCATCGCCTACCCAAAACATGGCTGTCGAATCTCGGTCAACTGCTTGAGCGAATGGATCGTCAAACACAAATCGCAGAGCTGAAGGGACCGGAAGCCCGCATCATTCAAGCCATGGTGCAGGCCGATAGCGAAGGCGTCAAAGATCTGCAAGGGGTTGGCAGTCGGCTACGCGATGAAGAGGTACAACGGATGACATTTGGTCTGCGAACCCTCTCTATCCTTGGCAATACCGCCCCCCTACTCGGCCTGCTGGGTACAATCACCGGTATGATAAAAGCCTTTATGGTGATTGAGCAGGCTGGTGGCAAGGTGGATGCACAAGCCCTCGCCGGAGGCATCTGGGAAGCCATGATCACAACAGGTGTCGGTCTTGCCGTGGCAATACCACTGCTGTTATTGCTCCACTTTCTGGAGGGCATTGTGGAGAGACGGGCACTATCGATGACTCGCTGTATCGCTCTGCTACTGGAACGTCGCTGCTCAACTTTCAACCAACAGGAGGAACCTCAAACGCCACATTGGGAGAATATTACCGATGGCGTATGAGTATCGCAGACACTCCAGTCATGTGCTCAATCTGACGCCTCTGATCGACATCGTCTTTCTACTACTGGTTTTTTTCATGCTGACGGCCCATTTTATCGAGGATGAGGCAATCGACATACAACTGCCGGAAGCGATCAGCAGTCAGTCAAGCCAGGAAGATCAGCCTTTAGTGATCAGTCTGCTACCCTCGGGAGAAATTCTGCTGGATGGTGAGTCAATACCACTGGTGCAGCTTGAGAAGAAGCTCAGTGCCATGCTTCATGCAAACAGCAAACGGGTGGTCCAACTCAAGGGGGATCGGACGGCCCAGTTTGGCCTGGCGATCAAGATCATCGATGCCGCCCGGAGCGCCGGTGCAGAATCGCTGGATATCCTGACCGAAAAACCATGATTGACGGCAAGCTCTTAAGATACATAGCTGCCATTTGCCTTTCGCTCGGTCTGCATATGGTGATTATGATCAACTGGTCTGATGAGCGGATCGACCATGCAAAGCTCGTCAAACCCAAAGCTGATCCTCTGTTGATTCAATTGAGCTTTTCACAACCTACTCAGAAAACAGTTCAACACAAACCGGTTGAGAAGAAAGTTGTAAAGCAGATCGCCAAAGCTAAGACAAAACCGAAACCCAAAAAGAGTCCCAGGAAAAAAATTGTCAAGACCAAAAAACCACCGCAGAAGAAAAAGCCAGTAAAAGTAACTGAAACCACTCAAGCGGATACCGTGGAGAAAATCGCACAACCCACCCCACCGAAAACGCAACCCATAGCAGAACTGCTGGAGATCTATCTTGCAGAAATTCTTTCCAGCATCGAGCAGAAAAAGCGTTATCCAAGCCTGGCACGCCGTAAAAACATCGAGGGAAAGGTAAGCGTCAGATTTAAGTTATCATGTAATGGTGATATTACCGATCTGAAGATTCAGGGGGCACATGGCCTGTTACGCAAAGCCGCCAACAAAGCCATCAAGGCAGCTCAGCCTTTCCCTAAAATCCCACAAGCATTGAAATGCCCCCTGCCGGTCACCTATGCCATGGCCTATTCCCTGAAACAGTAGTCGATCGACCTGGCCATAACTATCCATACACTCGATAAGCTCTCGGTTGATGAACTCTTCAGGAGTTGCTACTGAATCAACAGACAAAAAAAACCCGCATGAGGGGAAACACGCGGGTAAGGGTAAAACTACCTGATTCTCAATCGTGGTTTATTTCATTCTCGTGGCATTCAACACAGCCTACCATGTAGCCTTTCTCGAAAGTGGCACTGTTGCCATCAGGACAGAATGCGGTGCTGGAGTCACACTCCAGATCGCGGGTGACTGCCATTCTTGACAGTACGGTACCCAATCCGTCAGGACCATGACACGCCTTACACTCATCAGAGTTCCTCTCTGCCATGTCACCATGACCACCATCAGCAAACCGGGTGTTGCCGACTGGGTGCATACCATGAGGACCACCGAGAGTATTACCTAAATCACCTTCATGACAGGTACTGCACTCAATTATGGTGCCTTTATGGCCCTGCAGTTGATTGGCGGCCACGTTATCATTGGCAGCATCATGCTTGTTCGGCCAGATACCGTGTGTTGCACCATGACAGGCTTCACAGAAGATCCCTTCATGTCCCACGCTGACACGATAGAGCATGGGATTACCGATGCGTGGATCCTCGGGACCGGTTACCGCCGGGTTATCCGCCTCGATACTGTTTTCAGCAAAGCGCTTGTTACTCGGAACGATCGGAGTGGCTTTATCGTCATCTGAGAGATAGGCCTTGAAGAGCCGGATGTTGTCCGGATTGCTATCGGTATCGGCGGGGTTCACCACCGTGCCAGGCATACCAGCCATATTATCCATCGCATCACCGGTATGGCAGGAACCACAGCCAGGCTCATTGGCCCAGGGCACCCGGGGTTGTTGCGGATCGGCAGTTGTATCATAGAAGTTGCCGCCAAGCACAAAATCACCTGGATTATCCGGGGTAACCTTATCGGTAAAATCTCTGCCGACCTGCATCATATCGCCATGACAGTCCTGACAGAGCATACCGCCATTGGACATGGCGCCACGCAGACAATCGGTACGTCGACCAGGGTGACACTGGTAGCAGGTCTCCTGCAGTATTTCGCGGCGCTCCTGATGATTTGAGACAACACCAAACTCATCCTTGATGGCATCCGGCATATATGGAAAGATCGGTTCTCCACCCGCATCAGTGAGGCTGCCATGGTGGCTATGCATGACATTGGACATGCTCTTCACGGAGATCTGATTCCGACCATTGGCAAAACCGCCATAGGGATCGAACTCCGGTCCCAACGGACCGAGTTGCGCCAGATCGAGTGCCGGTGTGTAGTGACACTGCTGACAGACCACCGGGGTTTGATTCTCCAGATCAGTGCCATGCTTCTGATCATGCAAACGGACCAGATTAAGATCCGTTGCATACTCCTTACTGACTTCATCCGGCACCATTTCATACATCGGATCATCCAGGGATGATGCCACTTCGGCTAACGCTGACGTTGCCAGGCCGTTTCCACCATCAACACCCGCCCCGTGACAGGCACCGCAATTGGCTTCTCCAGAGATTGGTACGACGGTATCCACTGAGGCCAGAATGGTCTCACCCTGCTTGGCCTGGACGCGATAGAGAGGCCATGGGTTTTCCAGGCCGAAATCATCAAATGCACTGATCGGTATACCAGGCGCTTCAAACCAGTTCACATCCTCCACCACATAACCGAACTGGAAGTTCCTATCCAGGCCCAGGGCAGGAAACATATCGATGAAGAATGGCTGATCCGTCACAAAAGCCTCGAACTTCTCAAGCGCATTTTCCACATAGGGACCATGACGGCCAGGCATTGCCTGTTGCTCAGCAGAGAGACCGAAATCCCCCAGATAGAGTTGCTCAACGTTTGGCATGGGCAGACCCAGATCGAGAATATCCTCAACCGGACCAGCCGGATAGAAAGCAGGAAGAATACCGGGTGGATAGAAAGGATCGTAGGCGTCCCGGGCCACATCCCAGAAGTTGGTCTTGAAGACCTCGCCGGTTGCTACATTTCTGCTCGAATAAACTGGACCGGATTGCGCTGAATTCTGACCAGTCGTAATGATCGGGTCTTGTGGATTTGAAGCCGCTGAATAGTAAACATCCACGTCATTGGGCCCCAGGATCTCCGGTTCGAGACCACGTCTGATCACAGTCGCGTGAAGTACATTGAACGGTGGCAGAATACTTGAAATACGGGTATCGAAATCACCACAATGCATGCCCAGGTCATTGACGGCAAAAACACGATAATCGTCGGTATTGAGTAGTGGCTGCTCTGGAACCGGTTCTCCCGGTATACCGTTCTGACTGGTTGAGTTGATCGATACGGCAGTTGGCTGACCACCCTCCTGAATCGACGCAACGGTCATTACTTCGCTAGAGGCACCCTCGCCATCCTTCACGGTAAGCATCACCTGAAAGATACCGGTTTCGTTATAAACATGGGATGGGTTGGCTTCATTACTGGTGTTACCGTCACCAAAATCCCAGATATAAACCAGATCACCCATTTCCGGGTCACTGGAACCCTCACTTGAAAAGTCAACCGCCTGATTCGGGCTGCCTGCATAGGGCCCATTGGCATTGGCTATCGGTGGCATGTTGCCATCGCCACCGCCCATATCACCTTTACAATTATCCGGTGCATCCTTTACGCGCATCTCCTCCATGGTTCCATCAGCACTACGTTTTGCACTGACTTTACAGGGGACATCTGTGTCGTCTTCTATCTTGATTTTGAAGCGCCAGTCATCGTCTTTGGAAACAACACTCTCCAGAACATCCTCGGTTGCCGCATTCATGAGAACAACTTCGAGGTCTTCCCCACCCTTGCCTTTTACAATCAACCGGTTCTCTTCATACTTCCATATCGCTTTCTTTATGGTGAAAGACTCATCCTCACTTTCACTTTTGCTTTTACTATCACTTGCAGAAAGATTGTTGGAAGCTAGCGCCAGAAACCCTAAAGGCATTAAGGAATAGAAGATTGCTCTGGTCCATTTGTTTGCTCTGTTCATAGACTTGATAACCTTGATAGTCGTTTGTTTATTAAGGTTTTACGCCTATATGCAATACATCTATAAAGTGAGATGTAGGCTCCATGCACGACATGCGTGGCGAAACAACTAAAGCAAAAATTAGCAGTCTATGCTTAAGATTCTCTTAACTGAGGAAGGAACAGGTTCACAATTAAACCAGTCTCGTCTTTACGATCCTGTAGGTTGATATTTCCCTGATGCAATTCGCAAATTTCCTTAACAATAGAGAGGCCTAATCCACTCCCTGATTCCGTCTCTCCAGGGAGTCGGTTCAAACGTTCGAACACCCACTTTTTCTTATCATCCGGAATACCCGGACCAGAGTCCTCAACAGCAAGTTTGACACCCTTATAGTGAGTCTTTATGGAAACGGAAATCTTATTTCCACTGGGTGTAAACTTCATGGCGTTGGTCACCAGGTTACTCAGCATAATAGCGATCATTTCCCGATTGCCATTCAGCTCTATTTGATCATCGGCTATCAGCTCCATTTCAACCCGTTTACTGAGCGCCATTGGTGAAATATCAGACAGAACATCTTCTGCTACAGAGATCAGATCGAATACTTCAAACTGCATTCTGATTTTTTCCGGTTCTATCGATGCGAGTATCAGTAGTTGATTCACTACATGATTAAGATGATTCAATCCTTTGTTGATTTGAGTCAATCCCTTTTCGCGCTCTGCATCAGTACGACCGGTAACGCTCGATTGCATCTGTACCAGCATACCGGCAATCGGTGTACGCAATTCATGGGCCACATCAGCGGTAAAACGATTGTTCCGTTCAATCGAGACTTTAAGCCTTTTCAGCAGTGCATTCAGTTCATCGACAAGATCTGCCACCTCTTCTGGAATATGCTCAGCCGTTACCGGATTAAGATAATCGTAATCCCGTTCACCAATCAGTCGCGATACTGAGCGTAACGGCCTGAAACCCTGCTGAATTATGAACCAGAGCATGCCTGAAAGTGGGAGTACTATCAGCAGCGGTTTCACCACATCCTGAACGAATGAACTGACCAGTGCTTCACTGACAGCATGACCTCGGGCAACATGAATCCGGTAGTTGTGTTGTGTAATATTAAGGGTGTAGACTCGCCAACCTTCACCATCAAATTCGCTATCTGAGTAGCCGTCATCAACAGATGAAGTAAGCACATAACCTGGTGTCCCAGGCCCCTGAATAACCAGTTTATTATCATCGGACCATACCTGAAGCAACAGTGGAAAGTCGTAACCCGACTCACTCAAATTGATCTGGTAATCCTCAAGATCCAGCTCTTCCAGCTCATGCTCCGTAGCAACAGCCAACAGCTCTGCCACCAGTTTCAATTCCGCATCGTAGACCAGATTGATATCTCGGCTGGTTCGCCACCAGGTAAAGCCAAAGGTAGTGCCCCATAACAGCAGAATGGAGAGGGAAATCATCACCAACAATCGCAAGCGAATTGAGCGGATAATCATTTCACCTCCCCCCGGTTGAACAGTTTTACCCGATACCTTAATCAGCCATCCGGAAGATGCCGAGCATACCTTGATTCAGGTATGATACATCCACAATTACTCCCTTGGCGAATTGCACATCGAAGTCACAAAAGCCAGCTCGCAGCTCTGTTTAGAAACTGGTATGACACTGATACTTTATCCCGTTTCTGTATTGAGATTGGTGAAATACTCAGCCAATGTTGTCTCACGTACATGTGCAAGGGGCAACATTAATCGAGATACTCGTTGTCTGCCCAAACCACTTCACTGATACTACAATCCCATTTGGAGTTTTTGTTATCAGTAACGAGTTCAATCAGCTTGCTGATAATTCTTAATAGATTGTTGATAGTTATTAATTATTCTTTATCGCTTAGCGAGCAGACCAGGTTTCTCAATCACATATCCGACTCCTCTCACGGTACGAATCGGATGGTCGCCGAGCTTTTTTCGTAAATGATGGATATGCACTTCTATGGCGTTGCTCTCCACATCATCTTCCAGACAATAGACTTTCTCACTCAACTTGCGACGTGACATGACTCTGCCCATGTTCTCCATCAAGCTATGGAGGATATCGAACTCTTTTGCGGAAAGTGATATAGCACTGTTTTGAATGGTTACAGTATGCGCAGAAGGATCCAATACCAAATCACCATGACGAAGCATTTCCGGTTCCTGACCACTATGACGCCGATGAAGTGCACGAATCCGGGCGCATAGTTCATCGATATCGAAAGGCTTGACTACGTAATCGTCAGCCCCCCCATCCAGTGCCTTTACCCGATCAACCACCTCAGAACGTGCGGTCAATACGAGCACCGGAATCTGATTACCTTCAGATCGCAGTCTGGCCAGTACTTCCAGTCCAGACAACCAGGGAATATTCAGATCGAGTAACAGAACGTCATAATGAACACTTTTAACCGATTTCATCGCGGACAACCCATCGCGAACCCAATCGATACTCATGCCACGGCGTTCCATCACCGTTTTAATGCCGTCCCCCAGCATCTCATCGTCTTCAACTAATAACAGGTTCATATCGACTGACATACGTCCCCCGAGCAACAATATGTCACTGACCAGGCAGAGAGGCTCCTTCCTGTACTCAATCCACACAAGATTTGAGTGCCCTACACCTGGCGCTGAGTTTGTGCCGTCCATCCGATTACACGACAAATCTATGGCATACCTACTGTGAAATGCCATGTAATAGCATAGCAAGCCAGCTGGACAGCAGGGCTAATATTGGGAATTATATACCAAAATCCCGTAAAATTATAATATTGAAAATGTGAAACAGGGCACGTTCCGAACCCCATTCCTACGTCATCGCTGCCAAAGCAATGGCCTGACTAATAATAGACCATAACTATATTAAGCAATATGAAGATTAGCAGAACCAATCAAACCAGCAGAAAGAAGGCAACCGCTGCCGCTGTAACCAGGCTGATCGTTGTGGGCAGGGTTACCAGCATGACACCACTACCCAGCATTAGATAGGCCGTCTCCACCACCAGAATCCCCATGGCGATCCCTAAGGCCCTCGGCGTTTGCATCCACTGGGTCACCCCGGCCAGGGAGATAAAGGCCAAACCCAACAAGGCGGCTCCCATCATCCCTGCAAATGCCTGATTCACCGGCTCATTGCTGAAAAAGCCGACAATCAGATAGGGATCGACAATCAGAATCACTCCCCACAGAGTCAACATCACGATCGCGAGTACCAACGCCAGACGCTGCAAAACTCGGTTAGGCATAGTCCCTCCCAAATTATCTTTTAATTATCATGTAATTATAGAAAATTTCTCGACCGAATAACAGGGATAGTTAGCGCCAGCCCTAGCGCCTGATATTCATACGTGATATCAGAGGCTTGCACTGCCACCAGCCGCAGACCCTCATCCAGGTTGCCGGCCTCCTGACACTCTCGGTTGCCAACAGCCTGGCATCACGCTGATTCACCCATTAGTCAGGTGTCGCCATACTATTAATCCGGCCGCTGAAGACGACGTATTTAGCTACCGGGTTAATAGCATCAGGACATATCTTTTGTTCTCATAATGTTCTATACTTCAGCCACTGGAGATTAGAACTTTTAGAGAACAGTATATGCTCACAGCCACACAACATAAAACCTTGGCTTTTATCCGCCGCTATCTGAAACGGCGCGGATATGCCCCATCCCTGATTGAAATCGCCGAGGGGATCGGCATTACCTCCAAAGGCACCGCTCACCGCCATGTACAGGCACTGGCCGAAGCTGGACGTATCCGCCTGATTCCAGGTCGCAAACGGGGTATCGAACTGGTGGATGACGAGGAACAGTCCAAATACAGTCTGCCCCTGCTGGGCAGCATTGCCGCCGGTCGACCGATCGAAGCCATCGTCGGACAGGAGCGCCTTGATCTGGCCGAATACCTGGCCGGCGCCAACCGCTACGCCCTCCAGGTCAAAGGCGACTCGATGATCGATATCGGCATCCTGGACGGTGACCTGGTGATTATCGAACGCTGTGACACCGCCGACGACAACGCCATTGTCGTGGCTTTGATCGACGACCAGGAGGCCACTTTGAAGCGACTCAGGCGACTCAAAAGCGGTCGTATCAAGCTGATTGCCGAGAATTCCGAGATTGCCCCCATGATCTACACCGCGGACCGGGTAAGGATTCAAGGGGTACTGGTATGTCAACTCCGCCAGTATCACTAACCTCTCGCAGGGCCAGGGCCTGTTAACACGAATCCCATGCAACTTGACGACACACGCCCAGACACCCACTGGTCCCGCGCTATTATCCTGGTGGACATGAACGCCTTCTTCTGTAGCGTGGAACAGATTGACCATCCCGAGCTGCAGGGTATTCCGATCGGCATCACCAATGGTGCCCAGGGAACCTGCATTATCACCAGCTCCTACGAGGCCAGAACCTTTGGCGTACGTACCGGTATGCGCTTGAAAGAGGCGAAACGCCTCTGCCCCGGATTCAGGCAGGTCCCCGCCAATCCGCAACGCTATGCACAGATCTCATCCCGCATCATGACAGCGCTGTCAGAGATCACCCCCGATCTGGAGATCTTTTCCGTGGATGAGGCTTTTCTCGACGTCACCCACTGCCAACGCCTGCTCGGCACACCCCAGCAGATAGCTCATCAGGTCAAGCGGGCCGTATCCGAAGCATCCGGAGGCATGGTCTGTTCAGTCGGCGTGAGTGGCGATAAAACCACCGCCAAATACGCTGCAAAACGGCAGAAACCCAACGGTCTGACCCTGATCCCCCCCAGCCAGGCCCGCGCCACACTGGCTGACATACCGGTCACCGAACTGTGCGGTATTGCCCGGGGAATCGGTCGCTATCTGGCTGAACGGGGTGTCTATACCTGCGGTGACATGCAGCGCCTGCCGATCGGCGAAATCGGACGCCGCTTCGGTAACCCTGGGCGACGCATCTGGCTGATGGCCCAAGGGCTCGACCCCGAACCGGTCCATACCGATGTCGACGCGCCCAAATCCATCGGCCACGGCAAAGTCATGCCCCCCGACACCAGAGACCGGGAGGTTATCGACACCTTTCTGTTACACATGACGGAAAAGGTGGCGGCGCGGCTGCGGCTACATCAGTTTCGCGCCAGCCACTTCTATATCGGCCTGCGGCTTGAGGGCGGTTTCCTGAGCCGTAAATACCGTTGTGACCCACCTACGGATCACGGCCCGGATATTCTCGCCATGTGTGAGGATCTACTGAACAATCACTGGGCAGGAGAAGGCTGCTTTCAGGTGCAGGTCACAGCCCTGGACCCCAAGCCGACCGGCTACCAGAGAGACTTCCTGAATCCTGGGCAACAGCAGCGGGAGCGTCTCGATCAGGCGATGGATGAGGTCAACCAACGCTACGGGGAGTTTACGCTCGCCCCCACCCGTCTGCTCGGCCGCTCCAAAATGCCTAATGTGATCGCACCTGCCTGGAAGCCCTTTGGCCACAGAGAGACGATTCTGATGAATCACACTGAAGCCTGAACCATGATCCTGATCTGACAAGATGTGTACCGCTGTCTACTACACTTTTAACAATCAAGATGTCCGTACGGCATTTGCCGATTCCCGCGCCTGCCTGCCGGTCCGAAAAAAACAGGGTGATATAGCACTCCTGCCCTGGGGTAGAAGAAAACAACAAGCTGGCAAGCTGCCGCTGGGCGGATGGGCCAGGCTTGATGCCATCTATGGTGGGCATTGGGATCGCTGGCACCCTCTACCGGTGAAACTCGATATCCGCCAGTTCATGGAGATCGATTTTGAAGGAGCGCGACGCTGGTTCGACGTTACCTCCGGTAAGTGGATCCAAGGGCTGATTGCTCATTGGCAGCATGAACGTCGCGTCTATGTAGTCACCATCACGCCGGAACTGGAAGACTCAGAGTATGAGCGCTGGCCGAGAATACTCAGTGCCGGCAGCCGCTCGAAGTCGTTGATCACAGCTCATTTTGATCAATAGTCCAGTTGAAATCATGGAGGTGGAGCGGTGAATCAATCGATTGTTGCTATGGGTAGGCTTCTGACAACAGCTGCTTAACCTGAGCGATTGACTCTTCACTATCCCACTCGACAGGGCCAATCGCCTTGAATCTCAAAAAGCCTTGTTTGTCGATAAGAAAACTGCTGGGATAAACCGTGATACGCCAATCCTTTGTTACCGATTTAGTAGCATCGAGCAGTACGGGAAAGTTGAATCCCAACTTGCTGGCAATACGTGCAACCCGGTTTCTATTCTCATTGACATTAACTGCAAGCACCTGCAGATCATCTGTCTTCATATGTTCAACAAGCCTGATCAGTGAAGGCATCTCCTCGATACAGGGAGGACACCAGCTCGCCCAAAAATTAATCAGCACAACCTTCCCTTTCGCTTCAGAAAGATTGTGCTGCACCTTGTTAAGGTCATTCAATTCAATTTTTGCCGTTAACGTGGGCGGATTAACCGCTTCCAACCATCCTGCATTTCCCATATGACAGAACAGTAACAGCAAAAACCCAAATATCACTCCATAACCCTTCCTGGTGATAGTCATACAGGTAAAATATCGGATTACGGCCATCTCATACTCATTTAATTCATAATGTCATGGCGTTTATATTACACCGTTTATTTAGCAGCAAGTCAGCTTTTTCATTGAGTTATTCATTACAGTAGCAGGTTTTAGTTCGGTTCAGTGCCATGTGTGAATATTATGAAATCCTTTACTTCGACTCATCAGTCATATAGTTCTTAAAGTTTTTTCAGTCCACGTCGATTATTGATTATGAAAATGGAATCAATTATAGAACTAGGGAGTCTCTGATAATTTCAAACCGGTGCGACCAAAAGCAGTTCTCGTGAAACACCTCTGTTGACGAACATATCAGCGGTTCTTCAAGGAAATCTTCTGGATTCCAGATAAGTTGTAGCAAATTAATAATGCCTACAGGCGGCTTGTAGGGACTCAACATTTTTACCTGGCGGAATAATAAATATAACAGGTAACAAATTGTTTTATAGGGTATTTCCAGGAGAACGGCATGCAAGTTGTCTCTATATTTTCATCGATCAAAACAAAACTATGGCTTGGTTTCGGGCTGGTTCTTTCACTCTTTTCAATCAGTACAGCAGTAACTTTAATTAGTTTGAACGGGGTTAACAGTAATGTCGAGAAGGTCGTCGTAGACAGCCAACCCACCCTATTACTAGCGAAAGATCTCACCTTCCATATTGAACAGGCCACCGCGTCACTTGGTTTCTTTATGGTAACGAAAGAAGATTACCACCTGCAGAATTACACGAGAGCGATCAAAAACTGTAAAGATATTTTACAGGAACTCAGACAGGCGACTGTACGCAATCCTGAGATTGACTTTAATCAGCCTTTAAATTCCCTCAGAGATGATATTGGAGCATTTGAAGCAACGGCCAAACTATTGCAACAAAAGACCTCATCATTTGAAAAAAATTTTCCTGGAATCGACTATGCGAATCAGCACATAAATCCGATCAATCGCACGGTAATGCAATTAGCCTCGCAAATGATCCTGACAGAAGTGGATGAATATTCATCTGAAGAGCGTAAACAGTTACTCGTTGATCTGAGCGAACTAAGATATAGCTGGAGTCAGGTCATTAATGGTGTTAGAGGTTACCTCGCTTTTAGAAGTGACAACAATATTAATAATATTGACCTCTACCTTACACAGGCTGAATCTCTGTTACAGAACCTGATAAAGATGGAAGACCTTTTGACGCTTGATCAACTCGATTCAATAACAGGGGTTGCAGAGAGTATAGCTACTTTTAAAGAACATTATGCCAAACTGCTTGAGATTCATGGTGGGGATGAGTGGCGCAGTGATGCTGCACTGGTTCGTAACAACCTGAACGTTAACCTTCAGTCAATCCAAGGTAACCTTTCTAGCCTTGTCAGTCAGCTTCAGTCCTCCATCAATCAAACCAGTTCCTCACTAAGAGATAGTACACAATTTGTATTTGAATTGGTGATTGCATTGTTCATCCTTGGATTAACCTTAGGTATTGGGATTAGTTGGTTTATTGCCAAATCCATATCCGAACCCATCATGAATACCGCAAGTACCATGCAGAATATTGCAGACGGAGATGGCAATCTGATGATCACACTAGACCAGTCAGGTCGTGATGAGTTAGCCCAACTGGCCTCTAGTTTCAATGTTTTTGTCAGCAAGATTCGTGAACTAATCAAAAAAACCGCCCACTCAACTGAATCTGTTATAGAGTCAGTGGCACAAACCTCCGATAATACCAATCAGATAATTAAAGGCATATTGAATCAAGAGGTACAAACTGAACAGGTTGCAACAGCAATGAGTCAAATGACCGCCTGTATCAGCAATGTAGCTAAAAATGCATCGATTGCAGAGCAATCCGCTTTGACAGCGAATAAGGAGGCGCACAGTGGATGCACTATTGTTCGAAAAACATCTGTTGCTGTAAAGGAGCTAGCCGACGAAGTAAAACTTGCAGAAGACTCAATACTCAATGTGGAGCAGGAGAGCCTCAGAATTGGTGGGGTACTTGATGTAATCAAGAGCATTGCTGAGCAGACCAATTTGTTAGCTTTAAATGCAGCTATCGAAGCTGCCCGCGCTGGCGAACAGGGTCGAGGGTTTGCTGTGGTAGCCGATGAAGTACGGAGCCTGGCTACCCGAACCCACGAATCAACTGGCGAGATTGAAAATATGATTCAGTCGCTTCAGAACGGTACTCAGGAAGCGGTTTCAGTCATGTCGGCAGGTCGGGAGAAGGTCAATATAAATGTTCAATTGACTGAAGATGCACTGCGATCTCTCGGTACAATTAATCAGGCTGTTGAAACAATCAGTGAAATGAACACTCAAATTGCCACTGCTGCTGAGCAGCAGTGCACTGTTGCTGAAGAGATAAACAAGAATCTCTGCAGTATCAAGGACAGCAGTAAATTGAATGCTGATGAGGCAAATGCAACAGCTGCAACGGTGAATTCACTGGGTAATCTCGCCTCTACGCTTCAGAGTGTAATACAACAATTCAAGTTTTCTGGAGACAGTGGGCTTGACTTCAGTGCTGCCAAATCGGCTCACCTGGCCTGGAAGGCGAGACTTCGTTCTTTTCTGGATGGCACGTCCTCACTCTCTCACAAAGAGGCCGTCTCGCATCATGACTGTGTTTTGGGTAAGTGGTACTACAGTGACGGATTGGATCAATATGGCGATATCCCTGAAATGCGTTCAATAGAAAAACCACACCATGAATTGCATGAATTAATCAAGAAGATCATAGAAAAAAAGGAGAGTGGTCATATGAATGAGGCTGAAGCACTTTATACTAAGATCGCACCACTATCCTCTACCATTATAAATCTGTTGGAACAGGTAGAGAGGTCGATTGATACAGGCGAGAGCGCAGCATGATTTGCCAGTGAGGATGCTGTTCTGCAAAGTGTGGTTAATGTAACTTATGCATAGCGTATAACAGCATGTGTGATTTATAGAGATCGTTTCAATCTGGCCAGTTCCAAATCTAGCTTGTAGTTGGCTTCTTGTATACGCTCTTTTAAAGGTTGATAGTCAGCATTGGCTTCTTCAGAAAGTGGCATTTCTTCAGATAGTTCAAAGTATCGCTCCATTGGCGTTTTACCTTTGTGAGCGCCATGAGGACGATCCCAGTTGTAGTAGTGCTGCCCTTCTGCCAGCAGGTTATCAAGATCATCTGAAGACGTATCATTGGTTGCGTAGAACTCTACCTTA
Organism: Candidatus Thiodiazotropha endoloripes; assembly: GCF_001708965.1. NCBI lineage: Bacteria > Pseudomonadati > Pseudomonadota > Gammaproteobacteria > Chromatiales > Sedimenticolaceae > Candidatus Thiodiazotropha > Candidatus Thiodiazotropha endoloripes. The sequence continues at coordinate 1,329,351 of NZ_LVJW01000003.1, read as the reverse complement.
TCTGTCTTCTGAGAGCGTTCAACTTTGCCGTTAAGATGAGGAGTTCCTGGTTTGTTGGGACGAAATATAATACCCAGTTCCACCAACTTTTCTTGAACTTTGGTCGCAAAAAACTCTCTACCTCGGTCAGTCTGTTTACGCTGAATAGGAAACGGTATCTCGTCAGTGACTGCATCATTAAAATCTAGTGTATTTGCCACCGTACGACGTTCATAGATGCGTAAAACCCTATAACGGGTGCAATCATCAATGGATGTATATTGATAAAGACCTGGGCCAATCTTACAGGTGTCCATTTGAACCCGGTCACCTGGAATGGGCCGTTCATACCTGATGAAATCGGACTTTTTCCTAAACTTTTGACAGTTTTTATCTGATGCTTTTTGAAAACCTTATGAATTGACGCGGGTGATAGCGAAATATTGTGGAGCCGCAATAACTCACTTTGAAGTCGTGTTGCACCAAGATTACGGGATTTCCTAAGGTCTAGAAGTAAGGTCTCCATCTCAATAGTGATTATGGCGTTGGGTGATGAGTGCGGGCGTCTGCTGTGGCTCTGTAAGCCTTCTTGACCATCGGCCTGATATCTACGCCACCACTTTCTCAAAGTGGGCCTAGAGATACTGCATCGCCTGCAAACAAAGCCTGCATCACCAGACTCTTCATAAAGACTAACCCATTGTAATCTTTGCTGAATTTCTCGGTTAATAGCACCCAATAATAATGAAAGGATGTCTAAGAATCACACAACTAATCGACCTATCTTCTTTTCCACCAAGATAATCCTATTGTAACCAAGCCGAGAGCAATTCCGGTTGAGAGAACCATTCTAGCCAGCCACTCTGGCCAGGCAGGATTTGGAGTGATCAACGCAAAAATACCAAGGACGGTCATCCAAAATGCAATTTTAGTTAACAGCGCTGCTTTTAACACACCTACTCCGAAGCTTATCTTTATAATACAATGTCTTATTGATCACTTATAATTTATCATATTATATTATCCATTGTTATTCACATCTCTATTTTTATTGATTTGCATTATTATAAATGCATGATCCAATATCTTACTGTAATTTTGAGTCAATAAGCTCAAACTATCGTTTAACTCTGTTCTCACGTACCAGATCTGCTTTTTGTTTTCTAAATAAAAAGCCTGGTAGTGGACAAGTATCGACTTACCGAGTTGATCAGTGGATCGCCTCATTGTTGTTATTACCGACAACCCCGGTATTGTTGTCAGTTGAACATGGTACTGAGCATCTATTCTGATTAGTCTTTTTTTGTCTTTGTCCGTGTAAGTAAAAAACTGCTTCGCTGCTGTCTGCTTATCATTAACAGCACTAGAGAATAGATTGACCGTGATATAGTCACCTTTTGGCAATCCATACAGTTTAAGGATATACAGACCATCACTTTCCAATGAGAGCCAATGTTTTTCTGATGAATTTACTGCTATAGGCACAAATGACATTATTATAATGACTATGAATTTCGTCCTTGATTTCATACCGACCTTTCTAACCACTCACTGTTATTTTTATACTATTTTACAATTATCCTTAATTCCGGTTTTTAGTTATTTAACTATCTATGCTTAATGATCACTCATATATGAAATAAACCCAACGGCACTCTGATTGAGCTTATACTATAATCATTTATGATACTTCGTCCATACATATTATCCTTGACTGACTATAACCAAGAGCACTTATCAGAATACTCTCTCAAAATAAATGAGTTTGAAACGACAATTATATTATATACATGATCCTATGTGCAGTTGGTGCTGGGCATTCCGCCCCACTCTCCACCGATTGTTAAATAATTTACCTTCAGAAATATCTTCCAGATACCTTTTAGGTGGTTTAGCACCTGATTCTGACCTACCGATGGACGTCAACTTGCGTAGAAAAATAGAGGGAACCTGGAAAACAATCCAGTCCAAAATACCAGGCACTGATTTCAATTACGATTTCTGGAGGAAGAATACACCACGTCGCTCAACATATCCTGCCTGTAGGTCTGTCATCGCAGCAAGAGAGATCGACTCGTCAAAAGAAGATGAGATGATCTACGCTATTCAACAGGCTTATTATTTAAACGCGATGAACCCTTCTGATTATCACACACTGGAAAACCTGGCTATGAATATCGGAATCAACGGCAGTCAGTTTTCAAAGGTTTTTCGCAGTGATGTCACAGCCAATCAACTCCATAAAGAAATCGGACAATGTAGAACGATGGGTGTATACAGCTTCCCTTCACTTGTATTAGAAATAGACGGTAGTTACTGGCCGATTCCAATTGATTACAATGATGCAAATACCATACTGGAATCAATCTTCGATATCAGTAGCTGAAATAAATTATAGATAGCATCCTTAACTCCTCTGTTATAAACTTCACTTTCGACAATATCAACTTACAATTAGCTTCGTATGCAAGATAGTAGCAAACTGGATAAACTTAGAAAGGATATCGTATTTTCTACCGACTTAGCGGGTGAGCATCTTATCTTTCACTCCACTTGGGGTATATTTTCTCCCAAGGAAATTGATGTTGGTACACAACTCTTGGTTAACCTTCTTGAGATCGAACCTGGCGATAGTTGCCTCGACCTGGGATGCGGATATGGGCCTATCGGTTTATATATGGCACGGCGCGCCTATCAAGGCAAAACTCTCTTAGTAGATAAGGACTTTATGGCAGTTGAGTACGCTAATGCCAACGCTGTACGTAACAATCTAAATAATGCAAAGGCGGTTTTAAGCAATGCATTTGATCATATAGACCCTAAAGCTAAATTTGATGTAATCGCTTCGAATATTCCAGCCAAGGTAGGTAAAGAGATGTTATCGCTGATTCTATATGACGCATACACAAGACTGAATTCAGGGGGTAAACTTTATGTAGTCACTATTAATGGATTGCGTCAATACATGAAACGTAACCTAAATGATATTTTTGGAGACTATAAAAAACTGAAACAAGGTAAAACCTATACTGTCGCAATGGCACAAAAGTTTCACAAATAATCTATTTTTCAGCTAAATAACTCAGCACATGGGAGACAGCAACCAACCCAAAAGTTGCTGTTACTGTCATTACAGAACCATAACCAGCACAATTCAAATCACTCTGAAATCCTTTATCACTATCCAAACATGTTAAGTCAACAGGTGCGCTCTGGTGCTCAGTAGAATATACACATGGCACACCAAATCGCCGCTTCAAATTAGTAGAAAAATTATAATTCTGTCTAAGAAGCTTTCTTGTTTTTGATAGTAATGGATCCTGTTCGCTGCGACTTAAATCTATTTTACGAATTTTTAGAGGATCGATTTGTCCACCAGCAGCACCAACGGTAATTATTGGTATTTTTTTTGATTTACAATAAGCAACTAAAGCAGCTTTGGTTCGGTAGTTATCGATACAGTCAATTACATAGTTGAACTCATTTCCAATTAACTGTTGTAGATTTTTCTCCTCAACGAACTCTTCAATTGCATTGACCCTACATTCCGAATTAATCTGCTCCACCCTTTGTGCAAGAACTTTGACTTTTGCTTTACCCAGCTCACTCTCTAATGCCGAAAGTTGTCGATTGATGTTGGATTCTGCTACGTGATCCATATCATACAGGCTTATGTTACCTATCCCGCTTCTAGCCAGTCCTTCAACTGCCCATGAACCAACACCGCCGACACCAACTACAGCTATATTTGAACCACGTATAAAATCAAACCCCCGTTTTCCGTATAAGCGTAAAATACCGGAAAATCGCCTATCGTAATCCATTAATTTCCACCTAGTATAAAACTAAAACCGTCATATAAGACTGACTTTAAAAACAAACAATTAGTAAGAGACATCAAGATATACACAATATATTCAATCGATTTTTGAGAGTAGCTTCTGTAATTGATTGACGAATTGGTCATGCATTGCATTTAGCTCATCCAATTTTTGCAGCATACGCTCCTGCTGACCACTGTTTGAGAGTTCATTCAACTCCTCCACCAAGAGATGTATATGTTCGTGGCACTTTCTGAGTTTTCCATACTGCTCTAAATGACCATACTTGAAATATCCAGCGCCGTGGAACCAACGACCAAAGGAACAACTGTTACTGTCCGAAAATATCCAATTGGAATGGGATTCAGTGTTGGTTATTGTTTCAATAGATTGTGATAACCACTGTTGATGGGAAGCAATTACTGTTTTGATATCAGTATTACTATCAATCTCAAGTCTCTTTTTTAAATTTTGCCAATCTGTGTCGTCATGCCATTGCTCTATCCAGTTCGCTACACTCTCGGCAGGCATGGGTCTTGCGATACCATAGCCCTGTCCCAACTGACATCCAAGCCGTAATAAGGCAGCTCCATGTTCAATACTTTCAACTCCTTCAGCAATTACCGGATGATGAAAGGCTAGTGCCAACCTAACGACACTCTCGACTATGGCCAAGTCTTGAGGATCCTCCAACATATCACACACAAAACTTTGATCAATCTTTAGCGTGTTAACAGGTAAACGATGAAAATAGGTCAGTGAGGAATAACCAGTACCAAAATCATCCAGGGTTATCTGAACACCCATTTCCTGACAATGTAACAAAGGTTGAATTATACGGCTTAAATCCTCGATGGAAGTTGTCTCCAAAATCTCAAGCTCTAATTTGTTCGCAGCCACAGAGTCGTAATTTATAAGCGCTTCCTTAACATGATGAACAAATCCGGAATGTTGAAGATGATGCGGGCCGATATTTACACTCACGCTTAAGTCCATTCCTTTGGATTGCCATACTTGCAATTGCTTCAGTGCCCTGTCTATTACCCATCTCCCCAACTCTATCTCCAGATCAGTATCCGTCAGGATGTGCAGGAATGACCCCGGTGCAAGCATACCCTGCTCTGGATGCATCCATCTCAATAAAGCCTCCATACCAATTACCTGACCATTGTACATATTAACTTTTGGCTGATAATAGAGGACAAATTCACCATTTAAAATGGCTTCTTGCAGACGTTCATAGTTTTCACGATAGGCTTTCACTTGTCGATCCTGTTCTGGATCGAACAGATGGATACAGCTCTTACCCCGTTCCTTTGCCACATACATGGCTTGATCAGCATGTCTTAGCAGCAAATCCGCATCTGAATCATCTGAAGGATAAAGTGTATAACCGATACTGGCGGATACAACTAATTCTACATCCTGAAGTATTATGGGCTCTTCAATCACCTGCATTACACGTTGCAGAATGAATTCACAACCGTCCTGGCTTTCAAGCTCCGTCAATATAATGACAAATTCATCACCACCTATTCTTGAGACAGTATCTCCGCCTCTGACGGTATGTTCCAATCGTTGGGCGACTTCAACAAGCACCAAATCTCCAGTGTCATGACCATATGTATCATTTATTGGTTTGAAGCCGTCGAGGTCCAGATAACAGACGGCCACCAGGCTCCCCCTTCTTTTCGCTCTTACAATGGCCTGATTCAATCGATCTGACTTCAAGAGGCGGTTTGGAAGTCCGGTCAAAGAGTCATAATGTGCGATTCTGTCTAACTCAGCTTCGGCCTTTTTTCTATCGGTAATATCGTGGATTATTGAGTAAAGTACTTGTTTGCCTCCCCAGTCTATCGGACCTGAGTGCACTTCAACGTCTCGAATCTCACCACTTGCCAATGCGTGTTGAAAGTAGAAATGATTTCTTTCTTCACGTTCTGCCAAATCCATCTCATGGGCTATTTCAGTATCGGTCAACACGTTGATATCACCGATATTCATCTTTAACAATTGCTCGATATAGTAACCGTAGTAGATTTCTGCAGCATGATTTGCGGCAAGAATTGCACCATTTCCTGGATCAATCGTTAACATGATCGCTTTGCTTTTTTCGAACAACATCCTGAAGCGCTCTTCACTGTTTCTAAGCGCATCGGATAGTTTTTTTTCTCTCTCTAGAGCTTCACTGAGTCCATCGTTACTCTTTTTCAGATCCTGATTGATATCGGCCAACTCTTGAGTTCGTACCTCAATACGTTGTTCCAGTTCACGCCCGGATTTTTTCAGTTCTTTTATCTGTTTTTGTAGAATTCCACCCATTTCATGCAATGAATACGACAGCCTTCCAACCTCATCTTTACTGCGAATTGTTGATTCAGAATCAAATTTTCCATTAGCAATGGATTCGGCATACCCAGAAAGCTGTTTAACTGGATCAATGACAGAACGTCGTAAAAACAGATTAAGCAAAATTGCTATAACAAGGAAGGTAACCAGAACATTGATTATTATTTGCGCGATCGCCTCTTCCACCTTTCGATCAACAATAGACGATAGAAACCCGAGCCTTACAACACCGACATAATTTTTATCATGATCAAACAGCGGTATTGAAACATCATAATATCTTTCACCATCAAATCGATCATAAATCTGCCATATTGGTCTCTTCTCGTTGAGAATTTTTCGTGCTACCGAATCCGCAAAGTGATGTCCGACTAAACTGTTATCGCTATGGAAAAGCACAATGCCCAGCTCATCTGTTACACCGGCATAAGCAATATGACTATTTTTCTCTACCACTTCCACCAGTTTATTATCCATACCTGAAAGCGAATCGAGCGGTAGCCCTAAAGCCAATAATTCTGTTAACAGGCTTTCAATACTATATCCGATGCCAAAACTGCCTGTTAACAATGCATCTGTATACTTACTTCGAAAGCTAATTACATTAAGCATGGAACTGACTAACAGTGATATAGCCAGTATACCGATTGTGATTATAAGAATTTTTCTACTTAGACCCATAACGAGTGACTTGACTATGCCCTGATATATGCCATAGAAAAACCCAACTCAGAGATCAAAGCGTCTACTCGTGGCAATCTATTGTATGAAGCAATCAAAATTTTCATGATTTTTAGATGCTCTCCTTAAAGATAGTCATCTAATAATATTTTTTCCTGCAAGTTGCAAAATACCTACCGGTACATTTATTCCAAATTGCTGTGTTTTATTTAAATCAACAGCATAACCAAAATGCGCAGGCCATTTAGGTTCGATAAATTCAATTGGGACACCATCAAACAGTTCATATACCATTTCGCCCAGTTGACGTCCCATACTCTCCAGACATGGAAATACAACGGCTGTCGCACCCCATTCAGAAACTACATCTTTCTTAACCAGACCAATCAACGGCTTTTTTCCGTATGTTTTGACAACCTCTGCAAAATGCTGTCTTGCCCCTAACTGGTCATTGGGCTTTAAAAAAGCATCCACCTGATTATTCATCTGCTTGATAATGGGGATTGCCAGCTTTGCCATCTGTTCATCTCCATCATCACCAGTTATCAACGGTAATGGATGAAAAATAACTTCAATGTCATGAAAGGCAGGATCATCCATCAGAAGCCTTTTTATCCATCTATTGTAACTTTGAGACTGAGGCATATCGGCATAGATCAAACCAACTCTGCGTAATTCAGGCATTAGTTGACGTAGGAACAAAAATCTTGACTTAACTGGAACAGGATAACTGACACCGGTGAAATTCACTTTTGGCGGTTGGTCAAAGCTGTCAATAACACCAATACCGATAGGATCTGTAGGTGCACCAAATACTACAGGCACATCACTTTCGAAGAGTGCGTTTTTAGCTGATATTGTGGCTACTGTTCCTCCGACATACACCACATCATAATTTTCCGTTATTTCACGCTTTAAAATATCCACACCCAAAGTCACACTGTTGTCGATATAGTGATGAGTGATCTCCAGGTTATCTCCTTGCCGATAACCTCTTTCCATCAGCGTCTCTATGAGTGAATTTCGAACATCCTCATAGGGACTTCCAGCCTGAGAATCCAGAATAAGCAGACGATAAACTTTATCTATCTCGGATGAAGGTATGGCGGCAACCGGGCTAAGACACCCTAGAATTGCTATCAAGACGACAAGAATGGATTTTTTATTACCCATCTACCTTCTACCAAGGCAGATGCCATTGCTGGACAGACGGGTACTGAACCTGGCAATCTCAAAATGGATCATCTCTATCTGCTCCAAGTATCTCTAACCAATCACAAGCACTTGCTGATAACAATTCTCAACAATTTTTCCTGCATGATCAGTAGGCTGGGCCAACCAGCAAGCTCCAGATACGACGGCATTCCTGATCCAATGGATTGCCAGTTAAAAAATGAGCAGCAAAAACAGGTTAAAGGCATACTCATGATGTGAATTATACCTCACCCTAGCGACTTTTCACCTGAGATAGCCAGCTAATTGATTCAATCCTAAGCATTTACTAGCTAAATATTCTACCAGGTCAGTTTCTTTGCATCTGGCAACAATCCTTTCATCATAAAATATTATTATAGACTAAGAATTTTATTCCTATTACAAATACGAATTTTTCACCCTCTAGACTAAATCTTCCGTTACAACTTGTTACATCGGGTTACATCTCAGATAGGATCTTTAACACGCCTTAAACCAGAATATTGACTGTAACTCATAACACCTATCTGGAGATTATCATGAGTAAAACAGTAATTATCATCATCAGCTTGCTTGTACTTTTACTGATCAGTGGAGTTGCAATTGCACGCTACAAGGGCTTTTGTAGTAACTCAGAGGCAAGAATTGGCTGGATGGCAGAGAGACTGGATAAACATTTGGAACTCTCCGATAACCAGAGAGTTCACCTGGACAAGTTTCGCGTAGAAATCATTTCAATGGCTGAAACTTTACGTAGCGACCGGGAGATGTACGCTAACGAGGCAGCCGACCTACTTAATCAATCAAGCCTCGACCGGGAACGAGCTCATACCCTGCTGATGCAAAAACAGGCTCAACTGGCCAGTATCAGCAGTGATTTCATCGATGCATTCGCTGACTTTAGCGACAATCTTGAACAGCATCAACGGGATAAATTACAAAGCATGATTCTACACCATAAAGCTCACCGGCATTGCGGACCCGGTTGTAATAGCCCTACAAAGTTAAATCAGGAATAGTTTGTCAGGACAATAACCACGGATTCAGTCGCCCTGCTCTATGCCTTTGTAGGGCGATTTGATCATCTATACGGCTGATAATTACTCCTGACAACCTGTCTTGAACTAGGGCCTGTTAACACTAATCCAATAGGCCCTAGGATAGAGAGTGTTTGGGCGGTCATTACCAATTAAGTTATGCTAAACCTTTCAGATACCAGGATCGCTTGATGCCTCAGATACTGCTTATTGATGATGACCAGGAGCTGGCAGCACCTCTCAGCGAGTATTTCTCCCGCTACGGATTGAGCCTGAAATCCGTAATCACCCCATCCCATGGCTTCGACTATCTCCGAACTTCCAAACCTGACCTGATCGTACTTGACATCATGCTTCCTGAAATGGATGGATTTGAGGTCTGTCGTCAGATTAGAAAAAGCAGTGATATCCCGATCCTCATGCTTACAGCCAGAGGAGAAGTGATGGATCGTGTTATCGGCCTTGAAATCGGTGCTGATGACTATCTGTCTAAACCCTTTGAGCCCAGAGAGCTGGTTGCCAGAATTCAGAATATTCTCAAGCGCAGTCTGTCTCACGCTACCACTTCAGAGATCCAGGAACTCGGCGACATTCAGCTAAACCAAGTGCAACAAAGTGCCTCGATTAACAACCGAAACTTAAATCTGACACATCTGGAGTATCTACTGCTTGAGCTATTTGTCTTACATCCAGGTCAAGTCTTCAGTCGAGATGAGATCTTAACTGCGATTAAGGGTGTCGAAGCAGATCTTTACACCAGGTCAGTTGACATACTGGTCAGCCGTCTACGACAAAAAATCCAGCCACTGGACTATATCAAGACAGTTTGGGGTTCCGGTTACCGTATGGTAGAACCTACACAATGAAATTTCGGCATAGACTCAGTATCCGCTTGATAATACTCTTTATTATAATCAGTATTCTGATTATTTTCGTGCTCAACACTGGCTTCCGCTATGGTATACGTGATGAGTTCAAGCGACTGGCGGAACCCCATCTGGTCGAGTATGTCGATCACCTGCAACAACAGATTGGAGCACCACCCGATATTCTTGCTGCTTCAGCATTGGCAGAAAGACTCAGCATCGATATACAGATTAATTCACCTGTAGACCGCTGGTCCAGTAGTGGTGTTATCCTCGATGAACAGAGCCTGGATTTTCATCAACACCAACTATCAAACGGACGTATTGTTGAGGTTAGTCATCAAGCCAGCCGTTTCATAATGCGACTGCAAGAAGGTAATGTCACAGCCTTGTATATTACCAAACAGAAGTTCACTAGTTCTCAAATACCATGGATTGCTTCTATCACAATTGCTGTCGTACTGCTTTTGATCGCACTGACCTATCTCTTTGTTCGACGTCTTTTTCTGCCAATCGAGACCATTCGTCAGGGTGTGGCAAATTTCGGTTCAGGAGACCTGAAATACCGCATCAAACTTCAGCGTAAGGATGAGTTGGGAGAGTTGGCGCACAGCGTCAACAATATGGCTGATGAAATACAGGGAATGCTGGAAGCAAAGCGCCAACTTTTACTCGCAATCAGCCATGAGTTGAGATCCCCTCTAACCAGGGTAAGGCTCAATGCTGAGCTTATTGACCATGGTGAGCCTAGGGAACGTATCATCCAGGACTTGAAACTGCTGGAACAACAGTTAAACGAACTGTTGGAGACCGAACGACTGGAGTCCAATCATACCAAACTGGATCTTCAGTTGGCTGATCCACGGCAATTGATCGATTCGGTTACAAAGGAACATTTTGCTGAAAGCCAGTGGCAAAGTCACATTGATGAGAGTGGCGGACTAATCCTGTTGGATATAGCACGTATCAAGCTTTTGATCAAAAACCTGCTGGACAACGCACAGCGCCATACAAACCTACGGCGAGGAGAGGTGGAGATCCATAGTCATCTGACCAATGATGGCTGGCATTTTCAAGTCACAGACTTTGGAGCAGGCATTGCTGAAGAACATCTGACACACTTGACTGAACCATTCTATCGAGTCGATAAGGCCCGCCAGAGATCCACCGGGGGATATGGACTGGGACTCTACTTATGCCGGGTGATCACTGAAGCCCATGGAGGAGAGTTGACGATTGAGAGTCAACTGGGCAAAGGTACTCAAGTCTCAGTTACCATACCCCATACTACGCCAACGAATTAACCAATACGCTTAACCGGGCAAGGAGATTCCGGTCACTTTTTTGTACAGTGAGACGGCATAAGAATCAGTCATCCCTGAAACAAAATCAGTCAATCGTAACAACCTGGTATAGTCATCCTGCACCGGAATGGCGTCATCTCCGATAAACTGTTCTGGTATCAACCGAATCATCATCTGACTTCTAGGCGTGGCGTTGGTGCCATGCTCGGCGACATCATCGATTATTGGAATAAACCGTTCAAGCAGTTCACTGATGACTTGAAAACCAGCAGTCTCTATCTCGATTACCTCAGGTGCGATATAGATTTTCTCCCCAGCAACCTGAATCAAACGATCCATCTCCTGGCGATGGGGAATAGAGCTCATCAATGGATCATCGAATTCACCTTTGAGAATTGCCGGCTCATGGTCCAGAAAACAGCTTAGAATCTCACTGATTGCTTTACTGATGACCTTCGCCCGTAAAAACTCAACTTTCTCCTTGTTGCCCCCAATACGTTTCAGTCTGGATGTTTGAATCGAAGAGTCAGCCAAAATATCACTGTAGAGATCAAGCGCCTGCTGATAACTGAGGTGCCCGAGACGAAAACCATCCTCAATATCTATTACCCGATAACAGATGTCATCGGCAGCTTCAACCAAATAGGAGAGCGGGTGACGATGCCAGATAGACAACACAGGGTCCCTTCTGATCAAGCCGACCGCCTTGGCTACGGTTTCGAAGTTTTCCTGATCCTCTGCTGTGAACCCTGGTTTTTTGGCACTGACCCCATCAAAACGTCCTTTACCGATACAGGACTCTCTTGGGTATTTGGTGAATGCCGCCAGGGTTGCACAGGTCAATTGCAGCCCCCCCGGGTTGTCACGATTCTGCAATCTGGTGATCACCCGAAAACCCTGAGCATTACCTTCAAAATTCAGAAAATCCTCCCGTTGACTGCCATTGAGCACCGCGACGCGCTGTCTGCCGTAGTCAGCGGTTTCCGCCCAATGACGAATTGCATCTTCACCTGAATGTCCGAACGGTGGATTACCGATGTCATGCGCCAGACAGGCTGCGGCACAGATATCCCCAAAATCCGATGCCTCGTATCCTTTCAGTTTGTGTCTGGCGATAATCTGTTCCCCGACCAAGGTACCCAGAGAACGACCAACGCTTGATGATTCGAGACTATGGGTTAGGCGGGTTCGGACATAGTCGATTTTAGAGAGGGGGAAGATCTGCGTTTTGTCCTGCATACGCCTGAAGGCGGATGAGAAGACAATACGATCGAAATCCCTTTGAAAATCTGTGCGGGATGTTGTACTGGTCGGTTGATCTTTCGATCCAAGACGTTGGCGGGATAAGAGTTGTGACCAATTCATCGACATGGGTCGATTCAATCCTTAAAAGTAATGCTAATTTGATTGTTATTTGGCTGTGAATGATAACCACAGCTTACGAGAGAATCACCCCAGTATATGGGATTTCCGCTGAAATAACCTGTTTCTGCGAATAAGCTTAAAAAAACGCCAGGCAACCCTCAAGATCTCAGCCGAAACAGTGTACCGGACACCAGGCACGTATATTCAAAACCTAAAAATAATCTATTATTTTCTATTTTATTCAATTACTTATCGCATCATTAGCCAATCTTTCATTGATTTCCCTGCCACCCTTAAGTGCGATAATTCCAGCCAATCCGATCAGTAATGCGCCAAATATAAACTGCAGACTCAGGGTTTCTCCCCAGAACAGATAGCCATAGGCGGCTCCAAACAGGACAGATGTATAGGTGAATGGGCTTACTCTGGCTGCTGTCGCTATAGCATATCCACGAGTCAATAACAGTTGGCCTAATGTGCCGAACACTCCCAGCAGTGCAAATAACCACCACTCAGTGACTGTAGGTTGTTGCCAATTCCAGCCCATCGGTATTGCGGAGATCAATGAACTCAACAGTGCGAAGTAGAAGACCACTCTGACTGAGGGCTCGGTTTTACCCAATCTACGCAGGCTGACTTTGGCCAATGAGGCGAAAACACCCCCTAAAAGTCCGATCAGGGCGATTTGATTGAACTCTCCACCTGGATTCAGAACCAGAATGACACCGACGAAGCCGATTCCAATCGCCAGCAGGACAGTGCGATACATAGGTTCACTCAGCCAATACCAGGCAATCAACGGCATGAATAGTGGTGACGTCATCTTCAGTAGCATGCCATCGGCCAGAGGTAGATTGGCCAGTGCATAAAAAAAGCAGTACATGGCGGAAACGCCAGCGACAGATCGCAGCAGATGAAGGTGAAACACCTGGGTTTTCAAGCTGACAAAGCCACTGCCCCAGACCAGAGGCAGCAGTAGCGCGACTCCAAAGAGATTTCTCATGAACACAGCCATTTCGCTAGGCAGGCTCTGTGTCAATTGCTTTACAACAGCTCCCATAGAGGCAAACATAAATTCAGAGAGCAGGATAAACAACGCCCCCAACAGTATATTTTGCTTATATATCATTGACTTATATAATTTGCAATTTAATCGCGGCTGGCCTGGCGCAGAGTATTAAATTTGTTTAAATTCCTGTAAATGAGTACAAGTGGCATCGCTTCAATCGTATAGTCTGTGGCAGAATTGCCAATCTAACAGATTCCGAGAGGATAAGTTCAAATGTTTGACCAATATCGCAGCCCGTATATCGCTCTGTTACTGATTCTGCTCACCGGCTGCTCCAGTGTCTATTACGATACGATGGAGAGCGTCGGCTATCACAAACGGGATATACTGGTTGATCGGGTTGAAGCTGCCAAAGATGCCCAAACTGATGCCCAGGAGCAATTCAAGTCAGCACTTGACCAGTTTGCATCGGTTATCCGGCTTGAAGAGAGCGATTTAAAACGGGCCTATGACGATCTAAACCACGAATTTGAATCGAGTGAGAGTGCGGCTCAAGAGGTCACTGACCGGATTGACAAGGTCGAATCTGTTGCAGAGGATCTGTTTGAAGAGTGGCAGGAAGAGTTAGAACTCTACGAAAATCAAAAATTAAAAGCCGCCAGTAAACAACAGCTGAGCAAAACCAAGAGCCGCTACAGGAGCATGCTCAAATCCATGCGTCAGGCTGAGAAGACCATGCAGCCCGTACTCAATAACTTCCGTGATAACGTACTCTATCTGAAACATAACCTGAATGCCCAGGCCATCGGCTCCCTACGTGGAGAGTTCGGCAATCTGAAAGCGGATATCACCAATCTGATCAATCGAATGAACCAATCGATAAAACGTTCAGACGAATTCATACGTGATATGCAGAGTGCAAACTAGCATATTGTCTTATCGCTTTAACAGTCAGCTGATCCGCAGTAACTGCTACAGCCAAGACATTCTCTTGCAGCTGACCCAAGTACCGATAATCCGCGATGTTAACAGGCTTTTACAATACCGATTAAGATGATGCAGTACTTTCGTGGCAAATCGCTCTCATCCTACCATCCGCTTTACTATCTGCATCATCTGATTGCGGTAGTTTTTTTTGTTGCGATTGCCTTCTCTTCCCACCTTTTTTTCAACGGCATGGGTGGACATGACCTGATACTGATGACCGCCATAATCTGTGGCTACATGGCACTCAATATTGGGGCTAACGATGCCGGAAACAATATCGGTCCGTTGGTTGGCTCTGCGGTAATCACTCTTTCCGGTGCTGTTGTATTAGCGGCCATATTTGAGTTTTTCGGAGCGTTCCTCGCGGGTAGTGAAGTTATCAGTACAATCAAGCACGGCATTGTAGAGCAACAGCAACTTGGAGGCGCCAGAGAGATTGTACTGGTGATGATCAGTGCTCTGCTTGCCAGTGGTCTCTGGCTGAATATTGCGACCGCAACAGGTACTCCGGTATCCACTACCCATACGATCGTTGGCGCTGTACTCGGTGCCGGCATTACTATTGGCGGAGCGGCCGTTGTCAACTGGCAAGCGCTGGGGACAATCACCATCAGCTGGATCCTCTCTCCCCTGCTGGGTAGTGCAATTGCTGCACTACTTCTCTATCTGATCAAGCGCAATATCACCTACCATACTGATATGTCGCGCGCTACAGAAAGGCTGGTTCCGGTGTTTGTGGGTTTAATGGCCTTCACGTTTACCACCTATCTACTTACCAAGGGATTGAAAAGTAGTTGGCGGACGGAGTTAGATATCGCTCTGCTTTGTGGTTTGAGTGTTGGCTTGGGTATTTTTTTGATTATCAAACCAATCATCAAACAACATGTAGCACTCCTACCCAATACAAAATCCGCTGTTAACCGTCACTTCAACATTCCACTTCTCATCGCTGCAGGATTATTGAGCTTTGCCCATGGTTCCAATGATGTTGCCAACGCAATAGGTCCTGTCATTGCCATAAAAGAGGCATTGGTTTCTGACCAGAGTATAAATCATTCAGCGTTACCTACCTGGGTGTTGCTGATTGGTGCAATCGGAATTCCCTTGGGAATCGTGTTGTATGGAAAACGTATGATCAAAACCATTGGTTTTGAAATTACTGAATTTGATCAAATCAGGGCATTCTGTGTTGTCACCTCTGTAACTATCACGGTTCTATTTGCCAGCCTCCTGGGTATCCCTGTGAGTAGCACCCATACTACCGTTGGTGCTATTTTCGGAATTGGCTTTCTGCGTGAAAATCTGAAAAAAAGATATGCAGTCTCCATGGAAATTTTAAGGCGCCATGCAACCAAACAAAATCAGCAGGAGATTGACAAGTTCATTCATCAGTTTAAAGAATCGTCATTTCACGAAAAGGGTAAGCTCCTCAAAGGACTCAATGAAAGTGACATAATCTCGAAAATCACTGAAAAAGACAGAAAGTCACTTAACAAACTCCATCGTAAAGAGCTGGTCAAACGATCGACATTTATACGCATCCTCATAGCATGGGTAATCACACTCCCTGTTGCCGGACTGCTTGCTTCACTCATCTACACACTATTGAACTCAACCAATCTACTTACTATCGGTTAATCACGTATCCATAACCAACTATTTTTGTACGAAATTGGTATCCAGAGTGACCGTCATGAATATTGCAAATACCCTACCACCTGGTTAACTATGGTTTCCTACCATCCTACTGTAGGAATTAAAGAAATTCCCATAGTAGCAGATTTCAATATCCCTCCTTTCGTGCCATAATCTGATTGAAATAGTGGAATTTACAGCACACCAATTTATAAACTGCGTTTATATCAGTACTGTTGCTGTCAGCAGGACGTGGTTAGTTGGTCTCTGAAGGTTATTTACCTGTTTCATGACTACTTCCTGCCCAAGCACTAAGACACAGTTTAAGTCAACATCCGCGCGAACGAGATTCATACATTTTCCATCCTTCCTACCTCGTTGTTTCAGCACTCTGCTCATTAGTTACTGCAGTCAGGCCAGCGGCTCTGATGCCAGTGAAGAACAGGAGATGCGTGATTTACTCTCCTTGCTGGACAGTCAGACCGAATTGGCTACCAAAAGTAGAATGAACACTGACTATATTCCCGGATTGGCGAGCATTCTCTATGGGGATGAACTTTTGGCTCGCGGAGCCAGAACTGTTTGGGAAGCGCTCGGACTAGTACCCGGTATCAGTTTAGGAATGGAATTCACAGGTGAGAAACAGATGCTCAGCAGAGGAGTTGGACATGGGTATGCTTCAGGAAATGTAAAAATACTCGTCGATGGAGTTTCGTTGAATTCCACTCTACTGGGAACGGCCAATCCGGCCCTCAACATACCGATTGAACAGATAGAGCGTATTGAAGTAATTCGCGGTGCTGGGGCATCCGTTTATGGTGAGTATGCCTATGCCGGTGTTGTCAATATCCTTACCAAGCAAGCCTCAACTGGTTTACATACTCATTATGAAGATGATTCTCACTCTGGTTTAGGTGGTTACTGGTACTGGCACGACAGCAACAACGATCTGACTGCCTCAATCAATATCTCAGGGCTTGAAGGCGATGGTCATGATGTGGAGGTTGAAGAGGATGCCTGGTACCACACTGGTCAGAGAGAACTTTCGAATGCACCTGGACCAACAAACGAAGCAAAAAAATATCAGGGTATATTTTTTAACTTGAAATGGCAGGGATGGTTTGCCTCTGCAAAACTACTTGATGATGCCTATGGTGATCATTTTGGGATAAACCATTTCCTTCCTCCTGCAGACGGCCGCCTGGCATCCAAACAGACATACAGCTCTTATCGTTTCGGTAATCAACACAAACTCACTGATAAAATTCACACAGAAATCACATTTGAGATTCTGGAACATGAACGTGACAGGGATCAACTCTATATCTACCCTGCAGGCTTTATTACTCCCTACCCTATTTATCTAGATTCCCATTACAAAGAGAGAAAATATGAAATTGCTGCCGATATCTATTGGCAACCGAACACTCAACATGAAATGTTTCTGACTGTTAAATCCACAGACACCTCGATTCAGGAAGCTGGCTGGGAGTGGCCTGACCTCCCATTTGAGCTATCCCCTAACTGGATTGATACTGAGCGGGAAAGGCACATTTTCACTTTGATAGCACAGGACCAGTTTCGTTACAGTGATGCTTTTACATTAACGGCCACCTTACGTTACGACGACTACAGCGATCTCGACAACCCAACGAGCCCAAGATTAGCCGGTGTCTGGCGGGTTTCACCTGATAACATCATAAAACTGCAGTATGCCAGAAGTTTCCGCCCCCCCACTTTCTATGAATTACAAAACCCGGGAAAAGGTAAAGTTTCGCTAAGCGCAATCAACAGCACTGAAATTGCCTATATCATCAAAAAAAATGACTGGCGCAGTAATTTTATATTATTTCAATCAGATCTCATTGATCCAATAGTCTTTGATGAAATCAATTTCGGTGGCTACATCAATGCTGAAAATGCACGTCTTAAAGGCTTTGAATTTGAGTATCAACAACGCTTTGGAAATAACTTGAAATTGGACGGTAATCTCTCCTTTGTAGATGCCCACTTTAAGGACAGTGGAGAAGATCTGCCTGGTGGTGCCGAGTGGCTGGCTAATTTGGGAATAATCTGGAAACCTATAGAGAACTGGTCAACCTCACTGCAAATATCCTATGTAGGTGAACGTAGCCGAGCTAATCTCGATTCCCGCTCCAGCTTATCAGCTACCACACAATATGATCTAACCATAGGTCACTATGGCTCCATAGCTGGTTTGAAGTTTCTTTTTGGCATTAAAAACCTGACTGATGAAACAGTCAGATATCCTCAACAACTGACGACCAATTTTGAAGGAGATGCATTTTTACCCTACCCCGATGACTATCATCGTCCTGGACGACGCTGGTGGTTATCTTTGAATTACGACATACAATAAACGGGCCTTTTAATACTGCACTGTTGCGCCCAATTGCTTATGAAAACTTGCCAATCAAGGCACAAGGAGAGAGATTTGATTATTTCACAGGGTCGAAGAGCAGCACCGGATGGCCTGTTTTCGATTGCTACCTACCAGGCTGATAATAATATTACAGCCAAGCTGTTTGTTTGGGTCAGCGGTAACGAACCCTGAACTTATCCATTGACTGGTTATCATGGAGACTAAAACTACCAGCAGTGAAAAGATACACTCCCTTTGGAGAGGTTTTCTTTTACTCATACTGTTGCTTTCCAGGATTTGTTTTGCAGATATCCTCTGGTCTGAAGATAAGCAACGACTTAATGTTGCTATCAATCTTTTGCCTGCTTGTCTCGGAGCAGATCTCGCTCTGGCTGACAAATTATCAGTAACTGGAAAACTACGTATTCTTGTTCTTCATGATAACCAGCAACATGTCGCTCTGGCTGTATCCGCAGGACTGCTGGCACTGAAAACAATTTCCGACTTTCCTCTGGAAGTCGAAATTGTCTCTACCTCTGACAGAAAAAAGCCGGATCTCTCCCCAATTGCAGCACTTTTTGTAGCCACACCCGGTATTAAATCCGAAATCTTCAACAATTGGGTTGAAAATAAACGAACCACGGTATTCTCACCCTTTTCCGGCGATGTTGAACGTGGCGCTGTAGCAGGTATTTATGTTACAGACCGAATCCTGCCTTATATCAATTTGACCCAGGCAAAAAAAGCCGGAGTGGTCTACAAACCTTTTTTTCTACGAATTGCAAAGCAATATGATGAATAGGAACAGGCTCTATAAAGGACCCTCAATACTGGCTAAAAGTCATGGCCTTATACTGGTATTTACAATCCTTGGTATTACTCTCGGAATTTTGATAGGAACCTATTGGTATTTGACGCTTGAACCTAGATTAGTGGCTCATGCACAATCCCAAGCAAACACCTTGGCAGAAGCCCAGGCAACCCTTCTAAGCAAACCATTGAGCATCACAAATCAAGCTCTGCTTGAATTGAAGTTGACGCAGGCTATGGATAGCATCTTACTGATTCGTGACCCATCACTCGCATCACCATTGATCCAAAGGATCGAAATTGAAATAGATTATACAATGGTCAATGTGGCACCCGACAGTTTCCCCCTGAGCAGAGGTAAAGATGAGTGCGTAGACTGTTTCATATCAGAAGTACCACTGTTTCATGAGTACTCACGTTCATTGATCGGTATAGCACGTATTTTTACCGGCCGGGATTTTATTGATAATTTAATTGATAATGTCCAACAAAAACTGTTGCTCTCTAGCATTATTCTGATGCTGCTACTTATTATTGCATGGGCTACTACTGAATGGCTGTTATCGAAGTTACGTCAGAGTCAGTCTTATTTACAGTTGATAATAGATGCAGTTGCCGATCCACTTTTTGTATACAGCACAGAAAGTGATCTAATCTTGAAAAACAAGGCTGCTGAATCATTGGCTTCTTCAGAATTAATGATCGATGGAGACAAGGGAAATCCAGACTATTTACCTCCCCGGGAAATGATATCCAGCGTAATTATCAAAGGCCGACCGATAAAGTATATTCACACCGTAAAACAATCTCATGGAAAACCACAACGCATGGAACTGCAAGCCAGCCCCCTCTCGATAGACGATACTATTGCTGTTGTCATCACTTACCGGGATATTACAGAACATCTCGAAATTGTGGACGAACTACAGATAAAGAAGCAACAGCTGCAACAATTAGCCGAAAAAGACTCTCTGACACAACTGCCCAATCGATTTCTGTTTACCAAATTACTCAATCAGGCAATCTCACGAGCAGACCGTACAAGCAGTTTATTGGCAATCCTTTTTCTAGATCTTGATCGTTTCAAGGAGGTTAATGATAGCCTTGGACACGATGCTGGAGATGAGCTGCTGATCACCACTGCCAATCGACTGCTCCATGCCATACGTTCCGGCGATGTGGTCGCTCGCCTGAGTGGTGATGAATTTGTCATATTACTGGAAAATACCAAACGTACTGAGGATGCCTCTTCTGTAGCCCGTCATATCATTAA